>NZ_MDZB01000175.1 GCF_001816145.1 Hymenobacter lapidarius | reverse complement strand
GGGCCGCGGTGCGCAGTCCGCGGCCGGCCATTGCGCCGCCCGTGGCAGCCAAGGGGGCGCCCATTCAGCTGCTCACCGCCGGCAAGCTGCTCGGGGGCGACTTCAATGGCGTGAAGATTCGCAAGCTGCTCGGCAACGTCAGCTTTCAGCAGGAAGATACTTTTCTGTACTGCGATTCGGCCTATCAGTACCTCGACCGCAACGAGGTGGAGGCCTTCAGCAACGTGCGGGTGGTGCAGGGCGACACCATGACCATCACGGGCGACAAGGGCTTTTACAACGGCGACAAGCTCACCGCCCGCATGGTGGGCAACGTGGTGATGCGCGACACCCGCATGACCCTCACCACGCCCAGCCTGGTGTACGACCTCAACCGCAAAACGGCCTTCTATACGGAAACCGGCCACCTCACCGACCCCCAAAATACGCTGGATAGCCAGCAAGGCTTCTACGATACCAACTCCAAGGTCTTCGTGTTCACGAACAACGTGCACCTCGTCACGCCCGATTCGGAGCTGAACAACGACCTGCTGCGCTACAACACGGTGTCGAAAATTGCTTATTTCGACGGGCCTACGCGCATTAAAGGCAAGCAGGGGAATCTGTATGCCGAAGGCGGTAATTACAACACCATTACCCGCGTTTCCAACTTCAAGAAAAACGCCAAAATAGACACGCCTAACTACTTGTTGGGCGGCGATGAGCTGGTGTACGACGAGGTGAAAATGTACGGCGTAGCCAAAGGCCACGTCAGCCTGATATCGAAGAAAGACAACCTGACCCTGCGCGGCGACGTGGGCCGCTATTGGCGCGCCCTGGGCCGCACCAAGCTCTACGGCGGCCGGCCGGTGGTGCGCAACATCAGCGACAAGGATACCTTGTATATGGCGGCCGATACGCTGGTGAGCGTGGAAGCCCGCCCCGGCCAAACCACCACGCGCACGGTGCTCTATGCCTATCCGAAGGTGAAAATATTCCGGGGCGAGTTGCAGGGCATCTGCGATTCGCTGACCTACGACCGGCAGGACAGCATCATCTACCTCAACCGGAACCCGGTGCTGTGGCAGGCCAAAAACCAGCTCACCGCCGACTCCATGCAAATTCGCTCGAAGCGCGGCCGGATTGACGAGATGCGCCTCTTCGGCAATGCCCTGGCCGTGGACCAGGACACGCTGCTGAATTTCAACCAGACCAAGGGCCGCAGCATGACGGCCTACTTCCGCGACAGCAAGCTGCGGCGCGTGGACGTGCAGGGCAACGCCGAAAGCATCTTTTACGCGCTGGAAAACGACACCGCCACCACGGGCATGAACCGGGTGCTGTCGGCCAACATGCGGATGCTGTTTCTGGAGAGCAAGCTCAATAGAATAACCGTTCTCTCCAACCCCGAGGCCCGGTTTGTGCCGCCCCACGAGTTCAAGCCCGACGACCAGCGGCTGAAGGGTTTTCAGTGGCTGGCCAAGGAACGGCCCACCCGCCGCCAGGTGTTGGGCAAGCAGTTTGATGACCGCCCCAAAAAGCGCCCGGTTGCCAGGAAAAAAACTAAGCCCGCCACTAAAAGCAGTGCCAAGGCCAAGGCGCCCGCTAAAAAAGCACCCGCGAAGCCGGCTCCCGCCAAGCCTCAGCCCGCGCCCAAACCCAAAACCAGCCCGCCGATAACCAAATCAGCTGCGGCGCCAGCGCCCGCCAGAGCCGCCGTGGCGACGCCCACGGCCCGCCCGTAGCTGCAACCTTTCGCGGCCGCCGGGCACTCTAGCTCCCGGCGACCGCGTTGCCTGCAACGCCCCGTTTGCCTTCGCCGACTCAAATCGTTACCTTTGCACCCCATATGCCGATTTCCCGCCTCACGCTTCTGTTTCTGCTGGTTAGTTCGCTCGTGCTGGGCGCTTGCTCCAACAATTACCAGCGCCTGCTTAAAAGCACCGACGTTAATAAAAAGTACGAAGCCGCCATTGCCTACTACGAAAAGGGTGACTTTTTCCGTGCTGGCACGCTGCTCGAAGACCTGATTCCGTTGCTCAAGGGCCGCCCCGAAGCGGAAAAGGCCCAGTTCTACTTCGCCAACACCAACTACAAGCAGCGCAACTACGTGCTGAGCACGTTCTATTTCAAGCAGTTTGTGGACACGTACCCCAACTCGGCTTACGCCGAGGAAGCGTCTTTCCTGAACTCAAAGTCCCTGTTCCTAGACTCGCCGGGCTTCGAGTTGGACCAGACCAACACGGTGTCGGCCCTCGAAGCCATTCAGGATTTCCTGAACCGCTACCCCGAAAGCAAGTTCAGGGCCGAGACCGAGAACATGTCGCAGGAGCTGCAGAAGAAGCTGGAGAACAAGGCGTTTGAAAGCGCCCGTCTGTACTTTCAGCTGCGCTACAACCAGGCGGCCGTGGTGGCCCTCACCAATTTCCAGCAGCAATACCCCGCGTCGGCCTTTGCCGAGCAGGCCGCGTACCTGCGCCTCAACGCGCAATACGCCTGGGCCCAGGAAAGCGTCGAGTCGAAGCAGCGCGAGCGGTACCTCGAAGCCGTGGCCTTTTACCAGCAATATATTGACGGTTTTCCCCAGAGCAAAAACCTGAAATCAGCCCAGGGCATGTTTGATACCAGCCAGGCCGAGATTGCCAAGCTGAAATCGCTGCCCGCTGCGGCCTCTAACTAATTTGTAATCAATATCAGCCCATGAAACCTAATCCCAACACCCCGTCGAGCTCCATCATCACGCGCAACGTGGCCGACATCACCGGCGACAACGGCAACGTGTACGAGGCCATTTCCGTGATTTCGAAGCGCGCCAACCAACTCTCGATTAAGCTGAAGGAAGAGCTGAACGACCGGCTGGCCGAGTTTGCTTCTACCGTTGATAACCTGGAAGAAGTGTTTGAGAACCGCGAGCAAATCGAGGTTTCCAAGCAGTACGAGCGGATGCCCAAGCCCACCAGCCTCGCTATTGAGGAGTTCCTGCAGGGCAAAATCCAGTACACCACGCCCGCGCCCGAAGAGGTGCCGGTGCCCCGCGAGCTATTCTAAAAATCCCTGCCGAACAAATCGGCCGGGTACCAGAAGAACGTCATGCTGAGCTTGTCGAAGCATCTCTACCGCAGTAGTAATTCCTTACTTGCGCAGTAGAGATGCTTCGACAAGCTCAGCATGACGTTCTTTTGTGACCCAGCAACCCGCAACGAATTCCTATGCCGGACCACACGCTTTCCTCCCTCGCCGGCCGCCGCATCCTGCTGGGCGTGAGCGGCAGCATTGCCGCCTACAAAGCGGCGGTGCTCACGCGCTTGCTGGTGAAGGCCGGGGCCGAAGTGCAGGTTATCCTCACCGAAGCAGCGGCGGCATTCGTCACGCCTCTCACGCTGGGTACACTCTCCAAAAAACCTGTGCTGACGGGATTTTTGCGCAATGCGGCGGCCGGCGAATGGCACAACCACGTGGAGCTGGGCCTGTGGGCCGATGCGCTGCTCATCGCGCCTGCCAGCGCCAACACCATCGGGCAGCTGGCCAACGGGTTGTGCCCCAATCTACTTTGCGCCGTCTATTTATCGGCCCGCTGCCCGGTTTTTCTGGCCCCGGCTATGGACGTGGACATGTTCGCCCACCCCGCCGTGACGCAGAATCTGGCGCGCCTGCGCTCCTTCGGCAACCATGTATTCGACTCTCCCAGCGGCGAGCTGGCCAGCGGCCTCAGCGGCCACGGCCGCATGCTGGAACCCGAGGACATAGTGGCCGAATTGGAGGCTTTCTTTGCTGAATCAACCACTAAGAATTAGAACGTCATGCTGAGCGCAGCCGAAGCATCTCTACCGCAGTACTAAAATTGATTAGTTGCACGGTAGAGATGCTTCGGCAAGCTCAGCATGACGTTCTTTTTTAACCCACACTTCCAACGTGCACGTTCTTCTTACCGCTGGCCCCACTTACGAACCGCTGGACCCTGTCCGGTTCCTGGGCAACCGCTCGACGGGTAAAATGGGCTACGCGCTGGCCGAAGCTTTCGCGGCGCAGGGGGCGGAGGTGACGCTAGTGAGTGGCCCCAGCCAGCTGCCGGACCCCGCCAGCCCGCGCGTCCGCACGGTGCGGGTGGAGACGGCGGCCGAGATGTTTGCGGCCGCCGCCGCGGTGGCACCCGGAGCCGATGTGTGGGTGTTTGCGGCGGCAGTAGCTGACTATCGCCCCGCGCAGGTGGCGGTGGAGAAAATAAAAAAGTCGGGCGACACCATGACCCTGGAGCTGGTGAAGAACGTGGACATTGCAGCCACGCTCGGCCAAAGCAAGCGGCCTGAACAATTTGCGGTGGGTTTTGCGTTGGAGACTACAAACGAGCTGGCCCACGCCCAAGGCAAGCTGCACCGCAAGAAATTCGACCTCATTGTGCTGAATTCGTTGCGCGATGCCGGCGCGGGTTTCGGCCACGACACCAACAAGGTGACCGTGCTGGATGCCGCCGGCCAAATCGTTAATTTTGAGTTGCAGTCCAAAGCCGACGTGGCCCGCGGACTGGTACGCCTGATTCTGGCCCGCCTGCCCATAAGTACCCCATGATGCGAAAATTGCTCGCTGTGTTGCCCCTCGTTGCGGTTCTGCTGTTGGCGGCGCCCGTTGCCCGCGCCCAAGAACTGCTGTCCGAAGTGCAGGTGACCACCCAAAACGTGACGATTACGGACCCCACCATCGTGGGGCAGATGCAGAACGACATCCGCACCTTCCTTAATAACCGGTCCTGGACCAGCCAGGCCCATCGGCCGGAGGAGAAAATCCGGCTGCGCGTGTTCATCGGCATTGAGAAAATTCCGCAGAACGGCTCGTACCAAACCACCATGCGCATGATTTCGACGCGGCCGGTGTACGGCACGGGCTACGAAACCAACGTCATCAGCATCGTGGACCGCAGCTTCAATTTCAACTACTCGCCGCAGGCGCCGCTGGACTTTTCACCCAACAGCTTCGTGTCCAATCTGTCGTCGCTGCTGGGCTATTATGCCTACATGGTTATTGGCATGGACCGCGACACCTTTGCGCCGCTTGGGGGCACGCCGTACTACGAGCTGGCCCGCAACGTGGTGAACTACACGGCCAACCAGACCAGCACCAACGAGCCCGATGCCGGGTGGCTCGGCTCGGGCTCCCGCGACCGGCATTTTCTGCTCGATAACCTCACCGACCCCCAGCTGCAGGCCTTCCGCACGGGCCTGTACGGCTACTACCGCCAGGGCATGGACGTGTTTGTGGAAAAGCCCGAAGACGCCCGCAGCTCCGTGATGCAGGCCCTGACGGGGATTCAGAAGGCCGCCGTGACGCGGCCAAACACCTTGTTCGCCCGCTCCTTCTTCGAGGCCAAGTCCGACGAAATTGCCAATATCTTCCGCACCAGTCAGGACCAGCGCCAGAAGCAGGAGCTCGTGACCATGCTCATTGAAGTGGACCCGGCGAATGCGGCGAAATACCAGAGTGTTCTAAAATAAATTATGAGTTATGTGTGGTGAATTATGAGTTGTCTGAACGACAATTTCTAATTCAAAACTCATAATTCAAAACTCATAATTAAAAATAATGCTAGTCGATTTACGGATTAATAATTACGCGCTGATTGAGCAGCTGGAGCTGCGGCCGTCGCCGCTTTTAAATATTATCACGGGTGAAACGGGTGCCGGCAAATCCATCATGCTGGGCGCCATTGGGCTGCTGCTGGGCAATCGCGCCGACTCACGCATGCTATTTGATACGGAGCGTAAATGCGTAATTGAAGGGCAGTTCAATATTGCCAATTACCAACTGCAGGATATTTTCGAGGCCGAGGATTTGGACTACGACGTGCAGTGCATTTTGCGGCGCGAAATTAGTCCCAATGGTAAGTCGCGGGCTTTTGTGAACGACACGCCGGTGACGCTGGAGGCCCTGCGGAAAATCGGCGCCAACCTGATGGACATTCACTCGCAGCACGACACGCTGCTGCTGGGCGACGCCGTGTTTCAACTCAACCTGCTGGACCTGTACGCTGGACTGGTGCCGCAGCGCACGCACTACAGCAACGCCTTCCGGCAGTACCGCAAGCTGGAAGCCGACCTGCAGACGCTGGAAAGCCAGGCGGCCCAGGCCAGTAAGGAGCTGGACTATAACAGCTTTCTGCTGAATGAGCTGGAAGAAGCCCGCCTCGACACCGAAGACCAGGACGCCCTGGAGCAGGAGGTGAAGCAGCTGGAGCACGCCGAAGAAATCAAGTACAAGCTGAGCCAGGCCCTGCACGGGCTGCGCGACAGCGAAACCTGCGCCACCGGCAGCATGAAGGACGCCGTGATGCTGCTGGGCCAGGTGGCCAACTACGCCGACAACTTCCGGGAGCTGCGCGAGCGCCTGGAAAGCTGCCTGATTGAGCTGCACGACATTGCCGACGAGGTAGAAACCGCCGAGCGCCGCACCGAGGGCGACCCCGCCCGCGCCGAAGAGCTGCAGGACCGCCTCAACGTGCTCTACACGCTGCAGCGCAAGCACCAGGCCCGCGACCTGCCGGCTCTCATTGCAGTGCGCGACAGCCTCCGCCAAAAAGTGAGCTCGGTGCTGAACCTGGACAAGGAAATCAACCGGCTGCGCAAGGATTCGGACGCGGCCCTGGCCGCCGTCACCAAGCAGGCCGCCAAGCTCTCGGAAAGCCGCCGCAAGTCGTTTCCCACCTTTGAGAAACAGCTGGGCCTGCTGCTGGCCGACCTCGGAATGCCGCACGCCCGCATTGTGGTGCAGCACAGCATTGGCGCGCCCGCCACCAGCGGCACCGACGTGGTGAACATCCTCTTCACGGCCAACAAAGGTGCCCAGCCCCAGACGTTGAGCAAAGCTGCTTCGGGCGGGGAATTCTCGCGCTTGATGCTGTGCATCAAGTACATGCTGGCCGATAAAACAGCTCTGCCCACCATCGTGTTCGACGAAATCGACACCGGTATTTCCGGCGAGATTGCCGTGAAAGTGGGCCGCATGATGCAGCAAATGGCGCATAAGCACCAATTAATTGCTATTTCGCACCTGCCCCAAATGGCCGCTGCCGGCGACGTTCACTACTTCGTGTACAAGGAAGACCGCGCTGACCGCACTGTGAGCCGCATCCGGGAGCTGAACCAGGACGACCGCATCAAGGAAATTGCGCACATGATTGCGGGTGCTAAGCCGAGTGAGAATGCCTTCCAGAGCGCCCGCGAGTTGCTGGCGCTGCGGGGCGAGGTGGCAGCGTAATGCGGTAGGCATTAGCTTGCCGTCAAATTCCTACTTTTGTCCGGCCGTTATACTTTCACGGCCCTGCGGTGCCAGCTAAAGCTTATCTCACATTCCCATGCCTAACAACCTCCTCGCCGGCAAAGTCGGCATTATTTCCGGTGCGCTCAACGAACATTCCATTGCCTGGAAAGTAGCCCAGCGGGCGCATGCCGAGGGCGCCCGCTTCGTGCTCACCAACGCCCCGCTGGCCATGCGCATGGGCGAAATCAACAAGCTGAGCGAGGAGTGCAACGCGCCCATTATTCCGGCCGATGCTACTTCCACCGAAGAGCTGGGGGCGCTGTTTTCGGGCGCGCAGGAGCAGTTGGGCGGCAAGATTGATTTCGTGCTGCACAGCATTGGCATGAGCGCCAACATCCGCAAGAAGAAGCATTACGGCGAGCTGGACTACAAATTCTTCCAGCAGACGATTGACGTATCGGCCATGTCGTTTCACAAGATGATGGCCGTGGCCGAGAAGCAGGACGCCATGAACGAGTGGGGCAGCATTGTGGCCCTGAGCTACATCGCCGCCCAGCGCGCCTTCCTCGACTACACCGACATGACGCAGGCCAAGGCCATGCTCGAAAGCATTGCCCGCAGCTACGGCCAGCGCTTCGGCAAGCTCAAAAGGTGCGCGTGAACACCGTGTCGCAGTCGCCTACTAAGACCACGGCCGGCACCGGCATCACCGGCTTCGACGCCTTCTACAACTTCGCCGACATGATGTCGCCGCTGGGCAATGCCCCGGCCGAAGCCTGTGCCGACTATTGCATCTCGCTGTTTTCAGACCTCACGCGCTACGTGACCATGCAAAACCTCATGCACGACGGCGGCTTTAGCACCACCGGCATCTCGGCCGAGATTGTGGACGTGATGACCAAAGCCGCTGGCGCGCAGGAATAAGTACTGCTGATTAGAGGAAATGAGAAAGCCCGGCCAGATGGTCGGGCTTTCTCATTAGTAGGTCAGTCGGTACGTTAGGGTGGTGCCTGCCGGAATGAAAATAGTGTCGTTGGGAGCCACGTAGGAACCGTTTTTTCTTTGCCGAACCAATATGGGTTGGTCGCCTGCGGTCTCGATGGGAGTAGTCGACAGTCCGGAGCAGTTGACTACAACACCACCACCGCGAATACTCGAACTAAAAACGGTATTGCCACCGTGACACGAATTCAAATCAGCGTGATAAGAATACGGGCCTGGAATCTGGCTTGGGTTGGTAACTTCGAACCTGATAAATGCCTTGCGCGGAATGATATAATCATACGCAGTTAAAAGCGTGTCGCGCTTATAGTCGAAAAAAGCAACATTCGGCTCGCCGATAAGGTAGTATCGGGAGGGGTTTGCTTGAAAGACCACGGACAGATACCCATCAGTTAGTTCATCGTCGGCAAGGAAGGCACTGATGCGATAATAGCCGTTTGCATCGGTGGTTCCGACGGCTTTTTTGCGCACTTTGCTATTCAACCCGTTGAAGCGACCGTGCCATTCTAACACAACCGGGGTGTTTGCCAGCGCCGCCGAGCCAGAAGTGAGAAGCCGGCCCGCTACGATGGTACAGGAACCCAGGCACTCGGGCAACTCTTCCTTTTTGGTGCAGCCGGACACAACGCTGCTTAATGCCATAACCAAGAGTAGATGAATGGCTTTCATAGGGGGTTGTGCCTTGATAGAAGAAGGAGGGCGTGAGTGTGCGGGTTGGCAGGTCTAAGCTACGTAAAAAGCAAAATCCGGCCACCAATGGCCGGTAACGCTGCCGGCATCGATTGCGTAGAAAAAATGCGGTCTGGGACGCGGTAGCTGCGAGGGTTACGGAATCCTATTCCCAAAAACATGAAGCAGCTGGTGTTGATAGTGAGCCTGTGCTGGCTGGCGCTGGGCCGCGCCTAGAGCTATGATTTTGTGGTGGCCCAGGACGACAGCGGCCATTTCCGCACCGTACAGGAAGCCATCAACGCCGTGCCCGGTTTTCGGAAAAAGGTCACCACCATTCTCATCAAGAAGGGGACTTACAAGGAAAAGTACATCCTGGCCGGCACCAAAACCTTTGAGCCGTAAAATGCGGCGTTGCTACCCCACGTTAGTACCCGCGGCTTAGCTCCACCAGGTTCTCCAGCGGCTGGCCGCTACGGAGCAAACTCAAGTTGCGCAGCAGCATATCGACCTTGCCTTCGTCCTCGAAGGGTTGGCCGCCGCCGGTGTGCTGGGTGAGCAGCACGTTGGGCAGGGCCCAGAGTGGGTTGGTGTCAGGGAGCGGCTCGGTGGCGGTTACGTCGAGCACGGCCCCGCCCAGGTGGCCGCTTTGCAGGGCGGCGATGAGGGCAGGCTCGTCGGTGGTGTTGCCGCGGCCCACGCTGGCGTAGATGCCGCCGGGGCGCATGGCGGCAATGAGGTCGGCGGAGAAAAAGCCGTTGGCGCTGCCGGGGAGGCAGTTTACTACGATGTCGGTGTCGGGCAGGGCGGCTTTGAGGGCTTCCCGGGAGTGCAGCTGGGCTTGCGGGGCGGTGCGGGCCAACAGCTGCACCTGGCACTCGAAACCGCTGAGCTGCTGCCGCACGGCCAGTGCAATGGCGCCCGCCCCGAGGACAACTACCCGGCGGCCGCGCAACAGCCGGGCGCGGTTGCGCACGAAGGCGCCGCCCACCCACCGCTTTTCGGCTTGCAGCACGGCCAGCTCGGGCAGGTGGCGGAAGAGGGCCAGCAGGCCCGCCACCATGGTTTCGGCGCAGGGCCAGGCAAAGAAGTCGCCCATATTGGCCACCGGCATGCTCAGCTTTATGCCGCGGTAGCGCTCAAAACCGGAGGAGTCAATCTGCCAGAAGCGCAGGTTGGGCAGCGGGCCATCAAGCAGGGCCGGCGACGGGTTGCCCAGCAGCACCTCGGCTGCCTGGAGGGCGGCATGGGTTTGCCCGTGGTTGAGGTCGGCCCCAAAGGTGGCTTCTACGTCGGCGGGCAGCTGTTGCAGCAGGTAGGCGCGGGCAGAAGCGCTCAGGGGAGAATAAACGAAAAGACGCATGCGAAGGAGTGAGCAAAGGCTGAATTGGGGCCGGCGGCCGTTATACGCGGGCTGGCCTTGTGCTGCTGTCGGCAGGACAAAAAAGGAACCTAGCCGTTGCGGGCCTCTTGGTGAAGCTGTTTAGGCAGTCAAGAAGAACGTCATGCTGAGCGCAGCCGAAGCATCTCTCCCGCTTGGTTGGGCCGGTTGAATTGCTGTTGCGGTAGAGATGCTTCGGCTGCGCTCAGCATGACGGTTTTTTTGACTGCTTAAGTAAGCTTAGTAAATAAAGCGCCATAAAAAAACTCCCAGCCAAGTGGCTGGGAGTTTTCATGTTAATCAAAATCGTACGCTTAGCTGTCGGACTTCCTGATTTTGACTTTGCCTTTTTTGGCTTTCATCTTGGTGTCCTTCATTTCGCGGCCGCGGTCCATGCGGTCGTCCTGCATGGCGGCAAATTTGGTGTACTGGTCAGCGGTCAGCACTTCCTTGAATTGGGTTTCGTATTTGGCGCGGTTGGCCTGCATCTGGGTGCGCATTTGGTCGCGGTTGCCGGCGTCGCGGGCCTGGCCGCGCATGGCCTGCATCTCTTGGCCCCGGGCAAGGAGGATTTGCTGAATTTTGGCGGTCTGGTCCGCGTTTAGGCCCAATTCCTGGGTCATGCGCTGGCTTTGGCGGGTGGCCATTTCTTCGGGGGTGCCCTGCTGCATGCGGCCGTTGCCGCGGCCCTGTGCCGTGGTGCCGGTAGCCATAGTGCCTGGGGTGGTGGTCTGGGCAGCGGCCGTGCTCACGGTGAAGGCAAAGGCAGCTACGAGGGGCATCAAAAAGGTTTTCATCGGTATGGATTAATTGGGGTTGATAAATAGTTGTGTGAAACGAGAGGCTGTGGACTGCGCGTTTGACTCGCAGAGCCAGGCCAAGGTTTAGTTTCGAATTGATTGATTCTACCAGCGTGTTTGCAAAACTTTAGCCGGAAAACGACCGAAAACAAAAACCTGGACAGGCAGCGCGCAAGTACCGACGAAGGGGAAGAGTTTGCAGACGAGCAACGGCAAAGCACCGCTTCAAATACCCGCATATTCTTTCAAAATGCGGTTTTTAAGCTTTCGGGCCGCCCTCAGGCCCACCGGTTTTGCCTAACTTAGAGCCTTGTACCTCACGCTCAAACCTCACCTGATGAACAAATTGATACTGGCGGCGCTGGCGGGCACCCTGGCCCACGCATTGCCCACCTCCGCCCAAACCGCTGAGAAAATCGACGCAGCCGCCCTCGCCAAAATCCGTGACGAAGGCATGAACCGCTCCAAGGTGATGGAAACCGCCTTCTACCTCACCGACGTGAGCGGCCCACGCCTGGCTAACTCCGACGGCCTGAAGCGCGCCAACGAATGGACCAAAAAGCAGCTCACCCAATACGGCCTGGCCAACGCGAACATTGAGCCTTGGGGCGACTTCGGCCGCGGCTGGGACATCGAGAAGTCCTACGTAGCCATGACGGCCCCCTACTACCACACCATGGTGGGCGCCCCCAAAGCCTGGACGCCCGGCACGCCCGGCGCCTTGCGCCTGCCGGTAGTCGTGATGAAAGCCGCCACCACCGAAGCCGACCTCGACCAGTACAAGGGCAAGCTGAAGGGTAAAATTGTGGTGATGAACGTGCCCAACCCGCCCAAGAACGCCGAAGGCCCCGACCTGAAGCGCTACACTGAGGAAGAGCTAGCTAAAATGGCCGAGCCCGCCGCCCCCCGGCCCGCCGCCAATACCCCCGACGAAGCTGCCATGGCCGCTCGCCGGGCCCAGGCCGCCCTGCGCACCAAAATGACCGACATGCTGATGAGCGAAGGCGCCGCCGCCGTGCTCAGCGCCCGTGGGGGCATCTACGGCACTTTCAACACCACCAACGGCGCGCCCTACGCCGCCGATGCCAAGCCGGTGCTGCCCGAGATTGAGATGACCCCGGAAGACCAGCTGCGCCTCATTCGCCTCGTAGAGGCCGGCATTCCGGTGGAAGTGGAAATGGAAACCAAAACCCGCTTCCAGTCCCAGGACGTGAAGGGCTACAACGTGGTGGCCGAAATCCCCGGCACTGACCGCAAGCTGAAAAGCGAAGTGGTGATGCTCGGCGGCCACATCGACTCCTGGCACGCCGCCACCGGTGCCACCGACAACGCCGCCGGCGTGGCCGTGATGATGGAGGCCGTGCGCATTCTCAAAGCCACTGGCATGAAGCCGCGTCGCACCATTCGCATTGCCCTGTGGGGCGAGGAGGAGCAGGGTCTGCACGGCTCGCGCAACTACGTGAAAAATAACTTTGGCGACCCTGCCACCATGAAGCTGCTGCCCGCCCACGAGAAGCTGAGCGCCTACTTCAACCTGGACAACGGCGGCGGCAAAATCCGCGGCATCTACGCCCAGGGCAACGAGGCCATCGCCCCCATCTTCGCCGAGTGGCTCAAGCCCCTGGTCGACCTGGGTGCCACCACCGTCACGCTGCGCAACACCGGCAGCACCGACCACATCGCCTTCGACGCCGTGGGCCTGCCCGGCTTCCAGTTCATTCAGGACGGCCTCGACTACTTCCCCCAGACCCACCACACCAACCAGGACACCTACGACCGCCTCATTGCCGACGACCTCAAGCAGGCCTCGGTAGTAGTAGCCTCGTTCGTGTACAACGCCGCCATGCGCGACCAGAAGTTGCCCCGCAAGCCACTGCCAACACCCGTTAAGCCGGCTCAATAAGCAAAAAGGACCAGCTCCAAAAAGGCCCGGCTGAGCATTGCTCGGCCGGGCCTTTTTGAGTTTTTCAGAACACAGAAATCATTGTGGATAGGGCCAGGAAAGTAATGGCCGAGGATTAACGTGTTATGAACGACCGTTCACAATACGTAAAGGAATACATGTTTCATAAGCTGTGGCCTGCGTACCTAGATGGGGGCTTACTCAACCATCAGGCGGGCCGTCCGTGCTGGCTGGCCGGGCACGGTGGCTTGCAGGAGGTACAGGCCGAGCGGCAGGCTTACCAGCGGCAAGCGAGCGCCAGCGCCGGTGCGCACCAGCCGGCCCTGGGCATCGAGCAGGCGCAGGAGGGTATTCGTACCCAGCCCGGGGAGGGTGACCATGTCGCGGGCCGGATTGGGCACCAGCACCAAAGGTCCGGCAGTTCCGCGGCCCCCGCGCACCGACAATGGGCCGGAACCACTCGTGACCAGCAGGGGCACGGAGCTACGGTAAGGCTGGCCATTGCCGAGTTGGCCCTCATCGTTCCTGCCCCAGACCCAGAGCGTGCCGTCGGTGCGTATTCCCACTGTGTGGGCCGAGCTGCCGGTGACCACCTGTTGCCAGTTCGTGGCCGTGCCGATTTGCACGGGGGCATAGCGGATGTTGGAGGTGCCGTCGCCGAGCTGATTCCCGGAGTTGGAACCCCAGCCCCAGAGTGTGCCGTCGGTGCGCAGGGCCAGGGTGTGGCGATCGGCGGCGGTCACGCTGCGCCACCCGGCAGCTGGACCTACCTGTATCGGCGTCGGGTGGGAGTTGGTGTTGCCATCGCCCACCTGGCCAAAAAAGCCGTCGCCCCAGCCCCAAAGCGTGCCGTCGGTGCGCACGGCAGAAGCGTGGCGCTCGCCAAAAACCGCTTCCCGCCAGGTCGTGGCCGTACCAATTTGCACCGGCGCAAGCTGGTCGATTTCAGTGCCGTCGCCGAGCCAACCTCGGAAGTGGAGCCCCAAACCCAGAGCGTGCCGTCGGTACGCACGGCCGCTGCGCGTCCGCCGTTTATGTCTATCCATTGCCAGTTCGTGTCCGTACCGATTTGAGTCGGTTCGGGGCGGTACGAGCCGAACAAGATACCTAAGCCTAAGCCACGAGAGCTCGAACCCCAAACCCAGAGTGTGCCATCGGTACGCACCGCGAGCGCCCAGGTGGCCGCCGTAACCACGCGCTGCCAGTTCGTGGCCGTGCCGATTTGCACCGGGGCCAGGCGGTTGGTGGTGGTGCCGTCGCCGAGCTGGCTGCTGGCGTTGTCGCCCCAGGCCCACAGGGTGCCGTCGGCACGCACCGCGAGGGTATGGTTGTGACCGGCAGCCGCGCTGCGCCAGTCCGTGGCCATGCCAATCTGGGTCGGCACGTTACGCGCGGTGGTGGTGCCGTCGCTGAGCTGACCGAACGCATTTTCGCCCCAGGCCCACAGCGTGCCGTTGGTGCGCACCGCCACCGTGTGGCGGTTGCCCACGGCTGCCTGCTGCCAGTTCGTGTCCGTACCGAGCTGTTCGGGCTGCCGCACCCGGGCCGTAGCCAGCGCCGGGCTGCCCATTTGGCCGCTGCCGTTGCTGCCCCAGGCCCACAGCGACTCGTCGGTGCGGGTGGCGACGGTGTGGGAATTCCCCCCGGCAATCTCCCGCCAGGTGGCTAGGGAGCCCACCTGCACTGGCGCCAACTGGTTGGTGGTGGTGCCGTCGCCGAGCTGGCCGTTTAAGTTGTCGCCCCAGGCCCACAGGGTACCATGGTGCGCACCGCGAGCGTGTGGTTGGCACCGGCGGCCACGCGTTGCCAGTTCATGGCCGTACCAATTTGCACAGGAGTGTTCCGGAAGGTGGTGGTACCGGTACCGAGCTGGCCCCGTAAATTATTTCCCCAGGCCCAGAGCGTGCCGTCGGTGCGCACGGCCACGGTATGAAAGGCTCCCACCGCGACGCTTTGCCAGTTCGTGGCCGTGCCAATTTGGACCGGGGTATTCCGGGGGGTCTGGGTGCCATCGCCGAGCTGGCCGTCAAAATTGTCACCCCAGGCCCACAGCGTGCCGTCGGTGCGCAGGCCCACCGAGAAAAAGGCACCTGCGGCCACGTTGCTCCACGTAGTGGCCGTTCCAATTTGCTGAGGCAACGCCCGGTCAGTGGTCGTGCCATCGCCAAGCTGGCCCCGGGAATTTTCTCCCCAGGCCCAGAGCGTACCGTCGGTGCGCACCGCCACGGTATGCCTGACACCAACGGCCACCCGCCGCCAGGTATCTGTGCCGACTTGGGTCGGCGTAAGGCGGTTGTTTCCGGGGCCATGGCCGAGCTGGCCGGCTGAGTTATTACCCCAGGTCCAGAGGGTGCCGTCCGTCCGGATGGCCGCCGTGTGGTTGGTGGGGCTGGCCGCCACGCGCTCCCAGGTGTTGGCCGTGCCGATTTGCACCGGAATCGGTTGGTCCACGCGGGTGCCATCACCGAGCTGGCCCACGAAGTTATTGCCAGAGGCCCACAGCGTGCCGTCGGGGCGAATGGAAACGGAGTAATCACCCCCGGCCGCCAAACGCTGGCCGTGGGCCGTGCCCAGGCTTGCCCCCAGCAGGCACAGCCACATCAGGAGTTGGGAAAAAGGGCCGGGGGTACCGGCTTGGCAGAAGGAGGAAACGTGTGTCATCGGCAGGATAGAAAAGAATGCAGGCGGAGTGCCAAAGGGCAATGTAATATTGAAACTGTTCAGGAAGTAGTCAGGGCGAGGCAGAAAGGAAAAGACTCCCACAAAAGCGGGAAATTTGAGGTGCGACCCATCTCCTTTCCCTCCCTCGTGGAAGTCCTGACCAAAGATATCATTACCCGCTGGATACTGCCCCACCTGCCGACCCGTTCCGGTGGCCGCCGCTGCGCCGCCGCCCCGGCCGAGGTGGTAGGCGCCAGCTGCTACAAGCTCAAAACCGGTTGCCAGTGGCGCTGGCTGCCCGTGCAGGCCCTGTTCACCGGCCCGCCCCTGAGCTGGCAGGGGGTGTACTATCATTTTCAGGCGTGGGGCAAGCAAGGCGCGTGGAAGCAGTTGTGGGTCATGTGTTTGCGTCTGCATCGGCGAACCCTCGACCTGTCCAGTGTCCAACTCGACGGCAGCCACACGCTGGCCAAGAACGGCGGGGCGGCCGTCGGCTACCAGGGCCGCAAAGCCGCCCGCACCACCAACGCCCTGTTCCTGGCCGACAACGCGGGCCTGCCGCTGGCCGTGGCCACGCCCCAGGCCGGCAACCAGCACGACACCTTTGACCTGGAACGGGTCTTTGCCGAGCTATGCGAACTGCTCGAGGCGGCTGACCTGCGGCTGGAAGGGCTGTTTCTCAATGCCGACAAAGCCTTTGATGTCACCAGCTTGCGGCAAGCCTGCGCCCGGCGCGACATCGAAGCCAACATCCCCCGCAACCGGCGTTCGGCCGACTGGCAGACCGACGACGACACGCCGCTGGACCCCGAACTCTACCGCCGGCGCCTCGTCATTGAGCGCCTCAATGCCTGGCTCGACGGGTTCAAGACCCTGCTCGTGCGCTACGAAACCAGCGTGCAAAATTGGCTGGCCTTCCACTGGCTGGCCTTTACCGTGCTCTTATTGCGTAAAATTGCCCCAATGCCCACTTCCTAAACAGCTTCTTTAGTTAGGCCCGTGCATTCACGTGGGCCCAGCTGGCCATAACGAGTTGCGTCACGAGATTTTTTTTTACGGAGCAGTAACAGTCCGGCAAAATACCACCATCCAAGGAGAGAGGCGTTAGGAGCAAAACCGTACTTATTCCAAGGTGTCGCTTATAACTCCTTTTATGTTAAGCGTATAGCATTCATGCTAATAAATACTTGAACAGCGTCCGAAACACAACATTTTACCCGTTGACTGCTATGCTGACGACTGAGCCTTTTAGTCAACCAGCCCCAGCGTGCGCGTGAAAGCGTTGCGGGGTATGGTGATGGTCAGGCTTTGCTCGCGTTTTTCGGAGCGGGCGCGCCGCTTATCTATCAGGGTCTGCACTTTGTCCTGCCTGTCATCGCGCGAGAGCATCACCTTGGCCACGTCCGTAATCAGCGTCACGGCCCGGGGCACGGGCACGCTCACTTCCTGGTAACCAGGGTCGGGACGGGGCGGAACGGCCGGCGGCGGACTTTGCTGGGCCAAGCTACTTGTGACTTTGAGCAACAACGCAGCAAGTAAAACGGGTAGTTTCTTACCTGACATGGATTCCGGGTGGATACTGCAAAGATGCCACTCCGCGCCGCTTCGTTGCCCGGCTACCCCAGTTTTTCCTTAAATAGGCGTAATGTGCGGTCCCAGGCTACTTTCGCTACCTCCGCATTGTAGCGGGCCGGCGAAGTGTCGTTGTTGAACGCGTGGTTGGCGCCCTCGTACACATACAGCTCGTACTTGGTACCGGCCGCTTTCAGGGCCGCTTCGTAGGCTGGGATGCTGGCGTTCACCCGCTCGTCGAGGCCGCCGTAGTGCATCATCATGGCCGCTTTGATGTTGGGCACGTCTTCGGCTTTGGGCTGCGAGCCGTAGTAGGCCACGGCGGCGTCCAGCTTGGGGTCGTGCACACCCAGCTGGTTGGCCATGGCGCCGCCCCAGCAGAAGCCCACGGCGCCGGTGCGGCCGTTGCAGTCGGGCCGGGAGCGCAGATATTCCAGCGCCTTGAGGTAGTTGTTCAGGTTTTTGGCCTTGTCGAGTTGGCCAATCAGCTCGCGGCCCTTGTCCTCGTCGGTGGGCGTGCCGCCGAAGGGCGACAGCGCATCCACGCCCAGGGCCAGGTAGCCGGCCTGGGCCACGCGCCGCGTCACGTCCTTAATGTGGGGCGTGAGGCCGCGGTTTTCATGAATAACTACCACAGCGCCGCGCTTCTTGCGGCCCTTGGGACGCACCAGGTAGCCGCGCATGGCCGCGCCATCGCCAATCCAATTTACTTCTTCGGCCACCAGGTCATCGGCTTCGGGCGTGATGGTGGCCGCCTGCGAATAGCCCGGTTCCAGCACCGCCAGGGCCGCAATGGCCAGGGCCGTGCCGCCGGCCAGCTTGCCCAGCCGGTCCAGAAACTCCTTGCGGGTGAGCGGAGCGTGGGTGTATTCGTCGAAGAGGTTGATGATGCGTTGGTCCATGCGGCTAAATGTACTGATTAGGCGGTGAATACAATTAATTCGACCAAGGCTATTCGGCCTCGCGGTGCACGGTGTCCGGGCTGAATGCGGGCACGCAAATTGACCAGTATTCGCATTCGGCATCAAACGGATTGGAGTAGCGCACCCGCGCCCCGCCCTTTATCAGAAGTGCCTGCCCGGCCTGCAGCTCCACCACGTCGCCATCAATCTCAAACTGCTTGCGGCCCCGCACCACAATGGTAAACTCGTCGAAGGTCGGCGTCTGGTGCGGCTCGCTCCAGTGCGGCGGCGCCACCATGTGCGCCAGACTATACGCCGAGGTGCCGGTGCTGGCTCCGCCCACGTGCTCTTCAATGAGCTTGCCGTCAGTGGTGGGCACGATGAAAGGGGAGGGGTTGAGAACGTAGCGTTTTTCGGACATGATGAATCAGGAAAAATGGGATTAACTGAACAAACTCCCCTCCTTACCAAGGAGGGGATGTTCGAGCCAACGGCTCGAACGGGGGTGGTTGTAGGCGTTGAACGAGGCTGTAACGACTGGCGCAGGGATTGTGCTGGCGCCGTTCAACGCCCCAACCACCCCAACTGCCGCTGCGCGCCAGCGTCCCATCCTTAGGTAAGGAGGGGATTTGGTCGTTCACGCATCACCTTCTACGGCTTCAACTTTTCCAACAACTCAAAAGCGCGCGAATTGTATTTCCACACAAAGAAATACGGCGTCTGCACCGCCCCAAACTGTACCCGGATGCGCTCCACGGCCGGCAGCATGCTGCCTTCAAAGTCAAAGCACGGCAGCCCCAGCACCTCGCTGGCGTAGCGAATGGCCTCCCAGATGAGCAGGATGCCGGCGCCACTCTCGCGAAGGGCCGGGTCGTCGCCCGACAGGTGGTAGTACGCAGCCTGCTGGTCCCAGATGAGGTACGCGGCCGAATGAATCCGGTCCTGCGCGTCCACGGCGAAAAACAGTTGGCGGGCTCCATTGGCGGCCAGCGCCGCGTCGTGCCGCGCAAACTGCGCCCACGAGTAGGGCATGGGCAGGCCCTGGCGGTCAAAGCTCATTTTATTGAGCCGATAAAAGTGCTCCGCAGAAAGGTCATGCACCACGCGCACTTGCTGCTGCGCCTTTTGAATATTGCGCCGGATGTTGCGGTTCAGCCCGGCCTCCACCTGAGCCAGCTGGTGCAGGCCATGGAGGCGGTAGGTGTAGTAGGTAGTCTGCTGGTAGTGGTGCCAGTAAAAGGGCAGCCAGTTGATGGCCGTGGGGTAGAAATTCTGCTTGAAAGCCGCAAACCGGGGCAGTTGCGCTATCAGCTCTTCCAGCAGCGCGTGCTCCTGCTTCAGCACCCCGCGGAACTCGGGCAGCAGGTAGGGGCCCAGCATTTTCACAAACGGCGGCATGGTTGCGTACCGAAACGGCCCCTTTTGCTTGTAGAAATAGGGCAGCGCGGCCACCACCCGGTCCTGCTGCTGGGCCAGCACCACGTCCCAGTCGCCGCCGGTGGCGCAGGCGTCCAGGTACCACGCCTGGGCAAACACGGGCACATCGGGCGCGGTGCGGCAGAACTCGCGGTAGCGGGCTTTGGCGGGCATGGGCGCGGGCCTTACTTGGCGGGGGCCTCCGCACAGGGGCCTTTGGTGGAGGTGCGCACGCCCGCGTTGCCGGCCACGCAGGCGTTGGCGTAGGTCTTGCCATCGCAGCCGCACACGGGGTCGTACTGCATGGTGCAAATGCCGTCCGGCTTTATTTTGCTGGGGTCAATGCAATCGGCGGCAGCCGTGGCGCGAGGGGACTGGGGCTGGCAGGCGGCTCCCAGCAGGAGCACGGCAAAAAGGAGGCGGGGCGTTTTCATAGGCGGCATGGGCATGGGCGAAGCTACGGAGCCCAATTGGAACGTGGGCGCAAGCGAAACACAGTAAATGCCTTATGCTGGCCCGCGCCCGAAAATTTACGGGTTAGCTCAACCCCCGGCGGCGCTCTCCGTATAGTTGGCCAGACACACGCCTTCAAATTCGCGCTCACTGCTGTAGAATTTGATGCTGCGCTTCCTCTAGCACATCTCTTACCCCTCATTCACCTTTCATTACCCATTCACCATGTCGTACCAAGAAGAAGACAACAACGCCGGTAAAATTCTGTTAGCCGCCCTCGCCGGTGCCGGCGCTGGCATCATCGCCGGTATGCTCCTGGCCCCCGATAAAGGCACTGCCACCCGCGAAAACTGGAAAGGTGTAGCCTCCAAGTACAGCGGCCAGCTGGGCGAGCAAGCCAACAAGCTCGGTGTTGACCTCGAAGCTAAATTCAAAGAATACGCAGGCAAGCTCGAAGACCTTGGCGTCACCCTGCCCGGCAGCAGCCTCAAAATGAAAGGCAACTGGGACGATGCCAAAGGCAAGCTCAAAGAGCAGTACGGCCAGCTCACCGACGACGACCTGACCTACGCCGAAGGCCAGGGCGACCAGCTAGTAGGCCGCCTCCAGGAAAAACTGGGCAAAGGCAAAGCCGAAATCACGAAAATGCTGAACGACTTGTAAGTCGGCGCAAGCCCCTTGCAGCTGAGCCCCGCTCCGAAAGGCGCGGGGCTTTTTTGTGCGCCTCCAGCCCGTTGCGGGGCGGCGCGGAAGCTTTTTTGGGGTGGTATCAACAACTCGCGGAGTTTTCCGTTAGCTACTTATTAGTCGCAAACAACCACATTTCTCTATTTTCATGAAAGACGACAAAGGCAAAGTCATTCTCTCGCTGCTGGCCGGTGCCACCGCGGGCATTGTAGCCGGCCTGCTGCTGGCCCCCGAAACCGGCGACGAAACCCGGTCCGGCCTGCGCCGCTCGGCTTCCAAGTGGGGCGGCGACCTCAGCAAGCTGCTCAAAGACACGCTAGCCAAGGCTCAGACTAGCCCCGCTGGCGACGCCACTCCCAGTGCTGCCGTAAACGAAAACAAAGCCGCTGCCGACCGCCTGCTCGAAGGCCTCGGAAGCACGGTGTCTACCGCCCACACGCACAACAGCGATAACCCCGACTACGACGGCTTCGGCGACGATGTTCGCCACCGCGGCCCCCAGTAAGGAAGCTGACGCGCGCGAAAATAAATTCTCAGTATTTCGCAACCCGCCCCGCCGATGCCACGTAAAACCAGGCATAATCGCCTTGAAAGAAGGCCGAAACGTGTTACGAGTAAAATTGCCGACCGTAGGAGTTTCTATTGAAATTGGTTAAACAACTCAGTAGTAAAATCAGACGTGTCCATCGCAAGCTTCTGGTAAAAACAGCGGTTTGAAGGGTAAGACGATTATAAAAAGAAAAGCCCCGCACGATATTTCGTGTGGGGCTTTTCGATTTTAGGGACTGCTGCTAGCTGTTATTCTGAGCGTGCGTCTGTCATCCTGAGTGCAGCGAAGGACCTTATCACTGTTGAACGACTTGTTCTTTCTTGATAAGGTCCTTTGCTGCGCTCAAGCTGACAGACAGCTTGCGTGTTGACAGAGAATTACGCTTTGTCCTGCTTTTCCTTCTGCACATTTTCCGGCTTCATTTGCGGGAAAAACAGCACGTCCTGAATGGAGTGGGAGTTGGTCATAATCATGCTCAGGCGGTCGATGCCGATGCCCAGGCCGGCCGTGGGCGGCATGCCATACTCCAGGGCGCGCAGGAAGTCCTCGTCGAGCACCATGGCTTCGGTGTCGCCGCGCTTGCCCAGCTCGAGCTGGTCCTCGAAGCGCTTGCGCTGGTCGATGGGGTCGTTGAGTTCCGAGAAAGCGTTGCAGATTTCCTTGCCGTTGCAAATGGCTTCGAACCGCTCCACCATGCCGGGACGGTCGCGGTGCTTCTTGGCCAGCGGCGACATCTCCACCGGGTAATCGGTGATGAACGTGGGCTGGATGAGCTTGGGCTCCACGTGCTCGCCAAATATTTCGTCGATGATTTTGGCCTTGCCCATGCTGGGGTCCAGATGCACGTGCAGCTCGTGGGCGGTTTCGCGCAGTTGCTCCTCGTCCATCTCGCCAATGGCCTTGCCCGTGTACTTCTCAATGGCCTCGAACATGGTGTAGCGCTGCCACGGCCGCTGGAAGTTGATGAGGTTGTCGCCCACCTGCACCTCGGTTTTGCCGTGCAGGGTTTGGGCCACGCGCTCTACCATTTCTTCCACCAGTTCCATCATCCAGGCGTAGTCCTTGTAGGCCACGTAGAGCTCCATCTGGGTGAATTCCGGATTGTGGAACCGCGACATTCCCTCGTTGCGGAAGTCCTTGCTGAACTCATACACGCCATCGAAGCCGCCCACGATGAGGCGCTTCAGGTACAGCTCGTTGGCAATGCGCAGGTAGAGCGTCATGTCCAGCGTGTTGTGGTGCGTGGTGAAGGGGCGGGCCGCCGCGCCGCCGTACAGCGGCTGCAGAATGGGCGTTTCCACCTCCAGGTAGCCCTTGTCGTTGAGGAAATTCCGCATCGACTGCACCAGCTGGGTGCGCTTGATGAAGGTGTCGCGCACGCTGGGGTTCACCACCAAGTCCACGTAGCGTTGGCGGTAGCGCTGCTCGGGGTCGGTGAAGGCGTCGTAGGTCACCACTTCGCCGGTGGCTTCGTCCTTCTGGGTTTTCACCACCGGCAACGGGCGCAGGGCCTTGGCCAGCAGCTTCAACTCCGTGACGTGAATGGAGGTTTCGCCCACCTGCGTCTTAAACACGCGGCCTTTCACGCCAATGAAGTCGCCCAGGTCGAGCAGCTTCTTGAACACCACATTATACAGCGTCTTGTCCTCGCCGGGGCAGATTTCGTCGCGGTTCACATACAGCTGAATGCGGCCCGAGGTGTCCATCAGCTCGGCAAACGAGGCCTTGCCCATCACCCGCGACGACATTAGCCGCCCAGCCAGGCACACCTCCTGGAAATTATTGAGCTCAACGTGGTAGTTGTCCTGAATTTCCTTGGCGTAAAACGTCACGTCGTACAATTCCGACGGATAGGCCTCAATGCCCAGCTTTTCCAGTTCTTCGAGCTTGTTGCGGCGGAGTATTTCCTGTTCGCTTAAATGGACCACGGATTTTTCGGATTTTTTTCGGATTTCACGGATTTTATAGACGGTGCTTTCCCCCTAGGGCCGCAAAGCGAAGTGAGTTAAACTAATGAATCAGCAAAAGTAACCAACGAAAAACGCCGCTCTAAATAAGAGCGCGTTTCGGGTCGAAGGCGGCGTTCACAAAATCCGTGAAATCCGCTAAAATCCGCGCTAATCCGTGGTCTAGGCGGCCATGCGGTACTGCGGGGCCTCGGTGGCAATGGCCGGGGCGCTGGGTGGCGTAGGGGCCAGCACCGGCTCCACGCGGGTACGCAGGCGGTCTTCCACAAAGCCGGCCTGCAGGTGCGCGGGCAGCTCGGCCACCAGCTGGCGGTAGCGCTCCAGGCCCAGGGCCTTGGCCACGTAGGTCTCGTGCACCCCGTTGAGGTAGCTCACAATGTTGAGCAGGGAGGTGTGGAACAGGCGGAAGTCGATGTCGGCCTCCACGTAGCGCTCAATCTCGCGGCTGGTCTGCGAGATGCGCAGGCGGCCCAGCAGGTCGAAGATGGTGGTGTAGCCCAGGCGCCAGGTAATCTGCTGCCAGTGCGAGGCCGTCCACTTATCCAGCGGGCGCCCCGTTTTCTGGCTGCGAATGGCCGTGTTGGGGTTGGCCTGCACCTGCGCGCGGGTCCACTGCGCCTTCATCTTGCGCGTGGTGCGCAGGAATTGCCCCACTTGGGCTTGGGCGTCTATCTCCTTGCTGGCAATGTGCAGCCCGGCCTTATAGCCCGCCAGCGGCAGGCGGTGAATGCTGAAGTCGCCGTAGGCACCGGCGGCGTAGAACGACACCGGGCGCGGGTAGGCATTCTTTACCACCAGCCGCCCCACCTCGCGGCGAATAAGCTGGTTGTTGTTGCTACGCACACCCGTGGTGTACAGGAACGCCTGCAGGCCCGAATGAATGGCGTGGTAGGCCTGCGGGAACGTCCAGTGCAGGGCGTTGCGGAGGAAGTTATCGTCGCCCAGCTCAGCCGTGGCCCGTAGTGCGTATTCCGTGCTCCAACTGGTGTGCAGCAGCTTGGTGAGCGCCGCCACGTCGGTGTCGTTCAACTCCGCGCTGTGGCTGCGGAAAAATGGCAGGTTCTGAAGCCCGCCGAGCACGTCGTCGTTCTCCTGAATGTGGTAATTGATAGCGAAGAAATAGTTGAGGAAAACCTGCGCCGGAATGGATTTGCGCCAGGTTTCGTCAGCTAGCTTTTGCTGTTGCTCCTCCCCGGTGGCTTCCACCAGCGGGATGAGCGGGATGATGCGGGTTTCGGCTGTAGTCGTCATACTAGTTAAACAGCTTTTGGCAGTGATTTAGTTGCCTGTTTACTAACTTTATTGTCAATTAATACTAATGATATTATGCTTGATAACCAGTTGGTTATGGTATTAACAGCGGGATTCGTCTTGTGTTGTTGACAAAAGCCGTTTGCTAACTAGATTGACATGCGAAAAAAGTGCCAAAAAAAGCCCCCACTCCACGGGAGCAGGGGCTTTCGACAAATGGTATTCGGCAGGCGATGAACAGGCTGACAAGGGCCCGTTTCGCGGTGTCTGGCTATTGCTTCAACTCATCCTGAATCACGGCCACGGCTTCGCCAATGGTGATATCCTTCTTCAGGCTCTTGGTCACGCGCGAGGCCCGGTTAATCTTCACCGTGTCGCCACCCAGGGCCCGCAGGTCCACGGGAAGCAGGGCGAAATCGAGGCCGGTGGCCGTTTTCTGAGCCGCTTCGTAGCGGTCCGAAATGGCCTTGGCCTGCTGCTGCTCGGCGCGGTAGGCACTCAGCTTGAGCGACACCACGGTTTCGTCCTTGCGCTTGCGCATGCTCTTTACCATTTCATCCATCACCTTGAAGCTGGGGTTGCTGGCAATGCGGGCCTTGCTGTTGGTGCGTAGCTTCTCCAGGGCAGGAGGGGAATCCCAGGGGCGGTAGCGCGCGGGCTGAATTTCGTCCCACTTCAGCGGGTAGTCCATCTCTTTTTCGCCCTGGTCGAGGTAGGAGTACAAGTCGGGCACCACAATATCAGACACCACGCCCTTAAACTGTGTGGAGCCACCATTCACCCGGTAAAATTTCTGGGTGGTGAGTTTCAGCGAGCCGATGGGCTTCACGCTGTTCAGTTCAGCGGGCAGGGCTTCGTCTAGGTCGAAGATGCGCTGCACCGTGCCCTTGCCGTAGGTGCTGGTAGAGCCCAGCACCACACCACGCTTGTAGTCCTGCACGGCGGCGGCCAGAATCTCCGACGCCGAGGCGCTGTATTTGTTCACCAGCACCACCAGCGGGCCACTGTACTGCACGCGGGGGTCATTGTCGGTCAGCACCTGCGTGCGGCCCCGGCTGTCGCGCACCTGCACCATGGGGCCACTTTCCATAAACAAGCCGGCCATGGACACAGCATCGCCCAGCGAGCCGCCGCCGTTGAAGCGCAGGTCCAGAATCATGCCCTTCACGCCCTCGGCGTTCAGCTTGGCAATCTCCTTCTTCACGTCGTCCGACGAGCTGCGGCCGCCGTTGTCGCTGAAGTCGGCGTAGAAGCCGGGCAGGCGCAGGTAGCCGATTTTCTGGCCGTTATCGTTGATAACCGACGACTGCGCGTACTTCTCGCTCACCTCCACCACGTCGCGGATAATGGGAATTACCTTGGTGCTGCCATCCGGCTTTTTCACGGTCAGGCGTACTTCCGAGCCTTTTTTGCCCCGGATGAGCGTTACCGCCTTCGCCGTGCGCCAGCCCTCAATGCTCACCGGCTCGGCCGCGCCCTGCGCCACCCGCAGCAGGGCATCGCCCTTTTTTAGGTCGCCCTGGCGGGCCGAAGCCGAGCCGGGCATGATTTCGTCCACGTAAATCAGGCCGTCCTTTTCCCGCAGCGTAGCGCCGATGCCCTCGAAGCGGCCCGTCATCTCGTAGTCGAAATCCTCTTTGGCTTTGGGCGCAAAGTACTCCGTGTGCGGGTCGTAGGTATTGGCAATGGTATTGGCGTAGGCCGCCAGCCGGTCGTTAGCGTCGTTCTCGTTGAAGTCTGCAAACTGGTTGTCGTAGTATTTCAGCACGCGCTTGCGGGCTTCGGCTTCCATTTGGGGTAGGGTGCGCACGGGCTCGGTGGCGGTGGGCGCTTCGGCATTGGCGGCGCTGGGGGCGGCAGTGGCGGCGCTGGGCTTGGCCTCTTTGGCCTTCTCCTGCGCCTCCATCATCTCCGATACCCGGCTGAGGGTTTCGTACTTCAGCAGCTTGCGCCACAGTTCCTTCTGGGCGCCCTTATCGGCCGGGAAGGCTGCTTTCTCAAAATCAGTCTCAAAGGTTTCGCTGGTCGTGAAGTCAAACGGCTTGGCCAGAATCTCGTGGTAGAGGTTCTGCATTTCCTTGGTTCGCTCGGACAGGAGCTTGGTGCTCAGGTCGAGGAATTCGCGCGAGCCCCGCTTCACCTGGTCGTCAATCTGGGTTTGGTAGCGGCGTAGTTCTTCCACGTCGGAAGCCAGCAGAAACTGCTTGCGGTAGTCCAGGTTTTTCAAATACAAGTCAAATACCCGCTTCGAAAAGGCATCGTCAATTTTCTCGGGCTGGTAATGCTGCGAGCTGAGCACCTGCAGCATGAGGCCATTGAGCACCTGGTCTTTGCTCGGCACGGTCGAGTCGGCCCGGCGAAACAGCCGGTAGGAGGCCAGAACAAACACGGCTGCTACCAAAAAGGCATAAAGGCCGACTTTCAAGCGGGGAAAAGACATTAGCAGGAAATAAAACTTAAGATGAAAATCAAATATACGGTGCGCGGTAAGCTAGGCAGCACCCATTATTCTACGGTGAAAACGCCCCGGTGGGTGAAATAAGTGCCCGATGGCGTATGTCGCTGCCACACCTATTATACAGACTAGTTGGGCCCGGCATAAGTTGTAATAAAAAAAGCCTTTCCCGAATGGGAAAGGCTTTTTGGAAGCTAGTGGCCGAAGCCAGATACCAGCTTAGTACTTGTAAATCTTGTCGCCGTTGTGGCGACGGAACTCTTCTTCGAAGTATTTAGCATCTTCTGCGTTACGGGGTTTGACGCCCATCACGATGCCGCCACCTTTGATGCCTTCTTCGTACTCAGCAGCGTGCTCCTCGGGAATGCCCGAACCCACCAGGGCACCTACAAGGCCACCCGTGAGGCCACCTGCACCGGCACCAGCCAGCGCTGCGGCCAGCGGACCGGCGATAATCAGGCCCAAGCCGGGCAGGGCTACCGAAGTACCAATGGCTGCGATAGCGCCAATGATAGCACCGGCGGTGCCGCCAATGGCCGAGCCTACGCCAGCGCCTTCCATAGCTTTGTCGCCGAGGTCGGTATCAGGAGTGTTGTCACCAAAGTGAGTTTTGCGCGTTTCGTCTGACATGAGCAGGTTCACATCGTCTTTGCCATAGCCACGCGACGAGAGCGACTGATAAGCCTTCTCTGCGCTGCTACGGTCGCGGAACATGCCGCTCATGTTTGTGCTGGGGGTCGAGTCGTACGACTCGCCGGTCACGGCGTGGGCTGCATGGTCGGCGGTGTTCTGCACGCCATCCACGGCGCGGCCTACTACAGCACCAGCGGTGCCTGCCATAGCGGCGCCTTTAGCGGTTGCGCTGAAATCATCGCCGTCGGTTGAAGTACCCGCGCTGTTGGTAACGCCGGTGCCAGCGTTGTAGCTGGTGCCTTCGTTGCTCATGCCGGTGCTGTTGCCCATGCCGGTACCCGTGCTCTGGGTGCCATAGTTAGAGCCTGCGCCGGTACCAGTGTTTTGCGGGTTGTTTGGATCGTTGGTATTCATGGTGGAAGGGGGGAAAGATGTGGAAAAGTAAGCCAACCTACCGGCTGGTTAATGTCCTTAACGGAGCCACCGCAGCAGAGGTTACACCGTGCTCATTTTCCGCCTGTCCCCAACGTCGACCTTCCAACGGAAGGAGAGCGGGCAATATCCGCGCCCTTTAGGCGAATTTCTGGAACGAAGGTTCGTCGCGCCAGAACTCGCGGCACTCCTGAATGAGCTTCTTTAGAAAGTCTTCGTCCTGCTTTAGGCTGCGCCATTCGCCCATGCCCATCTTTTCGCAGAGCTTATAGAAATTATCCCCTTGGCCCTTGGAGCCCTGCACTTTCACGAGGCAGCTTAGCGGCGGCCGGCCGGCTTCGTGCTCGGCCACGGAAATTTCAGCCAGCATATCGTTGAGGCGCGACTTTTCATGCGAAATTTCCAGATTCAGCCCAAGCTCCGCTTCCTGCACCAGCGTCAGGTAGCTCACGGTGCCCGATTGTTGCCGAGAGTAGCGAATCAAATACGTGCGAACGCGACCAATCATAGCAGAGTATTAAGTAAACAAAATCGATTTGAGGGCCTGAAAATTAGTGAAATTAAATGGGAAGCGCCTACTGCCGGCGAATCCCAGAATCCACTATTTTCGCCCCGTTGGGCTTTATCATTACCATAATCGTTCCTAAAATTGCAATAGTTGACCCTGGGATGAACCAAAAAGCCTCAAAAGCCGGCCCACGATGTCGCGAACCGGCCTTTGAAGCTTTACTATGCTGAAAAACTAACGGCCCTGGCGCCGGCGAATTTCTTTTTGAATGAGCAGGAATTCGCGGCTGCTCTGGCCGGCGATGGCCGTGTTTTCATCGGCCCGGCGTAGCAAGTAGGGCATCACGGCGGCAACGGGGCCGTAGGGCAGGTACTTGGCGGTGTTGTAGCCCGCGTTGGCCAGGTTGTAGGTGAGGTTGTCGCTCATGCCGTAGAGCTGCGCAAACCACACACGGGGGTCGCCGGGGGCCAGGCCGGCTTGCTGCATGAGCTGCGTGAGGTACAGGGAACTGGCTTCGTTGTGAGTGCCGGCGCAGGTGCTGATGCGGTCTACGTGCTCCAGGCAGTAGCGCAGCGACTCGTCGTAGAGGTCGTCGGTGGCCTGTTTGGTAGGGTTGATGGGGTTTTCGTAACCGCGCTGCTTGGCCACGCGGGCTTCTTTTTCCATGTAAGCACCGCGCACCAGCTTCACTCCAATGTAGTAGCCAGTTTCGGCGGCGGTGTCGTGGGCGGCTTTTAGGGCGTCCAGCCGGTCGTGGCGGTAGAGCTGGTAGGTGTTCCAGACAATGGCTTTTTCGCGGTTATACTTAGCCATCATGTCGTAGGCCAGCTGGTCGATGGTGTGTTGGAACCAGCTTTCCTCGGCATCCACAAACAGGCGCACGCCGTGCTGGTGGGCGCGGGCGCACAGGGCCTCCACACGGGCCACGGCGCGGGCGTGGGAGGCTTCCTCGGTGGGGGTGAGGAGCTTGCCGGCCTGAATTTTTTCGAGAATAGCCACGTTGGCCACGCCTGTTACTTTGAACACCGAAAACGGGATGTGCCTGGAACGGTGTGCTTCCTCAATAGTGGCCAGGATTTCGTCGCGGGTGTGGTCGTAGCTGCGGTCGCTGCCTTCGCCTTCCACCGAGTAGTCGAGGATGGTGCCGATGTTGTACTTGCCCAGCTCAGCGGTTACGAGGCGGCACTCGGCAATGGTTTCTCCGCCGCAAAACTGCTCGAAAATAGAGTGCTTGATGAGGAATTTGGTGCCGGGCAGGTTCCATTTCAGGGCGGCCTTCATCAGGCCGCTGCCGGTTTTCACGAGACTGCCGTTGTTCATGGCCGCAAACAGCGCATACACTTTGCGCAGTTGGGCGTCGGACTTAGAGGCGAAGGCCACGCGGGTATCCTCAAAGGAAATCGGCGGGGCTTGGGTAGCTGAAACGGGCGACATACGGGGCGGCTGAGAGGTGGGAATCGGGCCTGGAGCGGATAGGCGAGCGAAGATAATCGGTAAACAACGTTTCGGGGAAACGAGTTACGTTTGCCTAACTTTTCGGTGTGGCCGAGAAGGTATTTTCACCTGTCCGTTATCGTAATGGCCCCTGCTACTGATACGTTTTTCACTCAGCTATTGGCTAAGAAAGGCCAACCTCTGCTCATTGCCGGCCCGTGCTCGGCCGAAACCGAGGAGCAGGTAATGGCTACGGCGCACGGCCTGAAGGCGTTAGGCAAAATTGACTTGTTCCGGGCGGGCATCTGGAAGCCCCGCACCCGGCCGGGCTCTTTTGAGGGCATGGGCGCCATTGCGCTACCCTGGCTGCAGCGCGTGAAAGCCGAAACCGGACTGCCCACCGCCATTGAAGTGGCCACGCCGCGCCACGTAGAAGAAGCCCTGCGCCACGGCATCGACGTGCTGTGGGTGGGGGCCCGCACCACCGTAAACCCCTTTGCGGTGCAGGAGCTGGCCGATGCCCTGGCCGGCACCGGCGTGCCCGTGATGGTAAAAAACCCCGTGAACCCCGACGTGGCTCTGTGGGCCGGCGCGCTGGAGCGCATGGAGCGGGCCGGCATCACCGATTTGGCGGCCATTCACCGCGGGTTCAGCACGTTTGCGCCCAGCCGCTACCGCAACGCGCCCACGTGGATTTTGCCCATTGAGCTAAAAACCCGTTTCCCGTACATCCCGCTCATCTGCGACCCCAGCCACATTGGCGGCCGGCGCGACCTGCTGCTGCCCATTGCCCAGAAAGCCCTTGACCTGGACTATGACGGTCTGATTATTGAAGCCCACCCCGACCCGGACCGCGCCCTGAGCGATGCCGAGCAGCAAGTGACGCCCGCGCGCCTGGGCGAAATCCTCAACGAACTGCAGTACCGCTACCGCTCCTCCAGCAATGCCGAGTACCTCAACAAAGCTGAGGAGCTGCGCCAGAAAATGGACGAGGCCGACCGCGAGATTGTGGAAGCCCTGGCCCGCCGCATGTCCCTGGTAGAGGAGCTAGCCGAATACAAGAAGGAGAACAACGTGAAAATCCTGCAAATCGACCGCTGGCAGGAGATTTTCAATACCCGCACCGAGTGGGCGGCCAAGCTCAACGTGAACCAGAAATTCGTGGCCGAGCTCTACAAGCTCATTCACCTGGAAAGCATCCGCAAGCAGACCGAAGTGCTGAACGGCCGCCCGCAAGTGGACGGCGTGACGCACATGGGGCCGGGCCTATAGCCGCTCGTAGGTGTCGAGGGGAGAGTCCGAGATGCAACGGTTGCGGTAATCCAGCACCAGCGTTTGTCCGTCCAGTATGAAGGGGACCTTGTAGGTGGGTTGATTGCCGTCTTCGGTCAGGGCTAACACTGCCAGTAGCGCCGTGGTGCCGCACTTGGCGCCGGTGCCTTGCTTGTAGCTGCCTTCGCTAACAACTTGGCCGTCTCTGGTGAACGAAAAACGTGTGTTGGTGAGGGTGAGGGTTTCGTTCAGTACCTGGCCAGCCGGACAGTAGCAGTCCGTGCGACTGGTAAGTTTCCAAGCGCCGGCCAAGCCGGAGGGGTCAGAGTCTTTTTTGCAACCGGCCAACAAGCCGGCGGAAATGATAAATGGAAGCAGAAAAAGGCGGAATAAGTGTCTCATAAAAGTGGGTGTTGTAGAATGAACTTTCTGGCTGCGGGCGCTGGGCTGAAATAGAAAGTGCTGGTCAGAAGTACTACTTGCTGCGCCAGCGGTACCGCTCTGCCGCGCCAATATCGACGCATAGCCCCAAACCGGCAATGTACAGCGTGGTGTCGATGGCCGAAAGCGCAATGCCATACGTGCGCAAGTCGCTGTTCGGGAATTGGGTTTCGGCTGTGTACCGAACCATGGGCACTGCCACGGGCTGCGGCTGCGGCGGCTGGCAATTGCCGTGTACCCCCGTGCTTAGCTGGTACGCGGCCTGAAGCTCGGGCTGGCGGTTGTGGTAAATGTGCACCTTGCCGTCGCTCTTAAACACCAGTTGCCGGCTAAATCCCACGCTGGCGGGTGTGCGTTGCCACCGAAATCCTCCGCTGCTTTCCCATTCCCAGTAGCCGTTGGCTTGCATCAGCACATCGGCATCGGATATGGTGTCCGGCTTGGGGTCGTGGCTAGCGTTGCAGCCAGCCAGCGAACTTGCAATCATTGCTGCAACAAGTAGGTGGAGGCGCACGGAGTGAAGCATAGGGAGTAGCGCATAGGGGCTGCGTGGGCCGAATATAACGGCGGTTGCGCCTCTGGCTTCCCGGTCTGGGCAAGGGAAGAAGCCATTACTGCAGCCGTTTGTAGGTATCGCGGGGGGCATCGAAGGCAATGCCAAAATCCAGCACCAAGCTGTTGCTTGTCAGGGTGATAATGGCCGCTTTCCGGATGGTTGACGGTATGTTTGCGTAAGTAAGCTGCAGCACCGGCGGCGTATCTTGCCCCCCGGCCCCTACGCCGGCAGGGGCAACGCTGTAAGTACCGTAGGCGCTGGGTTGCCCGTCGGTAAGAAAGATGAAGCCGGTGTCGGTGAATTTCACCAGTTCATTGGGCACGGTTCTGGGGCACAGGCATTCGCGCTGCGTGAGCTGCCAGGTGCCTACCAGCCCGGCAGTGTCGCCGTTTTCGTCGAGAACGGCGCCCGTATCTTTTTTGCAGCTGGTGAAAACGCAGGTAAATGCTAGAAACAGAAAGACGCTGCTAAGTAAGTTGCTCATGCCGTGGTGGGGAGGAAAAAACGCTGTAGGAAAGCAGGCGCAGGGAAGCCAGCGGCTGGCGTAGCATTACCGAAAGAACGGTTTTTGCAGTCAGGTATTTTGTTGACCGCCTCCACCTCCGGAAGGTTGCACCGGCGCGGGGTGGGTAGCCGAAAAATTTATCCTGACTTTTGCGCCATGGATAGTTCTGTTCTGATTGGGCCCGAAGCCCTGCCGGCCCTGGCCGAATTGCTGTACCGCCCGGCCGTGACGCGGGTGTTTGTGCTGGTGGACAGCAACACGTCGCGCCTGTGTTTGCCGCTGCTCGAAAAGCACCTGCCCGCCGATTATTGCCTCATCGAAATTCCGGCCGGGGAAGAATACAAAACCCTGGAAAGTTGCACCACCGTGTGGACCACCCTCACCGAGCAGCGGGCCGACCGCCACGCCGTGCTGGTGAACCTGGGCGGCGGCGTGGTCACGGATTTGGGCGGGTTTGCGGCCGCGCTCTACAAGCGGGGCATTCGCTTTGTGCAGGTGCCCACCACGCTGCTCGCGCAGGTAGACGCCAGCGTAGGCGGCAAAACCGGCGTCGATTTCCAAGGCTACAAAAACCAACTGGGTGTTTTTCAGGCGCCGGCCGCCGTGTTCATCGAGCCGCAGTTCCTGCAAACTCTCGACTCGCGCCAGGTAAAATCGGGCTACGCCGAAGTGCTCAAGCACTGGCTCATTGCTGATGCCGCCGCCTTCGACGAGCACCGCCGCCTGGGCTGGCTCACCGACGACTGGACGGGCATCATCCGCGAATCGGTGGCGCTCAAACAGCGCATCGTGGCCCAGGACCCGCTGGAAAGTGGCCCGCGCAAGCTGCTCAACTTCGGCCACACCGTGGGCCATGCCCTGGAGAGCTTCCTGCTCATCCAGCCCGGCCGCGAGGTCCTGCACGGCGAAGCCATTGCGGCCGGGCTGGTGTGCGAGAGCTGGCTCTCCATGAAGCGCGGCCTGCTGAGCGAGGACGAGCTGGATAAAATTGAAACGTTCGTGTTCTCTGTATTCGATAAGATTGCCTTTGTGGGGCTCGAAACAGCGGCCATTGCTGAATTTGCCCTGCAGGACAAGAAGAACTCGGGCGCTACCATCAACTGCACGCTGCTGCAGGGCATCGGCAACGGGGTATTTGACCAGCCGGTGACGGTGGCCGAAATCGCCGACTCGCTAAGTTATTACCACCGGTTGTAGTTGTCGGTTGCTAATTGTCAGTTGTCAGGTAGTTCAACCATCCTAACCATTGACCACGAGTAGCTACCACCAAATAACCGACAACTAGCAACTGACAACTACCAACTGACAACTACTCATTGATGCACCTATCCTGGCCCGGCGGTCCGCTTCGCGGCACTGCCCAACTTCCGGCTTCCAAAAGCGAAGCCAATCGCGCCCTTATTCTGCAAGCCCTGGCCGGTGGTGGCACCTTGAGCAACCTCTCCGACGCCCACGATACCCAACTCATGCGCCGCCTGCTGGCCGCCGCGCCCAGCACCAGCGTGCTCGACGCCGAAGACGCCGGCACCGTCATGCGTTTCCTCACGGCCTACCTCACCGTCACCGACTGGCGCGGGCAGCTCACGGGCACCCCCCGCATGCAGGAGCGGCCCATTGCCGTGCTCGTGGATGCCCTGCGGCAGGCCGGCGCCCGCAGTAGCTACCTGAACAATGAAGGCTACCCGCCGCTGGAGCTGGCGGGCTTCACGGCCGCCCCCGCCACTACGGGTCCCACGGCACTGGCCGTGCGTGGCGACATCAGCAGCCAGTACATTTCGGCGCTGCTCATGGTGGGGCCGCGCCTGCCCGGCGGCCTGCGCCTGCAGCTCACAGGCCACGTTGGCTCGCGGCCCTACATCAACATGACCGTGGCCCTGATGCAGCTATTCGGCGCTGCCTGCGCGGCCCAGGGCGACACGCTGCTGGTGCAGCCCGGCGCATACCGCCCCACCGACTATACGGTGGAGTCGGACTGGTCGGCGGCCAGCTACTGGTACGCCATGGTGGCGCTGGCGCCCGCCGGCTCGGAAATTACCATGCTGGGGTTGCGCCAAACGTCGCTGCAGGGCGACCAGGCCATTGTGGCCATGATGGCGCATTTCGGAATAGAAACCACTTTTTTGCCGGATGGGGTGCACCTCCAGCAGCACGCCGCTGCTTCCGAATCGCAGGCCCTCGCGTTTGATTTTACCGACTGCCCGGACCTGGCGCAGACCGTAGCCGTAGTGGCCGCCGCGCGCGGCATTCTGGTAGAAATGACGGGCCTCGAAAGCCTGCGCATCAAGGAAACCGACCGTATTGACGCGCTGCAAACGGAGTTGGCCAAGTTTGGCGGAGGCTTGCGGGAGATTGCAGCGGGCCGTTTTCGGGCCGAATCGAATGGGTTTGCCGTCAACGGGCAGTCGGTGGCCACTTACCACGACCACCGCATGGCCATGGCTTTTGCGCCGCTTGCCATGCGCGGGCCGCTCACCATTGAGTCGCCCACGGTGGTGAAAAAATCCTACCCGCAATTCTGGAGTGAGCTCGCCAAAAGCGGCTTCACCATTACCGCAGCCGACTGAAGTAAGCCGCGGATTGGCGCAGCCGGCTGCCATACCAGCTGAACAGCTCGCCGTCGACAATTTCTATGCTCGCGCCAGGGCATATTTCCTGGAACTCGGCTACGTGCTTGTCGCCGAACGGATAGGGCTCAGAGGAAAGAAATATGCGCTGGGGAGCGGCGGCGGCCAGCTGCTCGGCAGTTACTTCCGGGTAGCGCTGCAAAGCGGCAAACGCGTTGCTGAACCCGGCCCAGTGCAGCATATCGTCGATGAAAGTGCCGCCGGCAGCTACCATGTACGGCTTTTTCCAGATGAAATACGCCACCGGCACGGCCTCGGCGGCCGGGGCGGCCAGTGCGGCAAACGAAGCGTCAATCTCCGCCGCCAGTGCTTCTCCTCGCTCTTTGTCACCGGTGATAAAGCCCACGCGACGCATCATGTCCAGCGCCTCGGGCAGGTTGCCGATGTCGCTCAGCCACACCGGATAGAAGGCTGCCAGCTGCTCGATGCCGCTCTGGTAGTTTTCCTCCTTGTTCCCGAGTATCAGGTCAGGTTTTAGCTCGGCTATTTTCTCAAAATCGAAGTTTTTGGTTCCGCCAATCACCACGGTTTTGGTGCGGGCCTCGGCCGGATGAATGCAGAATTTGGTAACTCCAACCACCCTGGCACCCAGGCCCAAATCAAACAGTAATTCCGTTTGGGAAGGCACCAGCGACACGATGCGCTGCGGTGGGAACGGCACCGCTACCCGCCGGCCCATTTGGTCGGTCACCGTGAGCGGGAGAGCGGGAAGCGGCGGTAGTTCCATGTGGAAAACCTGTCATCCTGAGCGTAGCACAGGATGACAGGTAGTTATTCAAAAAATCAGACAAAATACCGGAAATCGTGGCCATCCTCGATGCGCAGGAGCGTTTCGTAAATCAGGCGGGTCACGTTGTCCACATCGTCGCGGTGCACGGTTTCCACGGTGGTGTGCATGTACTTGAGCGGCAGCGAAATCAAGGCCGAGGCCACGCCGGAGCCGGAGTAGGCAAAGGCGTCCGTATCGGTGCCGGTGGCGCGGGTAGCGGAGGCGCGCTGGAAGGCGATGTCCGACTTCCTGGCCGTGTCGATGATGAGGTCGCGCAGGTTGTTCTGCACGGCCGGGCCGTAGGTAATTACCGGGCCTTTGCCGCAGCTGATGTCGCCGGCCGTTTTTTTCTCGTACATCGGCGACTGGCTGTCGTGCGTCACGTCCGTGACGATGGCCACGTCGGGGTTGATGCGGTGGGCTACCATCTCGGCACCGCGCAGGCCAATCTCCTCCTGCACTGCGTTCACGATGTAGAGGCCGAAAGGCAGCTTCTTCTTATTCTCTTTCAGCATGCGGGCCACCTCGGCAATCATGAAGCCGCCCACGCGGTTGTCGAGAGCGCGGCCCACGTAGAACTTCTCGTTCAGCACCGTGAACTCGTCCTCAAACGTGACCACGGAGCCCACGTGCACGCCCATTTCAGCCACCTCGTCGGCGCTGCTGGCGCCGCAGTCCAGAAACACGGTTTCGATGGTGGGCGCCTTGTCCTGCTCCACCTTGCGCACGTGAATGGCTGGCCAGCCAAATACGGCCTTCACAATGCCTTTTTCACCGAAAATATTCACCCGCTTGCTGGGCGCCACCAGCGGGTCGGAGCCGCCGTTGCGGCGCAGGTAGAGGTAGCCTTCCTTGGTGATGTAATTCACGAAATAGGAAATCTCATCGGCGTGCGCCTCAATGACCACCTTGTATTTCGCTTTGGGATTAATTACGCCCACCACCGTGCCGTAGGTATCCACGAAATACTCGTCGATGTACGGCTTGATGTACTCCAGCCACAGCTTCTGGCCTTCTTTTTCGAAGCCGGTAGGGGAGGGATTGTTGAGGTAAGTCTGGAGAAAGGCGAAGGATTCGGGACGCATTATTGTCGTTTGTCATGCTGAGCTTGCGAAGCATCTTATCACGTTCGCAACGCTCGGGTAGAAAGTAGTGCTAACGAAAGCAGCCGCGATAAGGTGCTTCCTTCGTCAGTATGACAGGAGGCTTTACAGCGGAATATTGCCGTGCTTCTTGCGCGGCATGGTTTCCACTTTGTTCTCCAGCATCTTAAAGGCCCGAATCAGCTTTTGCCGGGTTTGCGAGGGCAGAATCACCTCGTCCACAAAGCCGCGATGGGCGGCGCGGTACGGCGTGGCAAACTTCTCCTGGTACTCATCTACCTTTTCCTGAAGCTTGGCAGCGGGGTCTTCAGCGGCCGCGATTTCGCGCTTGAAAATGATTTCGGCCGCGCCTTTGGCGCCCATCACGGCGATTTCGGCCGTGGGCCAGGCGTAGTTCATGTCGGCCCCGATGTGCTTGGAATTCATTACATCATAAGCGCCACCGTAAGCCTTTCGGGTAATCACGGTGATGCGCGGCACGGTGGCTTCGCAGAAAGCGTAGAGCAGCTTGGCGCCGTTGGTGATGATGCCGCGCCACTCCTGGTCGGTGCCGGGCAGGAAGCCGGGCACGTCTTCCAGCACCAGCAGCGGGATATTGAACGCGTCGCAGAAGCGCACGAAGCGCGCCGCTTTGATGCTGGCGTTGATGTCGAGCACGCCGGCTAGCACGGCCGGCTGGTTGCCCACAATGCCAATGCTGCGCCCGGCCAGCCGGGCGAACCCGACCACGATGTTCTCCGCAAAATTCTGGTGAACTTCGAGGAAGGAATCCGTGTCGATGATGCCCTCAATCACCTCACGCATGTCGTAGGGTTGGTTGGCATTTTCGGGAATGAGCCGGTCCAGCGCCGGGCGGCTTTCGTCGCCGCTGGTTTCGTAGGGCTGAGTGGGGGCGGTTTCCTCGCAGTTCTGCGGCATGTAGCTCAGCAGCTGCTTCACGCGGGTGATGGCCACGACCTCATTGGCACACGAAAAATGAGTGACACCGCTTTTAGCCGAGTGGGTGCTGGCGCCGCCCAATTCTTCGCTGGTCACTTCCTCGTGGGTCACGGTTTTCACCACGTTGGGGCCGGTCACGAACATGTAGCTCGTGTCTTCCACCATCAGAATAAAGTCGGTGATGGCCGGTGAGTACACCGCGCCGCCCGCGCACGGCCCCATAATGGCTGAGAGCTGCGGTACCACGCCCGAGGCCAGGGTGTTCTTATAGAAGATGTCGGCGTAGCCGCCCAGGCTCACCACGCCTTCCTGAATGCGGGCGCCGCCCGAGTCGTTGAGGCCGATGACGGGCGCGCCGTTCTTCATGGCGAGGTCCATGATTTTCACGATTTTTTCGGCGTGCGTTTCGCTGAGCGAGCCGCCGAAAACCGTGAAATCCTGGGAGAAAACGTACACCAGCCGGCCGTTCACGGTGCCGTAGCCCGTCACCACGCCATCGCCGAGGTAGTGTTCTTTGTCGAGGCCAAAGTCCTTGGCCCGGTGCATCACAAACTTGCCGATTTCCTCGAACGAGCCTTCGTCCATCAGCAAATCAACCCGTTCGCGGGCGGTAAGCTTGCCTTTTTTGTGTTGGGAATCGATGCGGGCCTGGCCGCCGCCGAGGAGGGCTTCTTCGTTTTTGCGAGCGAGCAGTTCGGTTTTGGAAAGGTGGGCGTGGGCGTGCGGGTCGGGCATGGGTGGGCTTGGGAGGTGACGAAAGAAGCTGGGTAAATTCAGCAACCCAAAGGTAACGCGCCCGCTTAAAGAAGCCGCAACCAGATTTAGGGCGGCTGGCGGCTTTGAAGCCAGCACTTCGGGACAAAATAAACTACCCGGGTGAGGTACCGGGCCAGGTGAGTACTTTGTGAAAAAAAAGCCTACCATCTACCATAATAGACAATAAGAAAGCAATGAAGCACCTACTGTTGCTGCTGGCATCTGCCACTTCACTCGTGTTTACGAGCTGCGAAAAAAATGCCTCCGCACCCCAGGTCAAAGAGGCCCTGCTAACCAAAACCTGGAAACGGGGAATACAGGACAAAAATCCTCCTGCTAACCCTGCCAACGCCAGTTTTTACCCAGTGCAGAGCTGTGAGCAGGACGACACATTCACATTTGCTGCCGATGGCATGGTGCTCATCAATCAGGGAGCAACCAAATGCAGCCAAAATGAGCCCCAGACCATTACCCAGGCCTACAGCATCAACCGCGCAACCAAAGAGTTGAGAATTAACGGCCAAAAATTCAAGTTGCTGGAGGAGACCGAGCAGCAGATAAAATACTCCGCTGAACTGCCACCCACCACGGGGTTCAGCAGTTTGATTTTCCTGCTGCAGTAAAAGGCGAGTCAAGCCCGAAACGCTGCCACTTGCCTCCTTGCGAGGGTTGAATAGCACGTAGAAAAAAGGCCGCTCCCACTGTGGGAGCCGGCCTTTTTCAATTTCAGCTTGAGGAGTGACCAAGGTCAGAATTACAGATTCTTGCCCAGCAGCTGTAGCATAAACGCGTACTGCCGCGCCGTGTCGTCGATGGACTTGAAGCGGCCCGACGCGCCGCCGTGGCCGGCGCTCATGTCGGTGTGCATGATGAGTTGGTTTTTGTCGGTTTTCATGGCACGCAGCTTGGCTACCCATTTGGCGGGCTCAAAGTACTGCACCTGCGAGTCGTGCAGACCGGTGGTGACGAGCGTATTCGGGTACGCTTGCTTTTTTACGTTGTCGTAGGGCGAATACGAGAGCATGTACTTGAAGTACTCCTCGTCGGCGGGGTTGCCCCACTGGTCGTACTCGCTGGTGGTGAGCGGGATGCTGGGGTCCGACATGGTGGTGACCACGTCCACGAACGGCACGGCCGCAATCACGCCCTTGTAGAGGTCGGGCCGCATGTTCATCACGGCGCCCATAAGCAGGCCGCCGGCGCTGCCGCCCATGGCAAATAGCTTGTCGGTGGCGGTGTACTGCTGCTTGACTTTGGTGGTGCCCACGGTGGCCTCCTGTGGCTTGGTAAGGTACAGGGAGCAGTCGATGAAGTCGTTGAAGCTGTTGATTTTTTTCAGCATCCGGCCGTCTTCAAACCACTGCCGGCCCATTTCCTGGCCGCCGCGGATGTTGCACAGTGCGTACACAAAGCCCCGGTTCAACAAGCTCAGCCGCGCCGCGCTGAAGGTGGGGTCCTGCGAGAAACCGTAGGAGCCGTATGCGTACTGCAGGAGCGGCGCGGTGCCGTCCAGTTTCGTGCCTTTCTTGTACACGATGGACATCGGAATGAACTGGTTGTCCCGCGATTTTACAAACACCCGCTCCGTCACGTAGTCTTTTTTGCTGAAGCCGCCCAGCACGGCCTGCTCCTTGAGCAGGGTGCTGGTGCGCGTGCCCATGTCGTACTCGAAGGTCGACATCGGCGTGGTCAGCGAGGTATAGTTGTAGCGCAGCAGGGGCGTGTCCTGCTCGGCGTTGATGCCGATGGTGGCGGTGTAGGCCGGCTCGTCAAACTTCAGGTAATGCTCCTGCTTGTCTTTCCAGCTCACCACCCGCAGCTGGCGCAGGCCGCCCTTGCGCTCGTTCAGCACTAGGTAGTCGCGAAACAGGTCGAAATTGTCGAGAAATATTTCGGGGTGCCGGGTGAGGGCATCGGTCCAAGCGGTTTTGGCCGTGTTGGTTACCGGCGTCATCATCAGGCGGTAGTTGGGCGCCTGCCAGTTGGTGCGCACGTAGAATTTATCGCCCAGGTGCTCCACGTTGTAAAGGTGGTCTTTCTCGCGGCGAATAAAGGTTTTAAACGGGGCCGTGGGCGTAGCCGCATCCAGGTAGCGGTACTCCGAAGACAACGAGCTGACCAACTCTATACCAATAAATTTTTTGGACTTGGAGCGCGTGACGTGCAGGTTGAAGGTGTTGTCGCGCTCCTCGTATATCAGGGCATCGCCCTTGGGGTCGGTGCCCAGCGTGTGCCGGTATACCTGGTAGGGCAGCAGGGTGGTCACGTCTTTTTTGGTGTAGAAAACCGTCTTGTTGTCGGCGGCCCACACCACTTCGCCGCCCGTGTTGGCAATGCGCTCTGGGTAGAGCTTGCCCGTGGCCAGGTTCTTAAACCGTAGCGTGTAGAGGCGGCGGCTCACGGTGTCGGCGGTGTAGGCCAGCAGCTGGTTATTGTCGCTCACGGCCCAGTCACCGATTTGGAAATAGGAGCGGCCCGCCCCCATCTCATTGGCGTCGAGCAGCACTTCTTCGCTTTCAACGGTGCTGCCTTTTTTGCGGCAGTACACCGGGTATTCGCCGCCCAGGTCAAACCGCGAGTAGTACAGGTACCCGTTGTCGCGGTACGGCACCGACGCGTCTTCCTGCTTAATGCGCCCTTTAATTTCCGCCACCAGCTTCTTCTGCGAGTTCTGCGCCGCCGCCATTTGCTTGTCGTAGTAAGCGTTTTCGGCATTGAGGTACTTGAGGACCTCGGGGCTGGTGGGCTGGTTCAGCCAGTAGTAATTATCGGTGCGCACCACGCCGAAGTCGGTAAATACTTTGGGCTTGATGGGAGCCACCGGGGCCGACTGGGCCAGCGCGCTGCTGGTGATGGCCGCACCAGCTCCGGCCAGAGCTGCTCTTTGCAGGAAATTCATGCTGAATGATTTAATGTACTACTAATCTTTTGGTATCAGTCAAAACCAGGGCTCAAGATAACAGATTGACAACAAAAAAGCCGGCCCCATTACTGGAACCGGCTTTCTCAATGATGTGCACAAGCTACCGCATGTGTTACACGCTATTTTTTGGCATCCGTATCGGGCGCTTCCGGCGTTTCGGCCGGCCGCTCGTCGCTGGCCAGGTTCTGCACCTCGCCGCTTTTGCTCACCGCAAAAGTCAGCTCCTCGGCACCCTCGGTGTAATCGGCCGTTATCGTGTCGCCGTGTACTACCTGTGCTTTGAGGATTTCCTCCGCAATCGGGTCTTCAATGTACTTCTGAATGGCACGGTTCAGGGGCCGGGCACCGTACTTGGGGTCATAGCCTTTCTCCGACACAAAATCCTTAGCGGCTTCCGTCAGTTCAATACGGTAGCCCAAGGCCTGCACCCGCGAAAGAAGCTTGGCCAGACTGATATCGATGATTTTGTGAATATCCTTTTTGTCCAGCGAGTTGAAGACGATAACGTCATCCAAACGGTTGAGGAATTCGGGCGAGAACGTCTTCTTCAGGGCGTTGGTGATGGTCCCCTTGGTCAGCTCGTCCATGTTGGCTTCGCGGGCCTTGGTACCAAAGCCGATGCCAGCGCCGAAGTCCTGCAGGTCACGCGCCCCAATGTTGGAGGTCATGATGATGATGGTGTTCCGGAAGTCCACCTTGCGGCCGAGGCCGTCGGTCAGAATACCGTCGTCCAGCACCTGTAGGAGCAGGTTGTACACGTCCGGGTGCGCCTTTTCAATTTCGTCGAGCAGGATAACCGAGTAAGGCTTGCGGCGGATTTTCTCCGTCAACTGTCCGCCTTCTTCGTAGCCCACGTAGCCGGGAGGCGCGCCCACCAGGCGCGATACGCTGAATTTCTCCATGTACTCTGACATGTCCACGCGCACCAGCGCATCTTCCTTGTCGAACAGGTAGGAGGCCAGCACCTTGGCCAACTCCGTCTTACCCACGCCCGTCGGGCCCAGGAATACGAACGAGCCGATGGGCTTCTTTGGGTCTTTCAGGCCCACGCGGGTGCGCTGAATGGCCTTCACCAGCTGCTTGATGGCTTTGTCCTGGCCGATTACTTTGCCCTGCAGTTCCTCGTTCATGTTGAGGAGTTTCTGGCTTTCGTTCTGGGCTACGCGCGAAACGGGGATGCCGGTCATCATGGCGATTACCTCGGCCACGTTCTCCTCTTTCACCGTGTAGCGTTTCTTCTTGGTTTCCTCTTCCCAGCTCTTTTTGGCCGTTTCGAGTTGGTCCAATAGCTTCTTCTCGGTGTCGCGGAGCTTAGCGGCTTCCTCGTATTTCTGCGATTTCACCACGCGGTTTTTCTCGCCTTTGATGTTCTCAATCTGCTCTTCGAGCGTGAGAATGTCCTCGGGTACCACGATGTTGTTGATGTGCACGCGGGCACCGGCTTCATCGAGAATGTCGATGGCCTTGTCCGGCAGGAACCGGTCGCTCATGTACCGGTCACTCAGCATTACGCACTGCTCAATGGCCTTATCGGTGTACACCACGTGGTGGTGGTCCTGGTACTTGTCCTTGATGTTGTGCAGGATTTCGATGGTCTCCTCGGGCGTGGTGGGGTCCACCATTACCATCTGGAAACGACGGGCCAAGGCCCCATCCTTCTCAATGTACTGGCGGTACTCATCCAGCGTGGTGGCGCCGATGCATTGAATCTCGCCCCGGGCCAAAGCCGGCTTGAACATGTTCGACGCATCGAGCGAGCCCGAAGCACCGCCGGCGCCCACGATGGTGTGCAGCTCGTCGATAAACAGAATCACATCGGGCGACTTCTCCAGCTCGTTCATCACGGCCTTCATGCGCTCTTCAAACTGGCCGCGGTACTTGGTACCAGCCACCAGCGAAGCCAAATCTAGGGTCACGACGCGCTTGTTGAAGAGCACGCGGCTTACTTTCTTCTGGATGATGCGCAGGGCCAGGCCTTCGGCGATGGCCGTTTTGCCCACACCGGGTTCACCAATGAGAATGGGGTTGTTCTTTTTGCGGCGGCTCAGGATTTGGGCCACGCGCTCAATCTCCTTTTCGCGGCCCACAATGGGGTCGAGCTTGTCGTCCTCAGCCATTTTGGTGAGGTCGCGGCCGAAGTTGTCGAGCACCGGGGTGCGCGATTTTTCACCGGGCTTTTTTGCGGCACCGGCACTGCCGGCACCGCCACGTCCGGCGGGGCCGGAGGAGCCAAAGAGCTTGTCGTTGTCGTCGTCGTCGGTATCGGGGCCGGCTTTGGGGCTCGGCGAAGCGTTACCATGGTAGTCCAGTGAGTCGCGCACAGTTTCGTAGTTCACGTTAAACTTGGAGAGAATTTGAGAGGAGATGTTATCCTCATCCCGAAGAATGGACAACAGCAGGTGTTCGGTGCCGATAATTTCGGACTTGAAAATTTTAGCCTCCAAATAGGTTATTTTCAACACCTTCTCGGTCTGCTTGGTGAGCGGAATCGAGCCGGTGATGCTGGTACCCTGGGTCGCGGTGTTGCGCGTGGCCTGCTCCAACGAGAACTTTAGCTCGTCGATGCTCACGCCCAGCTTGCGCAGCAGGCCGAGGGCCGTGCCCTCCGCCTCGCGAATCATGCCGAGCAGCAGGTGCTCGGTACCGATGTAGTCGTGGCCGAGACGAATGGCCTCTTCCCGACTGAGGGAAATAACCTCTTTGACGCGGTTTGAGAATTTAGCTTCCATGCCAATAAACGTAGTGAAAAATCAAATAGCCCCGCGTCGGGAGAATACACGAAGTACGGGTTGGGCTGATGTGGTTTGAAAACAAGCAGTCTCGGGCGAAGGTTCGGGCAATGTAGCGCACGCTTCAGCTTGCGCCTTAATTTAAAACAGCAGAGAACAAGCTGAAGCATGTTCTACAGAAAAAACTGCCCGGCGGCCGGGCCCTGCGAGAACAGCAGGTCCAGCACGCTCAGCCCCGGCTCAAAACCTGGGCCAAACACCTGCGGGTACGGCCGCACCAGTGGATGAACTGCCGGACTGTCAGTTTCCACTGCTTTGGCGTTGGCCTTGGGTGTCAACCAGTCGCGCCGGTCGGTGATGATGGATTGACTGCTGGTAAGACCAAATTCTTCTGAATAAGGTTGCGTGGAGTAGGTGGGGAGATATTCGTGAGTGAAGTGGAGGGGCAGGGTGAGGCGGAAACAGCGCAGCATGAGCTGTAAAAACTGCAGATTCAGCTCGAAAAGTAGGTTCGGTTTACTTACGTAAATATCGTGCAGGTAGTCGGCGTAATATTCGAAATACGGACTATTTCCGTACGCCGTCTGCAAGGTGCGCCAGTGCCGGTGAATCCAGTTCTGACGGTAGTCAATTTCAATGGCTGCAATGCTGACTTTTTCGGCCCGGTTGCCGTCGATTACCGGGACGGTGAGGGGCTGCACGCCCTGCGCCGTGCGAATGAGGCAGCGGTTGCGGTAGGTTTGCTTGCGGTAGTGCTCGTGGGCTTCCAGCAGGATGCCATCGGCCCGCAGCAGCTCGGCGAAGAGGGCAGCGGGCGGGTGGTACTGAATTTCGGTGAGTAGAATCACGGAAGGCGTCGGGGGTTAGCGGGTGGCACGGATTTTAGGTAAAGAACGGGTTCGGGTAAGGCCCGGCCTCCCATCGTTACTTTTGTGCCATGCGTTTTTTCCTGCTAGTTACTGCTTCACTGCTCTCATTGGCCTGGTGCCCGGCCGCCCAGGCCGGCCCGCCCCAGATTTTGCTGGACGTGGCCCGCTTCCGCAACCTGAACAAGGTGGAGAAGGGCGCGGAGGTCGAAATCTACGTCACCATCCCCACCCAGTCGCTCACCTACCGGCAGCGCGCGCCGCGGGCGTTTCAGTCGGCGGCCACCGTCACGCTGGAAGTGCTCAAAGCCGACGGCAAGCCCGCCTACCGCGAGGTGATTACCCTGAAGCCGCCGGTGCTCAATGACACCACCATTGCCATCAAAAACCCCCAGAGCTTTGTGAAAAGAATACTGCTGCCCGATGGCAAGTACACCCTGCGCGGCACCGTGAAAGACCAGTACCGCAGCGCCGGAGGCGAAACCACCGTGGAGAAGCCGCTGGTCCTGGAGGGTCCCACGGGGCCGTTCTTCTCCGATATCGTGCTCTTGGCCATGCCCGCGGCCAAGAATGGGGGCACCGATAATTTTTCCCGGGGCGGCTACCGCCTCACCCGCACGCCCGGCAACATCTACTCCCGGGGCACCGAAAACCTATTCTTCTACACCGAGCTGCACAACGCGCCCACCACGCAGGCCCTACGGGTGCATTACCACCTCACCACGCCCGATGGCTCAGCCGCCGACGCCGACGGCGAGCTCACGCCCCAAAGTGGCCGCCCAACCACGGTGGTGGGCCAGCTGCCCATGGGGCCCTTGCCGGAGGGGCCGTTCACGTTGTTTATAGAAGTATACGGCGGCCCCGGCAATAAAAAGCTGCTGGCCGGGCACCGCGTGGTGGGCGAGCGGGCCACCGCAGAGTACGCACCAGCCGGTGCCGCCGTCCCCCGATGAGAAGCCGCACGATTTCGCCCAACCCTGCCCAGCGCGCGGCCCCGCGGCTGCCCTACCCGTGGTACTACCAACCCCTGCGGTGGCTGCTGCTGGGGCTGGCGTGGCTGCCCTTCGGGGTGCTATACGTCATTGCCGAGGGGCTGTACTTGCTGCTGGCCTACGTGGTTCGCTACCGCTGGCCCGTGGTGCTGCAAAACCTGCGCAATTCTTTTCCCGAAAAATCGGAGGCCGAAATCGAGCGCATCGGCAAGGGGTTTTATCGGCACTTTGCGCAGGTGATGGTCGAGACCATCAAGCTGGCGCACATGTCGGACGCAGAGCTGAAAAAGCGGGTGCTCTTTCGCAACCCGGACGTGCTGGAGCGCTATTTCAGGGCCGGGCGCATGGCATTGGGGCTGTCGTCGCACGCCGGCAACTGGGAATGGGTGCTGACCTCCGGGGCGGTGTGGCTGTCGGCCGAGGCAGACGGAGTGTACAAGCCGCTGAGCAATCCGTTTTTTGAAAGCTTTATGAATGAGCTGCGCACCCGCACTGGCGCCGGCCTCATTCCCATGCGCGACACCCTGCGCGACATGGTGCAGCGGCGCGGCGAGCCGCGCGTGGTAAGCCTGCTGTCGGACCAGGCGGCGGGGCCCGAAGACCGGCCCTACTGGACCACCTTCATGAACCAGGACTCCGGCTTTTATACCAGTGCCGACCGTCTGGCGGCCCGGTTTAAGGCGCCGGTGGTGTACGTGAGCATCAAGCGGGTGCGCCGCGGCTACTACGAAATTGTGCTGACCGAGCTCTACGATGGCGAAGCGCCGCTGCCCGCTGATGAATTCCCCATTACCGACGCCTTCGTGCGGCACCTGGAGCGCGACATCAGGGCTGCGCCCGAGCAGTATCTGTGGACGCACCGCCGCTGGAAACACAAAAGAAGTGTTGAGGTTTAAGGGTTGAGTGCTGATTAGTAGACTGGATTTAATCTGGTCGCCTTCTAAATATAAAAAAAGCCGACCTGTGCAGGTCGGCTTTTTCTGTTTAGCAGGCGTTACCATCAACTCAACAGTCAACACTCAAACCTCAACACTTCTACAGGTATTGTTCGATGTCGCCCGCGCCCTGGCGTATCAGTTCGAAGTCGTCGTCGGTGCAGTCGATGATGGTGCTGGGGACGTTGCCGCCGAAGCCGCCATCGATGACGAGGTCTACCAGCATGCGGTATTTCTCGAAAATCAGGTCCGGGTCGGTCACATACTCGTCGATGGTGTTCTCGTCTTCCCGCACCGAGGTGCTCACGATGGGGTTGCCGAGCTCCTTCACCAACTGCAGGATAATCTGGTTGTCGGGCACCCGGATGCCGACCGTTTTGCGCTTGGTGCCACCGAAGCGGGGGGCGTTGGAGCTGGCTTCAAAAATAAAGGTGAAAGGGCCGGGCAGCGCTTTCTTGATGACTTTGTAGGTGGATGTGGTGATGCCGTGGGCGTAGTCGGAAATGTGCGACAGGTCGTGGCAGATAAAGCTCAGGTTGGCCTTTTCGGGAATGAGCTTTTTGATGCGGCACACTTTTTCCACCGCCTTGGCATTGGTCACGTCGCAGCCGATGCCATACACGGTATCGGTGGGATAAATGATGACTCCCCCTTTGCGCAACACCTCTACGGCTTGCTGAATACGGCTGTGAGGCGGATTTTCGGGGTGGATGCGGAGCAGGGTGGCGGGCATAGAACGAGGGGGGTAATAAAACATGAAGGCAGGCAACTGCCAGCCAAAGGGCGGCCCTGGGCGGCACCGGAGTGCCAGCTGAGCCAAAGGTGCGGGCAAGGTACTACGGCTGACTGAAACGAAACAACTCTGATACGGCTTAGGCGCTTGGGTAGCCGGCTTTCGTACTTTTGGTGTCGCTCCCTTGATTTTCTAATTCCAGCCCATGTCCCAGCCTGCCAAAAAGTCGGCCATTGAACTCCGCGACCAATCCCTGAAACGCCGCCGGCGCTGGGCCACGGTGAGCGTCATCTTCACGCTCGCTCTGGTGTGTTTCTCCTACTATTTCTACCAGGTGTTTTTCACCGCTAACATCGAAACCAAGGGCAAGCCCACCTACGTGGTGGTACACCGCGGCGATGATTGGAAGGCCGCCCTCCGCGCCATTGATGCCAGCGGGGTGGTGGTAGACAAGCTCTCGCTGCACTTCGTGGCCAAGCTGATGAAGTACCCCGAGCACGTGAAGCCCGGCCGCTACGAGCTCAAGGAAGGCTACACCAACCGCCAGCTCATCAACGTGCTCAAGGCCGGCCTGCAGTCGCCGCTCAAGCTCACCTTTACCAACGTGCGGCTGCGGCGCGAGCTGGCCGATAAGCTCGCCAGCCAGATTGACGCCCAGCCCCGCCAGATTGATTCGCTCCTCAGCAGCCCCGCCTACACCCGCAGCCTGGGCTTCGATACCACCACCGTGCTCAGCATGTTCATTCCGAACACCTACGAGCTGTACTGGAACACCTCGGCCGACAACCTCATGAAGCGGATGAAGAAGGAGTACGAGAAATTCTGGACCCCGGCCCGCGACGCCCAGCGCGAAAAGCTCAACCTGAGCCGGGCCGAAGTGAGCACCCTGGCCAGCATTGTGGAAGCCGAGCAGCAGCAGCACGCCAGCGAGCGGCCCCGCATTGCGGGCGTGTACCTCAACCGCCTCCGCCGCGGCATGAAGCTGCAGGCCGACCCCACCGTGGTGTACGCCAACCGCGACTTCACCATCAAGCGCGTCCTCAACGTGCACCTGGCCAAAGACTCGCCCTACAATACCTACAAATACGCCGGCCTGCCACCCGGCCCCATCAACCTGCCCAGCATTGCCAGCATCGATGCCGTGCTGCAGCCGGAAAGCAACAACTACCTGTATTTCTGCGCCAAGGAAGATTTCAGCGGCTACCACGCCTTCGCCACCAACGAAACCGGCCATCTGCTTAACGCCCGCCGCTACCAGGCCGCGCTAAACCGGGCGGGAATCCGGTAATTTGTATACAGAGCGTCATGCTCATCTGGCGTCCGTCTCACCCAACCAAAGCCTCTATATGTACCAGTCAGATATTCAAATCCGCGTGCGCTACGCCGAAACCGACCAGATGGGCTACGTCTATCACGGCAACTACGCGGCGTATTTCGAGGTGGCGCGCACCGAGTCGTTCCGGCAGCTGGGTATTCGCTACAAAGACCTGGAAACCGAGGGCGTGGGCATGCCGGTAGGGGAGCTGCGCACCCGCTTCCGCCGCCCCGCCCGCTACGACGACCTGCTCACGGTGCGGCTCCTGCTGAAGCAGCAAGCGGAGGGGTCGCGGGTGCTGTTTGAATACGAAATCTACAACGAGGCCCAGGAGCTGCTCACCGAAGGCCACACCCTCATGGTGTTCGTGAACACCAGCACCGGCCGGCCCGTACCCGTGCCCAATAGCATTCTGGAGCGCCTGGCGCCCTACTTCACCGAAGACGAGGTGGATAGCCCGGTGCTGCCCACCCCCGGCGCCATCTCGCCCAACGCCCCGGCCCCGGCCGCGTTCCGCAAGTAGCGCCCCGGCTGCCGGGTGGGGGTGAGCAGTACACTTTTACCGCCATTCTCGTTGTTTGCTGGTAACTTCCCCCACTGCTCACTGCCTACCCTCCCTCATTGAAAGCTCCCGCCGCCATTAGCCGAGCCCGCTTCCCCGATGTGCGCCAGCAACGGCCGTACCGACGGCTGATTGTGGGCCTTAAGCGGCTGCGGCTGCCCGGCGGCCAGGCCTCCCTCTACGACGTGCTCGACCGCATCCTGCACGAGCTGCGCCTCGACAGCCTGGAGAAGCGCGCCGCTTACATGGCCTTCAACCTCACGGTGGCCCTGTTCCCCACCATCATCTTCCTGTTTACGCTCATTCCGTACATTCCCGTGCCGAATCTGAATGTGGACATTCTGCTGTTCCTTAGCGATTTTATGCCCCGCGAGCTGTACGCGGCCACCGCGTCCACCATCGAGGACATTGTGAACATCCCGCACGGCGGCCTGCTCTCCTTTGGTTTCGGTACGGCCCTGGTGCTCAGCTCCAACGGCATCATGGCCCTGCTCGATGCCTTTGAGAAGAAATACCCGTGGTTTAAGCACCGCAGCTACCTGCGCAAGCGTCTGATTGCCACGGCCCTCACCTTCGTGCTCTCGCTGATTCTGGTGTTGGCCATCGCCGGCATCTTTTTCGGTACTTATCTCATCGACTGGCTGGTGTTCTATGAGATTGTGCCCGAGCGGTTCACCGAACTGGTCCTGACGCTCGTTCGCTACGGCTCACTGGTTGGCCTGTTTTTGAGCACGACTTGTGTCATTTATTACTTCGTGCCGCCCGTGCAGGACAAGTGGCCGCTGGTATCGGTGGGGGCGATAGTGGCCACGCTGCTCATCTTTCTGGTATCGTTTCTGTTCACCCTCTACGTCCGGATTTTCGACTCCTACAATACCTTCTACGGCTCTATTGGGGCGCTGGTGGGCTTTATGGTGTGGCTCGAATTCGTCTGCATGACACTGATTATCGGCTTCGAAGTCAACGTGAGCATGGACGCCGTGACGGGGCGCCGGCGGGAGATGCTACGGGAGCAGCTGCGCCTGAAGGAAGAAGAATGAGGGATTGATACTGAAGCGCCTACGGATTTTTTTCAGTAAAATTCGACGTTCCGCCTTTGCCATTCCTTATTCCTTTCTACTTTTGCACTCCCCAATCACTCGGGGAGCCTGTTAGAGAGGTGGCAGAGTGGTCGAATGCGACGGTTTCGAAAACCGTTATACCGGCAACGGTATCGGGGGTTCGAATCCCCCCTTCTCTACGAGTACGTTAAGAGTTAAGAGTGAGGAGTTAAGAGTTGTCGTTCAACAGCCAACCCTTAACTCCTCACTCTTAACTCTCCCAGAGAGCTGGCAGAGTGGTCGATTGCGGCGGTCTTGAAAACCGCTGACTGTAACAGGTCCGGGGGTTCGAATCCCTCGCTCTCTACGAACGTGCTTAGCACGCGTGCCCGCCGGAACCCCCGGCGGGCTTTTTCGTGCCCCAGCGGCCCGCCAGCGGCCATTGCCCGCCGCTCACCGGCCGAAACGCCGCTTTCGTCCGGGTCACGCCGGTGGTCGCCCGGCACTATTTCAGGTTACACGCCCCGTTTTGCTGCAACCATTGCTACTGACTTTAGTATCATTGCAACCCGTTGCCAATGCTACTCCCATTAGCAAGCGGGCCGCCGGTGCTCCTTTCCCACTACATGACCGTTCTGTTCTGGTTCCGCAAGAACACCCGCGCCCGCGAACGGCCCGGCACGCTCTACTGCCGGGTGACGGTGGACGGGGTGCCGTGCAACTTCGCGGCCGGCGTCTACGCCCACAAGGACGACTGGGACGCCCACGGCCAAAAGGTGCGGGGGCGCTCGGACGAAACGAAGGTGGCCAACCAGCGCCTGCAGCAACTGGCCGATGGCCTGCGCGAAGCCTTCAACCTGCTCGAGCGCGAAGGAGCCTACGTGACGCCCGAAAAGGTGGTGCTGCGCTTTCAGGCCCCGCAGCGCCGGACCTGCTCCCTGCTCGAAGCTGCCGGCCGCTACCTCGCCCACCGCACGGCCCTGGTCGAGAGCGGGCAGCTCAGCCCCGCCACCCGCGAAGCCGACGGCGTGCGCCTGGCCCGGCTGGAAGAATGGCTGACCGACACCAAGAAGCTGGCGCTGCGCCCGGCTGAGCTGACCCAGCGGGCGGCCGAACGCTTCGTGGAGCACCTGCGGGGCCGGGGCCTGTCGAACAACTACGCCCTCAAGGTCGTGGACGCGCTCAGCGGGCTGCTGCGCTGGTGCGTGCGCCAGGAAATCATGGACCGCTACCCGTTGGACGGCCTGCGGCTGAAAAAGGAGCCGCCCCGGCCCGCCGTGTTCCTGGCCCCGGCGGATTTGGTCAAGCTCTGGTACTACGACTTCGCGGCCCCGACCCTGCGCAAGGCCGCCGATATGTTCCTGTTTCAGTGCTTCACCGGCCTCTCCTGGCAGGACGCCTGCAACTTCCGCGCCTCCGAGCACGTCGTGCCGCAGCCGGGCGGGGGGCTGCTGATTCGGATTCACCGCCAGAAGACCGGCACGCTGACCATGATACCCTTCTTTCAGCCCGCCGTGGAACTCCTGGCCCGCTACGGCGGGGAGCGCCTGCCGATGCCCACCAACGAGTACCTAAACCGGGCGCTCAAGCAAATCGGCTACCTGTGCGGCTTTGCGCAGCACCTGACCACCCACGTCGGGCGCAAGACGGCGGGCATGGTGCTGCTGCAGGACGGGGTGCCGATGACGATTGTAAGCGCCGTGCTCGGGCACCGCTCCGTGGCCATCACCCAAGCCGTGTACTCGCGCGTTTTGCCGGACACGATAAATTCGGAATTAGCCAAAGTTTACGGGGTAGAAGTGCTGGGCATGAGCACCGCGCGCAAGCCGTTCCTGCGGGAGTTCACGGAGCGGCTGTTGGCGGCGTGAAGCGGGTGTTTAGTTGGGGCAAATAGTTGGCGGCTAGGTTTTTGTGTTGTATATTCGTGCATGGCTTTTGATAGAAAACACTACAACCAAATGAAGAAATTCGCGGCCCATTCGCTGCGTCACGTTTCCTGCCTTGTGCCCGACCCGTGCCCGGTGGAACACGCTAAGACCCAACTGGAGCTGATTGCGTTCTGCGTGGCGCAGGAAGACTACGAAGGCGCGAAGGCCATTAAGGACGCGGTGCGAGAGTTCTTCAACGAATACTGGCCCGCGCTGGCTATTACTACCGATGCCCTGCTACTACTGCCTGAATACAAAGAAGAGCCCATTTTTTGCCACCTAAGTTTTGGCAATACCGCCGCTAAATCCCAATGAATCACCCTACTTGGTCTAACCCGCCCTTTCCTACGCCGATTGATAGCCCACTTTCGGATGGTTTGGCCTACTTGCACGCCGTGGAAGAGAGCGAAGTATTTCGCGGCGAAGTCTACCGATACACGCGGCTCTATTACGTCTGCGACGAAACCGGCGAATCCTTCACGAACACGGCACTAGAGAATAGCAATGTCGAGCAAGTATACGGGCCGTACCGCAAACGCTACGGCTTGCCCGCGCCTGCCGAGCTAGCGGCGTTCCGCGCGCGGTACGAGTTATCGGCCGCGCTACTGGGTAAGCTCTTGGGGTTTGGCGCTAACCAGTGGGCACGCTACGAAGCGGGCGAAGTTCCCAACCGTTCGTGCGGCCTGCTGCTGCGCTTGGCGGTGCGGGACAAAAACGCTTGGTATTCGTTGCTGGAAGCTGGCGAAACTATGTTTCATGCCCAGCCCCGGTTGTATGCCAAGCTGCTCGCCAAAGCCGCCTAGCCTGCCCACCACGCCGCCAGCCAGTGCCACGCCTGCACGGCCGCCCATCCCAGGCCCGCCAGGACGGCCAGCACGAGGCCGAACAGGGCCTGGGAGGAACGGGGCGGGGAGTCGGAGTGGCGCACGGGGCGCAAGTAAGGCAAAAAGCCCGCACCAGCCGGCGCGGGCTTCGCTATTTCACTGGTGTTTACAAGCAGCTTCGCCAGCAGCTGGGCATCGTGACCTACTTGCGTAAATACGCGTACAGCGGCTCGAACAAGAGCTTGCCCAGCACCAGCCCGGCCACCAGCCACCACAGTGCCGGCCGACCCAGCCAGCAGGCCAGCAGGGCGGTGCCGGCCCAGCAGAGCCAGGCAGCAAAGTTGGCTGCGTGCCACAAATCACTTAGGAATACAAAGACCGTGGTGCTGCCGGCAAAGCGCGGGCCGCTGGCCGCCGTCTGGTCCTTGTACTTATACAGCCAGGAGTGCGGGCCGGACCAGCGCGGGAACCAGGCCAGCAGGCGCGGGCTGCCGTGCTGGTCGGCATCCGCAATTGCTTTGGCCAGGGAGGCCAGCAGGGGCAACAGGGAGAGCAGCGGGAGCAGCGCGGCCATTAGCGTTTGCCGTCTTTAAAGATGCTGCCGAAGCGCACGTAGTTGTACGCGCCTACGCCTACCGCCAGCACGGCGCAGATGATGGCGAAGATGCCAGCACCCGAACCGGGGCCGTCGATGACGTAGAAGGCCGCGCCCAGGGCGGTCATAATCAGAAAGGAGATGAAGAAGAAACGCATGGTGGTAATGGGAAAAGGTGAATGATGAATGAGTAAGGTTAGCGGGTGGCCACGGCCGTCATCACGCCCGTGCCGTCGAGCCACACGCGCCGCACGTTTGCCGGTTGAGCGACCTTCCAAGAAGTTCTTCTCGCTGCCTTTAAAGCTGATTTCGGGAAGCGGGCGATGTTGTGGGCGTTGGCCTGGTTGGGCATCGATGGAAATGCTGGTTTATTTGATTTCCATATACCATTTTCTTTCGTTATCTTCGTATTGTGAGACAGATAACAAATAGAGCGCTCCGTAGCCATTGCAAGAATGGGCACGAATACACCCCCGAAAACACCATCGTTCACGAGAAGAAATCGTATGGCGGGGCGAGGCGCATCTGCCGCACCTGCATGGCCGAAAGCAATGCAAGAGCCAGGCTTAAGCGCTTCGGGCCTGTTAAGCTTCGGCTCAGCTTGGAGGAAAGGTTCTGGACTATGGTGGACAAGACCGAAGGGTGCTGGAACTGGACTGGTGCGCTGAATAATGCGGGCTATGGCATGATAAGCGACAGGGCGGGCGCAGCGCCTGGCAGTAGTACCGCCAAGCGGGCACATCGGCTGAGTTATAAAATGCTCAAAGGGCCTATACCCGAAGGCGGGCACGTACTGCATTCGTGCGACAATCGAAAGTGTGTAAATCCGGCCCATCTCTCGATTGGTACCAACGAGGACAATATTGCTGACCGGGTGGGCAAAGGCCGCAGCTACTCGAAGCAGCAGACACACTGTAAAAACGGCCACGAATGGGCGACGAATGCAGTTCCGACCGCTGACGGGTACCGATTCTGCCGCTCGTGTTCTAATAAAAGGTCGAATGAGTACTTTCATGCAAAAAAAGGCTAAGGCGACTATCGTGTAGTCGCAACGGTTGGGGCTATCCCTTTGCTGTCAATCCAAATCTGTCGAACATTCGCCGGCTGCGCTACCTTCCAAGGGGTTCTTCTGGCTGCCTTTAGGGCCGATTTTGGAAAGAGGGCAATGCTGAATGTGTTGTTCTGATTGCCTCCAGCCACATGGTAGTGCGTCAAATCCTCACCCACGTAAATCCCGACGTGGCTAAAGGCAAAGACCAGCACGTCACCGAGCATCGGCGTGCCCACGGGCGTACCCCAGCCGGCCCACCAAAAGGCGCGGGGCATCTCCGGATGGGGCAAGGCCACCCCGGCGCGGGTAGCGGCCACGGCCAGGGCGGTCCCGCACCAGGGGATTTCGTCGTCCTTAATCCATGAGAAGCCCAGCTCTTTCAGCCAGGTCAGGATGGCGGGGCTGTGTTGCCGGCCGATGATTTCGCGGGTGCCGTACAATTTCAGCGCTTCTCTTAAAAGCCTTGGGGCGGGCTCGTGTTCCAGCCAGGCGTAACGCAGGGGGAGTTTGACCATTTCGGGAAAGGGGGATAGAGGCGGCGGGCCTCGGTTTCAAACGTGATGCCCAGGCCCTTGCTGCTCACCGTTACCCACCCGTCACGCGGGGCGTGCAGCACCCGCACTTCCGGGCCGTTGGGGTGGTCCAGGCGGCGGTAAGTGCGGGCGGGTGGGCGAGCCGTACACATGGCTAAGCGAAGGGAATGGTTTTGCGGTACAGCCAGTAGGCCAGCCCGGCGGCGGGCAGGAGCAGCCACCAAAGGGAGATGCCCTTGCTCGTGGTGCTCGTGGCCGTGGCCCCGGCACCGATTGCCACCGGGGCCTTTACCTTATCGATGGCCGTCACCACGGCCCCGCTGTCGGCCCGTATCACCGCTTGGCGCGGCTTGTAGGCATTCACCACATCGGTGGCCAGCGGCGCGTACACGGCCCCTTTGCCCAGCTTTTTCGGCGTGGCCGCTCGCAGGGTCTTGCGCTGCTGCCGGCGGGCACTACCGGCGGGCGTGCTCAGGAAGCCCAGCAGGCCAGCGGGCTTAGACACGTGTCCGGGTGGTGTCCGGGTCGTGTCCGGCACCGTGGCCACCGGCACATCCGGCGCGGGCGCGGCCGTTTCGGTGGCGCGGGCGCTGCGGCAGCCGCTGGTGTGGGCGGCGCAAAGCAGGCATAGCAGGCAAAGCAGCAGGAGGCGGTGGCGGGTTTTCATTCGGATTCGGGGTTAGGGGTGGCAGGCTTGCCGTTCAGGTTCACCGTGTCGGCACTCACTTCGGCGTTCAGGGTTTTGGTGGTCACGTTGGTCGTTTCGCTCTTTAGGCTGGCGGCGGCCTTGACCACGCCGCCCACGGCCAGCATGCCCGTCACCCAGCCCAGCAGCTGGCTCAGACCGCCGTCGTCCATCCGGCCCGCCGCGTACATGGCCATGCCGAAGCCGCTCAGCACGGTGGCCAGCAGCAGGCGGGTGCTCAGTACGCCGTCGCTCTCCCATATCGAGAGGAAGCGTTTGGGGGTCAGCTCGCGCCGCAGCCACAGCCAGAGCAGGAACGCCAGCCCGGCCCACAGCAGGGCGGTGAGCAGGGCGAAGGAGAGGGAGGGCAGGGCGATGGTCACGGGCCGGGGATTGAAGGCGGGGATTATTTCACTTCGCACGGGTCGGGGGAGAGGGGCGGCCGGCAGGAGGCGGGCACGAAGGGCAGCAGGTTGAGCACCGCGCCCTCGCAGCGCCAGCGGTGCGGCTGGCCGGGGGGCAGGTACTTGTACTGGCCCGCCCGGTAGGGCTGCAGGGGCTGCTCGTCCGTGCCGAGCCAGAACACGCCGGCCTCAACCAGCACGTACACCGCTTCGGGCACGACGATGGTGCCGGGGCTTTCGGTGCCGGGCGCGTAGCGGGCTTCCAGCAGAAAAGCGTCCTTGAGCATGCGCGTCTCCACGCCCGGCACGGCGGCCAGCGGCGCCCAGTCGTTGCCCACCACCAGCTCGACTTCGGCGCCGGCCAGGGTGAGGTGCACGGCCTGCAGCCGCTCAATCGTTTCGGCCAGGCGGGCCGTGGCGTTGCGGATGATGGCCCGGTATTCAGGTTCTTGCTCGCTCACGGCCCAAGTCTTTAATGTCGCGTTTCACTTCCTTTAATTCTTCGTGCACCGCCCGAAACTCGTCGCGGTGCGTTTCGTGTAGTTTGCCGTGCCAGCTCACGCGCTCGGTCATCGTGGTCAGGCTCTCGGCCGTGTCGGCCAACTTGTTAATGGCGCAGGCGACGGCCGCCAAATCAGCTTCTATCTTGAGCTTGTCCTGCATCCGCGCGCTGTTCATCGACTTCTTGCGCTCCTCAAAGGCCGCCCGCAGCTCGGTCAGGGCCGTGCGCAGCACGTCTACTTCGCTGGCCGTGGCGGGCTTGTCCTTCCAGATTAGCTTGTAGATGAGCAGGGCCGACACGCCGCCAAAGACCACGACCAGCAGCCAAAGCAGGGCCGTGAAGGCCGCCGTTTCCGCGTGCGAACTCACGGCGCTGGCCGCCTGCGTGGCGGCCGTGGTCAGCTCAGCGGTTTGGAGCAGGGTCAGGAGCATGGTGGGGGCGGGGTAGCGCGGGGGGGGGGGGGAAGGGTTAGCCTGGCAAAGGCACCACCTGGTCGGCCAGCAGGCCGTTGGTGGTGGGCGTAGTCAGCGCCATGTAGAACTCGTAATTACCGAGCGGCAATCCACTGGCGCTGAAGATGGTGGCAGCCTGCACCGCCGAGGCATATTGTGTGCCAGTGCCCAGCGGCTGCCAGGCTGCCCCGCTGCCGGCTACCCGGTAGAAGAAGCTCACGCCACTGCCACTGGGGGCCTGGATGCAGTTGTAATCAAAGCCTATTATGCCGTTAAGCGTAAAGGCCACCTTTGCCGCTAGGTCAGTGCTGTAGTAGCCGGTGCCCGAATAGTAGGGTGCGCCGGTATCCGCAAACCAGGTGCCGGCAGGCGTCAGTTCGCATTGCAAAGGCGTGAGCGGGTCCGCGCTAACCGGCGGGGCGGGTGCGTCGTGGTAGATAACCACTTGGTCGGCCAGCAGCCCATTAAAGGTGCCCTGCCCATCCCATGTCATATACACTTCATAATCGCCGCGTGGCAGCCCCCGGCTTCGGAAAATGGTGGCGGTCCCTTTTTGTCCGGCGATTTGGGTGCCTGTTCCCAGCAACTGGAAAGCCGCAGTGCTGCCTGCTGTGCGGTATAGGAATTGGACGCCAGAGGCATTCGGCACTACCACGCTGTTATAGTCGAAGCCGACCGCATTGAGCATCGTCCAGTTGTCCCGCGCCGAGCTGTTTTGCGAAGCGAAGCCGTTGCTCGACACGTAGCCCGTCCCCTCGTCTGCCACCCAGGCCCCGGCAGGCGTTAGTTGATTCGCATTGTTGCGGTCGCGTGCCGAAAGGATGGTGGTCGCGGGCGTCGTGGCGGCGGCGGGGTTAAGAATAGCCACTTTCATGGCATCGGCCACCTTGCGGTGTCCGGCCGTGGTCAGGTGCAGGTTGTCGGAAATGGTGTCGGCTTGTACCACGTTTGTGTCGAACACCTGGAGCCAGCTCCGAATCTCCGCCAGTTGCTGCACGGCCTGTTGCAGGGCCGCGCTATCGCCGCCGCCGTCGTAGCGCGTGGTGGGCAGTTGGTAGAGTACCCGGTCAGCGGGGTAGGCGCTATGGTAGGCATCGATTAAAGCGCCGGCCCGCTGCTGGAACGCACTGATATTGGCAATATCATTGGTGCCCATTTCCAGCAGCAGCAAGTTGCCCGCCGTGCCGTCACGAGCCGCGCCGAGCTTGGCAATGAAGCCCGGCCGGTCGGCCGTTTCGGCGTAGTCATCGGCCACGGAACGCGCCGAATAGCTTTCCATTGTTACATCATACCCTTGCCCCAGAAGCTCGGCCCGCACCAATTGGGCCGCCGCGTTCCGGGCCGGGGGCGAAGCAGTGGCGCCGGTCAGAATGCTGTCGCCGTACATTAGTATTCTCTTGGCCGGGGCCACTGGATTTACAAACGAGAGCGTACCGGAGGCCAGGCGCACGTCCAGCACAAAAACCCCCTGGTAATCATTGCCCGGCGCTTTCTCCAGAAAGCCATTAAGCACGTCCACTGTTGCGCCAGCCGGCACGGTAACCGGGTACCAGGCCGTGGCATTGGGGGCTACCTCAATCGTTTGGGCATAGGCGCCGTTTACGCGCACGCCGAAGTTTTGCAATAGACTAAAATTGGCGGCCGCGGGCAGGTTGTTGAACACCTGCACCTCGAAGCTGGCGACTTCCGACGGTAGCTTCAGGCGGAAAAAGGAGTACGGACTGCGCACCGTGTAGCCGGTGCGGCCGATGTTCTGGCTGTTGTTCCAGTACTGCGCGTTGCCCAATGTCGTGCTGGTTCCTGATGTCCCGCCGTCCGGCAGGGACGTGGTGAGGGTGAAGTTGCCCAGGCTGGTGATGCTGCCTTCCGTGGTGGCCACGCTGATTTTGCCCGTGGTCGCCCCCGCTGGCACGGTGGCGTTGATGGTCGTGGCACTGAGCACGGTGAAGTTGGCCGGCGTGCCGTTGAAGTACACGTCGTTGGTGTTGAGGAAGCCGCTGCCGGCAATGGTGACGCCCGCGCCCACGGCCCCGCTGGTAGGCGAGAAGCTGCTCAGGGTCGGGCCGGTGGGCGCGGGGGCGGCAGCCGGGCCGGTGAAGGCCACGGCATTGGTCAGGGCGGCCCCTTGCGGGCGGTTGCCGCTGGCCTTCACGCCGAAGCCCACGCTACCGGGCAGGCGCTCGCCGGTGATGTTGCGCAGGTAGAGGCGGCCGTTGGCCACGTCGCCCACGCCGGCCGCGTCCACGATGCCCGTGGTGCCGGGCACCCCAAAGGCAAAGTAGTCGGAAATCGTCGGGAAGCCGGGGACGAGCAGGCCGGAGAAGATGTTACCCTGGTCGTCGGTCTGCGGGTTGGTGGGCGCGGCGGGGGCCGTAGCCACTTCATTGAGCAGCTTAAGCAGGGCGGCCCGCACCGTCAGGTTCACGTACGACTGGCGGCCCGCGTTCAGCTCATTGGCTGCTAGGGGGGCCATTGCGGCGGGCAGGTCGTCGTCGGCGCGGTTGTAGCTCGCCTCAAAGACGGCCCGGATGATGGCTCGCACCCTATCGGCCGTGTTTTGATTGTTGAGCGGGTCGGTGATTAGCGCACGCAGCAGGCTTTCAAGTTCGGCGCGGGTCTGGGGGGCTGGTAGCAGCATGGCACAAAATTCCCTGCACGGCCCTACGGGCGACAAACGCAAACAGCCCCGACCTTAGAGGGGCCGGGGCTGCAAGGCAGGCGCTTACGGGCGCTTACACCACGGGCACCGGGCTGGGCACCCGCTTGGGGTCAAAGAAGCCCTTGCCCGTGATGGTGCCGGTGATGGTCTGGAGCGCCGTCTCATCCGCCGGCCAGTTGAAGCGGGAGGAGAGGATGGCCTTTTCGCCGGTCAGCCCGGACTGCCCACCCACCCAGTACGGGGTGCCGTCCACGCCGTAGAAATAGCCCTGCGTGCCGCCCTTCTGGGTGCTGCGCATGAACGCGTACTGCGCTTGGTTGGTGTCGAAGATGGTCACGGCGAAGGAGAGGTCCGTCGGCTTGGGGTAGTCCACCCCGTTGATGCGGTCCACCTGGGCGGTGGCGGGCGTCAGGCTCACCTGGGCCACGATGGGGCCAACCATTGCTTCGGGGTCCGTGGGCGCCGTGCCGAACAAGGCCAGCCGGCGGGCGATTTCCAAGGCCGTGGGCGGGGCCGCGAACGGGGCGCGGGTGTAGTAGAGGTTGCGAATCGGGCCGTAGTTGCGCTCGGGCACGTAGCAATCGGCGGCCGATACGCCGGCCGGCAGGGTCTGGTCCTGGCAATTCAGGGCAATGGTGGGGTCGTCTGGGTTTGCGGCCATGAGTAAAAAAGGGTGAGGGATTGGGGTGAGGGAAAAACGGGGGAATTAGTTGGCACAGGGCGCGCAGGCGGTCCCGTTGTTGTTGTAGGCGCGGGTGTACTGGTTTATCTCCGGGGCCGTGGCATCGCGCACGTCCGAGAGGTCGGCTTCGTTGGCCATCTGGCAGGCAAAGCACCCGTCGGGCGTATACACGGGCACGTAGGTGGCAGCCCCGCCGCCCGGCCCGGCGGTGAGGCAGGTGCCGGTGGCGTTGGCGTGGGCCTGCGCCTGGGTGGCATAGAGGGCCTGCGCGGCTTCGTTGGCCTGGGCCTGGCTCACGCGGCTGGTTTGCGCGCCGGCCGCCAAGCGGTAATACACGGGCTCGCCGCTGGCCTGGCCTTCGGCGCAGTCCGAACGGGAGGTGTAGCCGGCCACTTCGGCGGAGTAGTAGAGCGGCGGCACCGGGCACTGGGCCTCGTTGGGCTGCTCGCCGCGCACGGGGGCGCCCACTTGGTTGAAGCTGGCGCTGTTCGGGTTCACGTCGCGGGTCGTGTAGAGCACGTAGCCCGTGTTTAAGTCGTCGTTGTCGCTTTCACAGATACCCTCGCCGTCGGGCTGAAAGTCCGGGGCCGTGTCGCTCGTGTCGCCGCAGCGCCACGGCCGCACCATGTCGGGCGCGTACGGCAGGGAGACCGGGGCGGGCACGGGGCAGGAGCGGCGCACCAGCACGTCGGTTTGCTCAAAGGTGAGCGTGAAGGCATCGCGCCCGCCGTCGGTGCCGGCCTTGGTTTCCTTGGCTTCGGCCAGCTTCCATTCCTCCCCGTCCACGGCAAAGCGCTGGTGGGCGTTGGCCGCGCTCAAGGCTTCGGCCAGGTAGGCGGGCAGCGGCTCCGTGCTCACGGTGGCGGCGCGGATTTTGGCCATGAACACCACCGTGTCCTCGCCCGTGGCCGGGTTCACGATGACTTCGCTCTTTTCCCTGGTCGGGGCGTACTGCAGTCCTGCGTTCTCCACGTAGAGGCGTTGGTGCAGGCCCGTGCCGTAGGGCACGCGGTAGAGGGGCGAATCGTGCCACCAGTCGAGCTGCAGGCAGGCCGTGGCACTATCGGCGCGGCCCGTGAAGCGCGGGCTCTGGTAGGCGTTGTCGAGCACCAGGCGCACGGGCACGCCACAAGGCAAAGCCAGGCCGGGAATGATGCCGCCGTAGTAGGCGAAGGATTCCACGCCCGTGCCCGCGTCCTGGAACTTGTGCAGCAGCAGGCCCAGCGCGGGCAAGGGGGCGCCGGGGCCGGTGGGCGTCAGCTCGTGGAGCAGGGCGCCGGTATCGGCGTGCTCCAGCCGGGCGCACGCCACCCACGCGGCGCCCCGACCAGCAGGGGGCGTTGCAGCACGAAGGGCAGCAGCCGGTCCGTGGGTGCCCACAGCGCGTAGGCATCCCAGCCGCCCATGCCGGCGCGGGCGGCCGTTTCGGGGGCGGGGCCGGGGTAGGCCAGCAGCGGGAAGGTGTGAACGTTGAGGGCCACTAGCGAAAGGAATCGGAAAAGGATTCGTCAAATTGCCGGCTCCGAATGGTCGGAAGCGGGGTGTAGGAGTCGGGCACGGTCAGCCAGGCGGTAATGGTAACCACGCCGGTTTTCAGGTTCAGCTCGGCTTTGGCCGCTTCGCCCTCACGGCCCAGCAGGGTCGTGAGGCGGGCCGTGGCCGGCAAGGCCCGCAAGGTGCCCAGCGGGGCCGTTTGGGCGGGCTGTTCGCGCTGCGGGCGCACGCTTTGGGCCGTTACCGGCACGCCGCCGGGCAGCACGGCCCCGGGGCCGACCATGCCGCGCCGGTGGTAGCGGGCCAGCAGGGAGGACACGGCCACGAGGCGGTTGGCGTCGCTCAGGGTGCCGGCGGCATCGGGGGCTAAGAGGAAGAGGGCGTTATCGGGAATGGCATCGCCAAAGAGCACGCCCGCCGTCACGTCGCCCGTCAGGCGGGCGCTGGCGCTGCTGCGGCGGTTCTGCCCTTCGCGGCCGATGCTGCAGCCGTCGGGGCCGTAGTCAAGGGCGGCTTTGGCAAAATAGGTGTGGCCCGGCAGGTCCTCCGTCTGGGCATTGGCCACGGTTAGTTCTTCGTAACGGGGCAAGTCCGGGGTGCGGTACGAGTAGGCGCGGGGCAGCACGGCCCCGGAAAGGGCGGTCAGGTCGAGCACCGCGCCGGCTTCGCGCTGGGCTTCCACGTAGCTCAAATCCTCGATGCGGAACCAGCCGGTGAGCGGGTCAATGAACCAGTCGATTTTGTAGAGGGCCTTCAGGTCAGCCAGTAGCTGCTTGAGGCTGATGAGCACCCGCGTGGCCGCCTCGCTGCTGCCGTAGCGCTTCACGTCGGAGCCGGCCGAAAGCAGCAGGCGCGGCACCTCGTTCGCGTTGCCGGTTTGGCCGGTGGCCGGGTTGGTCGGGGCGGAAAGGAACACGCTCAGGGCGTCGGCATTCGGGGGCAGCAGGGCCAGCAGGGCCGGGGCGGGGGGCGCAAAGGTGCCGTCGGCGCGGGCCGGGCCGTAGATGGTGGCCCGCAGCAGTTCGTAGACGGCATCGCGCAGGCGGAAGGCGCGGGCAAACTTGAACTGCCCGAATCGCCACCACAGGCTGCGGCTGTTGGCGGGCTCCCCATCGCCCTGCTTGACGTGGCGGCGCACGTTGAGGCACTGCCCGCCGTCGGCTTCGGCATTGAAGGCCCCGCCCAGGCTCTGGCCGGAACCCGTGCCGGTTATCTTCAGGTAGTCGGCATTGCTGAAGCCGTAGTCGGCCGGCGAGTTGAAGCAGGGCAGCAGCAGCAGCTGGTCCCCGTAGCGCTTGTTGCTGCGGGGCTGGCCGCCGCTGGTCACGTTCGTCGGGTCCAGCCAGTCGTTGTAGGTGCCGATTTTGTAGGGCTTAAAGCCCGCGATTTCGGCGCCTTTCACGTAGTCGATGGTGGGCGGATTCCGGGCATCGTTGCGCGAATCAAGGAGCGGCACCCAGCCGGCATCGGACTTGTCCACGGGCACGAAGTCGCCCACGGTGGTCGTGTCGGGCACCATCGCCACGGCGGGCAAGCGGTAGCGAAAGAGCAGCACCATGCGGCTATAGGTGCCCTTTTGCAGGCCCCGGCCGCTTATCCAGCTCGTGTCCCGCAAGAAGCCCGTCCAGCCGTCCGTGCCCAGGAAGTCGGCTTCTTCGGCCGAATCAATGCGCAGGGACTCCAGCCGCAGTTGCCCGGCCAATTGAGCCAGCTCGGCCGTAACCGGCGTGCGGGTGCCGGGCGTGCGCAGGATGTTGTACTCGGCATCGTAGCTGTCCAGCAGGCGCCGGTAGGCATCGTTCGGGGCGGCTGTCACCGTGGCCGTGCAGTTGTCCGGGTCCCAGCTCACGTCCGTGCAGATGAACACGCCTTCCCATTCCAGCAGCCACGGCGCCCCGGCGTGGGCGCGGGTTTCCACGAGCAGGCCTATGCGCTGGCAGCGGGCGTTGCTGTTTTCAATGCCCAGCAGGTAGGCGTAGGCCTCGCCGCTGAACTGGACCTGGCTGAGCTTGTCGCGGAAGTAAAAGGCGCGGGTGCTCCCGTCGCCGCCGGGTTCGCGGCTGATGCGACCCTCCCCGCCCACCTGCGCCTCCACGCGCTGCCCGGCAATCACCAGGAAGAAGCGGGCAAGGGCGTTGTCTACGGCGGGCAAGGGCAGCGGCATGGCACAAAGGTGCCGGGCTGCCCCTACGGGGGGAAAGGGGGGGGGGGTTACGTGCTCAGCATATCCGCAAAGTCTTCTTCACTTACAATAATAGCGGTTGCGTCTCCTGAATAGGTGCGAGAGAATAGCAGCATGGCCTTACCTGTTTGCGCTTTGTAGCGGTTGTCTTCGCCCTTTTCTAGGGGGCCGAACAATTGCTCCAGACACCCTTGCAACTTGTTACTGTTGGAAAGGCCCGACGAATTGAAGCTGACTTGTGAAAAGCCTCCGTTGCGGAACGTATAAATAACATCGTGCACAGGTACCAAGCCATACGCCACGGCTTCGCCTTTGCGCGTAAAGGACACGCCTTCGGGGCTACTGGTAACCGTATCCAAGCCGGGGTATTCGCTGGCAGGTTGCCCAAACTTGAAATCTTGAAAGCCTTCGCCCGGCGCTTGTGCGGCTGCAACGGCTTTAATGGTTTCTTCATCTGAGAGCGTAGCTGAGTGGCAGCCTACGCAAAGCAATAAGGCAAGAGGCAGAGGTTTCATCCGGCTAATATACCGACGCCAACGCCCCAGCGATTAAACCCACCGCACAAAAGGTGGCCTATCTCGCTTCGCGCAGATTTACGGCCGATTAGCTTTTAATGCAAAAACGCAAAGGCCCGGCTAAGAGATTGGCCGGGCCTTTTCTTGTCATAGCGGGAATATTGCTAGGATTTCTTCGCAGCTTGAGAAGCATTCTGTTGCGCCTCCAAAAGGCCGCTTAGGGACATAGGCCAAATGCGAAAACGTTTCCAGTATACTTTGTTCCCATTCCCAAACGGCGGCGGCATTCGTGGATTTATGCAAGGCTAAGACTTCGTAAGAATAATTGTTAAGGGCCTGCGGGCCTACAAAACGCCTTTTTACAGAATCAGATGTAACCCCTGCTTTATAAAAAACTTCGTCCTTGTCAAATATGCGTAATAAATACAGGTAACAGATGCGATTTTTTGCCCGCGCAATCCAGCTAAGACGGTTAATTTCGGTGCGCCGCGCCTCTCCACACATGGGGCAGCCAGACCCCTCCAAATGGTTGCGCGCCTTTCTTTCAAACGCGCCGTGCTTTGGGCACATAATAGCAACTTTGCAGCCTCTACCCGTGTACACCGTTTTTGAATAATCGTAGCGGTTTTCGTGCGCTGCTTGAGCACGGGCGATAAATGAGGCCGTACTATGCGAGTTGGCTATGATGGCGCATGATGGGCACCCATTTCCATTCATGTGAGATTTTGAAAGCTGCTCAAACTCGCCATGTTCTGGGCAAACAATGGTGAGTTTTCGCCCCCTCCCCGCATATACCGTTATTGAGTAATCGTAGCGGTCGCCGTGGGCGGCTTGGGCTCGCGCTATGAAGGCAGGGGTATCAATGCGCGCCACGCCGGCACAGGCTGGGCAGCCACTACCCTTCATGTGGTGCGAAGGCTTTTGCTCAAATTTTCCGTGTTCAGGGCAATTGATAGCAACATTGTGGCTGTTGCCTATATAAATCGTTTTTGAGTAATCATAGCGATGGCCATGGGTTTCTTTGGCCCTAGCAATGAAGGCATGCGTATCAAGGGAGCGGCTTATTGACCCCTTCTCTTGCCCACAAAATCTACACCCAATGCCTTTGCCATGGTCGCTGGGCCGCTGCTCGAAAAAGCCGTGGATTGAGCAGGTAATTACCACTTTAGTTTGTCCATTTACATACACCACCTTCTCGTAGCCGTACTTGCCCACCCCGTGCACGGCCTGAGCCTTGGCAATAAATTCCGCAGTTGTTAAAGCCTTAGACATAGTTTATCAAATATCAACACCAATTTTTAATACAAACGTGCCCACCCTGGGCAGCGCGGCAAGCAACGGCTCTACTTCCCCGTAGCATTCCGTAAGGCCCGCAAAAGGCAGGAAAGGCCGGCAGGAATAGGGCTTCAGTTGCATGTGCAATCGTTCCTCTAAGTCGAACACCCGCCCCGCGCTCCAGCTCCCATACCGCGCCACGGTGCGCCACTTGTACCCCGCGAAGCGCAAGCGGGCGAAGCGGGCGGCTAAATTGAAGGTTATCCCAATTTTGTAGAACGGTTGTTCGCCCTCATTCCCGTACAGCTTTACGACATAGAGCACGGCCTTGCGCCCGTTCTGCTTGCTGAGCCACTGCGCCCGGCCCATGCCGCCCCTGCGCTTCGTGGCGGGGGCGGTTGCTAGTTTGGCCGCTGCCATTACCACGCGGCTATCATTTCAAACGACTGTGTACCGGGCCCGGGCATCAGCTTGCGGGGCGCGGGGCTGAATACTTCAATTGCGGCTGGCTGGGTGGGCAATGGCGTAACGCTAAACACGCGGTCAAACTCATTTACCAATGTCGTATCAAGGATTTTGGCGTACACCTTTTCCGTCATTTTCACGGAAGAGTGCCCCAAAAACTTGCTCACGACTTCCATGCGAATGCCTAGATTCAGCATCATGACGCCCGCCGTTTTACGCCCAACATGGGTTGTCATCTTGTCGGCTGAAAAGCCACACACGGCGCCAATTTCTTTTAAATAGCGGTTGTAGACGGCGTTTGCCGGAACCGGTAGCTCGCCCTTGTACTGGCTTAGCAGCCGCTCCGCTTCTGGCAACAAGGGGATGACGCATTCGTAGCCGTGGTGCATGGTGGATTTCTGGCGGCGCACCCGTAGCAACCGCCGCAAATTGCCTTGCGCGTCGGTTTGGTATTCCGCGTCCCGTGCCACATTCAGCGCATAGAGGTCGGCATACGCCAAGCCTGTCCAGCACTGGAATAGAAAGCAGTCCCGTACCCGTGCCAAGTAGTCTGGCAAGCAAGTGGCGCGCAGAATGCCGATTTCGCCCACGGTCAAATACTTGATTTCTCCCGGCGCAGTCAGTTTGTATTGATACAGCACCATTGGGTTCTTGTCCAAATGTTCCCGCCGCACGCCCCAAGTCAGGACTTGGCTGACGTTTTGCAGGTTCTTGAGCGCCGTGTTCCGCTTGTGGCCCTTCGCTTTCATGAGCCAGTACAGCAGCTTATCGGCCATGTTGATGGTGAACTCTTCGGGCCGTAGCTCGGTGAGTTTGTGGGCCTGCAAAAAGGCGCAGATATTGCCAAACCGCACCTTGTGGGCCGTGGCCGTAGCAGGGCTAATTTCAACGCCCACAAGGCCTTGCTGCTCAGCTAAAAACTGTTGAAACAGTTCTATCATGTTGAGCATGGCCCCGTTGGTCAAGTACACGCGCTGCACCCGCTTGGCGGTGATGGGCTTGTTTTGCCGGTCAAGGTCGGCAACGATGTCCGTGAGTCGGTCACGCATTTTCACTAGTGATTCGTTGGCCGTGCGGGCGGCTGGCGTGCGTCCCAACACGCGGCTGGCCGCTCCGTCCCAATCGCCATAGGTCGTTTCGATACCGGTAGCAACCTCGATTCGGTCCCTTCCCATGACGCTCAAGCGACAATAAATGCTACCGGGGGTGCTGGCCTCCCGTTCCCCCGCGTGGCGGCGCACCTGCTTGCGAAACCAGAACAGAATATTTACCCGCGTTCTCATGATTGTGGCCCCTCTCCAACTTTTGCGGTGGGCACTTCAACGGCGGCGTTCATCGGCCCAGCGGCGGCTTGCTTGGCGGCCTTGCTCATTGCGGCAGGAGCGACACGGGCGCGGCGCGCGGTGCCTCTTTGGCTGGCTTGTTCGCGGGCCAATGCAGCCAGGGCCTTGCCCTGCTGTTCGGCAAGGGTTCGGGTGTAGGCGTCCCATTCGGCCCGGCGCTGGGCACTTTCAGCGTCGCGTTGGACTTCTTGCCGTTGGGCGGCTTGCAAATCGGCGCGGACTTCCAACCCGATTTCGCCCAACGTGGTGTTCAGGTTGTGCTCCAGCCGGGCAATGCGTTTGCCAAAATTCTCGGCCAATAGCTGCGCGATTTCGGTGCCGTCGTTCAAGCACACCGCAATCGTAACGGGGCCGCTCTGGCTGCGAATTGTTACTTCAAATACGCCTTCATCGGAAGCCAACAGCAAGGCAGCCCATTGGGCCACCAGCTTGTTGTAAATCGTTGTTTGGCGGGTAGCCGATTCCTGGCTAAAGTTCTGCTGATAGTCGTACATGGCGGGGCGCGACTAGCAAGCGTGAGATAGACCAACTAACTCCACCGCCGTGCTGGCCATTTCGCCGCCCCCAAAGGGAGCGGCTATGTAGGCAGTGAGGCGGGTGATTTCAAGGGCGGCGGCATCTTTCGTCAGCCGGTTGATACCCAGCAATACCCGCGTTTTGTGGCGGCGGGTAACAACGGCGTGGTTCAGCAAGCAGATAATTTCCTGCTTTTGTTCGCCCGTGGCATAGGTTGCGGGCGCCCGTTCTTCGCGTTCCGCAAGCTCGATTACCGAATTGCGGTACCATTTGGCCAGCGTACTAGTATTCTGGCACTTGGCTACGCTGGCAATAGTGCGGTCAATCTCGGCTTGGGTGGCGTAGGCCGAACCTAAAACCAATTCGAGGATGAGGGCCTGCAAGCCGGTTACCTGGGCTTGCTTGGTGGTGGTTTGGGGGGAGGCTGTTGAAGCAGCTTGACCTGGCATTACATTTTTCATGTAATTTTGTGGTTGGATTGGGGGTTGCGTAGTCCCCACCCTGTAGCGGCTGTTGAAGCGGCCGTTGCGTGAAGGCCAGGCGTTGAAGCGCCTGGCCTTTTTGCGTTCTACTTTGGTGAGGCGTCCCGTTTGGACATAACAAATGTACGCAAAAGTCTAGACATTGCAATGACATAATGAAAATAAACATTATTTTTTATTTGCGAAGTCTAGACATATATTTGCACCCATGGAACCCAAAAAGAGCAATAAGCCGCGAAGCCCGCAAATCAATGTTAAAATGACTGATGAGGAACGGGTACTGTTTTCGCGGGTAGGGCGCGCCCGCGGCCTCAGTATTTCTGCTTTGGCACGCTCCCTTATGCATGAAGAAGCATTGCGCCTCAGCATGTCTATTAATGATACTGAAGCGCAACTAGTAGAAGCGCGTCGTAGAAAGATTAATTTGATTTTGGGGGAAGATTTAAACGACTAACTAAATGTCCCGCCGCACTCCCTTTGCGGGACGCACCCGTTCCCGCCGCGTCACCCGGCGCAAATACCCCGAAGAATGGGCGTGGTGGGCCGCGTCCGGCTGGCAGATGATGGTAGAAGAGGGGGAGGCAGGCGCATTGCGCCTGAACAGCTACAAAGCACTGCGGGGTGCTACCGTGTGGGGCGGTTCGGCTACGGCCGAACAAGCCAGCACAAAGCAGGGAATCAGCCGGTTTTTAGTTGAGACGCTTTACTACCACTTGCACCCGCGCAAGGCCCGCAAGGCATTTGAAGCCACAGGAGCGGTGTGCAGCGAATCGGAGTTGGTGGCCTTCATTCGCCAGCGGCGGCGGAATGTTCAGCAACTAGTACCAAGCTCTGCATTAATTCTTACATAGGTAAGGCTTGAAGGACGGAATTGTTACCCGCTGTAGTTCACAATCTTGGTCGTGCCGTCGGCGTAGGTGAGCAGCACCCTATCGGGTCCGAGCGCGGCCACGGTGGGCGTGTCGGCCATGCGCTGGTTGCTGGCTTCAATGGCGGCCAGGCGGGTATTCATCTGAGCAAAAGCCGCGTTAACCGGCTGTTGGGCTTGGGCCTGCTGGCGCTGATTGTATTCCTGCTGTTGTGCGCGTAGGCGGGCGGGCAAGGCGTAATCGGGTAAGGCTATCGGTTGACGTGGCAACAACGGCGGCGGTAACAACTCGCGCATGGAGGGCGCGGACCAATCAATTTCCCCTGGTTTGCCTTCGTGCAGGGCCTTGAAGAGGGAGTAATAGTCCTTTGTCAATTCCTGGTTGGCTACAAATTCCCCCTTGTGCACCACGCCGGCCTCTTCGTATTTGCCGCCCTTTTCCGTAAAGCCGCCGGTGTAAAAGCTGCCGCCGCCGATTTGGCCGGCGGCTTGGAAGGCTGTAATCTTTGAAGCGGTAAAGGCCCCTACCAACACGGCGCTCAAGGCAATGCCTGCCGCAATACCCGCGCCGGGCAGAATAGCATCGAGTTTAGACGTACCCGCAAAAACGTTGGAAACGGCTGTGATTAGGTTGCCCGCCTGCGTGATGGTGTCAAGCAGCACTTGGGCCTTAGCTGCTTGGCGTTGCTCAATCAGTGCCTCTTTTCGTATTTGGCGCTGCTCTGCAATAGCGGCCCGCGTAGCGGCAACATTTGCGGCACTACCTTCTTCACGGTACTGCAATTCTTGATTAAGCTGGTTTTGCAGTTCGCCAATGGCAGTGGTGGCGTCGGCTGCCTTTTGGGCGGCGGCTTGCTGCTGGGCTTGTAGGATTTGGCTAATTGAGCCGACTACGGACGCTGTTACTTCATCTAATGCCTCCCGTAGCTCTGGGCTATCGGCTTTGCCGAGAATAAGCCGATATAGGTCGAACTTGCCTTCTGACTTCTTCTGCATGGCTAGCAAGCCATCGTATGTGTTTTGGGCTACTTGCAGGGCGTCTTTATTGGCCGTGCTCGGGTCCGAGTCCAGCACGCGCCGCTTGAGGTCGATTTCCTTTAGTGCATACTTCAGCTTTACAGCAAACAAGCCTTGTTGTCGTACTTCTTCCGCTTTTACGGGGTCGGTAAAGTCGAGCGCGGCTGATTCAGCTACCGATGAAGCTAGCTTCTGTTCTTCGTCCAACCGCTTTTGCTCTTGGTCTAGCAGCAATTTGGCCCTCTCCCGCCCGTACCTTTCAATAGCGGCCTTGAGTTGCGCGGGCTGGCTGGCGTATTTATCCTTCTCCTTTTCAAAAGCCAAGGCCAGCGCGTCCAACTGCTTTTGGTCTCCCTCTTTTTGGAGGTCTAATAGTTGGTCCTGCTTTGTGCGCTGAATAGCCAACAGGCGTTCGTAATGGGCATCGTATGCTCCCTGAATAAGCGTGTTCTCTTGCTCTAGTTGTACGGCATCAAATGCATTACCTTGCCCAGCCGCTTTCTTTGAGGCCTTGAGCTTCCGGCTGGATTCGTAAATGTTGGTCAGGTCTAGTTGAAACTGCCGTTCAGATGCCTTTTTTGCGTCATCTTCTTGTTGTTCGGCGGCTTTTAGGGCAAGCTCCTTGTAGGTCTGCTGTTCGCGCAGGTAGGCTTCTAGCAGTTGGGCCTGTTTGTTCTCGCGTTTGTCCGCGCTCTTATCCTGCTTGCCTTGAAGTTCGGCAATTAGCTTATCGGTTTTTTCTAGGTCAGCTTGATACCCGGCCAACCGTTTGCGGTAGCCCGTATCGTCATAGTCATTCGTAGTCAGGCTTTCCAACTGCTTTTGCACTTCGGCCCGGTGGGCTTGCAGGGCGTCAATCGACTTCGTGAGGGCTGCCGTGTTACCCGTTAGGGCGCCGGTGGAAGCAGCCGTAGAAATGCCCAACGCCTGCATAAAAGCCGCCTTTTGGCGGGTTAGCTCGTTGCTTTTATCCTCTTCTGTGTTTAGCGCAATTTGCGCCTTGCGGTAGGCTTCTGTCGCCTGGAACAACTCCCTGACAGCCGGGGAAACCGTTGATATAGCCACCTTGCGGCCGGCAATTTGGTCCAAGGTGTTTTGAGCCGCAACCGCAAGCGGCAAGCCCTGGTTCTCCTTGCGAATATCCGCGCCAAACCCAATGCTGCCGTTGTCATTTATGGCCCGTATGCCGTTACTGCTTTCAACGTTGCGTTGCCGCTCAACATAGAGCCTGCCCAACTGCTTGCGTATCTCAATTTCCGCCTCCAACCGTTTGCGTAGGGCGTCGGCTGTTTTGGCGGCCTGGTCGGCAATCTTTTCCTGCTGTTTTTCGAGCACTATGCGATTGACCAAAGAGGCCGATACCTTGTCAATGGCGGTAGACAATTCATCGTTACCCACCTTTTCAGCGTTGATGTTGCCCAGCAAAGCGGGGTACTCGGCCTGCAATTCTTTGATTAATCGGGTGCGCTCGGCATTGCCCACGTTCAGGCTTGTAATGGCAACTAGCGATTCCTCAAGCTCTACTTGTTCTTGCGCCGTGGCATCGGAGGCTAGTTTTGCCGAGCTCACAAATTCGGCCACGTACTTAATGGCCGGGGCAAAAAATGCGCCCAACTTCGCGCTGCTTTCTTGCAAGAAAGTATTGATGCGGGAAATATTTGAGCCTAGCTGCGTGGCTGCGTTAGCTGTGGCGTCGCCATAGGTGCGCTTGATTTCTGCCGCGAACTTGGGCAAAAAATCTCGCGCCGTGATGGTGCCCTTTTGCAGCATCTTATCAAGTTCGGCCGTCGTGACCCCCAGGGCCTTCGCGGCTTTGGCCGTGGCGTCGGGTAAAACATCCCCAAGCTGGCCTCGCAATTCCTCTGCTGTGAGCTTGCCTTTCGACATAATTTGCTGCACTGCGCGGAGGGCTTGCTCTAGTTCAGCGTCCGACTTTTGCAGCACTTTCGCTTCACCGGCAACCGCCTCAAAAATATCCCGCGTTTCGGCGGCGGTAAAGTTGGCTTCTTTGCCCGCCGTAAATATGCCCGTGTAGGCTTTGCCCAATGTGAGCAAGGGCACACCTAGTGCATCGGCCTGGGCTTTGACGTAAGCGAACTCCCTGCCGCCTTCCCGCACCGAACCCGCTACGCCCACAAGCGTGGCTTGCAAGCCTGAAAGGGCTGCAAAATTGCTTATTCCTTGCTTTATTTTATCTACAACGGCATTGACCGTTACCAAGCCAGCGGCCAACGGGCCTACTTTGCCCAGCAAGGAGCCAAAGAAGCCGCCTGACGAACCCGCGCTATCGTTAGCGGGTTGCTGCCGAGCCGTGGCCGCTTCCTTTCGTGCGGCAGCTTCCGCCTTCACCTGAACATTCAGGTCCTTGGCGGCGGCGGCGGCTTCCTTCGTGGCGTTGGTTTGCAGCCGGCGGGCATCGCGCACGGCCAGCACGGCGGCGCGCTCCTGCTCGGTGGCGGCGCGGTTTTCCAGGATGGCCGCTTTGGCTTCGCGGATGCGGGCGGTATTCTTCTCAATCTCCCGGCCCAAGCGCTTGACCTCATCGGCGCTGCCGCTCGCTTTCTGGGCGGCGGCCAGCTCGCGGTTGGCGGCCGTGAGTTGGCGCACGGCTTCACGGGCGCTGGCCGTGGCGGCGGCGGCGGCGCGGTACTCGGCCGTCGTGCCGGCCAGTTGGTCGGAGTAGGCCGTGGCGGCTTTGGCGGCTTCGGCAAAGGAGTTGGTGGCCACGGCCCCGGACTGGCGCAGGCCCTCGCGCAGGGCCACGTCGGCTTGCCCTATTTTAGCCAGGCCCGCCACAATCTCGGACGGGTCAAAGGAATACAGCTGGCCTAAGTCGGTGGGCATGGCGGGGCGGTTAGTGAGCCGACAGGCGGCGGATGGATTCTTCTTTGTTGCGCTTCATGCGGTAGAAGTCGCGGGCATCGAGTTGCAGGGCGGCTAAGTAGCGGGCGGGGTCGTCCTCGCTGAACCAGCTCAGCAGCGCGGCCCAATAGGAGCTCAGCTGCTCTATTCGCTCGGCTGCGGTAAGGAGGCGGGCGTCAGCCCTGCCGGCGTCAAGGAGTGGGCGTAGCTGCCGTAGCCAGTTTTCATGCAGCGAATGGCTGCGAGCAAGAAAAAACCCGAGTGGACGCCCTCCCACGCGCCGTAGCATTTGGCCTGCATGGCGGCGAAGTCGTACTTGCTGGGGTCTTCTTCCGGGGCGTTGAAGAACATGCCCACGATTTCCACCTCCCGCACCCGGTTGGCGCCGATGATGTTAATGCCCTGTCGGAGCAGCTCCACGGTGCTGGCCGCCTTCACGAAGTCGAGCTTGTTGAAGCTGGCCTTGAGCGTGTCCAGCCCGTCGATGATGCCGGGCAGCTTGGTATCCAGGCCGAACTCAATGCTGAGCCGGTCGTAGAAGCGGGAGCGGCCCGTCAGCAGGCCGTCGAACATGGTGTAGGTGACGCCTTTGGCCGTGAAGCTGGTGGCGTCCGGTTCGGGCGTGATGATTTCCGGGATTATTGGCGTATTCATATTGCGTTCTTCCGGCTATTTTGACTTCCCCAAAGGGGCTGAACATTTGTATAGTGGAAGCACGCCATACGGTCTGCTTCAATGGAGAAATCAAAGGCTCGGCACGGGGCTATGTGGTCCAGTTCCCACCCCGGCTTGCCTGTCCTCCGTCCGTAGTTTTCAACGGTCATACCAGGGCCTAGGAGCGATTTAATATACTGTTCGAGCTGCTTGGCATCGCAGCCTAACAGGGCTCTGGTTTCTGAGGCAGAAATAGCTGCCTTAAGGGCTCTGCCCATTCTTATCTTTAGATTAAAGAAAAGACGAGCAGCAAAATTATTTCGCTGTGGCCCTTTTGAATATGCTGCTGCCTTTTCTGCTACTATAGCCCTTTGCTCGGGGGTACGAGAGTCCCTCAATGCTTTGCGTTGCAGGTATATCCGCTCCTTATTTGCAAGGGCGAAGGCTATGCGTTGCTCCTTGCCACCATTTAAATACCGATGAGCCCTTGCTTCACGCATTTCCGGGGTATTGTTTGCCGCCCGCTTGGCCGCCTCGCATTCTTTGCAGTGCGATTTTATTTTAATCGCGGACGATGAATTACACCCAAACGCCTCGAAAGGCTTGAGTTTTTGGCATTTTGAGCATTGGGCATTGCCGTCAACGACAACCCTTCTTTCGGCGTGACTCGTGCTATTTTTCATACCACAAGATACGACTATTGCCATTGTACAGCAACACAATGTTACTATAATCTTGCCCATTTCGTGATTTTGTTTAACACCATTGCCGTGATTATTGAAAGGGATATGTAGACAAACCAAAGCCCGGCGAAGCACGCCCACCAATACCACGACTGCCTATAGTCTTCGGGCCAATACAAAATCAGGTAGCTCCATGTGGCTATTTGCCCTGTAACACACACAAAGCATCCCCACAGCGGCTTGAACCACTCCTGTTCGTCCAGCTCGGTGCCGTGGGCGTGGCGCCACTGGCGCCGCAGCCAGGCTTGCACCGGGGAGAGCAGCATCCCATCGGCCACCAAAATAGAGGCGAAGCAGACGCCTACCGCCGCCGTGCCCAGCACATGCAGAAAGAAGGTCGTATCCATCAGAGAATCGGCGAAGCAGGTGGCAACAGGCAGGCGGTGCGGTCTAAGTCGAGCGTCGGCAAGGCCGGAAGCAGGCAGGCCGGGGCGTACTGGTAGCGGCACTTTAGTTCCAGGCCCAGCAGCTGGTACGGCGGGTACAGCAGGGGCGTGGTGCCCCCGCCGAAGCTGTAGGCGCTCAGCAGGGCGGCCCCGGCGGGCAAGGTGCTGGTCGTGATGAACAGGCCCCGGTAGTCGCCTGTGTCGAAGCGGCGGCGCACGCTGAGCGCCTGTTCCACTTCGGCCTGCAGGCGGTTCTGCGGCAGGGCGTGGCTGAGCTTGAAGGGATTGAGCCATAGCAGCAGGCGCAGCGTGGCTTCGCGCTGGGTGGCTTGCCCTTGCCCGGTGCTGATTTCGCCGCCGTCCTCAAAGAAGACAATCGAGCCGGTGTGCTCGTCGGGGGTCAGGTAGCGCCCGTCGCGCTCGCACTCGGCGGCCGTGTAGGCAGCGGGCACCGGCAGGCGTTCACTGCGGGGCGTGTCGCCGTCCATGATGGTGCGCTCGTGGACCCGCGCCAGGCCCGTTACCCGGTCCAGAAACGGGAGGGTGGCTTGCAGGCGCTCGGCAAGGTGCTGGGCTAGGTCGGTCGTCATGCGGGCTTAATTGCGGAGGGGGGAATGCACGAGGTAGCCGTCCAGGTAGGCTTTCCACTGCGCGGCTACTTCCGCGTAAGGCGCCAGCAGCCAAATCGAGCTTTCAGTGCTCATAAAAATGACACACTTAGCGTTGCCGTTTTTGAAGTCGTCACCCGCCGGCTCTTCAATCCGGCATACATCCGCCCACAGGATGATGGTCAGGTACTCGAACTCTTCCTGTGTGGACTCGTCGCGGGCAATGCGGGTGCTTTCAAAGTAGGGCTTCATACCTGGAAGTAGCTGTTGATGATTCGGGTTACTTCCCGCTGCGTGACGGCGGCAATCTCGGCCCGCTCGGCAGCGTTGGGAGCCAGAAAGTCGCCGCGCTGCTTGGTGTTGTAGCCCACCTTGTCAGCATCTTCTTGGGTGCTGGCCACGATGCGTGCTTGGGCCACGGCCCCGGATACGCCCGCCGCGCTGGCCTGCAGGCTGCGGAACATGCGGCCCGTGAAGGTGAGGTTCACGTAGGCCGTGGGCAAGCCCAGGGCGTCGCGAAAGCCTTTGTAGGTGCCGAGCTTGTTCTTTTTGATGTAGGCCCGCCCGCCCGCGTTGAACGCCTTGCTGGTGAAGAGAAACGAGGGCACGGGCGTCGTGGAGTACCCCGGCCCGGCCACGCCCTGGCTTTGCACCCGGAACGTGACCAGGGCCAGCGCCGTCTGGGCACGGAGCAGGGCCAGCCGGGGGGCGGCCTGCACGACGCCCTGGCTGGCCTGTTGGGCAAGGTCCTGGAGCGTGGCCATTAGCGCGTCACGGTGGTGGTAGGATGCCAGCCGGACGGCGTGCAAACAAAGCAGGGGTGCTGCACCCGGCCCAGGCCAGCGGCGCTGGTGAGCCACCTGAGGTGCTGCTGAACCAAATCGGCGTAGCGGGCACCGAGGGCGGGCAGGGTTTTGGGTTCGAGCATCGTGTAGCGGCTCACGCTGGCATCAGCCAGCAAATCCACCACCATGAGTTCGGCGGCTTGGTAGAGCAGCGCCTGGGCCACGTACAGTTGCAGTTCGGGGTACTCGCTCACCGCGTAGCACAGCCCATCGGCGGCACCGGGCGCGGTGCATTCTTCGGCTACGCTCAGGGTGAAGCCGAAGCTGCTTGTGGCCGTGGTGATGCCGGAGAGGGAAGCGGCCACGGATTGGCCCCAGGGCCCGCCGCCGCTGCAGGGCGGGCAAAACAGCTTCGTATCAAGCGGGCGCACGCCTTCGGGCAGCAGGGCCTCCAAGGTGTGCGGCTGCCCATCGAGGGGAATGAGGATGCCGGCAACGGCTTGCGCGGGAGCGTTGGTGCTGGTGAGCGTGCCCACGGGCTGCCCGTCGAGCAAGAGCGGCACGGCGGCCACCGTGGCGGTGGCGTCGAGGCGCACGGTGCTGATTCGGTAGGCCCCGAAATCGCGCACCACGGTTTGCAGGGTGAGCCGGGCGAGCGTGAGCGCCGGCAGGGCCTGGCCGTTGCCGGGCTTGCCCAGCACGCCGCGCCGTTCGTAGCGGGCGGCTCCGAGGGCGGCCCGGCCCTGCAGGGCGGTGCGGATGCGCAGGGCGGCCAGTTCGCGGGCGCGGCGCAGGCGGGCGTACAAATCGCTCTTGGGGTTGCCGTTGCTCACCCGGAAGCTGAGGCCCTCCACCTGGTCGAGGTAGAAGCCCGTGGCACTGGCCGTGAGCGCGGCGGCGGCTTCGGGGTCGGGGGGCAGCGGGAAGCAGTCGGAGCCGGCGGCGCTGATGCCCACAAGGGCGGTTAAGCAGGTGTTGTCGAACGGGGCTTGCGGCATGGCACAAAGGTGCCGGCCCGGCCCTACGGCCCGGAAATGCCGGACGCAAAAAGCCCCGGCCGTTGCGGGTCGGGGCTTTTGTTACGGCGCTACTGCCGGGCGGTCTAACCGTCCTTGAGCAGCAAAATGCCGGGCCGAACAGCGTCCACGCCAGCGGCTTTGTGCACGCCGATGTGGGCCTTGAGCTTGCCGGTGTGCACGGTTACGGGGTGGCCGTTGACCATGACGCAGGCCTCCTCAAACACCACGTCGTAGAGCATGTCCGTGATGTTGTTGGATTTGAAGTTCGTCCAGATTTGGCCCTTGGCGGTTTCGCGGGGCGTGCTGGGCAGAAACGACTTGTAGAACAGGCCCAGGGCGCCGGGCTTCACCAGGAAGGTGTCCTCGGCCAGGGCGGCATCGGCAAAGCCTTCCAGGTCAAAGTACTCGCGGAAGAACGCCACGCGGGCCGCGTCGCCGCCGCCTTCGGGGTTGGCCCCGTCGAGGCGGGCGTTGAAGTAGTCCACGAACAGCTGGCCGCCGTCAATCATGTAGGGGCTGCCCATCTGATTGAGGCGGGCCATTTTCACGAGCTGAGCCACCAGCTTGCGGTTGTAGTTGGCCGTGGGCACGGTGATAACACCGTCCGCGCCCACGGTGCCCACGCCGGCAGCGGTGCCGGCCTTGGGGGCGTTGTGGAGCACCTTGGCGCGGGCCAGGGTTTGGGCGTTCACCCAGGTGTCGAGCTTGGCGGCTTTCACCGACAGGAGGCGCGACAACTCGGCCTGGGCGGCGCGCTGCACGGATTCCGGGCCGCCCTGGATGCCCAGCCGGCGCATGGTTTCCTCGCTAATCTGGAACGTGATTTCCTTGCAGATGGGGGCGTCGATGCGCGTGGTGGCCGCCTCGCCTTCCGCGCCAACCAAGGCGCAATCGTCGGTGCAGTCCTGCACGTCGCCCGTGTCCACGCCCCACTGCACGTCCACGAAGTCGGTGGGCGATGCCTGCAGGCGGCCTTGGATGCCGGTGGCACCCGTGCCGGTGCGCTGGTTGGCCTGTACGGCGTTGGCCGTGATGACGTGGGCGGGGTCCGAGAGCAGGGCTTCGGGGTCGGCGTACACGCCACGGGCGTCGGCCTTAACTTCGGTAATATAGAGGGTGGAGAGGGCCATGATGGTCTAAGGGGTGGGCAAAAGGGTGGCTGGCCTACGTAGCCGCCTGCGCCTGCCAGTAGCCCCGCAATTCGGTCAGGGCATCGGCGGGCAGGTTGGGGTCGTTGGCCAGGGTGATGTACTCCTGCTCCGACTTGGGCAGCGCGCCCTTGAAATGCGTCAGCACGGCCGCCCCCTGGCCGGCGGCCACTTGTTCGGGGGTGAGGCTGGCGGATTGGCGGGGCTGGCTGACGGGCAAGTCGAAGCCGGATTCCTCAACGGCACTGCGCACGTAGTCGGCAAAGCTGACGGGGTGGCCGTGGGCGTTGGGCAAATACACGCCGTCTTGCTGCAGGGGCTTAATCGTGCCGTCTTCCCCCAACTCGTACTTGCCGTTTTTGATTTCGGCAATCACGCGGGCCTTTTGCCGGGCGGCTTTCACCGGGTCGGCGTTGAAGTTGGGGTTTAGCTCGGCGAGATGGGCTTCGGCGGCCTGGGCTACCTTGGCGTCCTGCTGCTCCTTGCGGAATGAGTCGATTTGCGCCTGCAGCTTGGTTTCGGCGTCTTTGCTCGCGGTGGAGATGGCCAGCATCTTTTCGTTTTCGGCCTTGGTGAGCGCGGCTTTCACCACGGGCAAACGCAGGGCGTCGTCATCGGAAAGGGCCTGGCCGGCTTTCTGGCGGGCACTGGTTTCTAAGGCATCGAGCGCACTGTCCAAGTCATCAAACGAGGCATCGGCGGCCCCGCGCTTCCGCAGCGCAGCTTCTACCGTGCTGGTCGCTTCTTTCTTGGACGCTTTGTGGCCGGCATCGTACTGGGCCTTGCGGTAGGCTTTGAACGTGTCGGTGAGCGTGGCAATGCCTTCATCGGATTTTGCGGCTTCCGCAACCTCATCGGCCGGTTTGTTTAGCGTGGCGGCCACCACGCTCAGGAGTCGTTGGAAATCTTCCATTGCTCAATAATTGTATTTCAGGGGGCGAAACCGGCCCCAAGCGGGTGTTTTGGGTAAGTTGTTGGTCTTGCCCCGGTAATTTCGGAGCCTTTTGCACTGCTTTAGTCGGCAGATTTGGACTTTTCCACTTTGACGGCCGCCGGCTTCGGGGCCTCGTCTTCGATGGCCGTTACTTCGTACTCGCTGAAACGAGTGCCAAAGACGGCCTTCATGGCGTCGAGCTGGGCCGTGGTGACGTGCTCAGCGGGGGCGGCGCCGTTGCGCAGCTTCACGGTGTGGGCGGGCTTGCTCATGGCTACTTGGCGAGGGGGGCGGGCTTGGCCGGCTTGATGGAATAGCCGCCTTTGTCTTCGCCCAACAGGGACCAGGTGGATGCGGAGAACTCTTTTTCGGTGCCGTCTTCGTGAACGGCGACCACGGTATCCGGGGTGGGGGACTTGGGCATGGGCTTGGGAATGAGGTGAGGAATGAGGAATAAGGGATTCAGCAGCCACAAAGCACCGGGGGCGGCCCTACCGCCGCAAAGCCGGGCCTACCTTTGCGGCCTATGCGATTCAAGGCCGTAACCCGGCGCACCTTCACTGCCCGCTACGTGCGCTCCCTGCTGCCGCCCGTGCACGTTGCGCCCGCGCCGGGCGGGGTGGTGCTCACGCTGGATTTGAGCGCCCTGGTGAGCCGGCTGGCGATGCGCGAGGCGCTGAAGCAGGCGGGGGTGCGGCCGGGCGGGGTTTAGCTGGCCTTGATGCGCAGCACGCCGTCCGGCCCTTCCTCCAAATCGGCCCTCATTCGCAGGGCTATGGCGTTGGGCAGGCTTGATGAACGGCGCCTCCTCTTATATGTTTCGGATTTTACTTGTAATATGTGTTAGCAAGTGTTATCTTTATTGTATGGAAATCAATGAAATATGGCGCGCGGTTGTTGGCTTTGCTGGTCGATATGAAGTTTCGAATGTGGGCCGCGTGCGCTCGCTCCCAAAAGGGCCTCTTGGCAAGATTCGCTACATTGGCGGCCCTGCGCAAACTGGCTATACAAAGGTTTTATTGAGTCGGGATGGGAAGCATCACCACTTTAATATTCACACTTTGGTGGCGTCTGCCTTTATTGAAAAGCCCGCCTCTGAATCGCCTTTATGCGTCAATCATAAGGACGGCAATAAGGCCAACAACTCTGTGAGTAATCTCGAATGGGTCACCTATCAGGAAAACTCAATTCACGCGGCAAAGAATAGGCTTAGCAAAATCGGTTCTGAACACTACGCGGCAAGGTTTACCGATGAGGAAGTGCTTTTGATTAGGGAGGCATTTCGAACAACGTCATCCGTCGAATTAGCTACTAGGCATGGCATTACAACAGGTGCAATGTCTGCCTTAATACAGGGCAGAACTTGGAAACACCTTCCCGTACTGAACTACAACGGAAGAGTTGGGAAGCTATACAACCCTCGTCCCGACTTCGAAGAGGCTGCCCGCAAGGTTCACGGTGCTACCTATGATTACTCGCAGGTCGTATATTTTCGAACGAATGTGCATGTGACTATCATTTGCCCCACGCACGGCGCGTTTAGTCAAACACCAAATACTCATATGCAGGGCAGCGGGTGTCAAAAGTGCTGGGCTGCACGGCGGGCTTCTCTACGTTCGAAGAACTAGCTTACCAGCACCGTCTTCCATCAAGTCAGGGCGGCGGCTTAATGCGATACTGTTGCTGATTGCGTGGAACGTGTGCCGGCACGAATAGCCACCGGCCTGCACCAGCGGCTCGTAGGGGTCGGGCCTGCCGTCGAACTCGCCTGCGGCTTTGTTGCGGTAGCCGCCGTAGGCATCGGCGCTGGTGCCGAACCGGGCTATCTCGGAACGCAGGAACACGCGGCCGTTGCGCACCTTGCAAAAGGCGCGGCTGCTCTTAATCAGGCCGCCTTGATACAGGTAGGCGGATAACCCCAGTTCTTCCGCTGCAACGTGCTGCAGGGTGCGGTCGGCTTCGTTGTAGGTGTCATTGGCCTCCTTGTACAGCCGCTCCATCAGCCCCGTGGCCCCGTTGCCGCCCGTGACGAGCGTTTCGAGCCCTTGCCGGTAAGCACCCAGCCCGACGCCCGTGGCCTGCGCCTGATAGGCGTAACGCAGCAACTCCCGCTGGGCCGTGGTGTCGCCGACGAGCGTGCTCAGGTAGCCGCCGGGCACGGGCACGCCGGCCGCCGTGATGCCGAGCCGGGTTTCGAGCAAGCCCGTCAGCGGCGCCCGTAGCTGCCGGTAGTTGGTCAGTCCCAGGGCGGCAAAGTAGTCGAGCTGCAGGGCCGGCAGCAGCAGCAGCGACTGGGCATAGGCCACGGCCAGCGGCACGGCCACGGCAGCGGTGTACTCGGCCAGGAGCTGCGCAATCAGGGCGGGGTCAGCCAGGGTATCTTCTAAGCGGTTGAGCAGGCCCCGTAGCATTTCCCGCTGGGCCGTGGTCAGGTCGCGGGCTAACTGCGCCTGTAGGGCTTCTACGGCGGCACTGCGGGCAGCGGCGGCTTCTTCGGGGCTTAGCATTAGCGGGCGGGCTTACGCTGTAGCCGCTACCGGGGCGGCGCTAAAGGTGGGGGTGACAAAGGCACCGGGCCGGGCGGCTCCCGTGCTGCTCAGTTCGGCTACCAGGGCCGCGACTTTGGCATCCACGAGGTCCTGCTGCGCCTGCGGGGCCAGGTCGTAGAAGCCGGGGGTAGCGCGTTCCAATTCGTAGAAGATGCTGTCCTGTTCGGTGCGCAGCAGGAACTTGGGCGTGGGGATGGCATTCATGGCCCACAGCTTCAATACGTGCTCATCGGAGAGGCCGATGTAGGACACGAACCGCTGCTTGACGGTGAAGCGCCGCAGCTTTTCGGGGTTGTCGGCCAGCTTGCGGCGGGTGATGTCGATGTACAGCTCCTGCATGAACATGGCATCCAGCCCCGCCTTGGCAGCCCCGTCGTACACGGCAATCAAGTCGGACAGCTCGGGGGCTACCAGCTCGTAAGGGAACTTGTAGACCGCTACCAGCCCGGCGGCAATGTCGTTGTAGCCCGCGATGACGGCGGCGTGGTAGGTGTAGGTGCCGCTGATAAAGTCGCCCATCGGCGCCAGGGCCGTGTTCTTCTGGGCCGCTTCGGCCAGGCGCTCCGTGGCCGTGGTGACGAGAGTGGCCTTGCTGAGCGTGTCGGTGTTGAAGAGCGTGCGCTGGGCCCGGGCTACTAAGTAGTCGGTGAACTTGAGCTGAAATTCGGCTACCTCGATGGGCGGGCGCTCAAAGTGGACCATCTTGGAGAGGTCCGGCATCTTGCCCAACTCCTCCAAATCGCGGGGCAGCGGGAAGGTGACGACCTCCAGGGCCGATTCCTGCACGGGGCTGCGCTGCGTGCCGTGGCACACGCCACAGGTCTGCTGGGTGCTCGGGTCCTTGCCCGCCACGCAGGCCCCGGCGCTCATGGCCGGGCACGGGGGCACGAACATGGACTTGTGCGGGTGAATCGTGCGCTTGAGGTTGATGTCCAGCTCCGAATCCAGGTGCAGGGACTTGACCAGAAAGCAGATGGCCGGGTGCAGCGGGCTCACGTAGGTACGGCCCTCGGTTTCGGCATCAAGCGCGTAGCCCAGCGGGGAAGCGGGCACCCGCCCGGCGCGGTGCTCTAGGATGCGGTACTGCCAGGCCACGGACCCGGTTTCGCTCAGCACCGTGCCGGCTACCGTGGCTCCTTCCGGCATGGTGTTGAGGGTGGTGCCGTTCTCGCTCAGCACGGGCCAGTAGTCCACCGACTCGTTGGCTAGGTAGACGGTGTAGCGCCAGCCGGCTGTGCCGTTCGGCGTGCTCACCCGCACGCGGGCCGTGACGCTGGTGATGTTACCGGCCTGCCGGGTGAAGTCCACCACGGCGCTGCTGGGCAGCAGCACGGGGTAGGGGCGGGCGCGTTCGCGGCGGAAGTCGAAGGCCCCGAACTCGGTGAGCAGCCACGCGTTGGGGTCGCTCATGGCCACGGCCCCGACTACGTGGTCGGCCAGGTAGTCTTCGAGCGGCTTGCTGTGGTAGTAGCCGTCGGTGAGGGTCTGCAGCAGGGCGGCGTTGCGGGAAGCGGCAGCATCGGAGAGGCCCGCGTAGTCGAAGCGGCGTTCCACCTGCGAGCCCTTGAGCCGGCTCACCTGCTTGAACGGCGTGCGCAGCTCGTTCCACACGGCGGGCAGCGTGCTCACGGTCAGGTTCAGGCGGGCGGCAAATTCGGCGGGGCTTTCGCGGGCCACGAAGGGCTGCAGCAGGGTGGCAATCTGCCCGGTTTCGAGCTTCTTGCAAAAGGCCGCGTAATCGACGGTGCGCTGGTAGTCCGGGTGCGTGACATTGCCCAGCAGGCGGGGGGCGGCGCGGGCAATGGCTTCGGCTAGATTCATAGCGGCAAAGGTTAGTAGCAGGCCCTACGGCGTGGAAACAGGCCCTTACTTCCCGTCCCGGTAGGCTTCGTATTCGGCCTTTAGCACGGTACAGATATAGTAATCTCCGATGTCGGAAAAGTGCGCAATCGGCTCGTACCACGCATCCAATTCAGCATCGTAGACGCGCTTTTTGAGCTTGCCGTCAATTGCTTTTTGCACCATCTTCCAATCGTTGATGAGCAGCACGCAGTCCGGGTCTACCTGAATGGAGCACTTGGGTATCTTGCCTTCAAAGAGGGCGTTTACGAAGTTGCGGCGGCGGTCCACGCCTGGGTTTTTCTTGAGCCAAAAGTCCCCACTGCCCGCGTTGAGGCAACCGGCTATCTTTTGTCCGTCCGTGTCGGTGAAGCCCGCCAAGGCGGCCCGCACGTCCTTGAAAACGCTTTCCCCGCGCTGCTCCCCAATCTTGTTATTGCGCAGCGAGGCGTCGCCCGTCAGGTACACGGCGCTGCCGTCCCACTGGCGGGCCTTGCGGTCCTTGAGGAACTGTTGGCCCGTCGATTCGATGCCGCTGTTGGGTGGCTTTATGGCGTACTCCTGAAACACGCGCAACAGGATGCCGCCGCCGGGCTGCGGTTCGGTCTGGGCGCAAAACATGGCGCAATACGGCAGGGAGTTGGCGTCCCAGCTTTGCACGATGTTGAGGCCGGGCAAGTACGGGGTGGGCTTGACGACCTGCTTTTCCTGAAACTTGTGGTAGAACTCGTTGCCCGTGCGCTTGGTCGCCCACTGGCCCAAACACCAGACGTGGTAGCGGTACTCATCGGCCATTTCGCCCGTGAGGGGGTCGAGCGTGCCGTAGGCTTCGTAGGTAGCGGCCCGCTCGGGGGGGCACCAGGGGTTGTTGTGGTACGTGGAGTGGACGACCTCATAGGGCACCTGCACGAGTTGCCCGCTCACGTCCACGGCCAGTTGCCCGCTGAAGGTCAGCTCGTGCGGGTGGCCGGTCTTGTCGAAGAACTTCTGATAGAGCCAGAAGGTGGTATAGTCGCCGGAATGGTCGGGGTTGAAGGTGTAGATTTCCTGCAGATAGGAGCCCGGCACGCTGCTGCGCAGGCTGGTGCTGATGACATCGGCCTTCTTGCCGTCGGCCTGGTTCGCTTCCTCGTACCAAGCGTGGGTGGGGTTGCTCAGCGACTTAATCTTGTCCATGTCGTCCATGCCGAACGGGACGAAGCTGTTGCCGTTGTCGCGGCACCAAATGCCCAGCGGGCTCACGCCCCACTTAAAGAGGTGATGCAGGCCCCAGCGTTTGGCCACGGTTTCGAGCGTGGCCACCTGCGAAGGGCCGACGGTGTTGAGGTAGCGGCGCACGAGCACGCACTTGAAGTAGGGCAACTCCAAGCAGTCGAGCAGCAGCTTGAGGGCCACGAAGTCGCTCTTGGTGCTGTCGCGGCCGCCCCACAGCAGCAGGTGGCGGGTGCGGCTGCGCAGGTAGGGCCAGAAGCGGGGGCTGACGGCATCGGGCCGGAGCGTGAGCTTAAGCCGTTTCTTTTGGGCTACCACCGATGACGATTTCTACTTCCGTGCCTGCGGCCTGCCGGTTATCCTTCTCATAGAGGCCGTGCATCCGGGCCGCACGGTCAATGGCAGCGTCGGCGGCGTATAGTTCTACTTTTGGGCCGAACTCGCCAAAGGAAAGCGACTTAATCCGGCCCCCCTCGCGGGCTTCGGCCAACTTCACCAAATCAAGACGCGCCCGCTTTACCAGCACTGGTGGGCCGGCAATGGTATGGGTAGCCAGCGAATCGTTTTCGAGCTGGAGTTGAAGCCGAATGATGGCCCGGCGGCGCTTACGTTGTTTGAATTTGTGCTCGTCTAATTCCTCTTCCTGTAAATTGGCGCGCTTGGCGTATTCTTCCTCAAATGCTATTTCAACCAGAATCTCTTCGATGTAATCTTGTAGGGGCTGTTGAATCTTGGTTGATTCTTCAACGTTCTCAATCTTAAGAAATTCGTTAACACAACTTTGCGCAATCTCGCTGTTGAGCTTGGTTGCCAAGGCGGCGCTAATGGAGTAAGCAGCCAGCCGTTCATCAATGGCCGCCCGTATCTCGACATTCTTCGACAATCGAGAGCCAATCGAATACGCGTACTCTTCCGAATAGCCGGCCTCCTTTGCAGCTTTTGTGCAATTCCCTGACACGCAGAACGCCGCAATAAACCGCTGCTGACGAGCGGTGAATTTTGGCGCTTCTGCTTCCTCTTCGGGCAAGTCCTGTGGCATCATACGGCTCAAAGGTGCAGCAGCGTACCCACGGCCCCAAAGCCGCCGCTGAACAGCAGGCCCTGCACCCACGGATTCACCCGGCGCGGGGCGGGCTTGCGGCGCGGCAGGGTTACCAGCACCAGCTGCTTGGGTTCGGGCAGCAGGTCGGGCAGGTAGCCGGGGCGCAGGCGCCCGTAGTTCTCGCTCGTGAGGCGCCCCAGGCCAGCGGCCCGGTACTGCGGCTCGTCGTTGAGCAGGACGGCCAGCGGCTCGCGCTGGAGCAGCTTGCGTTCCTGCCGGAGCACGGCCCGTGCCACGGCCACCAGGTCGGGCGTGTCGGCACTGAGCAGGGCCAGCACTTCTTCCTGTTCCTCGTAGCGCAGCTTCTGCAGCAGGGCGGGCACGTCGTAGTCCAGCCGGTCCGTGGCGGCGGCCAGGCGCTTGGCTGAGAGGTTGGGGCCGAACAAGGCCAGCAGCAGGGCGTCCGTGTCGGTGCTCAGCGCGTACAGGTGCCGGGTGTAGAGGGCCAGCAGCCGGCGCTCGCGGGTGTAGGCCTGCGTCCGGGTCAGGTTCGCGGCGCGGGCGGCGGCGTTGGCCTGTTCGGTGCGGTAGGGGGTTTTGCTGCGGGTCGGCACGGGCTTTGGCGGGGTGGGGAAGCGCACCACTGCCCAAAGGTCCCACGGGCGGAAAAGCGAATGGCAGCCCGTGGCCTGCCAAAGTTCCACGGCTGCCGCTGCCAGTTGCTCAGGGCTTAGACGGGCAGCAGGGTAAAGGTGCGGGGCTCGCCGGCCACGGGCAGCAGCAGGTACTTGCCGGCGGGCGGGGCGTGGCCGGCGGCGCGGCCCCGGTACTGGCCGGGTTTGCTCGGGTGTGGGTTGAGCAGGTGGCAGGCGGCGGCGCTGAGCTGCACGGGCGGGGCGTGCGTTCGGGCCGGGTGGAGAGCGGCGGGTGGAAGCAGACGCCGGGGGCCAGGGCGGTCAGCAGGGCAGCGGCTTCGGCGTTGGGCCTGGGGTACTTCCCATCGCCAAAGGCCCGCTGTCTAACAACTCGCAGCAGGTAAACATGGTGCGCAACGTGGGCCGTCGCATTCAAGCGGCCGTGGAAACCTATTTCCGCCAGCAGAACGCCGCCGACCAGCTGGCCGGCTACCAATGGGAATTCAACGTTATTCAGGACGATAAGCAGCAGAACGCCTGGTGCATGCCCGGCGGCAAAGTGGCCGTGTACACCGGCATACTGCCCATCACGCAGGACGAAAACGGCCTGGCCGTGGTGATGGCTCACGAAGTGGCGCACGCGGTGGCCAAGCACGGCTCCGAGCGCATGAGCCAGGGCCTGGTGCAGCAGCTGGGTGGCCAGGCATTGTCGGCGGCTCTCTCCACCAACGCCCCCGCCACGCAGCAGCTGGCGTTGCAGGCGTTTGGGGTCGGCTCGCAGCTGGGCCTGCTCCGCTACGGCCGGAACCAGGAAAGCGAAGCCGACCACCTGGGCCTGATATTTATGGCCCTGGCCGGCTACAATCCCGACGGAGCCATTTCCTTCTGGCAGCGCATGGAAGCCAGCGGCGGCGCGCGCCACCCGAATTCCTGTCCACTCACCCCTCCAACGGCACCCGCATTGCCGACATTCAGCGCGAGCTTCCCGAAGCCCGCAAGTACTATAAGCCCCGCTAGTTTTCAATAATTACCTATCCGCATAGGCCCTGTCATGCGGAGAGATTCTAAGTAACGGTTCGGAGTTGATGTACCTTGGCCTGCTATTTGACCTCCCGTTCTCTCCCGAACCGTTACTTATCACCTTCTGCGCATGAGTTTCATTTCCCGCCTGCTGGGCTTAGGCTTGCTGAGCATCCTGTTCTTACTGGTAATGTCCTGCGAATCGACGAAATCGACGACCACTGAGTTCGGCAGCCCCAACCGCGTCAGAGGTGCCGTGCTGGCCAAGCCCGAGAGCCGCCAGATTGTGCACTTCACCGATAGCACCGCTGAATACAAAACCTCCCGCAGCGACCTGGCCAAGGCCTTTATCCGGGAATTTGGCGACGGCACCGTCATCGACAAGGTGCAGGTGCGCAAAGCCCCCGTTGACGCCGGTGGGCCCGTGACCTACTACCTCATTGGCATGGGCCTGCGCAGCGGCAGCTTCCGGGCCATGGCCCTGCCCCTTACCAGTGGCGGCGACGACACCTACTACCTGCGCCCCGGCGCCGAGCGCTACATTCTCAGCAGCGTGGGCTGCCCCGCCTGCTACTTCAACTTCGATAACGGCCGCATTGTAGGCGCCATCTGCGCCGAAAACGCCCCTGGCAGCCACTGCGACCTCAAAGTAGAAGTCAACAACTCCCTTTTCACCGCCCGATGAACACCACCGGCAAATGGCTGCTCCGCGCCGCCCTCACCGCCCTGGCGCTGCTCATCACCACCGACACCAACCGGCCGCGCAAGCCGGCCCCAACGCCAAAAAAGCCCGCTGAATAGCGGGCTTTTTTGGCGTTGGCCACCTTCGTTCAGCTTTGGCTAGTGCTCAACTCGGACCTGCTGGCGCACGGTCTGGCCGGTCGCATTGGGGTAGTGCAGGATGTAAAGCCCCGTTGGCAAGTGCTTCGTGTTGAGGTGAACCAGGCCGGGCTTGGCGGTGCGGCTGCTCACTGGTTGGCCTTGCAGGTTGTAGAGAACTACCTCCCCCCCGCCCTGCTGCACGTATAGCTTGTCATCGGCCGGGTTGGGGTAAACGGCTTCGGGAGCCGGCATGGTACGGTAGGCCTCCGCCTCGCACGGCTGCCCGTCGATGCTGCTGGCCGCATACAGCGTGCGGGTTGCGATGAGGCTGCCGCAGGCAGAAGAAGCCGTTACACTCACGCTTATGCTCTGGCCGGGCCCGGCGTAAACGTATTGATGGTCGAGCCGCCACTGCCCACGGCTACGCCATTCACCTCCCAGCTGTAGCTGACATCAGTTGCCTGCTGCTGGTCGATGGTGGCGGTGAACTGAATGGGTTGATTCGCGCATACCTGGTCGTAGTAGAAAACCGACCCCGGGCTGGGCGTCACGGCCAGCACCCGGTCGCCCAGTCCCACGATGACGGAACCAGTGGCGGAGCTACTCCCGCAACCACTGCCGCCGGCTACCACGTCCACCAGCACGGAGCCGGAGGAATAGGGAGCAGTGGAGGCAGTTACTGTAATTTCGGGCCCTTGTGTGATATACCGGTAGCTGCCGGGCGCGGTAGGGGCCACCGTGGTCGGCGTGAGAAACGAGCTAGGCAGCGTCCACTGGTAGCTTTGCGCACCGGGCACAGGGGCCACCCGCAGGGTCTTTGTTTCGCCCTGGCACAGGTTGGGCAGGGCGGTGAACACCACTGGGGTGAGGTTACTGGAATAGGCCACGGCCAGCGAGGCCTGCGATGTGCTAAAGGCTGCAGGGCTGCAGTTGTAGTCGGCCGTCACGCCAACCGTGCCGGCATTGGTGCCGCTGGGCACAAGCACGATGCTGGCCCCGGTAGCGGCGCCCTGCGGCACCCAGCCGCTAGGATACGACCACCTGAAGCCGGTAAGGCCCTGGCTCTGGCTGGCCGTGGCCGTGTAGGTGCGCGGGGTTCGGTCGCCGCAATACGCTAGGTTAGGCCCGGCGGTAATGGCCACTGTGGGCGTGCGCTGAATGCGAAAAAAGCCCGGCGAACTGATAAGCCGATACGGCTGCGAGGGATAATACGTCTGGTTGCAGTTGCTGCTGTATTTGAACGTGCGCAGGTCCACGTCGCCGCCCGGCGTGGGGGTGAGCCTGATGGTGCGGGTGCCTTGGTAGAGGCGGAAGTTGCCGGGCGTGGTAACGAAGGAAGGAATGAGCGTGGCGCCCGTCACGCCCCAACCGGCCGGTACTTCCCAGAGGTAGGCCGGGATGGGTTCGTTGGGTACATTGGGAAAATTTTCGGCCGGCAATGTGATTTCAACCGGCGACGTGCTGCAGAACGGCACGGCCAGCGAGCCACTGGCCACCGGCTGCCCGGCCACGGAGCGGATGCGGGCGACTAATGGCCTATTGATGTCGTCGTAACCAGTAATGTCACCGTTTGAATTGCGTCTTGGCACCTCAATATTTACCGTTATTCTACCACCGTTGGGCGTATCATCCCACAGCACGGCACAATTAATGTTGCCACCACTGCTGAGCGAAGGCGAATTGGTGAGCATGCCGCCCAAAACACTCACGGGGTTGTTACCTGCTTTCACACGCGACCCCGCCGGAATGCTGGAGAGTATGTAAGTATCAGCTTCGCCCGGACAAACCGTAATTGTCGAACCCTGTGACCAGTTCTGCGCATGTGCTATGGTACACATGCCAAGCATTGCCATAAGTGCACCGATGCATTGATACAACTTGAAGTAAATTTTCTTCATGGAACAATAGATTAAACGGTGAGAAAAAGTGGATATTTTTTGCTAGCGGCCAATCTGGCAATGCAGAGTAACCTGATTGATTAACTGGAAGCGCGTTCTGAATGATTGGTCTGTTATTACTAGACCAGGGTCCCTGGTTAGACTGATAATTTGCCTTGTAACAAGGTCGGTTTGTGTAATGCGGCCACCAATCGTCTCTCTGAAATAGTATACTTTGATAGCCGATTCTGCACTTGCGTACAGGTAAGTACGAATAGCATAGCGTAATCCAACGAAAGGGGCAACTGCCGCATTGAAGCTGCGAAACTGGTCCAATTGTCGGTACTCAGAGGGATTTACTCCCTGGTTGGCGTTGCCCAGCGACTGCTTCCTAGCATCACGGGTAAAACGCGAAAAACCTGCGCTCACATCGGCTCCCAGCGTGCCAGTCCAACGCTTAGAGAATGGTTTAGTCAGCTCCCGTCCTACACTTGCGCCCAGTCCTAACGTATTCAGTATGTATTCCTCGTTGACTTTCACCATCGTAGTAGGTGGAGAAGGATTGTCTTCATCCCGACGACTATAATTTTGGTTCAGCACCACGCCGAAGCGCCACAGTTTATTTGGCGCGGTCTGCCGCTTATACAGCAGCCCCACCGGCAGGCTGCGGTTATTGCGAAAAAAGCCGTCGAGCACGGGGCTGGCCGTCAGGCCCAGGTGGTGCCGGTAGAAGCGGGCGGTGTCGGCGGCGGGCGCGGCCGTTTGAGCATGGGCCGTAGCGGTCAGGGCCAACAAGCAAGCCATTGGGAATAGGCGGGTAATCAACATGAGAAGGAAGAAAAAAGTGGGAGGATGCAGCGATGTGCCCCTGGCAGAACCCGATGGCAAATGTGAGGAGTGAACAAACCACAAAAAAGGACAAAACAGTCGCAGTTGTGACTTGTATTTAATTCACAAAAAAAAATTTAACCTTGATTACAAAACGCAAATGCCCTTTTAGCAGCTTAACGCGGGGGTTAACTTAAACAGTATTGTCCAACTATACTTCAATTGTGACATTGGTCTGATTGCTGAATCAAAAGCCCGTCGGTATTTGTCTGCCGCTAGATTATCCTTTGTTCCCAGCGCCGCGCCGCGCGGCCGCCCCTGGGTGTGGGCAGCCACGCGGCGCGGCGAGGAAAAAACGAAATCCAGCAGCTACCCCGTCACCGTTGCCGCCAGCGCCGCCAGGTCCAGCCCGTCGAACGTGCCGGACGACATGAGCAGCAGGTTGGCGTTGGCCCACTCCTGCTCGCGCAGGAAGGCGGCCAGCTCGGTGCTGTCGGTAATCACGCGCAGGTCGGGGCGCTGGAAGGCTTCGACCACGGTGGCGGCGGCCAGCGGCGGCAGGCGCTTGTGGGCCAGCACCTGCGGGTTGAAGTACACTACCGCCACGTCGGGCGCATCGAAGCAGTGGGCGTACTGCGGCAAAAACGCCGGGTTGAGGCTGCTGAAGGTGTGCAGCTCCAGGCAGGCCACCAGGCGCCGCTGGGGGAACTGCTTTTTCAGAGCCGTAGCCGTGGCCTTGAGCTTGCTCGGGGCGTGAGCAAAGTCCTTGTACACCACCGACGTGGCGCCTTCCTTCACCAGTTCCAGGCGCCGCGCCGCACCGGGGAAGGAGGCAATGGCCTTGAAGAAGTCCTTGCCCTTTATGCCGAGCTGCTTGCAGACTTCCTTGGCGGCCGAAATGTTGCGCAGGTTGTGCTCGCCAAACACCTGAATAGCTACTTCCTCGTCCTTCTTATTGAGCAAGTACGTGCGCCCGTCGCGGATGACGTGCTCGTGCGGGCCGTAGCCCACGTAGGTCACATCGGGGTTGCTGGGCACGGCAATGAGCTGGGTTTGCTCGTCGTCGCGGTCGTAGATGAGCACGCCGGCCTTGGGCGTCATGTCGGCGAAAATGCGGAACTGCTCCCGGTAGTTTTCCTCGGTGGGAAATACGTTGATGTGGTCCCAGCTGATGCCGGAAATCACGCCGATGTGGTGCTGGTAGAGGTGGAACTTGGGCCGGCGGTCCACCGGCGACGACAGGTATTCGTCGCCTTCGATGATGATGATGGGCGCCTCGTCGGTGAGCTGCACCATGAGGTCGAACCCCGCCAGCTGCGCCCCCACCGCGTAGTCGAAAATACGGCCGTGGTAGCGCAGCACGTGCAGAATGCAGGCCGTGATGCTGGTTTTGCCATGCGAGCCGCCGATGACGATGCGCTGCTTGTCGCGGCTGGCTTCGTAGATGTACTCGGGGAAGGAGTAGATTTTGAGGCCTAGCTCCTGGGCCCGGAGCAGCTCGGGGTTGTCGGGGCGGGCGTGCATGCCCACAATCACGGCGTCGAGGTCGGGCGTGATGTTGCCGACGTCCCAGCCCTCCTGCGCGGGCAGCAGGCCGGCGGCGGCCAGGCGGCCTTTGGCGGGCTCAAAAATCTCGTCGTCGGAACCCGTGACGTGGGCGCCGCGCCGGTGCAGGGCCAGCGCCAGGTTGTGCATGATGCTGCCGCCCACAGCGATGAGGTGAATGGCTTCTGGTTTCGGGCTGCGGCTCGTTGCTTCCAAAGTTGTCGGTTGTGGTTTTCGGTTGTTTGTTGTCGGTTGTTAGGAGTCAATTGTGAGTTTTAGAACAATCCTAACAACTCACAACAAACAACTGACAACCGACAACTGACAACCCAAATGTGGGGCCGCGAAAGTACACAATCCGCGCCGCCGGAGCCCTGCCATAACCAAAAGAATCGACTTCCGCCGCCTATCTTTTTCCCCTCTCCCGGGGTTAGCTTTGTATACATGGTGTGGGGCCGGACTTTCGAAAAAAAGCCCGGCCCCACTTTATCGCTGCCCTATACCCCTGAGATTCTATGCAAGACCGGATGGACGACCGCCTGAAGCAATCCGCAGCCCGAGCCAAAGCGGCTCTTGGGCCCCGCGGCGCTGCCGGGATGGTCCCCTTCAACGCGGGCGCGGCCGGCAAGCTGCCGCCCCAGGCTCCCGAGCTCGAAATGGCCGTGCTTGGCGCGCTCATGCTGGAAAAAGATGCCCTCACCTCGGTCATCGACCTGCTCAAGCCCGAGAGCTTCTACAAGGCGTCGCACAAGCTCATCTACGAAGCCATCATCCGGCTGTTTGATAAATCGGAGCCCATCGACCAACTCACCGTGGTGCACGAGCTGCGCGAAATGGGCGCCTTGGAAGCCGCCGGCGCCCGTTTGCCGTGGCCAGCCTCACCTCCAAAGTCAACTCGGCGGCCAACGTGGAATACCACGCCCGCATCATCACCGAATCGGCCATCAAGCGCGAGTTGATTCGCATTTCGAGCGACATCCTGCGCGACGCCTACGAGGACACCACCGACGTGTTCAACCTGCTCGACAACACCGAATCAGCGCTGTTTGAGGTGTCGGAGTCGAACATTCGCAAGAACTTCGACGACATGCGCAGCCTGATGGGCAAGGCCATCAAGGAGCTCGAAGAGAAGAAAAACCAGAAGGACGGCCTCACCGGCGTGCCCACCGGGTTTACCGCGCTGGACCGCGTCACTAGTGGCTGGCAACCCTCTGACCTGGTGATTATTGCGGCTCGGCCAGGCATGGGCAAGTGCCTGGGCAAAGGCACGAAGGTGCTGATGTTCGACGGCGACCTGCGCAACGTGGAGGACGTGCTGCCCGGTGAGCTGCTGATGGGCGACGACTCGACCCCGCGCCGGGTGCTGAGCATCGCGCGGGGCCGCGAAAACATGTACTGGGTGCGCCAGAACAAAGGCGACGACTACCGCGTGAACGAGAGCCACATTCTCTCCCTCAAGCGCAGCCGTAATGAAGGCCCGCATCGCCACGGCGACGTACTGAACATCACCGTTAAGGAATACTTGGCCAAAGGTCCGAAATTCCGCTCGAACTACAAAGGCTACAAAGTGCCGGTCGAGTTTGAGGCGCAGGAGCTACCTGTGAACCCGTATTTTTTGGGCGTATGGCTCGGCGATGGCGCCAGCGACAACTGCCGCATCACGGGCCAAGACCCGGAAATCATTGCTTACCTGCACGAGTACGCCGCTACGCTGAACATGCAGGTGACGGTGGGCGTGGTAGAAAACCGCTGTAACAGCTACGGTATCACCCGCGGCCGGCAGGGCGGCAACATTGCTGAATATTCGTTACAGGACGAACTCCGCCAGTTGGGCGTGTTGGGCGACAAGCATATTCCCCGCGCCTACGCCATCAACTCCACCGAGAACCGCCTGCGCCTGCTGGCTGGCCTTATTGACAGCGACGGCCACCTCGACCCGGTTTCCAACGGCTACGAAATCACCCAGAAAAACCAGCGCCTGGCCCGGCAAATCAAGTTTTTGGGCGACTCGCTGGGCTTCCGCACCTCCCTCACGAAGAAGCGCGCCACCATTTCCAGCATCGGTTACGAAAGCGAAGTGTGGCGCGTGCGCCTCTACGGCGACATCAACCGCGTGCCGGTGCGCGTGGCGCGGAAAAAAGCCCAGCCCTGGGCCTCGCCCGTGGACTGGCGCCAGACCGGCATCAGCGTGGAGTTCGACAACGTGGATGACTACTACGGCTTCGAAATCGACGGCAACCGGCTCTTTCTGCTCCAGGACATGACCGTGACGCACAACACGGCCTTCGTAGTGTCGGCCATGCGCAACGCGGCGGTGGAGTTTAAGCGGCCGGTGGCTATTTTCTCGCTGGAAATGTCCTCGCTGCAGCTCGTCAACCGTCTGATTTCGGCCGAAGCGGAGCTGGACTCTGACAAAATCAAGAAGGGCACGCTGGCCGACCACGAGTGGCAGCAGCTCAACCACAAGATTACCGACCTCTCGGCCGCACCCATTTACATCGACGATACGCCCGCTTTGAGTATCCGGGAGTTGCGCACGAAGTGCCGCCGCCTGCGCTCGCAGAAGGACGTGCAGCTCATCATCGTGGACTACCTGCAGCTGATGAGCGGCAACACCGACGGCCGCGGCGGCAACCGCGAGCAGGAAATTGCCAGCATCTCGCGGGCCCTCAAGGGTATTGCCAAGGAGTTGAACGTGCCCGTGCTGGCCCTGTCGCAGCTCTCGCGCTCGGTGGAAACCCGCGGCGGCGAGAAGCGCCCGCAACTGAGTGACCTGCGCGAATCGGGCTCCATCGAGCAGGACGCCGACATGGTAATCTTCCTCTACCGCCCCGAATACTACGGGCTCGACCAGGACGCCGAGGGCAACTCCACGGCCGGAGTGGGCGAGGTCATCATCGCCAAGCACCGCAACGGCTCGCTCGAAACCGTGCAGCTCAAGTTCATCGGCCGCTTCACCAAGTTCGCCGACCTGGACGGCGAAGGCGCGTTTGACACCAGCGGCTACCAGCCCATGGGCCTGCCGGCCAGCAACTTCGACAGCGAGCCCAGCAGCTTCGCGCCGAACACCATTCGCCTGGGCTCGAAGATTAACGAGTCGCCGGTGCCGTTCCCGAAGGGCAACATGAACAAGCACGAAGACCCGCCTTTTTGACGCTTCACTTAATGAAGAATGAGGAATGAAGAATGGCTGCTATTAGCCGCTCTCAATTCTTCATTCCTCATTCTTCATTTTATGACCTTACTCCTGCTCTGCCTGTTCGCTTTTCTGGCGGGGTTTGTCGATTCCATTGTGGGCGGCGGGGGGCTGATTCAGCTGCCGGCCATGCTGCTGTTGTTGCCGGGCGTGCCGGTGCCCACGGTGCTGGGCACCAGCAAAGTGGCGGGTTTGTCGGGGACGGCGGTGGCGCTGCAACGCTACCTGAGCGGCCCGGTAAAGCTGGACATTCGCTGGCGCACGGTGGCTGTCACGGCGCTGGTGGCGGGCGGGTTTGCGCTGCTGGGCTCGCGGGCGGTGAGCCTGCTGCACAAGGAGGCCGTGCGGCCGCTGGTGCTGGCCCTGCTGGTGCTGATGGCCATTTACACCGCCTGGCGCAAGGATTTTGGCAGCCTGCACGCGCCAAAACTCAAGGGAGGCCGCGAAATACTGATTGGCGTGGTGCTGGGCGCGGCCATCGGTTTCTACGACGGTTTTTTTGGGCCGGGCACGGGCAGCTTGCTGCTGTTTGCCTTCGTGGGCTTGTTTGGCTACGATTTTATCGCCGCTTCGGCCTCAGCCAAGCTGGTGAACGTGGCCACCAACGTGGTCAGCCTCGCTTACTTTGCCAGCACCGGGCAGGTGCTCTACAAGGTGGCGTTGCCCATGGCGGCCTGCAACATGCTGGGCTCCACGCTGGGGGCGCGCATGGCGCAGCGGCACGGCACCGGCTTTGTGCGGGTGCTGTTTCTGGTGGTAGTCAGTGCTTTTATCCTGAAACTGGGCTGGGATACGTTTGGGGCGTAATCAGCGCACTTACCCATTCCCTACAGCTTTACGCCCACGGTGAGAAAGAAGCTGCGGCCGTCGGAGGGCAGAATACCGGGGCCCGGGTATGCCGTGGCCCGACGCGTGAAATAGCGAGCATCGGCCAGGTTGTTGACGCTGGCTTCGAGCTTGAGCCAGCTGTGCTCCCACGACACCGAAGCGTCCAGGATTTGGTAGGCCGGGATGGTCCCGATAACCGCCGAGGCCCCACTGGCCGGCGCATTGGTGGCGTCCGAAAACTGGTCGGATAAGTACAGGTATTGCAGCGATGCCTTGAAAGGGCCGTACCCGGCGCGGGTTCCCAGCTTCAGGTTGGCGGCGGGTACAAACTCCACCTGCTTGCCTTTCACGTCCCGCAGCTGGCTTTCCAGGTAGCGCCCCCGAATGAGGGCCACGTTGCCGAATACGGACAGCTGCGCCCGGCCAGCCTCGGTCGATTCCTGGTTCAGCAGCTCAATTTCACCGTAGGACTCCACGCCGATGATGAGGGCGCGGCCAATGTTGGTGCGGCGGCGAAACACGTTGTTTAGGTTGTCAAAGTCCTGGACTTCGCCAATGCGGTTGGCGTAATTGAGCGCAAACACGCTCACGTCGTAGGTCAGCACGCCGGTTTTTTCGCCGCGCACGCCCAAGTCGGCGGAGTAGCCGCGCTCGTCCTGCAGGTTGGGGTCGATGACGGACGAGGGATTGACAATCTGCATGTCGCTGAACGTGATGGAGCGGTAGTTCTGCGACACGTTGCCGTAAAACTCCAGCTGCTCGCGGGGCTTAAAGCTTACCCCGATGCCGCCCAGCACAAAGCCCCGGTTACTCACGCGGGCCTCGTTCTGGGTGCGGGTGGCAATGATGTTGTCGGCCCGGTCGCGAATCACTTCCCGCAGCACCCCATCGGCCTGCGTGCGGATGTACTCGTAGCGCACGCCCGGCGTCACGGAAAGCTTGTCGGTGAGGTAAAAGATGTTTTCGGCAAAAAGGGCCACGTTGTGGTTGGGAAACCGGTAGTCGGAGCTGTTGCGGGTACTGGTAAACCGGTCGGGCTCCACAAAGCGGAAGTCGGCGCCCCGGCCGGCCGGGCCAAAGCCCTGCTGGCTGTGGGTGTTGCCGCGGTAGTAGCGCGTGCCCAGCAGCAGCACAGCGTCTTTGCTCCGCACCTGGTAGCGGGTCAGGAAGCGGGCTTCGAGGCCGTAGTTACGGAAGTCGCCGCTAATCAGGTCGCGGCCCACCTTGTCCTCGTCGCCGCGGGTCACATCGGCGGGCCGGAAACCCAGCGACTGCCGCGACGCTACCAGCCCAAACGCCAGCATGTTGATTTTGGAGCGGGCGTTCAGCTTCCAGTCGGCGCTGGCGTTGAACAGGTTCCAGTCGACCGCGAACCAGTTGCGCTCCCGGTTCGACTGGCGCGGGTCGGTGTTGAACTGGGCATCGGTGAGGCCGCCGGGCTGCTGGGCCAGGTAGTCCATGTGGGTGTATTGCAGGCCCACCTTCACGTTTTCAGTGGCTTGGTAGCGCACGTCGGCGTAAGCAGTTTTACTGTCGAATTCGGAATTGGGGCGCCAGCCATTGCCGCGCTTGTACTGCACGAAGGTGTAGTAGCTCAGCTTGCCCACGGTGCCGCCCACGCTGTTGAACGAATTAAAAAAGCCGAACGAGCCCACCGTCTGCCGGGAGGTGATGGCGGCTTTGCGGTCGGGGTCGGGCGCGCGCATCTCAAAGTTGAGCAGGCCGCCAAACTGGGTGCCGTACTGCAGCGAAGCAGCCCCGCGCACCAGCTGAATGCGCTGCACGGCCTCGGTGGGCGGCGTGTAGTAGCTCTCGGGGTAGCCCAGGGCATCGGCCGAGATGTCGTAGTTGTTCTGGCGGACGTTGAAGTTGGATGTCCGGTTGGGGTCGAGCCCGCGGCCGCCGATGCTGAGCTGCAGCCCGCCGCCGTCGTTTTCCCAGATGTTGAGACCGGGCACGCGGGCGTATACCTGGCGGGCGTTGTTGGTGGCCAGGTTGGCCACCAGGTTTTCGGGCACAATGACCTCCGATTTTTTGGCGGCAAAAATGGCCATGCCCTCCACCTCGCGCAGCCGCGTCTGGCCAAAGGTGGTTTGGGGGGCCGCCACCACCACCTCGCCCAGGGTGCGGTCGCGGCTGGTCAGCTCAAAGGTGAAGCCGTCGGCGGGCAGGCGCACTTCCATGCTGAAGGGCTGGTAGCCCAGCGCCGACACCCGCACCAGCTGCACGCCCGCCGCCAGGCCGGTCATCTCAAACCGGCCCGTGCTGTCGGTGAGCACCATGCGGGCCAGGCTTTGCACGTACACTTCGCCACCGGCCACGGGCTGGCTGCTGCCAGCAGCCAGCACCCGGCCACGCAGCGTTTCCTGGGCCCGGGCGTCTATCCCCAGCAGCAAGGCTGCCAGGAGCAGCAGCGCACTATAAACCTGTAATCTCATCGTCAAAGGGTAAAATCCAGGGCTTGGGGGCAAAGCTTTCGCTTTGACGGGCCAAGTCCACGGTGGGGTCAATGTAGGCCTTGCCCAGGCGGCCGTTCAGGCTCACGTAGGTATCGGCGTAAATCTGGGGCTGGTGCACGCCTTGCCGGGCGTAGTAGTCGCGCAGGTAATGGGCAAACTGCAGAATCATGTCGGCCTGGGTGGCCATCATCTTCTCCTGCAGCACGCTGAGGTGTTCGGCGTTGTTCACCAGACGGGCGCGCCCGGTGGCCGAGTCCACTACCTTGAACTGCACCTGGCCCATTTTTTCCATAAGCATCACCCGCCAGGAAAAACGGTAGCCTTCCTCTGTCCAGAACAACTCGCGCGGATACAGCGCGTAGCGAAACGGCACCAGCAGCTGCACCACAAAAAACAGCCCCAGCCCGGCAAGCAATGTCCGCTGCACCCGCGGCCGGTACACCAGCGGCACCACCGCCCGCCCAGCCGCCAGCGGCCGGCCCAGCACCCGCCGCACCCGCTCCAGTAGCCGCTCGTGCCATTCAGGCGGGAAAAATACCAGCGCGGCCACTATCATCACATACGGAAACATACCGATGGGAAACAGAATAGCCGTGAGCACGTGAAACACCACTACCGCCGCGTAGGCATAAGGTCGGGTAATCCGGTTCAATAAAAAAAACGGCACCGTGAGGTCGTAAAACGCCCCAAACCAGCTGAACACAAAGGCCGTGATGGGGTAGCTGAACAGAAAGCCTACCAGCGGCAGGTCGTTCTTGGCCGGCAGCCAGATGCGCAGCGGCTGGGCCGCCAGCAGCCAATCGGAGTTGAGCTTGGCCAGACCGGCGTAGAAGTACACAATGCCCACCAGCAGCCGCAGGGCATCCAGGGTCCAGCGGGGCACGTGGGTGTGCGCCCGCTCGGGCTGGCGCCGGGCATCCAGGGAGAAGTAGCCGCCGGCCGGCAGCAGCACGAGCAGCAGCGCCGCCAGACTCACAAAATAGTAGTGGTTCAGGTACGTGCTTTTGTCCATCAGCTCGATGTAGGTGAAGCTGATGAACAGGCCCGCCGCTGCCACGCGGTAGTGCCAGCCCAGGGCCACCAGCAGCGCGCATACCCCGCAAAGCGCAAAAAGCCCGTACGTATACGGGCCCAGCGGCCGGATGAATTCGAGCCCGTAATAGGGAAAGAAGAACCTGGGCTGCAGGTACAGCTCCGCAATCCAGCCCTTGGCCCAAAAGCGAACGACGCTGGCCAGTATCAGCACGCCAAAGGCGATGCGGAATACTGCCAGCGGCGCGGCCGGAATGTAGCTTTTACGGTAGCTTGAAAGCACTGAATTTCTGTCGACAATCCGCTTTACCCAGGAATTGATGGCGTCCTTAATCGGTGATTGGCAATGCGCCTCCCCCGAAACACACCTCTATTTCCGGCCATGCCCGGGCGCTAGTCGCCGTCGTTGTCTATGTAGGTAATGCTCACGCTCATAGCCGAAGTCATGTCGACTTTCAGCAGGCGCACGGCTTTCTGCATCTCGTTGTAGGAGAGCACCGCGGCGGCCGGGCGCGTTTGCAGCGTGGTGTGGAGGTCGGGCCCAAGCGAAGCCAGCTGCCGGGCCGACACGTCGAACTGCGCGTTGATGAGTTGGCTCAGCGGCTCGCCCGTGCGACTGTCTTTGGCGCCTAGGGCGTCAACGTAAGACTTCAGGGAAGGCTGGCCGGCACGGCCGCTGAACAAGCGCTGCACCGTGGTGTGGGCCACCTGGGCCAGCTGCAGCGGCAGGGCACCGCGGTGGTAGTAGGCCTCCATTTTGTTGGGAGCGGCCGCGCCCGTCATCACGCCGGCCGGAATCCCTACTTTGCCCGAGCGCAACGCCTGCTCGTAGTAGCGGGCGTAGGCATTCACGAGCAGCGACAGCGAACCGCCGGCGCTGGTACCGGTGCCGCTGATGAACGTGGCGCGGTACGGGCCGTTCCACTGGGCCTGTACGCTGGTCAGAAGCTGGTCCATGGTGTTCACCACGTCGGAGAGGTAGCGGCGCTGGTTGGGAGCCGCCACGTACGACTGCACAATGGCGTTGTCGTCGGCCGCGATGCCGTTCAGCAGAAAGTCGAGGGCCGGAAAGCCCTGCTGCGGAACCGCCGTGGCCAGTTCAAGATTGTAGGAGCCCGACGCAATGTTCTGGCGGATGCCGGCGGCATCGGTGGGGTAAATATTGAAGCGGTTAGCGAGCGAAACGCTGGCGGCAGGACCGAATTCAAACGCTTCCACGCGCTGCCACTCCACGTACGCTTCGCGCCAGGACTGCCGCAGCGCCTGCAGGCCCGAGGCGGTGGGCGCAGCAGTAAAGGCGGTGGTCTGGCCCTTCAGAGCCGTGAGCTTGCTGCCAAAACCCTTGTAAGCCGGAATCACCAACGTGTCGGCCCACTGCGTGAGCAGGGCTTTGCGGTCCAGGTCCGACGTGCCACCCGCCGACGATTCGGGACCTTCGATGACGTCCTTGCAGCTGGACACACCACCCGCTGCGAGCACGACCGATAAGGAAAAAAGCAGAATTGACTTTCTCATGGCACTATTAGGAAACTGGTATTATTGAGTCGGGAAACGGGCAACTGCGCGGGGCGTGTTGGGCCGGTTTAACCAGAAAGGCGGTGCAAATGATTTTAAAGCGGCCGGCTTTACAGCGAAAACTTGGTGTTGATGGCGGCAATGGCCGCATCGGCTTGCGCCGCCGTGAGCGTCCAGGCACCTTGGCTGCTCGAGGTCAGGCCTTTCAGCACAGAGTCGGCCCAGGCGGCATCAGCGCCAGACTTGGTGCAGAAACGCAGCGAGTACACAAAGCCCAGGCCTTCGCCCAGCGCGTGCGCCTTGGCGTCGAGCGCGGGGTTCGATTTCCAGCTGGCGAGGTAGGACACGGCCGACCTGGCAATGGTTTTTTCCAGCTCGGTCCGAACGATGTCAGCCTGCGCTTTCAGGGTGGCGTCGTCGTTGTTCACAATGGCCGCGCGTCCTTTCAGCAGCGCCATGTACACTGCCGGCGAAGCCGGGCCGTTTTTCTCGTTGAGGTAGCCGGCCAGAAACCGCTCGCGGGGCGTGATGGCAATGTCCGTGACCATGGTCGCGTTGGTGGTAAGGTAGCCGTAGGCCAGGTCCCAGTTGTGCTCGCGCTCGGTGTAGGCTTTGCCCGCGGCCACCTTGCTGTTTTCAGCCGTGAGGGGCGCATTGGCCAGCAACACGTTACCAATCTGGTCGAGCAGCACGGCCCCAATCAAGCCCTTCTGAATAATCTGATTGACTTCGTAGCCGTTGCCATCAACGAGATAGCGGCCCAGGCGGCCGGCATTGCCGGGCGTGGCCACCTGGTTCACCGACTGGCTGGCGGTGGCCAGCTCGGTCAGCTTGGCATCGAAGTAAGCCCGCACGGGGGTGGCACCAGTCTCGGGGAAAGAAGCGGCCGTTTTTTCGCGGAGCGATACGCCGGTAGCCGCCGCCACATTCAGCGGAGCCGCCGCAAACGGAGCATTTGCACCACTATACAGGTTGCGGAGCTTAGCAATGTCCAGCGTGGCGGGCGTGGCTGGGGCCTGCACGGCCACGGTGGCCATGTAGTTGTTCAGCTCACTGAACATATCGAGCCGCACGGCCGCCGTACCCAAGTCCACCGTCGAAGCGCCGCTGGCATCCCTAAACGAGGTGGTGTAGGGAGTGGTACCGGTAAGGGTAGCATAATCCATTTTGGCCCGCAACGACTGGCTGGCTGGGACCACGGAATCTTCTTTATTACACGAAGTCAGGCTGAGCGCGGCGGCAACCAATACGAGGGTGGAAGTACGGCTTAAGAGGGTCATAAAGGGTAGTGAAACGAGAAGGGTAGCAGGCCAGCAGCTTCCGGCCTTGTTTAGAACCATTCTAAACTTCTACAAAAGTAGGGTCTATTTAGAATCGTTCCAAATAAAAACCCAACTCTTATCGCTTTTGTTTTCCCGCTCCTCCGGCTCACCCCGTGCGCTTACCCTGCGGCCTCCTCCATCACGGCTACTTCCTGCGGCATTTTCAGCTCAAACACCTCGGCCAGCAACTCATAGGAGTGTAGCCGGTCCTGGAAGTCCGCGGTGATGGTCACGGCCGTGATTTCGTCCACCTGGTAGTCGGCGGCCAGCGCCGTGAACTGGGCGTGTACCTGCTCGGGGGTGCCGCTCACCACGCGGCTGCGGTTTTGGCGCAGGTGCAGCTGGTCTTCGGCCGTGAAGCGGTAGTTGCGCACTTCCTCGGGCGTGGGCAAGGCCCCCCGCTCGCCCTTGCCGAAACGCAGCAGCAGAGTTATAGGAAAAGGATGAACATTTGGGAATTTAGCTGTTACGCACCCAAACAATCATAAATCCATCTCCTTAATGAGCGACCACAACACCGTCATTCTCCAGGTAGCCGACGGCACCGAAATGCGCGCCTACTCGGCCTTCCCAAGCAGCACGGGCCCCGTGCCCGGCATCATCCTGCTGCAGGAAGCCTTTGGCGTGAACCACCACATCCGCAGCGTGGCCGACCGCCTGGCCGCCGCCGGCTACGCCGTGATTGCCCCCGAGCTATTTCACCGGACCGCACCTGCCGGCCTGGAAATTGCCTATTCCGATTTCGCCACCGGCGCCATGCCGCACTACAGCGCCATCAACCACACCGACCTGGCGGCCGACCTGCAGGCATCCTACGACTGGCTGCAAACCCAGGCGCTGGTGATGACCGATAAGATTGGCAGCATCGGTTTTTGCCTGGGTGGCCAGGTGTCGTTTCTGGCCAACATCGTGCTGCCCCTGGCGGCAGCCGTGTCGTACTACGGCGGCGGCACCCACACCCTGAAAGACCGCGCCGCCGACCTGCACGCGCCGCACCTCTTCTTTTGGGGTGGGCTCGACGAGCACATCAGCAAAGAGCACGTTGCCGAAGTAACGGACGCCGTAGAAGCCGCCGGCAAGCCCTTCATCAACACCATTATTTCCTACGCCGACCACGGTTTCCACTGCGACGAGCGGCCCAGCTACCACCCGCAGGCCGCCGCAGAAGCCTGGGCCATGACGCTGGCGTTTTTTAAGGAAAAGCTGGGCGCGTAGACAATAACCACTAGGCTTAAGGAACGTCATGCTGAGCTTGCCGAAGCATCTCTACCGCAACAGTAAATAAATTACTTGCGCGGTAGAGATGCTTCGGCAAGCTCAGCATGACGTTCTTTTTTTTGTTTCCAATTCCACGTTAACCTCTGCAAAAGCTCCTCACGCTGCAACCGGCTTTGCCGCTGCTTGCCGGCCTAAATACTGCGCCATGCTGCTGGCCAGCACAATCTGCAGGGCGTGATACAGCATGAGCGGCAGCAAAATGAGGCCCGTGGCGGCACTGGCCGGAAACAACAGGCTGGCCATCACGCTGCCGTGCACCAGCGACTTTTTGGAGCCGCAGAACACCGCCACCACCTGGTCGGCCCGCGAGAAATGGAGCAGGCGGCTCAGACTCCAGATGAGGCCGAACACCACCAGGTACAGTCCCACCATGCCCGCGCCCAGCTTGAAAACGTCGGCCGGCAGATAGCGGCTGAAAATGCCTTCGGCAAAGGAGTCGCAGAAGGCAGTGAACACGATGAGCAGGATGGTAATTTGGTCGAAGACACGCAGGCCGGCCTTGTGGCGCTCCGCAAACGCGTGGAAGCGGGCGTTGAGCAGCACCCCCGCCCCTACAGGCAGCACCACTTGCCAGAGCAGCTGCACGGTCAGGCCCCAGAGTTGGCTGCTGTTGGCGCTGGTGCTCAAAAATATACTGGCCAGCAGCGGCGTGAGCACAATGCCCAGTAGGCTGGAAATACTGGCGTTAAAAATGGCCGCCGGCAGGTTGCCGCCCGCAATGCTCACCATCACGACGGAGGTAGAAACGGTGCTGGGCAGGGCGCAAAGGAAGAAAATGCTTTGCCAAAGCAGTTCCCCCTTATCGGGCCCAAACAACGGTCGCACCAGCAGCGCCAGTGCCGGAAACAGCACAAACGTGGCCGCCTGCACCAGCAGGTGCAACTTCCAATTGCGCATGCCGGCCCGCAGCTTCTCAAAGCTCAGCTTCAATCCATAAAAAAAGAAAACCAGCGCCACGCCCGCGGTGGTGATGGGTTTCCACGGGATGGGGCTGGTTTTGCTGCCCAGGCCAGGCAGAAAGTAGGCCAGCGCCACCACGCCTATCAGGGCCAGCAGAAACCAATCGAGCCCGGCGCGGGAAAGTAAAGCGGCAAAACGGTTGGGGGCAGGCGCAGCGGTAACGGGTTGATTCATGCCTCAAAATAAGCCAGTACTGCCATAAGGATGAGCTAACCGCCCGGAAGCAGCAACGGCGCCCGGCTCTCAAAGCCGGGCGCCGTTTGGGCAAAGTAGCCGGGACAGGCGCTTACTGGTCGCCGCCGCTGCCCAGGCCGGGGGCGGGGTTGCCCTGCACGCCCTGCACGTTGGGCACGCCCATCTTCTCTTCGCGCTTGCGCTGGTATTTCTGGAATTGCGCCGGCGTCAGGACCTCCTTAATGGCCGAAAGGCGCGAGCTGCCAATGCTTTCCACGACGCCGGCCAGCTTGCGCGGGTCAGTGCGGTAGCGGACGCGGGCCGTCTCCACATTATCAACCCCGCGGCGGTTGATGGCACGGATTTTCTCGGTTTGCTGGGGCGAAAGGCCCAGGTTCTGCTGCATGTTGGCCGTGAGGGCGTTGGCCTTCGCATCAATCATGGCATCGGAAGGACCTGCCACGGGGGCCGCCGAAGCAGCCGGCGTGGTTTTGGTTTTAACGCTGGGCTGGCCCTCCGGCTTCACCTTGGTTTTGATGGTGTTGGCAGCAGTTGGGGCCTGCGCCAGCACGGCTGGGGCAGTTGCCAGGGCCAGCAACGACGAGAGCAGCAACAGTTTCATATACATGCGGGGGGGGGGGAAATCAATACCAATTGTAAACAAGCGTAGGCGGGGGCAAATATCGGGCGAAACCCCGCTTGCTCCCTTCCCAACGCGCCTCCAACCACGTTTCGTGCCAGAGCCCACCGAAAAAACGCCGGTCTTGGCGGCGCCGTGCAACCTTTAGGCCGCATTTGGCATACAACCATCTATGAAACACGACAAACGCACCAATAAAAACTGGCTGCTGGCCGCCGGCCTCGGCGCGGCAGCCCTCGCCGCCAACTTCTGGAGCAACCGCCGCGGCTCCTACGACCTGAGCCGGCGCGTCGTGCTCATCACCGGCGGCTCGCGCGGGCTGGGCCTCGTGCTGGCCCGGCAGGCCGTGGCCGAAGGCGCCCGAGTGGCCATTTGCGCCCGCGACGAAGCCGAGCTGGCCCGCGCCCGCCAGGACCTGCTGATGGCCGGCGCCGCCGAAGCCGACGTGCTGACCCTGGCCCACGACATCACCAACCAGGCCGAAGTACAGACCATGGTGACGGAAGTTGAAAAGCGGTTCGGAACCATTGACGTCCTCATCAACAACGCCGGCATTATTGTGGGCGGGCCGCTCGACAACATGGATTTGCGGGACTACGAGGACTCCATGGCCATTCACTTCTGGGCGCCGCTGCACGCCATGCAGGCCGTGCTGCCGAGCATGCGCCGCCGGGGCGAGGGCCGCATCGTGAATATTTCCTCGCTGGGCGGCAAGGTGGCCCTGCCCCACATGACGCCCTACAGCGCCAGTAAATTTGCCCTGGTGGGCTTGTCCGAAGGCTTCCGAGCCGAGTTGCGCCAGCACGGCATCAGCGTGACCACGGTGTGCCCCGGTCTGCTACGCACCGGCAGCCCCGGCCACGCCCTGGTGAAGGGCCAGCAGAAAAAAGAGTTTGCCTGGTTCAGCATCGCCGACTCGCTCCCCGGCCTCACGATGAGCGCCGAGCAAGCCGCCCGCCAAATCTGGAATGCCTGCCGCCGCGGCGACGGCGAGGTTATCCTCTCGCTGCCCGCCAAGCTACTGGCAGCCTTCCACGGCTTGCTGCCCGGCACCACCACCGACATCCTGAGCTGGCTCAACCGGGCCCTGCCCGCCACCGGCGAAAGCCCCGCCGCCAACGTGCGCCGCACCGGCTACGAGAGCCAAAGCGCCATTACCAGGTCGCCCCTCACGGCCCTCACCCGCAAGGCCGCCGTGAAGAACAACGAAGTATAGAGCTACGAATAGAAACAATAAAAGCGCGTCAGCGAGCAGCCCAGGCTGCCTGCTGACGCGCTTTGGCGTGAATTGATAATTTACAAAGTGCCGCGACGCTTCTTAATCAGGCGGCTGCCACCCGCCGGGCGGGCTTTCATTTTGCTGCGCGAACCATCAAAAAGGCCGCCTCTGTCAAACAGGCCGTGGTGGCCGTAACGCCTGTACACCGGGCGGTGGTTGCCCGGCATTATTTTTCCCTTGGGGAGCCGGGCCGCAACGGCATCAGTACCAGCAAACAACCCCAGCAGGCAGGCGAATAAGAAAATGGTGCGCAGCATATCGGTAACGGAATTGATGAAAGTCGGAGATGCTAACCCTAGCAACAGGCGGGCCATAAAAGGCCCTGTTCGCATTTATCAACCTTTCCAACCGCAAAATATTGCACTCAACAGCCGACACCAACCCCGTTGTACTGCGTGCTACCCGGCAATAAAGAACATGATGAACCGCTGGGTTGAATCATCATTTATGGCGATAAGCAATTTATTACCAATGGGTTTTACGAATCACAGCAACTTCTTCCCCCTGGCCATGCAAATTACTTTTATCAACTATGCTATTATTTAATTCTCCGTGACATTTTTTTCGTTCGGCACCTGTCCGCTCGTCGTCTCAGGAATCTACCACAGCAGCCCCCAGGGCTTCCACCAGATTACAAACCGGGTGCGGGCTGGCACTTGGGGCAGGTGTAGGTGGCCCGGCCGCCCATGTAAGTCTTCTCTATTTTCACCTTTGGATGGCGCGGGCAAAAGGTGTGGGCGTCGTGGCTGGTGGGTGTGGCCGACGTGTCCCACTCGCGGGCGTGAATGAGGAAGCTGGCCGGGAAATGCCGGTAGTTGGCTTCCTGGTTGATGGCGGTGGTGAGCACCAGCTGCACGGCCGCGTGCAGGGCGTTGCCTTCCTTTTCGGTGAGTGACATACCCAGGCGCTCGGGGTGGATTTTGGCCTGAAACAGCACCTCGTCCACTATCCAGTTGCCGAGGCCGGCGGTGATGCCTTGGTCGAGCAGCAGGGGCTTGAGCAGGGTTTTGCGGCGGGCCAGTTTCTGGTACAGCTCGGCGGCAGTGATGGCGAGGGCGTCGGGGCCTATTTTCTTCGCTTTCTGGTGCGCGGCGGCACTTTCGGCCAATCGGATGCGGCCAAATTTGCGCGGGTCGATGAACGCCAGACGCAGGCCGGATTCTTCGAGGTGCAGGGCCACGCGGGTGAAGCGCGGGGCATCAGGCTCGTCGCGGTAGGCGCCCACATCGCCGGTCATGCCGAAGTGCAGCACCAGCACCTGGCCATTATCGAGTTCCAGAAAGCAGTTCTTGCCCAGCCGGCTGTGCCCGAGATGGTGCGGCCCACCAAACCGGCCCGGAGCTGGTCTTCGGGCGTGGCCAGTACGTGGGCATCGTTCACCTGCAGGGCGGCAATGGTCTGGCCCACGGCCAATTCATCTATAAAGCGGCGGTAGGTTTCTACTTCGGGTAATTCGGGCACGGACGAAAGATGAGAATTTGAGCGTTTCAGCATGACGTTCTTTTTGACTATTCCTTAACAACCCAAATCCGCTCCCGGTTACAACCCCAGCTCCTACAAATCCCCGCGCAGGCTGCCTTCCAGCACCACCACGCCCGTGCCGCCAATCTGCACGGCCTCAATGGCCTCGCGCGGGCCGCTGATGCGCACTTGCACAGTACCGGCACGGCCCATATCGTGGCCCTGCTCGGCCATAAAATCGGGCGAATTGAGGTAGCCGTGGTGCCACAGGTACGCCGCCATGCCGCCCGTGGCCGAGCCCGTGACGGGGTCTTCCGAGATATCGGGCGGGGTGCCAAAGTGGCGGGCAAAGGTGTGGCCGGCCGGCGTGGCGCCCCCCAGGCAAAACAGGTGCGGGCTGAAAAAGTCGCTTTCGGCGCGGTAGCGGCCCAGGCCGGCGGCATCGGCTACGTGGGCGCGGCGCAGGGCGGCGTGGTCGCGGAGCAACACCATCAGCTGCGGGGTGCCGGTGCTCACGGTTTGGATGGGCGCGCCGGGCAGCAGGTCGTCGGGCGTGAGGCCGAAGAGCGGCAGCACCACTTCGGGGGCGTGCACGGCGCCAAAAACCGGCCGGCGCTGGGTCATCCAAATCAGGGGCAGCTGGCCGGCCGCCGCGGGCAGCACATCTACCCGAATGGGGCCGTGCAGCAGGTGCAGGGTCAGGACCAGGGGCGAGCCGTCGGCGGGCAGTACCACGCGGCCCGCGTGCAGCAGGGCTGCCACGGTGGTAATGGTGGGGTGCCCGGCCAGCGGAATTTCTTCGGCCGGCGTGAAAAACCGCACCGTAAACTCCGTGCTGCCGGCATCGGCCCAGTCCACAAAAGCCGTTTCTGACTGGTTGAACTCGCGGGCCAGCTGCTGGCGCCGGGCGGGCGTCAGCGCATTGGCATCGAGCACCACCGCGCAGGGATTGCCGCTGAGTGACCGGGTGGTGAAAGCATCGAGGAGCAGGAACGGCAGTTGGGGCATGGTGCAAAAGGGTTGGGCGAGGCGCGAAGGAACGCCAGCGGCACCCAAACAAAAAAGCCGACCGGTCGCTGGGACCAGTCGGCTTATGGCTAAAGCAATGTCGCTGATAAGTTTACGATGGGTCGTGCAGTTTGGCTACGCGCTGTCCTTCCTTGTCGTACACATCGCCGCGGGGCGTGATGAAGAGGCGACGCTGCTGGCTATCGGTAAGCACATAGGGGAAGGTCCCATTGGTAGTGCGCGTGATGCGGCCCACTACTTCGGCGTTGTCCTCGTCGTCCACGCGCACCACTTTCAGGGCGTTGGTGAGGTAATAGCGCTGGCTGGGGTCGCTGCGGAAAGTGAGCTGGCCCACCAGGCGCACGGCACCAGCCGCCGATTCGTTGCTGGCCACCACATCTTCGTCGTCGGCCTGGGTGGTGGGCAGGCGGCGCATCAGCTGGCTATTGGCGGCGGGCTGGCGGCGGGCGGCTATCACGGCAGGCGCGGCCGAGGGAGCAGCGCCACGGTTGCTGGCCGCAATTTGGCCACTGGCGCGCTGCCAGCCCTGGCCAATAGCGGCAGGCGCGGCCGTGCGGCCGGGGTGCGTGGCCGAACCGCCGCCGTCGGGCACGGTGGCCATGGCCGCCTGGGCCTGGGCCAGGTTGGCGCCCAGCTTGCGCAGCACGAAACCCGAGAATTCGTCGGCTTCCAGTTCATCGGCCGGCTGCGAGCCGCCGGCGCGCAGGGTGTGGCCGTTGAGGTGGTGGCCCATTTCGTGGGCCAGAATGCTGATGCCCGCCCAGTCGGTGTGGCCGGCCTGGTTTACGGCGTTCAGGAAGTCGGGATTATACAGCAGAAACCGCTTGCCGCCGTAGACCACGGCGGCAGCGTTGTCAATCTCGCGGGTGGCGCGTAGCTCGAAGCGGGCTTTGAGGCCCACGGCATCCGTGATTTCGCGGATAACGTCGGTGGCCGCCGGGGCGGTTTGGGCCTGGGCAGGCGTTGCAAACGCCAGGGGCAAGACCAGCAGCAGCGGCGCGGCCAGACGGGTAAACAAACGAGGGAGGAAAGTCATAGCGGAAAATCAGAGGTGAATGACTACTAACCTACTAAGGCAAGCGCAGTGCCAAATTATGACCCTGACACAGCGACAAGGCCCAATAAGCGCCTGCTTATTCAGGGCACCGGTGGAGGAGTTTAACAGCCATTCCAGCAGCCCTTTGCTCTCAAAACGCCTCTGCCTGGTTTTCATTGCCAAAGGCAAGTTGAAAGCACACGGCGAAGCACATCGGTAGCTGGTTAAATAACGATTTGCGGCGGCTGGCAGTTCATTTAGTAAGAGTCGGCCCGGGCCGAAACGGTTGCGTCTGGGCGCGGCCGCGGCGGCCCGGGCTAGCTTTGCAGTACCGGCCGCCGCGGCCGCGTTTCATAGAGTCTTCAGGCATGAATCAAGCACATTGGCACCTCATCGTTAACCACATCCCCATTATGGGCAGCTTGTTTGCCCTGGTGCTGCTGGCCGTGGGCCTGCTGGGCAAAAACACCACCCTGGTGCGGGCCGGCCTGGTGGCCGTGCTGGCAGCGGGCGTGCTGTGCCTGCCCGCGCAGCTCACGGGCGAGGGCGCGTCCGAAATCGCGCTGAACCTGCCCCGCGTGAGCCGCGCCCTCATTGCCAACCACGAGGCGGCGGCCGAACAGGGCTTTTGGGCACTGGAGGGCGCAGCGGCCCTGGCCCTGTTTGCCTTGCTGCTGCTGAGAAACGCCTCGCCGCGCGCCCGCCTGGTGGCCGTGCTGGCACTGGTGGCCACGGGGCTTAGCTTTGGGCTGCTGGCCGCGCGGGCAACCTGGGCGGCCAAATCCGCCACACCGAAATCCGCGAGGGCTTTGGCACGCCCGACGAACTCTAACGCCTCCCTACTCCCCGCTTCTATGGCATTCCCCTTCTTCGGCGATGATAAATCTCTGGTGGCCAAACTACTGGCTACCCTGCCCCAAACCGGCCGTATTGAGTGGATAGGGCAGCGCCCGGCGCGGCGCGAGCCGTTGGTGGCGGTGCTGGAAGCCGAGCTAAAGACCGACTCACACCTGCTCGGCGACCACGCCCGGCCCAAGGCCGGCGGCAAGCGGCAAATCACCCTCATCCAGCACGAGGCCCTGGCGTCGGTGGCCAGCTTTCTGGGCCTGCCCGAGCCTATTGCGCCCGGCCGCCTGCGCCGCAACCTGGCCGTGAGCGGCCTGAACCTGCTGGCCCTGAAAAACCGTCAGATTCAAATCGGCGAAGAAGTGCTGCTCGACATCACCGGCGAGTGCCACCCGTGCTCCCGCATGGAGGAAGAGCTGGGCCCCGGCGGCTACAACGCCATGCGCGGCCACGGCGGCCTCACGGCGCACATTGCCCAGGGCGGATTTATCCGGGTGGGCGACGTGGTGCGAGTGGTTGGCTAGCTGTCAGATACTATGCAGTTTGTGAGAAGGAACTAAAGGCCCGGACGTGGACGTCCAAGCTATACGTTGTATTTTCGAAAAGGGAGTGTCCTTATTTTGCAGAAATACGTACCTAGCGCCACAGGCGACCAAGTAGTTAGCTTGTTTGAATTGGTATATTTTTTAATTTTAATTTTCCATCTTTCTATGTACACAAACTTACTTTCGCTGCCGCCTGCACGGCCGCTTCGGCGGTTTATGGCCACTGCCTTAGCCACGGCATTAGTGTTGATTGGGACCATATCGCAGGCGCAAACCACCATTTGGGCCCTTGGTACCACAAGCCAGGAAGTACCCAGGAACAACCCGTTTTTCCCATCGGGGGCGGCGCTTGGAGCGCAGGGTATCTTCCCGTTCTCGCCCACCAAGGACAATGGCATCCAAGGGCCTGCCTCACAAATCCAAGGCCTCAGCGCTGGTCAACGGCTTGTGGGCATGGACTACCGCCCCAACACCGGCCAACTGTTCGCACTGGGCTACAATGCGTCGGCCAACACGTCCAATGCCCGCCTGTACACGTTGGTGCCTGCCACTGGGGTGGCCACCCCAGTCGGAAGCGCTGACTTTACGCTGGCTTTGGGAGGTCCAACCGAGCGAATTGGTTTTGACTTCAATCCCACTTCGGACCGCATCCGCGTGGTGAGCACCAACGACGCCAACTACCGCCTCAACCCGGTAGACGGCACCGTAGCGGCCACCGACATCAACCTGAACTATGCCACGGGCACACCTGCCAACCCCGGAGTGGGCGCTATAGCCTACGATAATTCCTTTATCGGGAGCACCAGCACCACGCTCTACGACATGGACGAACTGAACAACGGTATTCTGTCGACTCAGAATCCACCGGATGCAGGCACCCTGAATACGATTGCCACCATCAAGCTGCTGGGCTTTGGCATCGGCGATGCCATCGCATTTGACATAGACATCTATTACACTGGCACAGTCAACGTGGCGTACCTGTCGGAGGTGACGGCTCCCAACTCGTCGGGCCTTTCCAGCAGCAACATCTACCGACTTGATTTAGCGACGGGCCTTACCTCGAACAAGTTCAACATAATTCCAGCCACCTCGACGGCTCCTTTCAACGTCGTCGACATCGCTGTGCCCATAACACCCCCGGTGTGCGACGCGCCCACGGGTCCGGTGGCCAGCGCCATCACCAGCAACTCGGCTACGGTGAGCTTCACCGGCAGCAACTCGGCCACCAGCTACACCGTGACGACCTCGCCCGCCACGACCACCCAAACGCTGCCCGCCTCGGCCACATCGGCCAACTTTACGGGTCTGACGCCCGGCACCGCCTATACAGTGAGCATCGTGAGCAACTGCTTTGGCGGTATGCTTATGTCCGACCCGGCTACCGTGACGTTTACTACCACAGCTCCTCCGGCTTGCAACGCGCCTACCAATTTGGTGGCCAGCGCCATCACCAGCAATTCGGCCACGGTGAGCTTCACCGGCAGCGGCTCGGCCACGGGTTACACCGTGACGACCAGCCCGGCCACGACCACCCAAACGCTGCCCGCCTCAGCTACCTCGGTTGACTTTGCGGGCCTGATGCCCGGCACGGCCTACACGGTGAGCATCGTGAGCAACTGCGCCGAAGGGACTACCTCCGCGCCCGTTATAGTCAATTTCACCACCACGACGGCCCCTAACCCGGCCCCAACCATCAGCAGCCTCAGCCCCAGCTCGGCCACGGCCGGCGACCCGGCCTTCACCCTCACGGTGAACGGCACGGGGTTCATCGCGGGCTCGGCCGTGACCTTTAACGGCACGGCCCGCGCCACCGCGTTCGTATCGGCCACGCAGGTTACGGCCAGCATTCCGGCTTCGGACATTGCCACGGCCGGCACCTATGGTGTGACGGTGACCAACCCCGCTCCCGGCGGCGGCACCTCCGCCCCGGCCACGTTCACGGTGAACCCGGCCCCGGTGGCCAACAACCCCGTGCCGGCTATCAGCAGCCTCTCGCCGGCCAGCGTGACGGCTGGTGCCGCGCCCCAAACGCTGACAGTGAACGGCAGCAACTTCCTCAACTCATCGGTGGTTAATTTTAATGGCACGGCCCGCACCACCGCGTTCGTTTCGGCCACGCAGCTCACCATCGGCCTCACCGCTGCCGACCAGGCCACGGCTGGCACCTACAACGTGACGGTGACCAACGCGGCGCCGGGCGGCGGTACCTCCGCCCCGGCTACATTCACCGTGAACCCGGCCCCGGTGGCGTGCACCGCGCCCACCAACTTGTCGGCCGGCAGCGTCACCAGCAGTTCAGCCACGGTGAGCTTCACCGGCAGCGGCTCGGCCACCAGCTACACCGTGACGACCAGCCCGGCCACGACCACCCAAACGCTGCCCGCTTCGGCTACCTCCGTGAGCTTCTCGGGCCTGGCACCTAGCACGGCTTACGCGGTGAGCATCGTAAGCAACTGCGCCGGCGGCGCAACCTCCGCGCCGGCCACGGTTTCCTTCACCACCACGGCAGCCCCGCTGACCGACCTGGTGGTAAGCTCTGCCCAAACCATCTCCGGCATTTACAACAACGTGACCGTGACGAGCACCGGCGTTGCCACGCTGGGCGGCACCCTTACGGTAAACGGCACCCTCACGGTACAGGCCGGGGGCGCGTTGGTACAAGCCTGCCAGGTACTCAATGGCCCCGGCAGCTTTGTATTGCAGGCCGGAGCTAATCTTGTTATCTGCGATGCGGCCGGCATTGCGGCCACTGGCGCCGTGGGCGCCGTGCAGGTAACGGGCACTCGCTCGTTTAGCCCCGACGCCAACTATGGCTACAACGGCACCGCGGCCCAGGTAACCGGTTCCGGCCTGCCTGGCCGCGTACTAAGTCTGGTGGTGAGCAACGCCGCCAACGTGACGCTAAGCCAGGCGTTAAGCGTGAGTCAGGTACTGCGCCTCGAAGCTGGCAACCTAGCTACCAACGGCCAGGGCCTAACCCTGCTATCCACAGCTACGGGCACGGCGCTGGTCGACAACCGCGGCGGGGCAGTAATTGGCACCACCGCGGTGCAGCGCTACATCACCCCCACAAATCCGGGCCTGGGATACCGCCACTACGCTTCGCCCGTGCTCAGCACCACGGTGGCCGATTTGACGGTGCCAGGGGTGTTTGCCCCCGTGGTGAACCCGGCGTACAACACACTGGGCAACACCATTACGCCGTTCCCGAACGTATTTGGCTACAATGAAGCCCGCGTGAACACCAGCGGTAGCGGCGGCTCCATCGACTTTGACAAAGGTTTCTTCTCGCCCACGGCCACCAGCGACGTGCTGGAACCCACGCGCGGCTACACCGTCAACATCCCGGCCCAGGCCACTGTCGACTTTGTGGGCACCCTGAACAACGGCATCCTGACAGCCGGCGCCCTCACCCGCGGCGGCCAAACCGAGAGCGGCTGGCACCTGCGCGGCAACCCCTATCCTGCTCCGCTGGACTGGTCTTCGGTGCTTAACAGCGGCCGGGCCGTCAACATCGAAAATGCCCTGTACGTGTACAAGAGCGACGGCCGCACGCCGTATAGCGGTTCCTACGCCAGCTTTGTGAACGGCCAAGCCACGAACACCGGCACCAACGTGCTGCCCGTGGCCCAGGGCTTCTTTGTACGCACCGTAGCGGGCCAGACCGGCAGCATCACCTTCACCAACGCCGACCGCCTCACTACGCCCAACGCCACGCCTTTCCAGCGCGGCACCGCCGACACCCGCCCGCAGCTCACGCTAGCCTTGAGCAGTGCCACTGCCCGCACCCAGGCCGTGGTGTACTTTGAGCAAGGCGCCACGCCCGCCTTCGACAACGCCTTTGATGCCCGCGCCCTGCCCGCCCCCAACGGCCTGACGCTGGACACCGAAACCGCTGCTGCTGAGGCGCTGGCCATCAACGGCCAGCCCACCCTCACCGGCGCCGATGCGCTGCTGCCCCTACGCGTAGCCGCCCTCGCGGCCGGCACCTACACCCTGGCCGTTGACAAGCTGGAAAACCTGCCGACCAACTACCGCGCGTACCTGCGCGACGGCCTCACCGGCACCTATACCGACCTGGGCACCACGCCCACCATCACCCTGACCCTGAACGCCAATGGTACGGCGGGCGGGCGCTACGCGGTGCTCTTCACCACCCAGGCCCGTGGGTTGGCCACGGCCCCGGCCGCTCTGGCCCGGCTGGCCAGCGTGTACCCCAACCCAGCCCGCGGCACGGCTACCCTGCTGGTGCCCGCCACCTTGCGCGGCAACCAGGCCACGGCCGTGACAATCGTTGACAACGTAGGCCGCGTGGTGCTGAGCCGCACCCTGGCCGCCGATGCCAGCGAGACGCTGGAGCTGCCCTTATCCACCCTATCCTCGGGTGTGTACACCGTGCTGGCGCGCACCGCGTCAGGCTTGGTAGCCAAGCGCCTCGTGGTTGAATAACCAGCGCGCAACCAGCGGACGCAGCTGCTGGCCTGCACACAAAAAAACGCCCCGGCTTTGCAGTCGGGGCGTTTTTTTTATGTATGATATGCATTATTCACTGCTATTACGCAGTAGTGGGCTGGCACGCGTCGGTGTAACGTCAGCTGATAATAAACCTCCACCGCTCATTTATGGTATGTACGACCCCATGCCACGCCTCGCCACTTCCGACCACTACACGCTCACGCTTCCCGAAGGGCACCGCTTCCCCATTGCCAAATACGCCCTGATTCGCGAGCAATTGCTGTGGCAGGGCATTGCAACGGCCGAAGACTTCTACGAGCCCGGCCTGTGCGCCGAGCCCGACGTGCTGCGGGTACACACGGCGGACTACTGGCACAAAGTGCGCGACCTGCGCCTCAGTCCGGCCGAAGTGCGGCGCCTGGGCCTGCCGCAAAGCCCGCAGCTGGTGCGGCGCTCGCTAAGCAGCAGCGCGGGCACCCTGCAATCGGCCCTGCACGCGTTGCAGGACGGCGTGGGCCTGAACCTGGCCGGCGGCACCCACCACGCCTTTGCCGACCGGGGCGAGGGGTTTTGCGTGCTGAACGACCAGGCCATTGCCGCCGCGCACCTGCTGGCTAAGGGCTTGGCCCGGCAGGTTCTCATCGTGGACCTAGACGTGCACCAGGGCGATGGCACGGCGGCTATTTTCCGGAACGAGCCCCGGGTATTCACGTTTTCCATGCACGCCGGGGCTAATTATCCGCTGCGGAAAGAGACGTCGGACCTGGATATTGCGTTGGAGCTTGGCACGGGAGATGGGGAATACCTGCGTCTGCTGCACGAGGCGCTGCCGAAGCTGCTGGCCCAGGTGAAACCCAATTTCGTATTCTACCAGGCCGGGGTAGACGTGCTGGCCACCGACAAGCTCGGGAAATTGAGCCTCACGCCCGCCGGCTGCCGGCTACGCGACGAATACGTGCTGGGCCTGTGCCGCGAGCAGCAGCTGCCGGTGGCCGTGAGCATGGGCGGCGGCTATTCCGAGCGGCTGGCCGACATCGTGGACGCGCACTGCAATACGTTTCGGGTGGCGTTTGAGCTGTGGCCCTAGCCGCCCCCGGCCCCCTTCCTACCTTTGCAAGTCATGAAAAACGCTGCTTCTGCGCACCCCGCGCCTGTTACCGTGCCCGTGCGGCTCGAGGAAAAACCGGCGGGCTCCCCTGCCCAACAAGCTTTTCGGCAAGCTATTCTGGACGTAGAGAACCTGCGCGAGCGGCTGCGCGACCTGCGCGCCGAGCAGGCGGAGGCGCGCCGGCGCTACTGGCAGCAGGTGGGGCCCGCCGCCACGGCCGTGGTAGCCGCCCGGCGCAGCCTGTTTCCGTCCCTGGAAGAGGCCCTGCTGCTGGGCTACTTCAGCCGCCTGGAAGAGCAACAGATTACGGACCTGATTGTGGGCAATGCCCGGGCGCTGGAGGAACGGTTTGGCGAAGAAGAAGGCGAAATACTGCGCAAATACGCCCCCACTACCCACCGCCACCCCGCTGCCCAGGCCCAGCAGCGCCGCAGCGCCGGAACGCCCGAGCACTACACCCCCGACCCTACCCTGCCGCCGCACGAGCAAGCCGCCGCCGCGGCCCGTGCCCGCCGCAAAACCAAAGCGCAGCGGGCCAAGGAAGACGCCGAGCAGGCCGACCAGAAACAGCTCGAATCCAACGCCAAGACCATCTACCGCCAACTGGCCCGCACCCATCACCCCGACCTGGAGCGCGACCCCGAAAAGCAAGCCGGCAAAACCGCCCAGATGCAGCGCATCACGGAGGCCTACGAAGCCGACGACCTCTACACCCTGCTGCAGCTGCTGGCCGAATCGGGCCCGGCCGATGCCGACTCCGACGACGTACTGGCCCGCTACACCCGCGCCCTGCTCCAGCAGCAAATCACCCTGAAACAGGAAATGAACGAGGTGAAATACGGCCCCAACGGCTTTGTGGGCACTTCAACCAAAAAGCAGGAGCTGGAGCTGCGCCAACTCAAGCGCGACCTGCGCGCCGAGGCGGAGTACGTGCAGCACGTGGCGCTGCTCATGCGGGAGTCAGATGGCTTGCGCGAAGTGCTGCGGCAGCTGGCCGCCGAAGGTTTGGGCAGCATCTAGCGCAGCTGCTACTGCATGGGCTCCCGGCCCGGCACCAGTTTTCAGTTGAAATCAATCGCTGCCTCCGGGCTGGTTTTTGGTAATGTACGCCAACCGGCCATCGGTGAACAAGTTGTGGAAATAGACCACGGCGATGGCAAAGACCACGGAGAACAAGCTGAGCAGCGCATTATAATACACCGGCGCCAAAAGCGAAAACCGAATAAATACCGTGACCAGCACGAATGCGGAGTACCGGAAAATATCCGGGTAATGTAGCGTATACCGGAAGGCCACGAGCATAAATAGCAGGTCGCCAAAAATCAATATCATGTAGAATCTGTCCGCAGACTGCACCCAGTGGCTGCTGCTAAACATGTGGAAAACATCGTACCCGTACATGCCCAGCAGGGTGATGAGCACCAGCAGCGCGATGAATTGTTTCAGCAACACAAATTGCAGTTTATCGCCCTCCTGCGTGATGGCGCGGTGCCGCTGAATTCCGTAATAAACCGAAAGCAGCAGGAAAACCAGCAGGGCGCCCACGCCATCGGCCACCATTTTATACACCGATTCGAGCTGGCTTTGCAGGGGAAGCTGGAAATTATAATGTGAGAATTCTTTGAAGGAAGACCGCAGCAAAATCAGGCTCAGAATTTCAATCTGCTTGCCGATGGAATTGGCAATGGATGCGGGAATAACGAACACCAGGCTCACCATTTCAAAAAACAGCAGCAGCGTAAACGATATTTCCACGGCCTGCAGGAAATGGACCTTGCCCCACATGCCCGGCAATGCCAGCATGCCGGTGTAGTTGACCACGGCCAGCGCCATGCTCAATATAAATGCCGTCACCAGCGCGACACTTAGCAGATAAGCCGTCCGTTTGCTCTCCCAAATAAGTTGCAAGGGCAAATAGGTTGACCGTACGATGCGAGCCAGCAGTAGCATAAGCAGTAGTTTGTCAATTACAGATAGTTGTAATTCATATATTTGTAAACAATAATGAACGCAAAAAAGCCAGCCACTCAGGTAAAAAACCTGAACAGCTGGCTTGGCGGGCAGAACCCTCAAACAGATATTCTTACCAGGCGGCAGGCGCGGCCCAAAGGGCCGCGGCCGGAGCAGGCGTGCTTACGCGCCTTTTGAGGCCAGAATATCAACCATTTCAATGTGAGGTGGGCTGGCCCACAGGTCGGCGTGGGTGCCCAGGGCAGCGGCTACCTGGCCCGCTAGGTGGGCTTTGCGGCCGGCTTCGTCGGGGAAGGTGTCGAAAATGCCAAACGTGGACGGGCCCAGGCGCAGGGCGTACCAGGTGGTGGTGGCGGGCTCAGCCTCCACAATGGGAAGGGCACCGGCTAGAAAATCGGCAACGGTTTGTTCGTGGCCGGGCTTCACTTCGAGGCGGACCAACAGGGCAACTTTTACCATAAGAGAAAGGTGTTAAGGGTGAATTTCCATGCTTAACAAACGCAGCGGCATTTCGGCTGACGCCGGCGCCGCGGCGACCTACGCAATGAACGCCACGGCGGTTTGGATTACGTCGGCGTCGCGCATAATGCGGTTGTGGCCCAGGCCCTGGGTGGAGTGGAATACCGCACCGGGCCAGACCGCCGCAATTTCCCGGCCTTCTGAGTACGGAATAATTTCGTCGTCCTCGTCGTGCAGCACCAATACTTTTTCGGCCCCCATGCGCGGGCCGGCGGCCGTAGCGGCAAACGAATCGGCAGTGCGGCCAGTGGTTTTCTGAATGTGCGCGGCAAACCGGTCCACGATGTCGTTCGACAAGTATAGAAAATCGGCGAAGCGGCCGGCTACCACGCGCGGGCTCACGGGGGCACTGAGCAGCACCAGCCGCGGCAGCGGCGCCCCGGCGGGCCGCACCGGCAGCCCCGCCACCGCGGCCGCCCCAAACGAATGCGCTACAATGGCGCGCACCTCCCCCGCGGTGTCCACCACCGCCTGCACTGCTCCACCAAAACCCGTGAGCGTGGTGTGCCGGCCGCTCGAGGCGCCGTGCGCGGGACCGTCCAGCGCCACCACGCGGTGGCC
>NZ_MDZB01000174.1 GCF_001816145.1 Hymenobacter lapidarius | reverse complement strand
GGCGAAGTTCTTCATGAAGTTGAGCGGGTTCTGCAGCTCGTGGGCGATGCCCGCCGTCAGCTCCCCCAAAAACGCCATCTTCTCCGCCTGTACCAGTTGTTCCTGAGTTACTTTCAAATCAGCCAGGGCTAGTTCGGCGCGGTCGCGCTGGCCGGCTACTTCCATGGTCCGGGCGGCAACTTGGCTTTCCAGCAGCTCGTTTTGGGTGGCCAGCAGCGCTTGCTTTTCCAGCTGCTGGGCCTGGGTTTGGGCCGAAAGCTCCTGCACTTGCCGCAGCTTCACGAGTAGCAGCTCGCTATTGGACGCAAACTCGCGGGCCAGAAACAAGGAGATGCCCACCGCCGGCGACAGAGCCATGAACGCCACCAGGATTGACGAAACCCGAAAGGAAATCTGCACCTGCATAATAATGAGCATGGCGTAGACCAGGGCGCACAGCAGCGCTCCCACAAACCCCGCCGCAATGAGCCCCGCCCCGCGCTGGCGCTGGCGCAACGCCCGCATGGTGAGCCGCAGCTGCTCGGCGCTGGCCAGCCCCACAAACCCAAAAAAGACAAACGAGTACGTGGTGAGCACCGAAACCGAGGTGAACTGCGTGAACTCACTCAGCACCAAGCTGACGACCAGCAGCACCCACAGGCCAATGTATATCCGCCCGGTTTGGTAGTTGAACAGGGAGTAGAGTGCCCGCACCGCCCACAGGTAGCTCATCAGAAGGAACACATCGGCGAGGATGCTCATGGCCAGCGTGGCCGCCATGCCCTGCACCTGCCAGCCGCCGTACAGCCCCAGAAACCCCAGCGCCCCGGTGCCGGCATAGAGCGCAAAGTAAAAGTTGGCGCGCCGGGCCGGGTTGTAGCGCAGGAAGAACAGGTGCAGCAGGCTGAGCAGCAAAAACACCGCAAACGTGGCAAAATTAGCCACCGGTCCCACGGCCCGCTCCACGTTGCGCCGCAGCAGGCCGGGCAGGCCCGTGATGCGCACGCGCATAAAGTTGATGTTGTCCTTGAACAGGGCCAGCGGTGGCCAGGGCGCAAAGCGCACGGCCAGCACCTGCTCGGCCGGGCCCGTAAAATGCACCTCCAGCGGGTCGGCCGTGAAGCCGGCCGGCTGCACCTGCCCGGGCACGGCACTCACCGCGCCGTAGCGGTGCAGCAGGCGGCCGTTGAGGTACACTTCAGAAGCGCAGGTTTGCTGAAACAGCAGCACCAGGGCCCGGTTCCGCAGGCTGTCGGGCACTTGCAGGCGCAGGCGCAGCCAGCCAATGCGGGCCGCGTGCAGCTGCGGCAGTACCTGCGGCCGCTGGTTGGGGTTGACGGGCGTCCAGGCCCGGTCGTCAAAATCGGGCTGGGCCCAGGCCGGGTCATCCCCGGCCCTGAACTTCCAGCCCTGGTCGAGCACGGTGCCAGAATACGGCACCGTGCGCAACACTGCCACGGCCGTATCGGGCGCGGCCTGGCCCCAGGCGCGCCCCGCCAGCAGCAGCAACAGTACCCAAAAAGCAGCAAAACGGAGCACAGTTACGCAGGAATAGTGATAAAGAATTCGGTGCCTTCGCCCAGGCAGCTCTCCACGGTGAGGGTGCCGCCGTGGCCCTTGGTCACGATGTCGCGGCTCAGCGACAGGCCCAGGCCCGTGCCTTCGCCGCTGGGCTTGGTGGTGAAAAAGGGCTGGAAAATCTTCTGCCGCACGTCTTCGGCCATGCCCGTGCCGTTGTCGCGCACCCGGATTTCCACCTTGTCCCGGGCGTGGTGGGTGGTCACGGTCACGGTGGGCTCGTAGTCACTGCTGGCAGCGGCCGCGTGCTGCTGACGCTCGCGCACCGCATACAGGGCGTTGGCGCACAGGTTGAGCAGCACGCGGCTCAGGTCGGATTTCACCACGGGCCAAGCCGGCAGCCCCACGTCGAAATGCTTGCCCAGGCTGGCCTGAAAGTCGGGGTTATCGGTCCGCAGGCCCTGGTAGGCCAGCGCGAGGGCTTCATCGGCCAGGGCGTTGAGGTCGGTGGTTTCGCGCTGCCCGGTACCGGTGCGGGCGTGCTCCAGCATGTCGTTGATGATGGAGGAAGCCCGCTGGCCGTGCTGGCTGATTTTCAGTAGATTTTGCTTCAGACCGGCCATTATTTCCTGCTCCAGATTGCCCGCGTCGGGGCTGTTGGCGGCCCTGGGCGCCTGGTCGCTGTTGAGCATGGCCACGCTCACTTCGGCAAAATTTTTCATGAAGTTGAGCGGGTTCTGCAGCTCGTGGGCAATGCCGGCCGACAGCTCTCCCACAAACGCCCACTTCTCGGCCTGCACCAACTGGCCCTGGGCAGCGTGCAACTCGTCCTGCTGCTGCTTGAGCAGGGCGTAGGCCCGCTGCTTCTGGCCGTTGTTGCGCCACAGCACCACGCTCAGGCTGGCCACGGCGCCCAGGCTGAGCAAGGCGCCAAGCAAAACCCACTGCTGGGCCCGGTTTTGCTGCTGAATCAGCTGGCTATTCCTGGTGAGCAAGCCAATCTGGGCTTGTTTATTGTCCAGTTCGGCACGGTACTCCAGCACTGCCGCCCGGCGCTGCAAGTCGCTGCTGTTCAGCGTGTCCTTGTAGGAGCCAAACAGCTGCTCGTAGCGGTAGGCATCAGCAAAACGTTCCATCCGGAAGTACGACTGCGACAACACTTCGCTGGCATCCCGGCTGATGGTTTTGGCGCCGCTGGCCTGGCTGGCTACCAGGCTCCTGCGTCCAAAAGCCACGGCACTGTCCAGTTGCGCCGTGTGTAGGGAAGCCCGCGCCAGCACCAGTTGGGCGCGGGGCATCTCGCTCAGCGCATGCAGGCGCCGGGCACGGCCCAGCCCCCGGTAGCCGTAGGAAAACGCCTGCGGGTAATGCCCCAGCCGCTCGTGCATGTCACCAATGTTGATATCCTCGAACAGCAGGCCGGACTCGTCCCGAAGCTGCTGAAAAATAGCGGCGTCCTTCTCGTAGTACACCAGCGCCTTGGCCCATTGCTTTTGCATACGGTACAAGTTGCCCAAGCCGGCATACGCATGCCCGATGCTCACTTTATCTCCCGATTTCCGGGCCCAGCGCAGCCCCTGGTTCAGGTACTCCCGGGCGTGGGCGTATTCAGCCAAAAACATGCTGGTAATGCCCAACTGCGTGTTCAAAAACGACAGCCACTTGCTGTCGCGCATGGTTTCGGCCAGCCGCAGGCCCTTCAAATTCGCAGTCAGCGACTTGGCGTACATGCCCTGGTCGGAGTACACGCAAGACAGGTTGTACAGGCTACGGGTTTGGCCGAGGGCATTGCCCACTTGCTCAAATCCTCGTTGGGCCTGCAGCGAATAGGTCTGCGCCAGGTTGTATTGGCTGCGGTGGCGGTGGTAAAAACCCAGGCCCAGCTGGGCTTCGGCTGCGCCAAACGTGTACCCCAGCTGCTGCGACAAGCTCAAGGCTTGCTGGAAAAACTGCGCCGACTCCAAAGGCGCATTGTTGCGCAGCTCCAGCCCCAGGGCATTGAGGCGATTGGCGCGAACGGTGTCTGCCTGCGGGTGCGCGCGCAACTCGCTCCGCAGCCCGGGGGCGGCGGGCGTCTGGGCTCGTACGCTGGCAGCGGCCAGCAAAACCAATAGCAAAACCAATAGCAAAAAATCTAAAACCCTACTCATGCAATACAAAGAAACTCGCAAAAGAGCGGTCACGCGCTATGGCCATGCTTTCAACCACTCCGGAGGTCTCTTCAGGGATATTGATGTGCATGGAAGCGTGCGCCAGGGCCAGTTTACTGCGGCAGCGTGATGAGAAATTCGGTGCCTTCGCCCAGGCAGCTCTCCACGGTGAGGGTGCCGCCGTGGCCCTTGGTCACGATGTCGTGGCTCAGCGACAGGCCCAGGCCCGTGCCCGCGCCCGCGGGCTTGGTGG
>NZ_MDZB01000173.1 GCF_001816145.1 Hymenobacter lapidarius | reverse complement strand
GGCCTTGGTTAAAAGTATGGTCCAAAAGTTAAGTGGACGGAGGCGGAGTTTGCTCCCAGTTGAAGGCGAAGAGGGCTTCGATGTCAAAGCGGAGGGAGTCTTTGAGGGCCTCACCTGAGAAGTCAAATTCGCCGTGCAGGTTGATGTGCTGCCAACTCACGGGCGAGCTGGCGGCAATGGCGTCGGCCACCGACTGGCGCTCGGCGGGTGGGGCCAGAAATAAGTATTGGTTTAAGTAGAGACAATTCCAGCACACAATCACATTCTGCACCAACTGTTTGCAGACGTCAGCCAACTGCTGCTCTTCCTTGCCGGCGTAGGGAATCTGGCCGTTTTGGCCGTAGAATACGGCCCGGGCGAAGGTATGGGTGCTCTCCAGCTTATCCAGCTGCTCGTCGATGCGCTTGCGCAGACTTTGGTCGTCCATGTAGCGGAGCAGAAACTCGGTGCGCACCACCCGCCCTAACTCGCGCAGGGCCAGGTAGACGGGGTGCTGCTGGGAGTAGGAATTGAGCCGGCGCAGCAGCGTGGAAGCCGTGACGTGCTTTTGCTTGAGGCTTACCACCAGCCGCAGCAGCGTGTCCCACTGGGCCGCGATAAGGGTGTGGTCGATGTACTTGACCGGGGCCAGGCCGTAGGCCGTCAGGTCGGGCACGTCCGTGCCGGCGAAGGCGTAGAGCTGCTGGTCCTGAAAGGATTGGATGCGCGGCGCGAATTCAATCCCCAGCAAGGCGGTGAGGGCGAAATTGACTTCCGTGAAGCCGTGGGTATCGGTGCTGTGGATGGTGGACTCGACGACGTCGTTGTGCAGCAAGCCATCCACCAGATAGGCGGCCTCGCGTTCGGACGAGCTAAACGTGGTCGAGTAGAAGAGCCGGTGGCGGTCGTCGAGAAAGCCGTAGGAAACGATGCCCTTCTCCTGGCCGAAATACTTGTACGAATGCGTAGCGTGAATCGAATCGACGGCCACGTAGTACTTCTGGCCATCGGAGGACGTGTGCACCGCCTCGGGGTGGCGTTGGAAGAGGCGGCTAACGGGCAGCTTGCCCGTCAGCGCGATAACCGCGTCGTTGGCCTGGCGCAGGTTGTCGAGCGAGAAATACCAATTGACTGTGTTTTCCAGCGCGGACTGGGCCACGTGCTTGGTGGCGTGGGCCATGCGCGTCAGGCCCAGGTTGCAGCCGTAGGCCATGACCCCGGCGAAGAAGACCCGCTCAGCGGGTCGGGCCGGCCGATTGCGCGGGCTCCAGTGCGTGAGGCAGTCGGTGAAGCGGCACTTCTGATTGACCGTGTGCAGCACCTCGTGCAGCGAAATCAGCCCCGGCCCGGGAAACAGCGGCCGCGCTACTGGGGCGTCCTCGTCCAGGGGCCGGGCCGGCGTCAGGAAGCGGGGTCGCCCGTTGGCGCGCGCCCGCACGCCGGGGTTGGTGCCGGCGTCCAGCCGCTCACAGGTGCGAGCGAAAGCGGTGGCCAGTTTGGCTTGCCACTCGCTCAACCAAGGCCCCGGCTCGCGAAGGTGCACGAGGTCCGTTTGCGCCAGCAACGCGTCCCGCTGCTGCTCCCACGTGGCGGCCTCCAGCAGGTAGGTGTCGAAGGGGCGGTAGCGCAGCGAGTGGGCCAGGTTCAGCTTGCCGGCTTTCAGATGGTCGGCCACATGGCCGGCCAGCAGGGCCTTGTACAGGGAAACGGGGCTTTCGGCCAGCGCCAGGGCGGCCCGTTCCGCGGCTTTCAAAAAGGTCGTCGGGGGCTGAGCGCTCACCTGTCCGTCCCGCGCCCGGTACTGGGCAAGGGCCTGCGCCAGCGGGCTATCGGCCGCCCCTTCGTAGCCCACGCGGCGCAAAATCTCGCCCAGCCGGCGCTGGAGGGCGCGCGAGCGCTCCTCCACGACCTGATAATACGGGCCGATGCGACTGCCTCCGCCGCCTTTGCGTAACTGCTGCGCCGTGTGGCCCAGTTGCGCAAAATCCGCCACGGCCGGGGTTTGCAACCAAGCCAGCAAGGCCGTCACCTTCTCCTCGTTGGTGCGCGCAAACGAAAAGGCGACTTCTTCCAACCGCGCCAGCGCCACCCCATGGCTGACCACGCCTTCCAGCACCTGGCGCAGCTGGCCGGCCGAGTCCTGCTGCTGGCGGTAGACGCGCGCCTGCGTTTCCCGTTGGGCGGCGTTGCGGTGGGTTTGCACGGCCTGCAGCAGCGTTTCGGTCAGCAGGTCGCCGACCTGGTAGTACTGGTAGACCACGAAGCAGAGCACCATCAGGTACTTCTTGTCGGCCTGCTGCTGCACCTGAAAAACCTGCGTCCGCTCGACGTAGCGGGCATAGTAGCGCACGACCTCCTCCGATAAGTCCAGGGCCTGCACCACGGGGTGCACCTGGGTGAACAGCGTCTGCAGCACGGCGTAGTCCTGCACGTTGGCGCGGATAGCCGTTGGGCGCATCAGCTCCAGGCTGCGCTTGAGCGTGGTCAGGCGGTAGGGCCGGTGCGAATGAGCTGGGGCATCTTCTTCCGTGGTAAACAAGGTGTCCAGCTGCTGGCGCACGGCCGGCGTTAGGTAGCGTGCGAGCTGCGTGACGAGCTGTTGCTCGACCGTGCGGAAGGCCTCCGTGACGAAGCCGGCCAGCGCCGCGTAGGTCGGCACTTCCCAGCGATGGGCGCGGATGTAATCGGCGGCGGAGTGAAACACCGCCACCGGGTTCATCTGCTGGCGGGCAAAATGCGTCACTTGCTGCCGCACGGCGGCTTCGACCTGCTCGAAGGGCGGTACCCCGAATTGCAGCAGAATCTGCTCCCGGTGGTAGAAGCGGGTGACCTTGTCGTAGCGCGCCCACTCGACCGCTCCCAAGTGGTAACGCTGCTGCACGTACGCCTGGTCGGCCGGCAGAAATCGGTCAACGGGAAAGAAGCGCCCGGTCGCCTTGAAGTAGCCGACTTGCAACACGAAGCCGCCCCGGCTGTGCGGCGCCAGCAGCGTATCCAGAAACTGGGTAGCCCAGTCGGGCAAAGCGAAGAAGAGTAGCCGTTGCGGCGGATTGAAGACCGGGGGCTGGTCAAACATGCGACGCTGGGTCGCATCGAGTAAAGGCAAGTGGCGGGCCATTAGGAGGGGAATAAATCCTAAAAGTAGCCCCCTGGCCTGTACAGTAAAACGAACGTATTTCTGTACAAGTCGACAGGCGAGGTCCGCCAAGGCAAAGCCACGCCAAAACTAACCGATTTGGTACAGAAAACTTGTTCAGCAATCAAAGTACAAAAAAGGGTACCTTCGCAACGGATAACCTGTACTTTACCCCATGAAAATCGGCTACGCTCGGGTCTCCACCCGCGACCAGCACCTGGAACTGCAACTCGATGCCCTGAACAAAGCGGGCTGCGAAACCATCTACCAGGAGAAGGTCTCGGGCGCCAGCACCACCCGCCCCGAATTGGAACGCCTGCTGACGCAGCTGCGCACCGGCGACACGGTCTACATCTACAAGCTCGACCGGTTGGGGCGCTCGCTCAAGCACCTGCTGCAGGTGGTGGGCGACTTCCAGCAATTGGGGGTGGGCCTGGTTTCCCTCACCGACGCCATCAACACGACCTCTGCCCAGGGGCGGCTCGTGTTTAACCTGTTTGCCTCCCTGGCCGAGTTCGAGCGGGAGCTGATTCGCGAGCGCACCCACGCCGGGCTAGCCGCGGCCCGCGCCCGGGGCCGGGTCGGCGGCCGCCAGCGGGGCCTCTCCGAGCAGGCCGAACGCACGGCTATCATCGCCGAAACGCTCTACCGTGAGCAGCAGCTCGGTGTCAACGAGATTGCCCGGCGTCTGGACATCTCCAAGGTCACCCTCTACAAGTACTTACGCCACCGAAAGGTGGTCATCCACGCGCACCGAAAGGCGGCAGCTGCCAAGGCCACCGATTAACTTTTGTACCAAACTTTTAACCAAGGCCA
>NZ_MDZB01000172.1 GCF_001816145.1 Hymenobacter lapidarius | reverse complement strand
ACGTTCAGCGGGCCGGGCGTGGCCGGCGGGCGGTTCAATCCGGCCAGGCCGGGGTGGGCACGCACACGCTGACCTACGCCGTGTCCGACTCGCTGGGCTGCGGCGTAGCGTCCCGGCAAGTGGTGGTGACCCGGCCGCCGACCATTACTCCCGGCCGCGACACCACGCTGTGCGCCGACCTGCGCCAGCCGTTTCAGCTGCGGGGCGCGCTGCCGGCGGGGGGCGTGTGGAGCGGCACGGGGGTATCGGCCACCGGCTTTTTCACGCCGCCAGATACCAAAAACCGCGGCGGGATATTCACCCTAACCTACACCGTGACGCAGGGGCCGTGCCAGGCCTCGGCCACACGGCGGGTGGTGCTGGCCCCCACCACGGACCTGAACGTAGACCTGAACCTACCCGTGTGCGCCACCGCGCCGGAATACGCGGGCTTGGCCCCTTTCAAATTCCTCCTGATGCCCGTGCTCATTGCCCCCGGTGCCACGTACCGCTGGGATTTTGGCGATGGCAGCCCCACCAGCACCGAAGAGTCGCCCACGCACCTCTACGAGTTGCCGGGCACCTACCGCATCAAGCTCACGGCGCGCTACGGCAACTGCGACGTGCTCACGGGCTTTGCCCCTGTGGAAGTGGGCGAGGTGTTGGTGCCGAACATCATCACTCCCAACCGCGACTCGCTCAACGACAGCTTCCGGCCGCGCTTCAGCTGCCGGCCGGCTTCGCTGGAGGTGTTTTCGCGCTGGGGCCAGCGCGTGTACCAAACCAACGACTACCGCAATAACTGGAACGCCGACAACCTACCCGACGGCATCTACTACTACCTGCTGCGCGACGCCGACGACCGCCGCGTGAAAGGCTGGGTGGAGGTGCGCCGGTAGGCTGTTTTTAGTCACGTACCGCCCCACGTTCACCTCACCCCCTAGCCCCCTCTCCCGCGGAGAGGGGGAATTAGATTCTAGCTCTAGAAATTAGTTTACAACTACGCATTCTAGAGCTAGTCCCCCTCTCCGCGGGAGAGGGGCTAGGGGTGAGGTGAACGCGGAGGACATTTAGCACCAGCAACTACCCACTCACCCAGGCTTTTCACCGATGAAACCACCCCTACCCGCGGCGCTTGTGACGCTCTGGCTGCTGGCGGCCAGCGCCTGGGCGCAACCCCGGGCGCGCCCGGTGCCCGCCAGCTCCACCCTGGAATTTATTGAGAACAAAGGGCAGTGGGACGGGCGGGTTCGCTACGCGGCGCCCTTGCCGGGGGGCCGGCTTTTTGCCGAAGCCGATGGCCTCATGTTTGCGCTGCTGGCCAATGGTGGGCCGGCCCAGCACCGGCACGACGGCGCTGCTACCGACGAGGCTTCTCTCGGCGCGCCCGTGCCGGGGCATGCCCTGGCCCTGCACTTTGAAGGCGCCCGGCCGGCCACCATCACCGCCGAAACGCCCACGGCCGAGCGCCGCAGCTACTTCGTGGGCGCCGACGCCCGAAAGTGGGCCAGCGACGTGCGCAGCTACCGGGCGCTGCGCTACACCGGGCTGTGGGCCGGCGTGAGTGCGCGGGTGTACGAAAGCGCCGACCAGCACGTGGAGTACGATTTTGAGCTGGTCCCCGGTGCCAACCCGGCCGCCATCGGCCTGCGCCACGACGGGGCCGATGGCGTGAGCCTGGACGGGGCCGGCAACCTGCTGGTGCGCACCAGCGTGGGCACCGTCACGGAGCGGGCGCCGCAGGCCTGGCAGCTGGATGCGGCGGGGCGCAAGCAGGCCGTGGCGTGCCGCTACGTGCTGGCCGGGCCGGTGGTGCGGTTTGCGCTCGGCCGCTACGACAAGCGCCGCCCGCTGACCATCGACCCGGTGGTGGTTTTTTCCACTTATACTGGGTCGTTGGCCAACAACTGGGGCTTCACCGCGACCTATGATGCGCAGGGCAACCTCTACTCCGGGGGCATTGCCTTCGAAGCCGGCTACCCCACCAGCCCGGGCGCGTTCCAGACTTCTTTTGCCAAGTTGATTGACATTGCCATCATCAAGTTCAACACCAACGCCAACGGGCCCGCGGCGCGGGTGTGGGCGACTTACGTGGGCGGCGACAACACCGATTTTCCGCACAGCTTAGTGGTGAACGGTAAGGGGGAGCTGCTTCTGCTGGGCTCTACGGGCTCGAGCGACTACCCCACCACGGCGGGGGCGCTGCAAGCCAAATTTGGCGGCGGCACGCCGGCCAATGCGTTTGGCTCCGGGGCCGGGCCGCCCTTCGACGTGCCCAACGGCTCGGACCTGGTCATCACGCGCCTCAACGCCAGCGGTAGCGGGCTGGTGGCCAGCACCTACTTGGGCGGCGCGGGCAACGACGGCCTGCTGCCCTTCAACCCGCTTACCAAGCCAACGGCCGCCGTGCCGCAGCTGGTGCACAACTACGGCGACCCGTTTCGGGGCGACATCATCGTGGACGCGGCCGACAACGTGTACATCGCCTCGCACACCACTTCGAATAATTTCCCGCTGGCGCGGAGCTTCAGCAACACGTACCGCGGCGGCGCTTCCGACGGCGTGGTGTGCAAGCTCACGCCCACGCTCGGCGCGCTGGTGTGGGGCAGCTACCTGGGCGGCACTGGGGCCGACGCGGCTTATTCCATTCAGCTGGAGCCCGGCAGCGGCGACGTGTACGTGGCCGGGGGCACGGTGAGCGACGATTTTCCGGTGACCGCCGGCGCCTACCTCACTGCCAAACCGGGCCGGGTGGATGGCTTTGCGGCGCGCATCGCGGCCAACGGCACCAGCCTGCGGCGAGCCACCTACGTGGGCACGGGCGACTACGACCAGGCGTATTTCCTGCAGCTGGGCACCGACGGCGGGGTGTACCTGCTGGGCCAGACCACGGGGCCTTTTCCCACTTCGCCCGGCCTATATGGTACGTTTGGGGGCACGCAGTTTATTCAGAAGCTCGACGAGAACCTGGGGACGAGCTTGCTGGCCACGGTGTTTGGCGCGCCCACTTCGCCCCAGAACCCAGCCCGGTTTACCAATATCTCGCCCACCGCCTTTCTAGTGGACCGCTGCGACCGGGTGTACGTGTGCGGCTGGGGCGGCAACGTGAACCAGAACCCCTTCAACTACCTGGCTGGCAACGGCAGCACCAACGGCCTGCCCACGACTTCGGACGCCGTGCAGCCCGCCACCGACGGCAGCGACTTCTACCTAGCGCAGTTTTCGGCGGGACTCACGGGGCTCACCTACGGCACGTACTACGGCGACACCTCCCCCGGCTCCACCAGCGAGCACGTGGACGGCGGCACCTCGCGCTTCGACCCGCGGGGCATTGTGTACCAGGCGGTGTGCTCGTGTTTTTCGAGTTCGGGGTTTCCCATTCCACCGGGCGCCAATACGTATTCCGTCACCAACAACAGCTCCAATCTGACCTTCGGGGTAAGCTGCAACAACGCGGCTTTTGTGCTCAATTTTCAGCCTGACATTGCCAACGCCGGCGCCGACCAAACGGTGTGCGCCACGGCCGGGCCACAGGCGCTGGTAGGCAGCCCCGCGGGCGGCATCTGGACGGGGCCGGGCGTGTCGGGCAGCCCGGGCCAGGGCTTTGTGTTTACGCCCTCCCTGGCGCTGGTGGGCGTGCAGGCCCTCACCTACACCGTGCTCAGCACGGGCCTGTGCACCACCGTGGGCGTGCGCCGCATCACGGTGACGGCGCCGCCCACGGTCACTTTTTCGCCGCTGCTGCAGGCTGTTTATTGCCAGCCGGCGGCCGGGGCCCCGCCGCTGCCGGTGGTGGTGCTCACGGCCACGCCGGCGGGCGGCACGTTCAGCGGGCCGGGGGTGGGCGGCAACGCGGCGCTCGGGTATTTCTTTTCGCCCAACGTTGGCGTGGGCACCTTTCAGTTGGTGTACACGCTGAATGCCAATGGCTGCGTGGTTCAGGCCACGCAGGCTGTCACGGTAGCGCCCAGAATTGTGGTGGCCCTGCCCGCCGATACGGTGCTGTGCCCCGGCAGCACCCAGCCGTTCGCGCTGCGGGGCAGCCCGGCGGGCGGCATTTTTAGCGGGCCCGGCGTGAGCGGCACGGTGGCTACGGGGTTCTTTTTTACGCCCCCGGCCAGCTTCCCGTCACCATTGGTTTTAGCCTACACCGTGACCACGGCCGACTGCACGGGCACCGGCAGCCGGCGCATTTCGGTAGCGCCAATCCCCTCGTTGGTGGCCTTCTGGACTCCGGTGGCCTGCCCCGAAACCCGGCTCGCGCCGCTCACGCTGCGTTTCACCTTTGCCAGCTCCCTTGGGGCATCGCCGCCGCCCGGCCTGCTCTGGGAGTTCGGCGATGGCACGCAGTCGACCGAGGCCAATCCCACCCACACTTACTCCACGCCCGGCACCTACCAGCCCCGGCTGCGCCTGCGCTACAGCAACAACCGCTGCGAAACCACGGCCCTGCCTCCACTGGTAGAAGTAATCGAGCGCAAAATTCCTAACATCATCACCCCCAACGGCGACGGCCAGAACCAAACCTTTCGGCTGGGCCCAGACTGCGCGGCCCGCATGCAAATCTTCTCACGCTGGGGCCAAAGCGTGTTTGAATCCGCCGCCTACCACGACGACTGGAGCGCCACCGGCCAGCCCGCCGGCGTGTACTACTACCTGCTAACCTACGCCGACGGCCATCGGGTGAAAGGCTGGGTGGAAGTGGTGCGGTAAAGCCGGGAGCCGGGAATAGGGAGCAGGGAGTAAAAAGCACGTCATGCTGAGCGCAGCCGAAGCATCTCGCGTGCTATCACTAGGACGCGTGAACAATTAAAGTAGCTTTGAAGATGCAAAAAGACCGCACATTACTCACTGACGCGCACTGGCAACGCCTTTCACCGCTCTTACCGG
>NZ_MDZB01000171.1 GCF_001816145.1 Hymenobacter lapidarius | reverse complement strand
GTTGCGCTTGCCGCAGCAACTGCCGCTCCGCATCGGAAAGCCGTACTTCCATGGCACAATTTTAAGCCTTTATTCGCACTTCACTTCGCGACGAGTATACTCACCAGAAAGCTGATGAGGCTTTTCATTTCGGGGCTGTTCTGGGGCAGGCGCAGCAGCGACTGGCGGGCGGCGGGGTAATCGGCCACGTCGGGCACCTTGTTGGGCACAAAATCCGAGCTGGCCATGAAGCCGTGCTCCAGGTTGTCGATGCCCAGCTCGGCCGCCTCGCGGTAGGTGATGGAACAGAGGTGGCCCGTAATCTTGAGCTGCCGCGGATGCGCCACCGCTACCACGGCTGCGAGGTCGGCCCGGGTGGCGTGCATGTACATCTTGAAGGAAGTGCAGCCCTTGTCGGCCCAAAACCGGGCGGTGGCCGCGGCGTCTTCGGGGCCTTTCACCGTGTTCAGGGCCGGAATGTCCAGGCTCGGCTCCTCAATGTAGGGCGCCGTCACGTCCATGTCGGGCCCGATGAGCTTGCCTTCGCCAATCATGCGCTTGATGGCCAGGTCGGTTTGCGGCTCGATGCTGCCGGCCGTGCGGATGGTGGTGGCGCCCCCGGCCAGGTACAAGCGGGGAAACGTGTACGGCATCTGGGCAATGTTGAAGTACGGGCCGGCGGGCATGGTGTAGTACAGGTGCTCGTGCAGCATGACTAGGCCGGGTATCAGCGTCTTGCCCGCGCAGTTGATGACCTGCGCGCCGGCTGGCACCTTCACTTTCTTCAGCGGGCCCACCTGGGTTATGCGCCCGTTCTGCACCAGCACCGTTTGGTGCAGCTGCGCCGGCCGGCCGGTGCCGTCTATCACCTTGGCATCGGTGAGGGCCACCGTGGGCGCGTCAACCTTGATGTACTCCCGCACCTGCGGGGTAAACTGTTGGGCGTGGCCGAGCCTCACTGCAACTACTAGAAGGGTAACCAGAAGCTGGCTTTTGCGGGTAGCAGGTTTCATGCTTGGGATTTAAAGGGTCACCGCAGAGAAAGCGCCAATAGGGCGTTGGTAGCTAACATCCGGTAGCGGAAGCAGGGAATTCTACACCAAGCGTAACACGCTGACACTTTTGCGCTTCAGCCTCGAGTGAGTTTAAGGGGCAATAAATCCCTTGCCACTACCCTCAAAATTGAGAAGTGCCCGATGTGTAAAAAAATTGTTGGAAAAATAACACGAATGGTGCTTGATGATGAGCTTAAAAGAGTATATATTTGTAATATTCCACATAATTAAATCATTTCAAGATTTAACTCACCTTGCCATGAAAAAAATATACACCATTCTAACCTGGGTGCTGTTCACCATTCTAGCCTCACCTACTGTTGGGTTGAGCCAAGATTGTTCAGGACGATTTGATGTAACCTATCCATCCGGCACAGGATATTTTACCCCCAAGACATTTAACAATGGCACTAAAACTTTAGATATTAATTACTGCCCAGATGGTACGGGCGAGATATTAATAACCATAAAATCATTCTCGCCGGGAACCTTCACTTTTCACACTGGGAGCACTACAGGTCCGGTAGTAGGTAAACATACATTTATAAGTGACGAAGTCTATGAGTTCAAATTGACCATTTCGGCCACCACAACACTGTATCTAACCAGCTTTATTACGTGCACCAACGACAAGAATTCGGACTTTACCTTCAATTTAGCCCCATCACTCAGCCTGACTTCCAGTGTAACCAGCGACCCGGCGTTTGTATGCCCTAATACGCCGATAACCCTAACCGCTACCGGAGCAGTGTCTGGTGAGGTATACACGCTGACCGGGAGTGATGGCTCCGTGCAAACCAGCACCACTGGTATTTTTAGTGTAACGCCAAAAATATCAACTACTTATACTGTCAGCACCAAAATTGCGGCATGCGGTACCGGTGATGTGAGCCAGAGCGTTCTGATAGTACGGGAAAACATAGTTATTACCTCCAACCCTGTTGATACCAGCATAAACGGAGATATTACAGCAGGCCAGAAAGTCACCCTTACGGCCACCGGTGGAGTAGATGGCTCGTTTACCTGGACCCAGGATGGAGCGCTGATTTCTGGTCAGACGAACTCGGTGATTGACGTGTATCCGCCCAGCTCAGTAACATACTATGCCACTGGCAAAACCCCTTCAGGGTGTACCGTCACGGCATCAATTGCGGTTTTTGTGAATAAAAAGCCCCTGCCGGTGGAGCTCATCAGCTTCGAGGCGGTGCGCAGCGACAAGGTGGCACTGCTTACCTGGGCCACGGCTTCGGAAAAGAACAGCGCCTACTTTGCGGTTGAGCGCAGCGTAGATGGCAAGAGCTTCGAGTCGATTGGCCAGCGGCCCGGTGCCGGCAACACCAGCGCCCGGACCAACTACGAGTTTGCCGACGTCCGCCTGGGTGAAACCGCGGCCCCGGTCGTGTACTACCGCCTGCGCCAGGTCGATGCCTCGGGCGAAACGGCTTACTCGCCCGTGCGGCGTCTGACAGGGGTGGGCACGGCCACCCTGGACGCGGCCGTGTTCCCGAACCCGTACGCCGGGGCGGTGGCGGTGCGCTTCCACTCGGCGGGCCCTGAGGCCCCCGCGCTCACCGTGCGCAACGTGCTGGGGCAGCTGGTAATGGCCGCCACCCTGGCCCCCGGCGCGGGCCCGCAGGAGGTGGCGCTGCCACAGGCTGCTGCCTGGCCCCTGGGCATGTACTTCCTCACCATTCGCCAGGGCGCCCAGCAGCAGGTGCTACGCCTGAGCCACCGCTAATATTCCCCACGTATGGGCAAACAAAAAAGACCAGGCCCGTTTGGGCCTGGTCTTTTTTGTTTGCCCATAGCCTATTACAAAAGAGGGGCGCTGTCTATTTGGTGTTTGCCGTTGAGCTGCTCGGGCCGTTTTTCGGCTAAAGCTTATGTGCAGCCGCTGCATCCATTTGTTGGTGCGACGCTTTCAAGCCTGGCGGGTCTTCTGGTATCCGTCACCCCCAAAGGAGCCTTTTGAAATTATGAACATAACCGGTTGTTCTATCCAATAAAACAATCGACTGTGTTATTATCTGCTGTTACGCACCAGAGTGCTGGTGCGTAACAGCAGTTATTATTACCAATTCCCACTACCTTGTTTATGAAAAGGTCAGTGCCCAAAATGCATGGGTTCGCAGTGCCGGACTTGCTCGGGGACCTGCTGTTGCTGGCCGCCTGCGGGGCTAATAAAACCGCGAACCAAACCACGACCGGGACCGTGCCTTCGCCGCGGCCGACTCCACCCAAACGTCTTCTGCTTCCATGCCCACCTCTGCACCCTTTGGCACAACCACCGCTGGCACCGAAGTGCAGCTCTTCACCCTCACCAATGCCAACGGCGTGAAGGCCAGCATCACCAATTACGGCGGCACGCTCACCAGCCTCCTGGTGCCTGACAAGGCCGGCAAGCTGGGCGACGTCATCCTGGGTTTCGACAACGTGAGCGGCTACCAGAGCCCCGAATACCTCAAGGCCGGTCCGTACTTCGGCGCGCTGATTGGGCGCTACGGTAACCGCATCAAAGGCGGCAAATTCACCCTCGATGGCAAAGCCTACACCCTGGCCACCAACAACGGCCCAAACACGCTGCACGGCGGCAAAGTGGGCTTCGATAAAGTGGTGTGGCAGGCCGAGCCCGGTACCTCAGCCGAGGGTCAGACGCTCAAGCTCACCTACCTGAGCAGGGACGGCGAAGAAGGCTACCCCGGCAACCTGAACGTGACGGTGGTGTACACCCTCACCGCCGATAACGCCCTTAAGATTGATTACACCGCCACCACCGACAAGGCCACGGTGCTCAACCTCACCAACCACGCCTACTTCAACCTGAACCACGACGCCGGCCGGGACATCCTCGGCCACCAGGTCACGCTGCCCGCCGACCGCTACACCGTGGTCGATGCCACGTTGATTCCGACCGGCGAGCTGCGCCCGGTACGCGGCACGCCCTTCGACTTCACCATGCCCCACGCCATCGGCGAGCGCATCGCGCAGGTGCCTGGCGGCTACGACCACAACTGGGTGCTGAACGGCGCCACCGGCCCGTACGCCGCGGCCACCGTGTACGAGCCCGAAACCGGCCGCATCCTGGAAGTGACCACCGACGAGCCCGGGATTCAGCTCTACACCGGCAACTTCCTCGACGGCACCCTCACCGGCAAAGGCGGCACGGTGTACGGTAAAAACGCCGGCTTCTGCCTCGAAACCCAGCATTTCCCCGACTCGCCCAACCAGCCCACCTTCCCCAGCACCGTGCTGAAACCGGGCGATACCTTTCATTCCGTGAGCGTCTATAAGTTCGGCGTGCGGAAGTAAGGCACCACCTAGAATAAGAAATAAGAGCACAACAGGTCGTCATGCTGCGCGCAGCATGACGACCTGTTGTGCTTATATGGCGAACTGAAACCCGCCAAAATCCCCACAAACATTGCCCCCTGTCAGGCGTTGTATCGAAGGCAAAAACCCGCCTTTGACACAACTCGCATGAAAATCCTGTATTGGCTGCGCAACGACCTGCGTCTACACGACAACGAAGTGCTGGCCGCTCTGCCCGCGCACACCGCGGCTCTGCTGCCCGTCTACTGCTTCGACCCCGCCACCCTGGGGCCCGACCGCTACCTGGGCCTGCCGCGGCTGGGCCCGCACCGCCTGCCGTTCCTGCTCGAAACCCTGGCCGACCTGCAGCGCCGGTACGCGGCCCTGGGCTCCGGCATTCACTTTGTGGTGGGCAACCCCGCCACCGAGCTACCCCGCCTGGCCCGCGAGCTGGGCCTGCACACCGTGTGGGCCAGCGCCGAGCACCCGCACGAAGAAACCACCGCCGAAACCGCCCTCGCGGCCGCCCTGGGCCGGGGCGTGCCCCTGCGCTTCTTCGAGACGCTTTCGCTGCTGCACCCGCACGACCTGCCTATTCCCGTGCGGCAATTGCCGCTCTCGTTCAGCAAATTTCGGTTCGAGGTGGCGGTGGGCACGCCGTGCGCCCGCCGCTCGCCCGCCCCGCGCCAGCTGCCGCCACTGCCTGCCGGAGTGGTGCCCGCGCCATTGCCCAC
>NZ_MDZB01000170.1 GCF_001816145.1 Hymenobacter lapidarius | reverse complement strand
CCGCTGCCGGTGCCCGCCGTGGGCCCAAGCCCCGCGCCGAAGCCGCCCCGGACGCCACTCCGGAAGCAACCGATGTAATGAACTCGGCCGATAGCGCCAGCACTGGCGAAGTAAGCGCGTAGTTTTTTTTGCCACTACGGGTAATGTCGCAGTAAAAAGCCCGTCCCATTGAGTTGGGACGGGCTTTTTACTGCGACATTACCAGCCGGGTGACTGGTTTCCGCTAAGGGCGCGGCGGGGGCGGACTGCTTACGGGCGCATCGTAGTTGAGCCGCTGAATGCGCGTGGCGGGGGTGGTGTTGTTGGGGTCGTTGGAATTGAGATTTTCAATGCGCTTTTGGCGGTTGATGTCGGCCGCCTGCTCGCCCAGGCGCACCCGGTTGGGCGTGGCATCGGGAATGGCGGAGTTGGTGCCCGTACCGTTGCTGTTGTAAATAGCCCGGCGGTCGGCGTCGGTTCGAACTTCGGTGGGCACGGCGGAGGGCGTGGCCCTTTCGGCGGTTTGCTCGGTGGTAGTGCAGCTGGCCAATAGCCCCAGGGCCAGGGCAAAGCCCAACCGCCCGCTGCAAGTAAAAACAATGTTCATGGCCCGTGCTGGAAAAAGGCCGCCCACATTGGCGGCCTGCTTCAAACGGCGGACGGTGGCTTGTGGTTGGCTGAGCTACGCCACCGAGCGACGGATTTTGCCCGTGGGGATGCCGTTCCACAGCACCACGCGGGATTCGAGGCATTGGATGGTTACCTGCTGGCATTCCACCCAGGAGTCGGGGTTGTTGGCGCACAGCTCGCGCACCATTTGCTGGGCCAGGGGCGCGTGCACTTCTTCATCGAGTTGAATGTGCCGGTCGAGGTAGTACGTAAACGTGTCGAGCTGGCCCGGGAATCGGTCGCGCAGGTCGCCCACCAACTGGCGAAACATGGCCGGAATCAAGTCCTCGCGCCCAAAAGTGAATGCCGCCGCCACAACGTACGGCCGGCCGCTCCGAATGATGCCAAAGGTGGTTTCAACGAATTGCCGCACGGAATCCGGCACCTGCGCCGCGTCCAGGGCCTGCGTCACGCTACTGCCGGCATTCACGGCGGCCACCAGGCGACGGATGGGGCCGGTGTCGGCACCACACTCTTCCATGGCCCGCACGTAGAGCTCAAAGTGGCTGGTGGGCTGTCCCTGCGGGTCCACATCGGACTCCTCTTCCAACACAATTTCGTTGATGAGGCGCCGCGTGGCCGCATTGGCCGTGGGCACCCACGGAACCTGCACGCACGTGAGCTCTCGCTGCAACGCTTTGAGTAGCGACATAAAATCCCAAACGGCAAATACGTGGTGCTCCATAAACCGCCGCAGGTCGGACATGGTGTGCAGCCGGTGGTAGAGGTCGTTGCTGAGTAAGAGTTGGCGGGTTTGGGCTACTTCCTGCTGCAAGTAGTCGATGGGGTCGAGCGAAACTTCCATAAATGACCTTGTTTTGAATATATTACTGGTAGAACAGCTGAACTGCTAATTCGGCCTTGACGCAAGCGGCCAAAAGCGGAGCCCTACCAACGAAAATGCCCCCCGACGTGGATTGTCGGAAGGCATCAACAAATTATGTATTGAGAAATGCCTGCAGGCTTCTACTTTTTCTTCTGGAACACCAGCGCGTTGCCGTCCATGCAGTAGCGCTGGCCGGTGGGCTTGGGGCCGTCGTTGAACACGTGGCCGAGGTGGCCGCCGCACTTGGCGCACACAATCTCGTCGCGGCTCATGCCGAAGGTATCGTCCGATGCCACTTTGACGCTGGTAGCCGCGGCGGGCGCGAAAAAGCTGGGCCAGCCGGTGCCAGATTCAAACTTGGTATCGGAGAAAAACAGCAGGTTGCCGTCGGCGGCACAGTAGTAGCTGCCCTCGGCGTGGTTGTCGTGGTATTTGCCGGTGAAGGGACGTTCGGTGCCTTTTTCGCGGAGGATGTAGTACTGGTCGGGCGTGAGGGCCTTTTTCCATTCGGCCTCCGTTTTCTGCACGGGAAATTCATCGGGCTTGCCGGTCACGATTTTGGGCTCAAAATAAGCCTTGCCCGACACGGTGCGGGCGGGCGGGGTAGTGTTTGCGGCCACGTCGCGCTTCTGCGAGCAGGCCGAGTTGAGGGTGAGCGCCGATACTGCTAAAAACAAAAGGGAGAAACGCATGGTCAAGGGATGAAGTGAGATTTAAGTGCCCAACATACGAGGGAGCACCAGGGTTCGGTCTGCCAGGCAGACGGTAAAAGGGCGGGAACCTTACGCCCTGGCTGAATGATTTAAGGCGACTGGCTTGACTGCGCACCGGCTGGCGCGGCCCCAGCTTCGGTGGGGTGCAGCGTAAGAGTTGAGTAAGCCAAGGCTTTGCGCCTTTTTATCTGTACCTTTGCACCCGCAAAAACAACCCATATGGCCAACAATATTCGTAACATTGCCATCATCGCTCACGTTGACCACGGCAAGACTACTCTGGTGGATAAGATTATCCACGCATCCAAGATTTTCGACGCGCACCAGCACTTCGACGACCTGATTCTCGACGACAACCCGCTGGAGCGCGAGCGCGGCATTACCATCGTTTCTAAAAACGTATCGGTACGCTACAACGGCACCAAAATCAACATCATCGACACTCCTGGTCACGCCGACTTCGGCGGTGAGGTAGAGCGCGTGCTGAAGCTGGCCGACGGCGTGTTGCTGCTCGTGGACGCCTTTGAAGGTGCTATGCCGCAGACCCGCTTCGTGCTGGGCAAAGCCATTGCGTTGGGCCTGAAGCCCATTGTGGTGGTGAACAAAGTGGACAAGGAAAACTGCCGCCCCGACGAGGTGCACGAGCAGGTATTCGACCTCATGTTCAACCTCGGCGCGTCGGAAGACCAGCTTGATTTCGTGACGCTGTACGGTTCCTCGAAGCAGGGCTGGATGAGCACCGACTGGAAAGTGAAAACCGACAACCTGATTCCGCTGCTTGACGCGGTTATCTCGTCGATTCCGCCCGCCCCTACCTTGGACGGCACGCCCCAGATGCAGATTACCTCGCTCGACTACTCGTCGTTCGTGGGTCGTATCGCCATCGGCCGCGTGCACCGCGGTACGCTGAAAGAAGGCTCGAACATGAGTCTGATGAAGTCCGACGGCAGCGTCAAGAAAGTAAAAATCCGGGAGCTGCACGTATTTGAAGGCCTCGGCCGCGTGAAAGTGGCGGAAGTAAGCAGCGGCGAAATCTGCGCCGTGTCGGGCATCGAAGGCTTCGACATTGGTGATACGCTGGCTGACAACGACAACCCCGAGCAATTGGACCGCATCAGCATCGACGAGCCGACGATGAACATGCTGTTCACCATCAACAACTCGCCGTTCTTCGGCAAAGAAGGCAAGTTCGTAACCTCGCGGCACCTGCGGGACCGGTTGTTCAAGGAAACCGAGAAAAACCTGGCCCTGCGCGTGGAGGCGACCGACAAAGAGGACACGTTCCTCGTATTCGGCCGCGGCATTCTGCACTTGTCGGTTCTGATTGAAACCATGCGCCGCGAAGGCTACGAGCTGCAGGTGGGCCAGCCCCAGGTGCTGTTCAAAGAAGACGAGAACGGCAAGCGCACCGAGCCCATCGAATTGCTGGTGGTGGACGTGCCCGAGGAATCGGCCGGCAAGGTGATTGAGCTGGTGAGCATGCGCAAAGGCGAAATGACCATCATGGAGCCCAAGGGCGACTTGCAGCACCTGGAATTCACCATTCCGTCGCGCGGCCTCATTGGCCTGCGTAACAACGTGCTGACCGCCACTGGCGGCGAGGCTATCATGAACCACCGTTTCGTGGATTATGAGGAGCACAAGGGCCACATTCCCGGCCGTATCGCTGGTTCGCTGATTTCGCTGGAAACCGGTGCCGGTACGGCTTACACCATCGACAAGCTGCAGGACCGGGGCTCGTTCTTCGTGGACCCGGGTGAGGAAGTGTACGGTGGTCAGGTTATCGGTGAACACACCCGCCCGAACGACCTGACGGTAAACATCCAGAAAGGCAAGAAGCTGACCAACATGCGGGCCTCGGGCACGGATGACAACGCTAAGATTGTTCCCAAGCGTCAGTTCTCGCTGGAAGAAGCCATGGAATACATCCAGAAGGATGAGTACCTGGAAGTGACGCCGAAGTCGATTCGGATGCGCAAGATTCTGCTCGACGAAAACGAGCGTCTGCGCTACGCCAAGCAGGCTGACTAATCACGGATTCAGTCGGATTCGACGGATTATTTGTTGAAAAGGGCGCGGCTTTGGTCGCGCCCTTTTTCTTTCATCAAATGCTACTTTTTGCTTTATGAACCACGAGAATCTGAACCGCTTCGTGCAGCTTTTTACCCTGAGCGATGCGGAGGCTACCCAGCGCGTGAGCGAGCGGCTGGCCCTGGTATTGCGCGACCCGGCGGCGTACCAGGAACAAGACCTTTATGCTGATGAGCTTGAGCAGCGTGGCATCGTCACGGAACTACCAGCACAGGAACTGCGCGATATTGCCCTTATCGATGCTCTATCGAGCGAAGGATTGGCTTGGGAAAGCAGTATGCGGGAACCAACTGAAACGTTGGCAGAGGGCCTCAACGAAGTACTGGTTATTCAGAAGCGCACAGAAGTAGCGCAATTAGTATTGGCCAGCCGCCGCAACACCGGACCCGAAGTCCTCGATTATTTGCAGGATGCGCTGGAGCCAATGGGCTTGGCGCTGGTGCTTCTCACGCTGGACAGCGACTCTTATCCTCTAAGCGTAGTAGCAGAAGACCAGGTGGAGCACACCCGGCGCTTGGCTAAGGAGTTAGGCTTTAAGCTGGTGGTGTATTAAAGACTATGAAGCTGTTCAGGTAGCCAGTCAAACGTCATGCAGTGCGTGGCATCTTTACCGCATGAGTAATTCCAATCGAAAGGATTTACTATTGCGGTAAAGATGCTTCGCTACGCTCTTCATCACGCTCTTTTTTGGGCACTTTAGTAACTGGGAACAAATCTAACTTCGAAGCTGTTTAGAAAGTAAAAGGACTCCCAAAAAAGCGCGAAATTTGAGTTACGACACTCCTTTTTTCGCATTTTAATGGAAGTCCTGTCCAAAGATA
>NZ_MDZB01000169.1 GCF_001816145.1 Hymenobacter lapidarius | reverse complement strand
GCTACGGTAAAATGGCAGTTCACCCTGGAAAAAGCACGCGTCAAACTCGACCGCCACTACCAGAAGATTAGGGCAACTAACTTGCCTGACTAAGCACTACGCCCGCGTCAGCACCAGCGAACAAGTCCTGGACCTGCAGCTCGATGCCCTGCGCCAGGCCGGTTGCGAGCACCTGTTCACCGATACGGTTTCCGGCATGCAGGCCCACAAGCCCAGTTGGGGACAGCTGCTGGCGTACGCCCGTACGGGCGATACCGTCGTTATCTGGCGGCTCAACCGGCTGGGGCGCTCCACCAACCACCTCATCGAAGTGGTCGAGGATCTGAGCCGCCGCCAGCTGCACCTGATATCCTTGCAGGACCCGATTGACACCACCTCGTCCGGGGGGCAGCCGGTGTTCCAGATTTTCTGCGCCCTGGCCGAGCACGAGCGCGACGTGCGCGTGCAGCGCACCTGCGCCGGCCTCCAAGCCGCGCGTGCCCGCGGCCGGCAGGGTGGCCGCCCGCCGGGCCTAGCCCCCCGTTACCAGAAAATTGCCCCCGCGGTCAAGGAACTCTACGAAGCCGGCCAGCAGTCCACCCGCCAACTCATGGCCTGCTTTCAAATTGGCTCGTGCCGCACCCTCTATAAAATCCTGCGCTTTGCCGGCTGCCAGATTAACGAAAAGTTGACCTTCCCTCCTACCAAGGCGAACAACAAGCCCTTACCATAATTCTTGGTCCAGTTACTAACGCCACCCTTACAAGCGCGTAGCCCTTTTTCTTAGGTTAAAATTCAGGTACCGCAATTACAAAAGCAGGGAAACGGCAACTGCGACTTTTGGCCCAAATTTTCAATCAAGGCCAGGACCACCGCCGTGGCCAGGTTGGGCCATCGGGGCTACAAAGCCGGCGCTGGTTTAGGTAGCTGCCACCCCTTCAGCGCTTGGGCGATGGCGGCCAGGGTAGCTTTATCGTTGTTAAGCGACCAGTCCAGCGCCTTGTAGGTGGTGGTGACGTCGTTGGAGTTGTTGAAAAAAACCACGGCTTTCACCTTGGGGAACTTCAAGGGTAGGTCGGTGAGGGCCTCTGTAAACCAGGCGGCGCGGTTGCCGCCCACGGCCAGGCAGCCCATCTCGCTAATCATCAGGGGCTTGCCGTAGGTCGAGAGTTCCCCGTAGGCGTTGCCCAGGGTTTCCGAGAAAGTGTACCACTTGCTCCAGGGCGCCACGGTGCCGTAGTTGAGCGCCGTGGTGCCAATCCAGTCCACGTAGGCGTGGCCGGGGTAGAATTCGGCGTAGTTGGGATAGGCCGGGTGGGGCGACCACACCCAGGTGGCGTTGGTGGCGCCCTGCTGCCGAAAGCGGGTCACCACGTGCCGCCACGCCGCGATGAAGTCGGCGGGCTTGTTGTTCTGGGGGCCCCAGGGGTAGCGGAAAGCGTCGTTCATCTCGTGGCCGAAGCGCAGAAAGAACGGCTGGCCGTAGGCTTTGGCGTCCTGGGCCCACTTGTCGAGGTAGGCGTCGTAGCGGCCCGCCGCGATGGCCCGCAGGCCGCCCACGTTTACCTGGTCCGCCGGCCCGGTCCGCGGAAAGCTCTCCGGGTCAAAGTCGTTCAGCCAGGGCTCCCAGGTGATGAGCGGCAGCGACCCCAGGTCGGAAATGGCCTGGGCCCGGAGCATGGGGAACACCTGCTCTCTTTTGCTGCCCCAGGCCGTGTAAAACTGGACAATGGGCAGCTTCAGGGCCAGCGAATCTTCCAGGGCCACGATGCGCTCGTAGGACTCCACGGTGTTGTTGTCGTAGGCCCCCACCAGCAGGGTGTCGGTGTTGTTGAGGTAGAGCTTGTTTTCCCGGTAGGGCCGGAACCACGCCAGCGCCGCCGCGCGGCTGGCCCGCGAATCGCCGCTTAGCAACCGTTTCTCGAAGCTGGCGACCTGGCTGGTGACGCTGCCGGCCAGGGTTTCGAGCGGGCCCCGGCCTTTGTTGCCGGCCAGCAGCAGCAAGCCAAACAGGCCAATGCCCAACGCAATAACCAGCAGAATGGCGGACGCCCGCGAGGCCGTGGTGCGCACGGCTTGTTTGGTGGTATTCATAAAAAAAAGCGGATGGCAGTAGTGGTAGGATATATGGGCGGCCCCTTAGAAGCTGTTTAAGTTAGCAAAACGCACTTCAGGCGGTCATGCTGAGCGAAGTCAAGCATCTCTACCGCTTCGTAGGAGCCGTTCAACGAAGCGGTAGAGATGCTTCGATTTCGCTCAGCATGACGTTTTATAGTAACTTAAACAGCCCCTCAGGTTTTAATGGTATCCAGGTCAACCCCCACCCAGGGGTCTTCCGGCCGGATGGTAGTGGATTGGTAGGCCGCGTAGAGGCCGCCCACGGTCATGGCGAACGCCAGGCCGGCGAACGAGACCATGCCCCAGGTATCGGCGCTGCTGAGCGCCAGCCGGGACTCGGGCGTGAAGTACACGCGCCGCACCACCACGTAGCCCAGGGTCAGAAAAAACAGGGCCTGATGCGCCAGCAGGGGCCGCGCAAACGTGGTGAACTGCTTCACCGCCCGCTTGGCGGTGGGGATGTAGGGAATCTCGCCGTTCCAGATGGAGAGCAGGCAGCCCAGGGCAAAGACCGGCCAGCACGCGAACTTCAAACACATGCCGCGCCAGTGCAGGCCGGTTTCCGGGCCGGGGTGGCACATCCACCGCTGCACGTAGAGGTAAATACTGAGGCTGAGCAGGCCGACGGGAATCCACCGGCCCAGAAATTCCAGGAAGTCCATGTTGGCGGGCAGCAGTCCAAACCAGAAAAACAGGTAGGGAATCAGCAAAAACAGCAGCATGGTGAGGCCCGACACGTAGTAAGTGCCCACCGTGAGGTACGAGAGCCGCTGCCAGCCGCTGAGTTGGGGCCAGAGGCGGGGCAGCTCGGCAAACAGCACCTCCTGCACCCCGCGGGCCCACTTGAGCTGCTGCTTGCAGAACGAGCCCAGGTCTTCGGGCACCAGGCCGCGGCTGACGATGACGGGCGAGTACACCGATTTCCAGCCGGCGGCGTGGATGCGAATGGCCGTGATGAGGTCTTCGGCCAGCCCGATGCCGTGCCCGCCGATGCTCGCCAGGGCCGTGCGCCGGAACGTGCAGTTGGCCCCGATGGCCACGGCGCAGTTCAGCCCGTGCATGCCCATCTGGGTGGGGCCGTAGAAACCGTAGGTCTGCTCGGCCGCGCCGCGGGCCGTGAACGAGCGGTACTGGTTGTAGTAGGCCTGGGCCACCTGCACGAAGCCCACCCGCGCATCCTCAAAGTAGCCCAGCACCTCGTCCAGAAAGTTCGGGAACGGGATGTGGTCGGGGTCGAGCACCAGAATGAACTCCTCATCGGTCCGGGCCAGGGCGGCGTTGATTTTGCCGGCCTTGGCGCCCGGCAGCCCCACCAGTTCCAGCCACACCGCCCCGTGCCGCTCGGCCGCCGCCCGAAACCGCGGGTCCTGGGTGTCGTCGAGCAGGTAGGTGGTGTGCGGGTAGCGGATGCGGGCGCAGGCGGCCAGGGTTTTCTCGAACATGCCCAGCGGCTCGCCCGGCGAGCTGGTGGTGAAAATGGCCACCCGCCGGCCGCCAGCAGGGGGTAGCCGCTGCGGCTTGGCGATGCGCAGGTACGAAATCCAGACGATGAGCGTGCGCACCAGCCCCCACCAGAAAACGAAGGTCAGGAGCAGAAACAGCGGCCACGACGCCACGTGCTCCGGCCGGAACCACCAGTTGCCCAGCCGCACCATGCTGATGGCCCCGGCCACCACCAGCACCGCCAGCCCCATTTTCCGGACTGGCGTGGACGAAGCCGCCGCGCGGTACTGCCACAGGGCAGGGTTATCGGTTTTTTTCACGGACCAAATGGTAATTGAGCTGCAAGCCGACTTGCTGGCTCTGGTAAAAAAGCAGGTTGGCGTAGTCGTAGGTGGCGGCCAGCGTCATCCAGGGCGAGGCCCGCAGCGCCACTTCGCCGTGCACCTCCACCGGGCGGTAAGACTGCGCGGCCCGGCCCGGTTGGAGGAACAGGGGCCCGGTGGCCCGCCGGTCGAGGTAGAAGTAGGGCACGTCGGCCGTGCCCAGCAGCCCCAGGCTGGCGCGGGCCGAAACGTCCAGGCGGGGGGAGGGCGTCAGCTTCAGCGCCAGCAGCAGGGCGCTCACGTACTGGTTCAGCGGGGTGAAGTAGGGCGCGTAGCTGGCCCGCACCGCGCCGCCGCTGGCCAGCACCTCGGCCGGCGTCTGGGCCGTGGCGTAGGTGCTGCGGGCGGCGTCGCCGTAGCTGAGCGAGAGGCCGCTCTGGAAGCTGGCCCGCGGGGAAGCGGCCACCGGCACCAGCAGCCAGGCGTAGGCCGTTTGAAGGAGGTTGTCATCGCCGTAGCGCCGTTGGTCGTAGCCGGCTTTGCCCAGCCAGCCCCCGTCGCGGCGGTAGCGCAGGGCCGCTCCCGCCACCTGCTCCAACACCGGCTGCCGGACGCTAGCCAGCACGTATTGGTAGGGCTGCCGGGCCACGGTGGCGTCCACGTCCAGCTGGCGGCTGAGCTTTTTGGTCAGCAGCACCGCGCCGGTGGCGGCGCTGCTGCGGGTGGACTGGTGCTGAAAAATGCCGGCCGTGGTGCTCAGTTCCACTCCCACGCCCGGCAGGCTGACCTTGTTGCCCGCCTGAAACCAGGTGGAGCGGTACGGCGCCTGCGGGTCGGGCACCCCGAACCGGTTGGCCTGCACCTGCACCGTCGGCGAGAGCAGCCACGAGTGAAACCAGCTGGCTTCGGCCCGCAGCGTCAGCGCCTGCAAAGGCTGGTCGTCGCTGGCGTAGCGGCTGCTCACCTTAAAATACGGGGCCGTAGCCTGGTTGATGTCTTTTTGCAAAGCCACGGCCGCCTCATTGCCGGGATACGTGCGCAGCACGGTGGCCAGGCTTTTGCGGGCCGCCGCGGGGCACAACTGCGAGTAGCTAATCCGGGCCAGCAGCAGGTTGGCCTCGGCGTGCAGGCTGTCTTGCTTCAGGTAGTCCAGCAAGAGCGGCTGCGCCCGGGCTGGCTGGCTGGTGTCAACCAGCAGCCGCGCGTAGTCGAGCTTCAGCACAGGCTGGTCGGGAAAGGCGCCGATGGCACGCTCGTGCACCGCCGCGGCGCGGGCAAACTCCTGGTTCCAGTACAGCACCTGGGCGTGGAGGCGCAGGCCGTCCACGTTGGTCCGGGCGGCGTTGTAGGCCGTCAGGAGCCGGTCGGCTTCGACGAAATTTTTGGCATACGCCGTGGTGCGGGCCACTTCCAGGGTGTCCGTGGGAGCGGCGGGCACGGCCCCGGGCTGGGCGAGCCCGGCCTGAGAACGCGCCAGCAGCGCAAGGAAAAGCAGCAGCACGGCGCTTAAGTTCCGGTTAAAGCGAGAGGAAGCAGGCATTAAGGCAGATTATTACTTGGTGTGAAAGCCGGGCGCGGCCCGGGCCTCAACCGAATTACCCCCGGCGGGCTGCCGCCCGGGTTGTGCAGTGCCGGATTGCAGGTGCAGGCCCGGCAGCACGAGAAGGCATTAGCAGATTCAGGCTGATGAATGGAGCTTCGACCAGAAAGATTTGGGTCAAAGCTACCGCCGCTTCATGATGCCAGCATGATGAATTCGCTCTTATCCTTTAGCTCCGCTTCAACAGCAAAGCCCTTTCCCCCACCTGGCAGAAAGCGCTTGGGCGGTGGGATAATCTAAGGTGATACGTTTAATTTGGGGGATGGTCTTTACGCAACACTTCTGCGCCGCTTGCGGCAGTGAACATATTCGGCGCAATGG
>NZ_MDZB01000168.1 GCF_001816145.1 Hymenobacter lapidarius | reverse complement strand
CGGTGCGGGTGCTCAAGCCCGTGAGTCGGGCCGCATCCGAGGCCGTCAAATCCAGGGCAAAAAGCCGTAACAAGTAGCGAAATTTGACCTCGGAAATTTTGCTGCACTTATAATAGCAGTTAGCAAGTTGCATAACAGTAAGTTACGCCCTGTTTTTAGACTTTTGCTTCCTAAGCCCCCTGCTTAATTATAATAATTTTAAATATAATCGTGGTTCTGCTTCGGTAACGCCCCCCCTGGGTTTCCCGTAAAGCTGATATGAGAGATACCACGAGTCCACTACCTGCAGGAACCACACACTATACCCTTCCGAAAAAAACCGCTGAGCAGCCAGTTCAGCCGGTTAACCAGCGGCCGGAGATTCTTAGCCAACTATTCCAGGAGTTCTACCGTCACGCCCGGTGGGCAGCTCGCGAGGAGTACGAGTTGTTGTTAGCGGAGAAAGCGGCCGCGGAGGCCGACCGGAATGACCAAGTCTTGACTGTGGCCCAGGCCGCTCAGCTGCTGGGGTTATGTCCGCAAACCGTGTACGAGTGGGCCAAAGCTGAAAAGCTTCAGGCCTTTAAAGTCGGCCGCGCCGTGCGCTTCAAGCGAGGGCACGTGCTGGCGGCCCTGCAACAACAAACCCAACCGGACGGCCGCCGCAAGTACGCCCGCCGCGCAACGGGTTCCCCAGCAAAGCCGGCTACGGTAGTGGCGGGTGCTTGCGCTGACAGTTGACACCCAATGTGCTTGACTGCTTTTTCCAGTTCCGGGTAGCAGCGCCAACGCCCGGGTCAGGCCGTAGTCATCCAGGTTTCCACGCGACACAAGTACAAAACTCAACAGTTCCTCAGGCGCTAAAAACCCGCCTTATCCGTCATTTTTAGTCCCCCTTACGTTCCCTTTTTGTTAGCGTGCCCCCTGGGAAAATCGCATGCAGGGTCTTTTCGCACGACAAATTGGTGGCCGGGCCTAACGGAGTTAGTGAAAAAACGACGCATGAGGCCCCTCCCTCCTGCCTTTAGGCACCTCCCCCTCTGCTCCCCCCCCGCCTCGGGCCTCAAAATTGTAGTGGGTGCCTCGCGGATTTTTCAAAAAATTTGGTATTCGTAATCCGGCCAGTATCGTGGTAGACTGCCACGTTTGAGCGGCGATGGCTGCGCCCAGGCCTTTCGAGTGTATGCGCGCCAACTTCAAGCTCACCGAGCCACAGACCCGCGAGCCGGTCAAGACTGCCAAGACCGAGGAGCAGTTCAACCGCGTGCTCCACCAGGCCCAGCTCGACAACCAGGACACGGCACCGTCAAGAAGAGGCTTGGGGGCTACACCCTGGCCCGCATCAAGGAGGTCTTCCCCATCTACCAGAAGCCCCGAAAAACCAAGTAGGACAACCCCGCCGCCCGGTAGTTCCCAACTCCCCGCCACTCCCACGACCTCATTCTTTGGGGGGTGAGCGGGGCTCCCTCGCCGGGTCACCTCAACTGGCTTTTACACTTGGCTTTTACACTTTTTTTCGGAAAATTCTGCTCGTAACTACTTGACCATGAAACCCTTGCAAATAAAATCCACCAACTGTACCCTAGTAAGGGAGCCCTTGTGTGGGGTCTTCTGCGGGGGGAGCTTCTTGGGGCGCGGGGATGTGGTGCCGGTTGGGAACTTGGTGCGTGGAGCCCGGGATGGAGCGGTGGTTGGGATCCGGGGTTTCTGGATGAATTTCCACCGGATGAATTTCCACCGGAACAGAAAAGGCTTCCAGAACTACCGCGCGCCCGCGAGGCAAATTTTTTTGCGTTTATTTTTTTTCGTCCGGAGCAGACCATCAGTTGGTCGGCGTATTTACCCTCGAAGCTCCACGGTGAGCTTCCAATAAGCCGGACTCGTTAACACCGACCGGGGCCGGGGAGGGTTAGTTGAAGACCTCCCCCGGCGTTCCACCCACCCGCCTTCAACCCCCGGTGCTGGAACCACCGGTCACCCCCGCCCGCCTTTTCAATCAACCCCTCGTGCCTGCTACCGCTTACTGCACCAACCGCCAGTTCTACGTCCCCGGCCCCCTGGCCGACATCCCGTCCATGCTCCGCAGCTTCGGCCTCGGGGAGCGCAGCATCTACAGCCAACAGGACAAGTACGCTGACTTCCTCGGCTACCTCACCACTGCCGCGTGCTTCGACCGCAGCCGGGTGCCCGGCGACTTCGTGCCCGCCAACCAGGCCGTCATGAAGGAAAAATACGGCTCCCGCTACCCCGCCGACATGCTCCGCAACCTGATCCAGGGCGGCATCATCGAGTGCGACGGCCACCAGAGTCAGAAAGGCGGCAAGAGCTTGGGCTACCGCATCGTCGAGCGCCACCGCGGCAAGGCCGTCGGCCTGTTCCCCTTCAAGCCCGAGGGCCTCGCCCGTAAGCTCGACGAGCGCGCCGCCCTTGACCTCCAGGGCCTCCGCAAGGACCGTTTCCTCAACCGCATCCACAAAGACATGAAGCAGCTGCGCATCCGCCACCGGGAAGCCTTCGCCCACCTCGACGCCATCGCCGCCGCGAGCACCGAGTTCCTCTTCGAGCACAAGCTCACCCTCTCGGTCACCCACTGCCCCATAAGGGCCTACGCCGAGCTCCTGGAGGAGGCCGCGGCCGAGAGCCCGCTCATCATGCTGCCGGGGCGCAAGGACGTCGCCAAGCGCGTGAAAGCCGCCCACGACCGCGGTGAGTTCGAAATCACCTACTACTTGGTCATGCAGCAGAGCATCCGCGACGCCCAGGTGGCCAACTGCATCGCCGTCGACATGCTCCGCCGGCTCGGCACCGGGCTAACCAAGCGCCCCCGGGCGCACCGCAAACTCAGCCGGGTAGAGTACTACCTGAAAGAAGTGGACGGCGAAATGGTCCTGAAGAAGCGCACCGTCTTTTTTAAGGACCCAAAGCGCGCCGCCCACCTCGCCCGGGTCTACACCTTTCTCACCAACCTGGCCACCCACCTCCGGCCCTTCCTTTACCACACCAAGTACGAGGAGGAGTTGCTGGTCAACCTTGACATCCGCAACTCCCAACCCTTCCTCCTCAACGTGCTGCTCAACCGCCGCTATGAGGGCCAGGAGCGCCCCGCCGACGTCCAGCACTACATGGAGCTCACCGCGGCCGGCACGTTCTACGACGACTGCGCCGCGGCCTTCGGGCTCACCGCCGCCACCCCCCGGCAAGCGCCGCGCGTTCAAGTCCAAGTTCTTCGGCTCGGTCTTCTTCTGCAAAAGCGAGCACACCGAGGGCAGCCAACTCGGCCGCTGGTTCATGAAGCACTTCCCCAACGTCTACGCGCTCATCGCCGACAACAAGCGCGAGGCCTACCACAACCTTGCCATCGAGATGCAGCGCATCGAAGCCGGCCTGGTGCTCGACGTGGTCACCGCGGCCCTCCAGGAGCGCAAAATATGGTGCGCCTCCATCCACGACTCCATCGTCTGCCGCCCCGGCGACCAGGAAGCCGTGAAGGCCCTCCTCGAAGGCGCCTTCGAGCGGGCTGCCGGCGTCAAGCCCAGCATCAAGCCAAAGCCCCTGAAGTAATAACCTCGCCGGCGACACGAAGTCCGACACCCCCGCCGGTATATCTGCCGCCGGGGGCGTTGTAGCGTTAGCCCCTTGCCACATTTTGAACACAACCTCCTACTATCTCCTTCGTGCTCGCCCTGCCTGCTGGCACGCACACGATGGGCAGATGCTGCCGACGCCTGCCAATAATTCTACGTATGTCTAGCGCCTGTTATGAACTATTGGTGTGTCTGGCGAGCATAATACACGTAAAGACGACGAAGTGAAGTTGCTGTAAGGTGCTGCTGAGCCGTTCATAGTCGCGGGCCAGGCGCCGGAAGCGGCTGCACCAGGCAAAGCTGCGTTCGACCACCCAGCGGCGGGGCAGCAACACGAAACCAGTTTGGCCCTCGGGCTTGGTTACCACTTGTAAATCAATGTCATGTACAGCCGCCGCGTACTGCGTTTCCTCGCCCGTGTAGCCTTGGTCGCCGAAGCCGACCTCGACGCTTTGGCCCGTCATTTCCTGCACCCGTTGGCACAACTCGCCCACCTGCGCCCGCTCCTGTTCAGTGGCCGGGGTGATGACCACGCTCAACAGGTGACCCAGGGTATCGACGGCGATATGGGCCTTGCTGCCCCGGCGCTTTTTGGCCCCGTCGTAGCCGGCCCGGTGGCCGCTCTCGGGCGTACTCTGCAACGTGCGCCCGTCGAAAATAACGGCCGTGGGCGTGGCCGCCCTTTCCAGCAACACGCGCTGCAACTCATTCAAATCGTGACCCATCGCCTCAAACACGCGCGCATCGCGCCAGCGCGTCCACTGCTGATAGACGGCGGGCCAGGGAGGGCAGGTAGCGCCACTGGCAGCCGGTGTGGCCCAGGTAGCGTAAGGCGTTGAACAAGGCCCGCACCGGGTGCTCCCGCTGGGGCGCGTCCTCGCGCATCAGGCACAGGTACGGGGCGGCAAACGCCCATTCATCGTCGGAAACATCGCTCGGGTAACTTCGGGCTGGGACCATGTGTCAAATTTAGCCCCAAGTGCATAACAGGCTCTAGGCTGCCACACCATGCTTAACTTGGCTGGAGACTACTAAATGTGCTGCTCGTGTTTGGTGGGTGTCCTGGCTGCCACCCTGGAAATAAGTGCCCATGACGGGTATAGCCGTTCTCATGCATCAGGCTATACCAATACCCTCTGGGGTCTAGGCTTTTCTTACTGATGTCGGCAACATGTGCCAAGGTCTTGCTCCTAGGGGCGCGTCGACGCCACTCCTCCAGGGCCACAAGGGCCGGATTTTCTGGTGGCGGCGTGGTCTCTAGAGCTACGCGTAGCTGTCGGTAATCCTCCAAGAGTGCCGCAATTTCTTCCCATCGAAGCGTCTGCATAAGAATTTTATCAAGCTGAAGACATAGTATAAAGAAGTTACGCTCTAGGTGCCCTACGGTTACACAAGTACCCATGGCCGTTGCTTATAATTTTAAGCGGATTGATTTTGTCGCAGGTGCTCCTGCGCACCTTGGTGCGGGCAGCTCTTGTTACCAGCCGTTTAAATGCCAAATACTACCGTTCTGCTAAACTAAACGACTAGCGGCTTGGCTAAGGCCTATTCGGTAGCGTTCCGCACAGCTCACACAAGATTTGAGAAGCCGCCCGGGTTTCCAGCCATAAAAAAAGCTCCGACCTACCGGCCGGAGCTTTTTTAACTAGCATATCGGTCCGCACTGAAAGTCAGGCCGAGCGCAGCAGCGAAGCCGTTACTGCTTCACAATCCGCCGTGTATCGAGTCCCCCTTCGGTCTTGACAAACAATACGTACACGCCCGAGGACAGCGGCGTCAGATCAATGGGCTGCACCCGCGTCCCAGCCGTTGCCTGCAGCGTGGCCGAGTACACTACTTAGCCCAGGGCGTTGTACACGTTCAGCTCCACTGCCTTGGTGTAGCCAGCCAGCTCCGCGTTGAATCGGCCGTCCGGCGTAGGGTTAGGGTACAGGCGCAGCGTGCTGCCCGCCACGGGCTTTACGCTCGACGTCACTACCAGCGCAGTCGAAGGCAGCGAGGTACAGCCCTGAGCGCTGGTGGTGATTACAGTGTAGGAGCCGAGCTGGGCCGTCGTGCCGTTCACCACGTAGGTCTGGCCCGTCGCGCCAGCGATGGCCACGCCGTTCAGGAAGAACTAGTTGCCTGTAGCCGTACTCGCTGTCAACGTGGTAGTAGTGCTGGTGTAGGTGGCCGTCAGCACCGGACGAGCCGGGCGGGCGATTACCGTGAAGGTAGCCGTGGCCATCGCCGCGGCGCAGCCGCCCGCGGCCGCCACCGTGTTGGTCACGGTGTAGGTACCCGGCGTCGAAGTGGCTAGGTCAACAGCGCCGGTGATGGCGTTGATGGCCAGGCCCGTGGTTGAGGAGAAAGTGCCCGCCGTGGCGCCCGTGGCCAGCGCGGCAGTTACGAGGCCCGCACCTTCGCAGTTTACTGCAGAGGCATAGCTGAAGGTCGCCGTCGGCGCAGCCGTGATGGTCACGGTGTTGGAGAGCATCAAAAAGTGTGGAGCACTTGGGTTAGGCGGCCATCTGCATCGGTTCTGCTAGTGCTTAGTCAAGTGAATTAGGCAACAAAATAAAGGGGGTTGAAGTTGGGGACCTATGCCTCGTCCCATTACTCCCTTTGCCCTGCCGTCGGCTGA
>NZ_MDZB01000167.1 GCF_001816145.1 Hymenobacter lapidarius | reverse complement strand
GCTGGGCTGGCCCGAGGGGGCCGACCGCTGGCGGTCCTGCTCGACTAGTAGTTTGTTGAGCCGCGCCCACCGCCCGTCGGCTTGCCAGCGGCGGAAGTAGTAAAAGCAAATGGGGTAAGGGGGAAAGTCGTGGGGCAACAAGCGCCACTGGCACCCACTCTTGGTTAGGTAGAGCAAGGCATTGAGAATGAGCCGCAACGAATACTTGCGGCGGCGGGCAACTGGCAAGGCGTTTTGCATGACGTGCCACTGGAAATCAGTCAGGTCCGTTTCGTACATCTTTGGTCGGATGAAGAAATTGCGGTAACCTGGCTGGTTTCTGTTTGTCTAACAGCTACTTGTGAATTTTAACAGGCTCTATAGTTGCAAATTGCGAGCAAATCCCAATCTGTTGTTTGGCAGTTTTTCATCGGCAGGCATCAATGATGCACGTGACCAATATCATCAAATGACTGCATTGCAGTTTATATTGGCCTATGATATCATACGCTTTAAGTCAATTTCGCTTTTCGTATCAACTGGCGGTTCGTTCACCTATTCCAGAGGATTATTTGGCACTGGCGGTGAAATTGAAACCCCAGGGGCTACCTCCAGCTATTTCAATAACGCATATTTCGGCGCCCTCGGGGGCGCTGGGCTTAGAATAAGCTGGCAAAATAGCAGAGTTGCTTATGAAATAAAATCCCTCAATTTCGCGTTTGGAAACAAGGGCTTTTCACTTGCAAATCCAATGATTAGCGTTGACTATAAACTTAGAAAATAATTGCTTGTAATAATTTTTTCGAATAAAAACCGCAGCGCAATAAAAAAGCCCTTGCTAATTTCTTAGCAAGGGCTTTTTTATTGCGCTTTACAAAATCATCTAGTCCACATTGTCGTGCAGAAACCGGTTATCTCCCAGCAATTCATTATCGTCAGATAAATTAAACCGCGAGATATTTTGGGCCGAGCTGGGCTCTACATTTTCCAGTTTCACCTGGCGGCGCAGGTAGGCGGGCGTGTCGTATTGGCTCACGGCCTCGGGGGGCAGGCCGTTGCTGAGTTCCTGCAGGCGGCGGCGGCGCTCCAGGGCCTGCGCATCCATGGCGGGACGGGTCCTGTTCTCAGGAGTAGGGGCCGGCGCTGGCGTCGACGTGAGCACGGGCTCGGTAGGCGCACTGGCCGGAATGCCCGCCAACGGCGGCGCAGTGTGCGCCGAAGGGCCGTTCAGGTCGAATGTAACGCGCGCCGGCTCGGGAGCGGTGCTTCCGAAGCTGGGCACAAAGGGAGCTGAGGCACCACTGGCCACTGGCGCGGCGGGAGCTACCTGGGCGGGAGCAGCCTCTACCGGTGCGGCAGCTACTGGAGCAGCTTCCGTGTGGCTGCTGACGCCCGGCGTGCTGATGGAGTGCGCATCGCGGGCAAAACCCGTGGCAATCACCGTCACCCGGATGCTCTGCCCCAACGACTCATCGATGCCGTGGCCAAAAATCATTTCCGCGTCCTGGCCAGCTTTTTCCTGGATGTATTCGGTGATTTCCGTCAACTCGTCCATTTCCAGCTCGTGCTCGGCGCCTGACATAATGGAGAGCAGAATGCGCTGAGCACCGTGGATATCGGTGTTGTTCAGCAGCGGCGAGTTCAGGGCTTCCTCGGCGGCGCGACGGGCGCGGTTTTCGCCATCGGTCACGCTGCTGCCCATCACGGCCGCACCGCTGTCCTTCATCACCGTTTTCACGTCCTCAAAGTCCACGTTCACATCGGCCGTCACCGTAATAATTTCGGCAATGGATTTGGCAGCCGTGGTCAGCACGGTATCGGCCTTGGCGAAGGCAGCACCCATGGTCAGGTTGCCGTAAATCTGGGGCAGCTTGTCGTTGAGAATCACCAGCACCGTGTCGCAATGCTCGCTCAGCGCCTTGATGCCTTCCTCGGCCTGTTGGCGCTTCTTCTTGCCTTCAAACATGAAAGGCGCCGTCACGATGCCCACCGTGAGAATGCCCAGCTCCTGTGCTACCTGCGCAATAACGGGCGCCGCACCGGTGCCGGTGCCACCGCCCATGCCGGCCGTGATGAACAGCATTTTGGTGCCTTGGTTGAGCAGGTCGCGGATTTGCTCTTTGCTTTCCAACGCCGCCTGGCGGCCGCGCTCGGGCTTGGCACCCGCACCGAGGCCTTCGGTCAGGTCCACCCCAATCTGGAGCTTATTGGGCACCGTGGAGCTTTGCAGCGCCTGGTGGTCGGTGTTGCAAATAATAAACTCCACGTCCTTGATGCCCTGCTTGTGCATGTGCTTCACGGCATTGGAGCCACCGCCCCCAACGCCAATCACCTTGATGATTGACTTGTTCTGGGCAGGAATGTCGAATTTGTAATTCATATTTTTTAATTATGAATTATGAGCAATGAATTATGAATTATAAACTAGCCTGGTTGACTTCGGCCAATTCATAATTCATAATTCATAATCCATAATTATTTCCTAGTAGGATTTATCGTCGTAATCGTCAATCAGCAAGCCCTTGGTGCGCGTGATGATGTCCTTGAAGAAGCGACTGGCGGCGCCGGGCTCCTTGGGCTTGGCGGGTGCCGGCGTGGGGGCCGCGGCCGCTGCTACGGGCACCGAAGCGCGCGTTTCAGCCACCGGGGCGGGGGTCGCAACCGGGGCGGCGGCCTGCGGGGCGTAGTACGCGGGTACCGCCTGCTCTTCCTGCTCGTAGGGAGCACGCGAGTTGCGCTCGTCGAGCGAGTGGTAACCGGACAGCACCAAGCCCACGGTAGTAGCGTACATCGGCGACTTCACGGCCTCAATGCGGCTCTTGCCCAGGTGCTGGTTGGGGTAGCCTATGCGGGTATCCAGGCCGGTGATGTACTCGGTGAGCTGCTCCAGGTTCTGCAGCTGCGAGCCGCCACCCGTGAGCACAATGCCCGCCGACAGCTTGTCGTGCAGGCCCATGCGGTAGATTTCGGCATATACCAGCTCCATGATTTCCGACATGCGGGCCTCAATGATGTACGCCAGGTTCTTCAGCGATACTTCCTTGGGCGGGCGGTTGGGTAGGCCGGGAATGCTCACAATTTCGTGGTCGCTGGCTTCCTCGGCAATGGCTTTGCCAAACTTCACCTTCAACTGCTCGGCCTGGCCGGGGGCCACGTTGCAGCCGGCTTTTATGTCCTGCGTGATGATGTTGCCGCCGAACGGCAACACCGCCGCGTGGCGGATGATGCCGTCTTTGAACACCGCCAGGTCGGTGGTGCCGCCGCCAATGTCAATCAGGGCCACGCCGGCCTCCTTCTCCTCTTCGGAGAGGATGGACATGCTGCTGGCCAGTGGCTCCAGAATCAGGTCGGCAATTTCCAACCCGGCTTTGGTCACGCACTTGTTGATGTTGTTGATGGCCGTGCTCTGGGCCGTGATGATGTGGAAGTTGCCTTCCAGGCGCACGCCTTCGTAGCCCACGGGGTCGGCGATGCCTTCTTCGTAGTCCACTTTGTAGTCCTGCGGCATCACGTGAATGATTTGTGAGCCGGGCTGGGTTACCAGCCGGTACATGTCCTGGGTGAGGCGGTTCACGTCGTCCGGACCGATGGTATCGGCCGAGTTGCGCGTGATGCTGCCGTTGTGCTGCAGGCTCTTGATGTGCTGGCCCGCGATGCCCACGTTTACCAATCCAATGCTAATTCCGGACTGTTCTTCGGCTTGCCGAATGGCGCGTTTTATAGCGTCAACGGTCTTGTCAATGTTCAGCACGATGCCCCGCGAAACGCCCTCGGACACGGCTTTGCCCATACCCAGGATTTCCAGTTTACCGAATTCGTTTTTGCGGCCTACCAAGGCGCAGATTTTTGTGGTGCCAATGTCGAGCCCGACGACGATTTTGTCTTGTTGCATAGAGGCGGTGCTGGCGAGCGTAAGGAATGCGTGGGTTGGGGATTGAGGTATTCTTGACCTTACGGTCTGTCATTCAGCGAATTACTATTCGCAGATTATCTGGTTTTGGTATTCGACGTTTACGCGGTGGTAAGTATCCCACCCCAAAACTGACGGAATTTGCCGGTAAAATACCATAAGCTTCGCAAATTTTTCGGAAATATTTTCAGGCAGCCCGAATTCTATGTGCTGGTCCCCCACTTGCTGGGTGAATGAGAGCTTGCCGCTGGGCTCGATAAACACCTCCGCCACCTGGGCTTTCCAGAATTCGTGCTCATCTACATACCGCAAAAACTCCAGGTAGCGCCGCCCGGTGCTGTCCTGGAAAAATGCACTTGGCAAACTAGCCCCGCTGGGGCGCGCCACCGTGGCTACGCGGGCCGTAAACAGCGGCGAGAGGGGCAGCGTGTGGCCCTCGGCGTCCACGTAGGTATCGAGGCGGGTATCGGAGTGGGTGAGGCGGGCTATGGGCCGGTTCTGGCGTACATCGGCGTGCAGGTTGCCGGCCAGGTCGCGGTACACCTGGGCTTCCCGCACGAACGGATGGGCCCGCAACCGGGCTTCCAGCTGGCGCAGTTTCGGGCCCTCGGGCCGGGTGCCCAGCACGGGCTCGGCGCCGCCTTTGGTGAGTAGGGCCGTGACGCCGCGCTCGCTGATGAAGTAGTTATCGAACTCGTTGGCGATGTCTACCGATACTTCGCCGATGGGGCGGGCGGCCTGGCGCATGGCCGCGAATATACCCAACCCGCCCAGCACGAGGAGACAGGCGGCGGCAACAAGTAAATTTCTAAGGGTGCGTTCCAAGGAGTAACCAAATAGCAAGGGGTGGAAATAATTAGCAACAGAGGATTTTCTATTTTTTAATTATTTCCAGCGCTCGGACAATATCAATTTCAATTGCGGTACCAGGGTGTCAATATCCCCAGCCCCTACGGTGGCCAAAACGTCGAACGAGGTATCCGTTCTAACAGCATTCAACACTTGTTCCTTGGTGAGGATGGCTTTGGTGGGCGCAGTGATTTTATCTAAAATGATTTCGGACGTGATGCCGGCCAACGGCTTTTCGCGAGCAGGGTAAATATCCAACAAAAATACCTCATCTGCAATACTTAAGCTCTTGGAAAAGCCTGCCGCGAAGTCGCGGGTGCGGGTGAAAAGGTGCGGCTGGAAAATCACGCGCAGCCGCTTGCTCGGATACAGCGTGCGCACCGAACGCAGAAAAGCCTCTATTTCGCGCGGATGGTGGGCATAATCGTCCAAATAGACGTTTTGGGGCGTAGTCAAGACAAATTCAAAACGACGTTTTACGCCGCTGTACGCGGCTATTCCGGCACGCAGTTTTTCTGCCTCAATACCATGAATTTGTGCGACTGCGGCGGCGGCCAACATGTTTTCCACGTTGTGGTAGCCCGGCACGGCCAGTTGCAGACCTGCCACCGTTCCGGCGGGGCCTTGCAAATCGAAGTGAAACTGATGCCCTTCGGCGGAGATATTGGACGCAAATAGCTGCGGCCCCTGTTCCGCCGAAAGCCCGTAGCGAATTACCGTGGTACCCGCGGGGGCGGCAGCGGCCACGCTCGGGTCGGCGGTATGGTTGATTAGCAGGGTGCCGCCGGGCTGAATCTGGCCCACAAACTGCCGGAAAGATTCTATCAGCGCGTTTTGGTCGCCGTAAATATCCAGGTGGTCGGCGTCGGTGCTCGTGACAATGGCAACGGTGGGAAAGAGCGTGAGAAAGCTGCGGTCGTACTCGTCGGCTTCCACCACAATGGGGGCATCAGAGCTGCCCGGCAGCAGCAGGTTGCTTCCCAGGTTCACGGCAATGCCGCCCAAAAAAGCGCCCGCATCCAGGCCCGCGTGGTGCAGCAGGTGCGCCACCATGCTGCTGGTAGTGGTTTTGCCGTGGGTGCCGGCCACCGCAATGGTGTAGCGGCCGTGGGTGAGCACGCCCAGCACCTGGCTGCGCTTGCGGATGTCGTAGCCCTGGGTTCGCAGCCAGGCCCATTCCAGGCTCTCGGCCGGAATAGCGGGCGTGAGCACCACCAGGGTTTGCGCCCGGTTTTCACGCACGACGGCGGGGATACTCTCCACCGCGTCCTGGTAGTGAATGGCGATGCCTTCGGCCGACAGGGCCAGCGTAAGAGGCGTCTCGGTTTTGTCGTACCCGCTCACCTGATGGCCGTTGGCCCGGAACCAGCGGGCCAGGGCCGACATACCGATGCCGCCAATGCCCAAAAAGAATACGTAGGGAAACTGGTTCAAAACGTTGAATTAAAAATCATGAATTAAAAGTTAAAAACGAGTTAGCAAAATGGTGAAGCTGTTTAGAAAGTCGGTTTTGGGTTGATTTTTCGCAAAAAGAGGACGACAAAGGCCAGCCAGTGCCAGGCCAGCCAGTTGCCGACGCTGGTTTCG
>NZ_MDZB01000166.1 GCF_001816145.1 Hymenobacter lapidarius | reverse complement strand
GCGGCGCCCGCGTGAACGTGGCCGGCAGCCGCGAAGGCGGCGACCAAGGCGGCCGGCGTCGTGGCGATGCCGGTGGCTCGCGCCGCGGCTCGTTCTAAGCGCGTTTGCAGGCTTTATTTATTAAAAGCCTGTCTGCTTATAATAAGAACGTCATGCTGAGCCTGCCGAAGCCTCTCTACCGCAATGCTATTCCTATGTAAAGGGGAATAGATGCGGTAGAGAGGCTTCGGCAAGCTCAGCACAACGTTCTTTTGTAATGGGCACTATTTTCAAGCAAAAAAGCAATAAGGCCTGGAAAACTTTTTCCGGGCCTTACTGCTTTTTAAAGCAGATTACGTGCTTGTTCGCTCCTAATTACTTTCTGTTCGTTTCCTATGGCTCAGCCCACGCTCCCAGTTATCCAAGCCCTGCGCGACACGGCGCAGCGTCTCGCCACCCAAGCCCCCTACCAGTGGGGCCACATGGGCAGTTGCAACTGCGGCCACCTCGCCCAGACCGTCACGCGCCTCACCAAAGCCGAGATTCACGCCCGCGCCATGCAGCGCTACGGTGACTGGGAGCGGCAGCTCATCGACTATTGCCCCACCAGCGGCCTGCCCATCGACCAGACCATCGACGAGATGCTGGCTATGGGCTTCTCGCGCACTGACCTCACCCACCTGGAGAAGATTTCCGACCCCACCATTCGGGCGGCCATTGGGTTTGAGCGGCGCGACGCCCTCCGCCACAACCAACGCGACGACGTGGTGCTCTACCTCCGCACCTGGGCCGACCTGCTGGAGCGCGACCTACTGGCCGGCATCACCCTGCCCAGCTTCACCACCGAACCGGTGCCCAACCCCGTTTTCTCGGGTGTCGCGGTAGAGGTATAAGTCAAAGGCGGTTTAGACCGACCCGGCCTCTCCGACCCGCGCGAGTGGCCCACGCCCCGAAACGAAACGCCCCCTGCCAAATTATGGCAGGGGCCGTTTTCGTTCGGGACGTGGGTTGGGCCAATTGAACAGCCGCAGAGGCCGCAATAAGCTCTACCTGGATTTAGCGGGTGACGTTGGAGCGCTGGGCTTCGCGGTAGCCTTCGGCGCGGTGGGCGCGCTTGTAAGCGGCATCGGCCGACGGGTCCTTTTCAGCGTCGGGGGCCTGGGAGCAGGAGGCGGTCAGGAACATTGCCGCGGCAGCGGCCAACCAAAGATTCGTGCGGGTCAGTTTCATACTGCGAAGGTAACCTCTCGCTGCCAAACGAACAACCGCCCCCACCAAACTTGACGGCCGCGCCGCAGTCAGCTTGAGCGGAGCGCAGCAGCAAATGCTCACTTTTGGGGGGTTAAAAAATGTGTCAACCAATCTCATTGCCCCCATTTACAATTGACAACTGGAGCATCAATCCCCTCACAGGTCAGTGCTGACCACGTCCCACGGGTACCAGGTAACTGTCAGGTCAGGGCTATGCCCAACGCTGCAGTATCTCGCCATCCTCCTGGCATTCGCGCCGGCTTCATGAGGCGTTCAGAGCAGGAATTTATCGCTCAATAGCTTAGCATGCGGCTCGGCCTGTACGGCATCACAGTACCACTTTTCATGGTGAGTTGCCAGCTTATAAAATTAGCATCAGCGGCTATCGTATGCGCGGATTCGCCACCTATTCTCTTGATTAAACAAAAGCTCAAACTAACGTATAACACTGCCACACCAATCAAAAAACAAACAATAGTTATCTTCACTCAGCACTTTCGTTAGTCAAATTATTTTCACTGATTATTAGTAACTTATCAGTAGAATTAAGCAGCAATTTCACACTAGCAAATTAGCCCTATCCTACTTAGTATCGACTAAACCTGAATATAAGAATTTTACTCAATTACGAGCTTAGTATACCAATCAGTATTACCACTCCCCTAGCCTCTTTAGAACAGCCTGACAAGTTGTGTTATACCGGTAGGAACAGGCAAGGCTTACATCACTCACGGCCACCAGCCAGCGCACTACATACGACTCCTTTCCTCTGGCGGATGGATGCACGGACAAGACTTTTTTTCTTTTAAAAAAGTGCGTATTGAGCACCCACACCACACAGGAGAAAGCAGATAGACACGACGGGGGTATTCCCTTGTAAGCAGCAGTCTCACTGGAATCGCCCATGCTTTGGCGTATCGCACTATCCGAAGCGCGCATAATTTTGCGTGGGCCGCGCCATCGCTACACCAGAAAGTATCCAGTTGTTCTTTCCCGCAAAGTGTGGGGTTGCTATTCGGGCCGGTAGTCGGCAAAGGACCCGTCGTGGTAGAAAATGACAATCCGACGGATGGGCTTTTCTGTCCGGGCCAGCAGGGCCGTAGTGGCGGGCGTCGCCTCGATGGACTCGGGGCCAGAAGGAATGATTGGGGCCTTAATAGTAATCGCAGGGGTAACTACTGGCGCGGCCGGCTGAGCAACCGGCGCATCAACAAGTGCAGAAACAGCGGCTACGGGCACCGTTTCTACGGCTGGAGCCTCGATTAGTGCCTGAGGACCAAGGCCGGGCACGGCCTGGCGGGGCGCCGGGGTAGCAGTGGGCGCAAACCGCTTGGGCTCCGATACGGCAGAAACTCCGCCCGCCGCGACCAGCCGGCCAGGCTTGGAGGGCGTTTCGGGGCTGCGGGAGCGGCTCGGGGTATTTTCCGGGGCGCTGGCAGGCAGTTCAGGAACCGCCGAAACGACTTCCTGGGGTGGAACCGCGGCAACGGTGGGCTTAGTGGGAGCAGTTGGGGCTTGTGCGGGCTGAACCAGAGGGGCAACGGGCGCACCGGCCAGCATGGCCCCGGTGCCATTGAGCAGCCAGGCCATTGATAAGTCTGGCATAGCGGCCAGAATACGCTGCACCACTTCTAAACTGGGCTTGTTGCGGCCCGACAGAATGTGGCTGACAATAGGGCGCGCGATGCCAATGGAATCAGCAAACTGAGTAGGAGTGAGCTGGCGTGTTTCCAGCAACGTCCGAATACGCTCGACCATCAGAAAAGGTTTGGTTACAAATGTACATAAATGTTTTTTTGATTTAGAAAATATTTTTAGAGCAAACACTTGGATGTGATTACAATTATTACTTATGTTTGCATTACATTTGTATCATCTTATACAGAAAAGTATGACCACTGATTTTTACTCGTCCGTTATAATTGTAATCAATCTGGCGAGTGTGTGTATTGCTTGTGGCGTTATTTATATGATAAAACAAAAGAGCCCGGCAACTGAGAAGTTGTCGGGCTCTTATATATCATGGATACGCGTGGAGGAGCAGGCCCGCAAGGCACAGCCCACCAAGATTCGTCTAATTGAAATACTCGCGGGCTAGCGTTTTGTCGTGTCCGTAGATATCCTTGCGGAAGTGGGGGTGCCCGTCGGCATCGGCCCAGGCCGTGAAATACACCAGGTAAACGGGGAGCTTTTCTTTTACCGTCACGTACTTCTCGCGCCGCCGCGAGATGGTATCCAGAATGGTTTGCTGGTCCCAGCCCGCCTTGTTCCGAAGCAGGTAAGTAGCCAGTTTGATGGGCTCTTTCACCCGCACACAGCCGTGGCTGAAGCTGCGATTGGTTTGCGAAAACAGCTCATCGTGGGGGGTATCGTGCAGGTAGATGTCGTTGCTATTAGGGAAAATAAACTTCACATCGCCCAGGTCATTCTTCGGGCCGGGCCGGCGCCGCAGCGTGTACTTGAAGTTTTCCCTGGTCACATTGGCCCAGTCCACGCTGCCGGGGTCGATGGGCGTGGCCTTGGCGCCCCAGCCTTTCACTACTTCCATGTCGAGACGGTCGAGGTAGTTGGGGTTGGCCACAAGCTTGCTGCGTAGCTCGTTTTCGATGATGCTGAACGGCACGTTCCAGTAGGGAGCCAGCACCACGTACTCCAGCTTATCGCTGAAGACGGGGGTTTCGTTGAGGGCCTTGCCCACAATCACGGGCATGGCCATCACCTCCTTGTTTTCCTCCACTACGTGCAGGGTGTACTCCGGAATGTTTACCAACAGGTAGCTTGGCTCAAATTTTTTGGGGAGCCACCGCCACCGCTCCATGTTCAGAATAAGCTGGTCGATGCGGGTGCCAATGGGCACGTTGAGAGCCTGCAGGGTTTCGCCGCCCACTATACCGTCGGGGCGTAGGCCGGCGTCCTGCTGGAAGGCTTTCACAGCGTTCACCAGCTCCGGGCCATAGAGCGCGTCGGCGGGGGCAGCAGGAACTGTACTTGTGCCGCTCTCACGCACTGAAACCGGTACGGCTGCAGGAGCCGCAGCGGGCTGCGGGCTGCCGGCACCGCCCAAAAGGCGCTGGTGCAGGGCCGCCACCTCGGGCGACGACTGCCCCGGGCGTAGCTTGAGGCTGGCCGGAAGCACGGGCCAGCCGCCGGCCCGCTCCTGCTCCCGGTAAGCGGCCAGGGCCTTTCTCAGGTTGGCGTACTCGGGGTGCAGGGGGGCAAACTCGTAGTAGTTGTAGCGGCTTTTGCGCTCGCCCAGGAATGTGAGCAGGGCTTTATTGAGCTTGATTTTATTGGGCTTTACCTGCCAGGCGGTGTTCTTGGAATCGCGCGGGTTGGCAATGCCCCGGTAGTAGTCGGAGCCCCATTTCATGTAGGTACCCGTGAGGGCCACATCAATCTGCTGTTCCAGGGCGTTGCGCTTCGCACTGTCGGACTTGGCCTGCTCGAAATCAGCCAGCATCTTTTTCAAGTCCTTAACCTGATAGTCTTTAGGATTAAGTCCTTCATCCTGGGCTTTAGCTATAATCTGCTGTAGGGTTTCAACCTGTTCTACGGGCTCGTGGTCTTTGAACCAAGCCAGCCTGAACCCCCGCTCCCGGTAGAAGCGCCGGGCCGTGGCCAGCTGGGGCTTAAACGCGGGCTCGGCCCGCAGGGTGTTGATGAGGTAGGTGCTGTCGAGCAGCGGCTGAGGGCCCTGGGGCACCGAGGAGAACAGACCGCCGCTCTTCTGACCCGCAGCCGAGCTGCTTTGCTCGGAGCCGCAGGAAGAGAGTGTAGTGCTGCCGACTACTGCGATTAGCAGTACCCATAACGTGGAAGAAAATCGAAAAAGTAAGGACATCGAGGGAAGTTAATCAAAAAAGACATAAGCCATGGGCAACCGCCACGGGCTAGGCATTGTACTGCCAAGCGAGGAACGTGGTTGCGCAGCAGGCCCGGGGGCCGTCCTGATGCAAAGTACGCAAGTGCTGGGCAGAGCTTGTATTCCTACTGTCCGTAATCATGCCAACTTTGGGTTTCCACCGTACTTCAACCTGGGCCAGTGGCCGGTTCTGCTAGGCTTGCCCGGCGTTGCTGAGCGCCTGGCAGCGTTGCATTAACGCTCCGAAAGCCCGGCCCGTAAAGGAGATGGGCAGGCACGCGCCGGGGCCGGGCTGGGCTTGCCAAGAAAAAAGCACTCGGCTCCTCTCCCGCTGCGTCAGCTGTCGTTTTTTATCTCTGTCTTTTTTTGAACCTGTTGCTCATGGCTCCTCCACTTCTTTCGCCAGCCCCGTTGCCCTCCCTGGCGCCCGACCCGCACAGCTACGCCGGGCGCAGCTCGGCGCGGGTCAGCCACCTCGCCCTCAACCTCACCGTCGACTTCGATAATCAAACGATAGCAGGCAGCGCCACCTGGCAGCTGGTTAACCCGGCCGCTGCCACCGAAGTGGTGCTCGACTCGCGCGACCTCCGCATTGCGGCAGTGGAGCTGCTGGACTACGCGGGCAACCCCACCCCAGCTACTTTCACCCTGGGCACCGCCGACCCGACCCTGGGGCAAGCCCTGCACGTGGCCATAGCGGCCGATACCTCCGCTCTGCGCATACATTACCGCACCGCTCCCACTGCGGCTGCGCTGCAGTGGCTGGCCCCCGCCCAAACGGCCGGCACCCAGCCCTTCCTCTTCACGCAGTCGCAGGCCATACTGGCGCGCACCTGGCTGCCGTGCCAGGACTCGCCGGGCATCCGCTTCACCTACGAGGCCAGCCTGCAGGTGCCGGCGCATTTGCTGGCCCTGATGAGCGCCGAAAATCCGAAGGCCCGCAGCGCCACCGGGGCCTACTCCTTCCGAATGACGCAGCCCATTCCGGCTTACCTCATGGCGCTGGCGGTGGGCGACCTGGCTTATGCCCCGCTCAGCCACCGAACCGGCATCTACGCCGAGCCCGTCACGCTGCCCGCGGCCATGCACGAGTTTGCCGACCTGGAAAAAATGGTGGCCGCCGCCGAACAGCTCTACGGCGCCTACCGCTGGGGACAGTATGATTTACTTATGTTACCGCCTAGTTTTCCCTTTGGGGGAATGGAAAACCCTAGGTTAACATTTGTTACACCAACTATCCTGGCCGGCGACCGGAGCCTTACGAGTCTGGTGGCCCACGAGCTTGCGCATTCCTGGTCGGGCAATTTAGTTACAAATGGAACGTGGAATGATTTCTGGCTTAACGAAGGATTTACGGTGTATTTCGAGCGCCGCATCATGGAACATTTGTATGGCCGCGACTACGCCGACATGTTGCAGGTGCTGGGCCGCGATGCCCTGCATGATACCATTGCCGAGCTCGGAGCCGGCAGCCCTGACACCCACCTGCGCCTGCAGCTTGCCGGCCGCGACCCCGACGAAGGTCTCACGGAAATAGCGTACGAAAAAGGATGCGCGCTACTTCTAACCCTGGAAAGCCTCATTGGCCGGCCCCGCCTCGATGCCTTTATAAAGGAGTACTTCACCCGCTTCAGTTTCCGGGCCATGGACACGGCCACCTTCCTCGCCTACCTCCGCACCGAGCTACTTGATAAAGAAGCGGGGCTGGAGGAGCAGCTGCAGCTGGGCGCGTGGGTAGACGGCCCGGGCCTCCCTGCCTCCGCACCGGCCGTAACCTCCAGCCGGTTTGTGGCGGTTGATGAGTTGTTGAAACGCCTGGGGCACGGCACGGCACCCGGCGCCCTGGTGCCGGCCACCGCCGGGTGGAGCAGCCACGAGTGGGTGCATTTTCTGCACGGCCTCCCGCCTACCCTTTCCGCCCACGACCTCGGAGTCCTCGACGACGCGTTTTACTTTACGGCTTCCGGCAACGCTGAAATCAACACGGCCTGGTTTGCGCACACGCTGCGGGCCGGGTACGCCGCGGCGCTGCCGGCGGCAGAAAACTTTTTGCGACATGTGGGCCGGCGCAAATTTCTGGTGCCGCTGTACCGGGCCCTGCTGGCCACGCCCGACGGGCCCGCCCGGGCGCGGGCTATTTATGCCCAGGCGCGCGCCAACTACCATTCCGTGGCAACCGGCACCCTCGATTCGCTGGTGGCATAGCGCACGAAAGGGCTTCCGGCCCGAACTTTGCGCCGGGCAACCCGCTTGCTTCCCGCATGGCCCAAGCTGTTTTGATTTTTTCAGTAATTGTAGATATCCGTTGAAAAGCACCATCCCTCTCGGTAAACTCATCGCCGTGGGCGGCAACGAGGACAAAGGCACTTACCCCAACCCTCGCACCCGCCGCAAGTATTATCTCAACTTTTTTGAGTTGGGCATCCTCAAGCGCATTGTGCTGGAAACCGGCAAACTCGACCCGCGCATTGAAGTCATTACCACCGCTTCGATGATTCCGGAAGAGGTGGGGCCGATATATACGGGCTCCTTTGCTATGCTCAACTGCCTGAATGTGGGCATTATGGACATCCGCACGGTGGAGGACGCCCAGCAGCCGGAGTACCTGGAGCGCCTGATGGCCGCGGATGTCGTCATGTTTTCGGGCGGCAACCAGTCGCGGCTGCGCGAAATGTTCGGCGAGACCGAGTTTCTGCAACGCATGACGCAGCGCTACCACGCCGAGCCGCATTTCGTGATTGCCGGCACCAGCGCGGGCGCCATGGCCATGTCGCAGTACATGATTCGCGGCGGCTCGGTGCCCGATGCCCTGCTGAAAGGGGCCGTGAAGATGGGAAGCGGCCTGGGCCTGCTGTCCGCGGCCGTCATCGATTCGCACTTTGTGAAGCGGGGCCGGTTTGGCCGCCTCATCGAGTCGGTAGCCCTGCACCCCAAGCTCATCGGCATTGGGCTCGGGGAAGACACCGGCGTGCTCATTACCCAGGGCAACCTAGTGGAAACCATTGGCTCTAACCTGGTTATTATCCTGGACGGGCACAACATCCAGCACAACAACGCGGCCGCTGCCAAAAAAGGCACCGTGCTTTCTGTGGAGAACCTGACCATGCACGTGCTGGCCAAAGGCAACGTGTACGACATGCAGAACCGCAAATTTTACGTGAGCAAGGACGCCCAGGCCGCGCACAGCCAGCCCTCGCCCACGGCCGTGACTTCTTCGGAGCCTACTTCGGTGCCGTCCTAGCGGCTGCCGGGTCCTGGTTCTTTCGGGACCGGCGCCAGTTGTGATACTATATAACCCAAGTTGCGGACTATAGTCCGGCTTGGCTTAAAGTGTGGGCAAAAATGAAGAGGGCAATTTTCAGGGCAAACCCAGCCGCCGTGACGGCGTGAAT
>NZ_MDZB01000165.1 GCF_001816145.1 Hymenobacter lapidarius | reverse complement strand
CTTCTTCGACCGGCTCCCCGAGTTTGGCCAAGAACTCGCGTCCCGCCTAACCCTCAAATTTCATATTCTCGATTCGCATCCTACTTCGTGACGAGTATAGCCCATGGAACTCTCCGACTTATTCTTGACCCCGATTTACCTGAGCATCCTCTATGCCCTAGCCTACTGGGTACGACCTTCAGTCACCAATCAATTTACCAAACCTTATTTTATTCCGGCCCTTACGCTAAAGTTTGTAGGAGCCATTGGCCTAGGTTTAATTTACCAGTTTTATTATGGAGGTGGGGATACTTTCAACTACTATTATCACTCTCAACTTATCCATAGGGCTTTCGACCACTCCTTTTCTACGGGCTGGAAACTGCTCATGGACAACGGCGGAGACAACATCCCGGAAACAGCCCAATACGTAGCTGGCATGTTCTGGCACCAAGAAGGCTCTACTGAATATATGGTTGCTAGGATGACTGCTTTTTTGGGGCTGTTTTGCTTCAACAATTACACAGTTATCAGTCTGCTATTCGCCATGATAAGCTTTAGTGGCATCTGGGCGATGTACATAGCCTTTGCCAAAATACGCCCCCACGTATACAAGGAATTAGCTTGGACCATTTTTTATGTTCCGTCCATGTTTTTCTGGGGGTCCGGTCTGCTAAAGGACTCTCTATGTATGGGGGCGTTGGGCTGGCTTTTCTACGCACTTTATCGAGGTGCCATTCAACGACAGGCTTTGGTGAGATGTACCATAATTGGTTTTGTTGCTGCTTATGCTCTGCTTTCCATCAAGGTATATATTCTGCTTTGCTTCCTACCGGGCGCACTACTCTGGGTCTTCAACGAAACCAACGCCCGCATAAAAAACCAATCTGTTAGACTAGTTGCCAAGCCAGTGTTTCTGGTGGTGGGTAGCTTGATGGCCTTTTACACTGCCACTAATCTGACCAAGGGCGACGAGAAGTATGACGTGGACAACATCGGAGCCCGCAGTAAAATTACTGCCGATTATCTTTATCAGGTCAGCTTGGCTCAAGAAGGCTCAGGCTATTCGCTTGGTGAACTCGACGGTACCATCGGCGGCATGGTAAAGCTAGCTCCCCAAGCTATTGGCACCTCATTATTCCGCCCGTTCATCTGGGAAGCTCACAATCCAGTCATGCTGCTCTCAGCAATTGAGGCGGGTTTCTTTCTCATTTTTACTTTACGAATTTTTTGGCGCACGGGGGTAGCTCGCACCTTCATAATCATTGGGCAGACTCCCGTTCTGGTGCTCTGCTTCGTATTTGGGCTCGTTTTCGCAGCCTCAGTTGGGGTAACCAGTAATAATTTCGGCACTCTAGTGCGCTACAAAATCCCAATTATTCCCTTCTACTTAGGTGGGCTTTACATTCTGCAAAGCCTAGCTTCCCAAGCTAATAACAGGGGCCTCAAAGTGCCCCCTGCAGGCCGCTCCAAGCTCGCCCGTGCCTGAAACGCGGGATTGTTATGAGAATAATGCCAGAAAATTAGGTGTGTTTGCCACTACCGAGTAACGCTCCTCAATGGTCGAGCGAGCAGCCTGGCCCAGGCGCTGGCGCAACGTGGCATCGGCCAAGAGTTGGCGCAGGCTGGCCTCCCACTCTGCCGGGGTTGTGCACACGTAGCCGTTGTGGCCGTGCTGCACCACTTCGGTATTCATACCCACCGGCGACACCAGCGCCGGGATGCCCAGGGCCATGTATTGCAGCGCCTTGAAAGCGCACTTGCCTTTGGCCCACAAATCATCTTCCAGCGGCATCAGCCCCACGTGGAAACCCAGCAGGTCCGCAATTTCGGTGTCCTTGCGCCAAGGCATAAATACCAGCGAGCGCAACGGCAACGCTGGCGGCTGGTTAGAAATAACCCAGAATTCAAAATCCAGCCCCTCCTGCTCCAGCTTTGCCAGTACCGGCACCACCTGGTCGAGGTATTTGAGGGTAGAATGCGTGCCGGTCCAGCCGATGACGAGCCGGCCGGAACCCGCCTGGTCACGCACCCGATTGTGCAGATGCACAGTATCGATGGTAGTGGGGTTGATAATGGCCAGGGGGTTGGACTGCCGGGCGTAGGCCGCCAGATAGGCATTGCCGCAACTGTTTTTGTAGGACAACCGGCAGATATCGGCCACTTTATGGTGCCACTTCACGCCCGTTACTATCTTGTTGGCTTCCGAGGTATTGGCCAACCAGATAGCGTCGTCAAAGTCGTATATAATTTTCTTGCCGAGCACTTTAGCAATGAACCATTCAAATACGGGCGGTCCCACTGGCGCGGCCTCGCGGTGAATAAACACAAAATCGTAGGCTGGCACCTGGAACAGCAGCCCGATGCGCCGAACGAACCCACCAATAATGCCCAGAGCCTTGGCCGCCGTGTGGCCAGGTTTATACAGAATATCCCAGGTAGCTACCGACAGAAACGCGGCCAGCCGGTACTGGTGGCCGGCGGCCGTGAGGATGTCGAGATACTGCTCGAAACGAAAGCGCTGCGAGGGCGCGCGGCCGGGCGGATAGGGAATGACAAAAAGAATACGCATGACGCGGGGTGATTGATAAGCAGAATGGCTGGCTGAACTGCTCAGCGCTTCTCATAAAATGCCAGAACAGCTCCGATAACGCGCTGCTGCTGCTCCGTAGAAAGTTCGTAATACATGGGCAGACGCACCAGGCAATCGGTATAAAAGTCCGCCCAGGGCAATACGCGGCCGTCGTGGTTACTGGCGTAGAACTGGCTTTGGTGCAGCGACTGGTAATGGAAAATGGGCAGAATCTGCCGGGCTTTGAGGTAGCTGATGAGGGCTGTGCGCTCGGCTAGGCTGGTGCAGGTGAGGTAAAACATATGGCCGTTGTTGCTGGCGTAATCAGGCAGCATGGGTAGGCCGACCCCAATTTTGCGCAACGGTGCAAGCTGCGTGAAATAGCTTTGCCACAAAGCTTTGCGCTGCGCCTGAATGCGGTCCAGAGATTCGAGCTGCGCCCACAGGAAGGCGGCAATAATGTCAGACGGCAGGAACGACGAACCGATATCCACCCACCCGTATTTATCGACTTCGCCGCGAAAAAACAACGGGCGGTTGGTGCCTTTTTCCCGGATTATTTCGGCCCTCGTGGCAAATCTGGGGTCGTTAATGGCCAGCATTCCGCCTTCACCGGAAATAATATTTTTGGTTTCGTGAAACGAGAAGGCCGCCAACTGCCCAAAGCTGCCGAGTGGCTGGCCCCGGTAATAGGAATCGATAGCCTGCGCGGCATCTTCCACTACTATCAGGTTGTAGCGGGTAGCTAGGGCTTGAATGGCCTGCATGTCGCAGGCAATGCCGGCGTAATGGACCGGCACAATGGCGCGGGTGCGGGGCGTAATCAGAGCCTCCAGCGTGCTCACGTCCAGATTGGGATTGAGCGCCGTGCTGTCAGCAAACACGATTTTAGCTCCCCGGAGCACAAAGGCATTAGCCGTGGACACAAACGTATAGGAAGGCACAATCACCTCATCGCCCGGCTGTAGGTTGAGCAATATGGCGGCCATCTCCAGCGCATCGGTACAGCTGGTAGTGAGCAGGGCCTTCTGAAAGCCGTACTGCTGCTCGAAAAACTGATGGCAGCGCTTTGTGAACAATCCATCTCCGGAAATCTTTCCTGAGCGCACCGCTTCCTCAATATAGGTAGTCTCGTTACCCGACAGGTACGGCTTATTGAAAGGAATGGGAACGGCAGGAGTCATAAAGCGGATATCCAAAAACGTACGGCAAAATGGCCGGCTGCCTCACAGCCAGAGATGGTAAATATGCTCCACCCGCGCTTCCCGGAAGCCGCAGCGGCGGTAGAAAGCGCAGGCTGGCTCATTATCGAGCTGCGTGGCAACCTGCAACTCGCGAAGGCCCCAGGCAGCCGTGCGCTGCCGGGCGGCAGCCACCAGCTGCTGTCCTATTTTCTGGCGCCGCGCCGATTCGTCTACCGCCAGCAGGCCGATGGTGGCGCGGTTGTCGGCTATCCCCAGCGTGAGCAGGCCGCAGTGTGTAGCGCTGGCCGGCGCAGGGTGGCCGGTACCGGCTTCAACGGCGAAAACCTCACGGGCCAGCTGATGTGACAAGGAATTATGAAGCCAGTGTTGGTAAAGCTTGGGAAATACGGCCGGCGAAAACCGCTTGTCGCGCCGAAATCGCGAATACTTCCCGCTTTGCAAGGCCAAGCTTTCCAGTACCGGGCTGCTAGCCGTAATGGAATGGATGGCAGGGCTGATGGCAAGCGTGGCAGCTCCAGGTTCTACATCGTGCACAAAAATCACCTTACGGTCAGCCAGCCAGGCCCCTGCTTGCAAGGCGCTGGCATTGCTGAAGGCATCGGTTGGGGTAGCCACCACGTAGAGCAGCCGCGTGCCGGCTTGCCGCGCCTCTTGAACCAGTTGCTCGAGGGCAGCCGTGGTTAGGGAATGAGCAGGCAGGCGGGAAACCCCGAAAGCCAGAAATTCACTATCCCAGACCAGCGGCGCAAGATGGTTCACAGGCTCTGTCATAGCTTAACCGGTTGAGCGGTGTCCTCATCAACCAGATAGATGGGGCGGTTTTTCACCTGTTCAAACGTCTTACCCAGATACAGGCCCACCATCCCCAGCACCGAGAGCAAGAGCCCGGACAAAAACCATATCGAGATAATCAGGCTGGTGTAGCCCAATACCACAATGGAGCCCGCCAGGAACCGGCCCAGGGTAACGAGAACCATCACAAAAGCCGCCGCCGACACCAACAGCCCTAGCTTTACCGTGAGGCGCAGCGGCTTATCCGAGTAAGCTAGTATAATATCAAATGCCAAGTCGAGACGGCGGCTGAAGTTGTAGCTGCTGCGACCTTCGGCACGCCGGGCATGCACCACATCGACCGTGCTGCTGCGAAAGCCCACCCACCGCACCATCGCCGGAAAATAACGAATGCTCTCCCGCAGCGAAAGCACCGCATTGATAACTTTTCGGTTATAAACACCGAAATTGGCAATTGCCGGGTCCTGCCGGGTATCGGTGAGATAGGAGAGCACGCGATAAAAGGCCGCGGAGAAAAAGCGCCTGAAAACCGTATCCTGACGAGCGGCGCGGCGGGCAAACACAATGTCGGCCGGTTCTGACTTTGCACGGGCCAGCAGGGCCGGTATTTCTTCCGGCTGGTCCTGCAAGTCACAGTCCATCACCACTACCCATTCGCCCCGGCTGTAGTCCAGACCGGCCGTGATGGCCTTGTGCTGCCCGAAGTTACGGCTCAGCCGCAAGCCCTTCACCCGTGAGTCCAACTCAGCCTGTTGCTTAATCTGCGCCCAAGAGTTACCCGGTTCCCGGTCATCAACAAGAATAATCTCAAAATGCCCGGTAACCGGAGCAACGCTGCTTTTTATGCGCCGAACCAATTCCCCAATCATCCCTTCAGCCTTGTAAACAGGGATGACGACGGAGAGAAATGGCTTGGGAACAGACAAAGTGTAGGATAAAAAAATAAATGCGGAATAAGCTATACCAGCCGGCTTAGCTTGTTACAACGGCTACGGACTGCTTTGCAACAGCTCGCCGAGCAAGCCACCAAACAGCTTGGCGGCGGACAGCAACAGCTTGGCGGCCAGCAGCAGATAGCACCTCTCGGGCGCGTGTAGCACAAAGCTGCTGAAAAATAAAGCTCCGATGTAAATGGATTCCGCCGCTACTTGCCAGATTGGCGTCAAAATTACGGATGAAATCCTGAATGGGGCTGGCTGGCCGCTAGGCGGGGCGGGCCGCCAGCAGGAGGTCGTAGGCCTCTGTGGCCCGGCCAACGGAACGGTATTTCACCGCCAGCTTGCGGATATCGTGGCGGTGCGTCGGGCTTTGCAGCAGAGCAGCCAGGCGAGCCAGGGCTGTGGGTACGCTGCCAGGTTGGCTCAGGTCAAACACGGCCCCACCGCCTTCCGCTTCGATGATGGCCGAATCGTCGCCCACGCCGGGGGTTACCAGCACGGGCAGGCCGCTGGCCCAATATTCACCGATTTTGATTGCCGAGCAAAATAGTCGACAAGGGGCGGGCTTGATGGTGGCAAAGGCGAAGTCGCTGGCCGACAGGTAATCCGGCACCTCGGCGTGCGGGGCTTTGATGACAAACGCCTGCTCCGCCCCTACCCCAATGGCCGCCAGCTTGGCGCGTACTTCCGCTTCGGCATCGGGCGTGAGGATGATGAGCCGGAAGGCCGCCCCGAAATGCGCCGCCGCCGCCTTAAACACCTGGAAGGCCTCGGCATCGTAATAAATGCCTCCAAACTTGCCCACGTACACGCCCACCACCGCCCCGGCCGGCCAGCCCAGCTGCTGCCGAACCCGCGCCCGGGCCCCGGCATCGAAGGTAAAAGCAGTTGCATCGACGGAACACGGCACCGTGACAATACGGCCGGCCGGCACGCCTTCGCGGATAAGCTCCTGACGGTAGTTCTCAGCCACGGGCATCAGGCCCAGGGCCAACTGTTTCTGCTTGGTTTCCCAGTGTCGCTGAAACAGGTAGCGCGGGTCATAAGCCCGCCACACGCCCGACTCCAGCATATAATCAGCGTGCGGCTCAAATGATTCGACGTAAAACGGCAGCTTGGTTTTTTGCCACACCAAGTAAGCTAGTGCTCCGGCCGGTGCGCCCCGCGCCAAAATTAAATCGGGCCGGAATTCCGCCACCTGCTTAATTAGCTCAGCCGGAAAGCGCGTAAAATCCTCAATCTTATTGAAAATAACATTACTGGAAGGCTTGGAGCGCAACGGCTCAAAGCTGATTTTAGTGACCGCAAAGCCGGGCGCAAATATCAATTCGGCCTGCGCCTCCGCGCTGCGCTCAATGGTCACGAGCCGGATGGCTTCCACATCGGGCCGCTCCTGCAGGATGCGCAGATGCGGAAAAACCGTCGAGGTAGTCAGGCCATCGTTCAGGCCCCAATAGCCGAGGAATAGAATACGCATGTATTTACGATAAACAGGTCTTAGTAACTAGCTCAGCTTACGCACTGATGTTACGCAGGAATTTAGTTGAGCAGCCAGCAAAGTAGCAGCGCGAATTTTTAGCTCACACTACTATTTTATTGCTTAATATCAATTACTTAACCCAAGTTGCGGATTACGAACACGAGCCCCAGCGGGGCGACATATCGGTAGTAAAACATCCTGGTTTTAGTTAATCAAAGCCCCAGCGGGGCGGCATTCGTTTAACAAGTGTCGCCCCGCTGGGGCTTTGAAGTGCTTTTTTACGGGGATTACTACCGATATGCCGCCCCGCTGGGGCTTGGCCTTATAGTACGCAACTTGGGTTACTTATTATTTTTCTAGCCGCGCGCTTTTTTCAGCCAGCCCACGGCCTTCTGGCCTATCACGCAGCGCAGCAGCAGCACTGCCGCCTGCCCCTTGGGCAAGTGCGGGGCGGCACGGCGGGCAAAGCGTAGCGCTGCGGCCCGGTGCCCATCGGCGTAGGCGTGAATGGCGCAGAGGTAGTACACCCGGCCCGTGAGTATGCGCTGCTGGGCGGGCGTGAGACGCACGCGGCCCAGCATCCAGGCCAGGGCCAGCTGGAGGCGGCGCACCAGGGCCGTATTGTCCGAGCGCATAGAGCGCTGGTCGTGGTCGTTCATGGTCAGCGTCACGGCATCTATTAGGTAGATGCGGTCGTCCTGGGTGTTTTCGAGCATGAACATCCAGTCTTCCACGGCCGCGTACTGCCGGTCCTCCTCAAACGGGTGCAGCGCCGGGTTCTGGCGGCGCACGCAGATGTTGCAGGCCAGCGCATTGCCGGTTACGAAGGTATCGAGGCCGTACCAGCCTTCGGGCAGCACGGCGGTATCGCTGGCAGCCCGCACACCGTCGCGGTCAAAATCGAACTTGGTGGCAATGAAGTTGGGCTGGCCCAATGCCTCGATTTTGCGGTGCAACGTGGCCAGATGCTCGGGATGAAACCGGTCATCGGAATCCAGAAAAATCACATACCGACCCTGGGCGCGGGCAAAACCGTAGTTGCGGGCCACGCCGCGCTCGGCGTTTTCCTTGCGATAGTAGCGCAGACGCGGGTCGGTGAAGCGGCCCACTACCTCGGCGGTATTGTCCTTGCTGCCATCATCCACTACCAGAATTTCCAACTGCCCAAAGGTCTGGGCTAGTATCGAGTCCAGCGTCAGCCCGATGAGGTCGGCGCGGTTGTAGGTGGGAATTACAACTGTGAAAAAGGGGATAACCGGGCTTACCATAACACAAAGGTAGGGTCAGGACCGAAAGTCTTTATATAAGCAATTGGTGATGTGAAATGTATCTCCAACATTTATAATGCGGGTGGACGGTCTTTTATAATTGATGTGACGCACCACTTCGGCCCGTTGGCTAGAAACAGCCTTTTCTCGAGAAGTTGAAGTGCCTCTGTGAAGCGGAAACACAATTAGTGCGTAACATAAGTAATTAAGTAATAACTTTTCAGAAATCGTTATGGTAACGCTGTTATTTCGGCGGTGGTCTAATTTAAGGTGAGATTGTAATTGTCAATGACAATTTTAATGCGGGCGTTATGCATGGGCAAGGATTTGCTAAAGGAGCAGGATTTTCG
>NZ_MDZB01000164.1 GCF_001816145.1 Hymenobacter lapidarius | reverse complement strand
ATATCTTTGGACAGGACTTCCATTAAAATGCGAAAAAAGGAGTGTCGTAACTCAAATTTCGCGCTTTTTTGGGAGTCCTTTTACTTTCTAAACAGCTTCGGTATCTGAATGACTTTCGGAACACCATTTTTAATTCATAATTTTTAATTTTTAATTAATCGCATCAGCTCGTCCACAATCGTCGCGGTCGCCTCGGGCCGGGCCAGCTCGCGCACGCGGGTGCTGAGCTGGCTCTGGCGGTCCGGGTCGGCCAGCAGGCGCAGGGCTTCGTCGTAGAGGCGGGCCGGGGCGTGCTCGTCGGTGATGAGCACGGCGGCGCCTTTGCTCACCAGCGCCAGCGCGTTTTTGGTTTGATGGTCTTCAGCCACGTTGGGCGAGGGCACCAGAATGCAGGCTTTGCCCGTGAGGCAGAGTTCCGACACGGACAGCGCCCCGGCGCGGCTCACCACCACATCGGCGGCAGCGTAGGCCAGGTCCATGCGCTGAATGAACTCCAGAGCCTGCAGGTTGTCCTGCTTGTAGGGTTCGGCTTGCTTCTGCGCTTCGGGGAAGTAGAGCTTGCCGGTTTGCCAGAGGAGCTGCACGCCGGCCTCGCGCAGGCGGGCCAGGGCGGCCACGGTGGCCAGGTTGAGGGTACGGGCCCCCAAGCTGCCGCCAATGACGAGCAGCGTTTTCTTATTGGGGTCGAGGCCGAAAAACCGCAGGGCTTCGGCGCGGTCGCCGTTGGCAATTTCGGTGCGCACGGGGTTGCCCGTCACCACAATTTTTTCCTGGGGAAAGAATTTCTCCATGCCCTCATACGCCACGCAAATGCGGCCTACCCGGCGGCCCAGCAGCTTGTTTACCAAGCCCGCATAGGAATTCTGCTCCTGTATGAGCGCCGGAATGGCGCGCGACGTGGCGGCCAGCAGCACCGGCGCCGAGGCGTAGCCCCCCACCCCCACCACGGCATCGGGCCGGAATTGCTCCAGGAGCTTGCCGGCCTTGCGCACCGCACGCAACACCCGCACGGGAAACAACAGGTTTTGGGGCGTGAGGCGGCGCTGCAGGCCGCTGATGTCGAGGCCCACTATTTTGTAGCCGGCTTCGGGCACGCGCGTCATTTCCATGCGCCCGTTGGCCCCCACGAAGAGGATTTCGCTGTCGGGCAAGCGGCGGCGCAGCTCATTGGCAATGGCCACGGCCGGGAAAATGTGCCCGCCGGTGCCACCGCCACTGATGATAACGCGAAGAGGTGAAGTGTCTGGCATTTAGCGCGAGGTTTCGCGAGGGTAAAAGAGGTTTCGCAAGCAATTACATGCGGGAATCAGCTTCATTCGATATGTTACGCTACTGTACCGGCGCCCTGTTAATTACTACCCGATACCTGATAAGTAAAACTACGCGTAGGCGGCGCGCTTGCTCGGAATGCGCGCCGTGTCGTCGGGTTCCCCGGTCATGGGGCGCACTTCGCGCTCGCCCCGGCTCACGGCCAGGATAATACCGATGCTGATGCCTGTGAAGATGAGCGACGTGCCGCCCATGCTCAGCAGGGGCAGCGGCAGGCCCGTGATGGGCCCCAGGCCCACGGCCACGCCCATGTTTACCAGCGCCTGCAGCACCAGACTGAAGCTGAGGCCCGCCGAAAGCAGCCCCCCGAAGGCGCCGTAGCTGTTCATCACCGTTTTGAGGCCCCGGTAGAGAAAGGCGAGGTAGAGGAACAGCACCACGCCGCCGCCCAGCAGCCCGTACTCCTCAATGATGATGGCGTAGATAAAGTCAGAATACGGGTGGGGCAGGATGTTGCGCTCGGTGCTTTTGCCGGGGCCCTTGCCGGTGATACCGCCCGTGGCAATGGCGATGTAGCTGTGTTCGAGCTGAAAGGGCACTTTTTTGGTGGGGTCCTGGGCGCTGGCGAAGTGGTTGGTGACGCGCGAAATAACCGTTTTGCCGCGCTGGCCAGTGGCCAGGCCCGCGCCGCCCACTACCACGCCGATGGCAATCATCACCGCCATTTGGCGGAGCGGAACGCGGCCAATAAACATGAGCAGCAGGCAGGTAGCAAATAGCAGCAGCGCCGTGGAGGCGTTACTCAAAATGATGAGGCCGCAGATAATGCCCACCCACAGCATTACGGGAAACAGCGTGGTCCAGAAGTCGTCGAGGTGCTGCTGGCGGCGGCTGAGCATGCTGGCCAGGTGCGAAATCAGGGCCAGCTTGGCCAAGTCGGAGGGCTGGAAGGTTTGGTTGATGACCGGAATGGTGAGCCAGCGCGAGGCCTCGTTGATGTTGGAACCCATGAGGTAGGTGAACAGCAGCAGCGGCACCGAAATAAGCAGCGCATACAGCGCCAGGCGCGAGTAATAGCGGTAATCGATGCGGTGCGCGGCCCACATAAAGCCCAGTCCCACCAGAATCAGGGCGGTGTGCTTGAAAAGAAAATGCTCGGTGTTGCCGTCCATCTTCTTATAGGCCAGTGTACCGGTGGCCGAGTACACCACAGCAATGCTGATGAAGGAAAACAGCAGCACGATGGCCCACAAAATGGGGTCGCCTTTGAGGTTGCGCTGCAGCCAGTTGTTTGAGGAAAGAGCCATGGGCGGGAGATGAAAAGGCCTGTACGAGCGGATTATTCGCTGATGCGTCGGGTTATCGTGGATTGCACGGCGGCCGTGAATTGCCGGCCGCGGTCCTCGTAGTTCTTGAATAGGTCGAAGCTGGCACAGCAGGGCGAGAGCAGCACCACGTCGCCGGGGGCGGCCAGGGCCGTGGCGCGGGCCACGGCGTCGGCCATGCTTTGGGTTTCTTCCACGTGGGGCACCACGCCGTCGAAGGCCGCCCGGAGCTTAGCATTGTCCACGCCCAGGCAAATGAGGGCCTTCACGCGGTTCTGCACGGGGCCGAGCAGGCTGCTGTAGTCGTTGCCTTTGTCGGTGCCGCCCGCAATCCACACAATAGGCTGCTTGATGCCGTCCAGGGCGTACCAGGCGGCTTCCACGTTGGTGGCCTTGCTGTCGTTGACAAATCGGGCGCCGTTGATTTCGCCTACCGGCTGCAGGCGGTGGTCGGCGTTTTGGAAAGTCGCCAGGCCGGCTTCAATCTGCTCGGCGCTCAGGCCGGCCACGCGGGCCACCAGGGCTGCCGCCAGCGTATTCTGCCGGTTGTGCTGGCCAATGAGCGGCGACGTGGCGGTGCTCACCTCCATGCCATCGTCGGCGAGGCCGGGGGCCAGGTTCGTGCAGAGGCGGTCTTCGGCGGTGTAGTAGCCCGCCAGCCACACGTCGGGCCGCTGGTGCAGGGCAAACGGCAGCAAGCGCGTTTCCATAAACGCCGACTGCAAGTACTTGCCGGTCACTTCATCGTCGGCATTGTAGATGAAGGTGCCTTCGCTGTCCAGATTACGGGCAATGCGCAGCTTGGCGCGGGCATAGCTCTCCAGGGAGTAGCCGTAGCGGTCCAGGTGGTCGGGCGTGATGTTGAGCAGCACGGCAATCCACGGCTGAAATTCGATGGTATCGTCCAGCTGGAAGCTGCTCAGCTCCACCACGTAGTAGTCGTGGGCATCGGCAATTACCTGCTCGGCGAGGCTATACCCCACGTTGCCGGCCAGGCCCACGTTCAGGCCGGCCTCCTTCAGCAAATGGTGGGTGAGCAGCGTGGTGGTGGTTTTGCCGTTGGTGCCCGTGATGCAGACGCACTTGGCCCGGGTATAGCGGCCGGCAAACTCAATTTCCGAGATAATCGGAATCTTCTTCTCGTGCAGCGCCTGGATAATGGGTGCTTTCTCTGGAATGCCGGGGCTTTTAACTACCTCATCGGCCTGCAGTATTCTGGCCTCGGTGTGCTGGTTTTCTTCGAACTCAATACCGGCCTGCGTGAGCTTGGTTTTGTACGAGTCCTGAATAGCACCGCGGTCCGAGACGAACACGACATGGCCTTTGGCCTGCGCCAGCAGCGCGGCTCCTACTCCACTTTCGGCGGCTCCGAGGATTATAATGTTCATGGTGTGAGGGTAAGATTTCCCGCAGAAGGCGCAGCGGTTTTCGCAGAGGACGCCGAAGAACGTCTCAGCGCCCTCTGCGAAAACTTCTGCGCCTTCTGCGGGAAATGCATTAGCGCAATTTCAAAGTAACCACTGTGATGACCGCCAGCATAATACCCACAATCCAGAAGCGAGAAACGATTTTGGATTCGTGGTAGCCCAGCTTCTGGTAGTGGTGGTGCAGCGGCGACATGCGCAGCAGACGGCGGCCCTCCCCGTATTTGCGGCGCGTGTATTTAAAGTAGCTCACCTGCACAATCACGGAGAGATTTTCGATGAGGAAAATGCCGCACAGCACGGGAATGAGCAGCTCTTTGCGCACGATGAGGGACAGCACGGCAATGATGCCGCCCAGCGCCAGCGAGCCCGTGTCGCCCATGAATACCTGCGCCGGGTAGCTGTTGTACCACAAAAAGCCGATGCACGCCCCCACAAAGGCCGTACAGAAAATAACCAGCTCCCCGGAGTCCGGAATAAACATAACGTCCAGGTAATCAGCCAGCAGTGCGTTGCCGCTCACAAAGGCGAAAATGGCCAGCGTGATGCCAATAATGGCCGACGTGCCCGCCGCCAGACCGTCGAGGCCGTCGGTGATGTTGGCGCCGTTGCTCACGGCCGTTATCAGGAAGATGACGATGGGAATGTAGAGAAAGCCGTACAGGCCGTTGAAAAACGTGCCGGCCGTGGCGAATAAGTCGCCGTAATTCAGCTCGTTGTTCTTTATGAAGGGCACCGTGGTAATCATCAGGTGCACGTCCTTGAAAATCTTGGTGGCCGCGATGGTGGAATACTGCCCGTTGGGCTGCAGGTATTCGCGCACCGTGATTTCGTTGCTATAGAACAGCACCCAGCCCACCGTGATGCCCAGCCCCACCTGGCCCAGCACCTTAAAGCGGCCGCTCAGCCCCTCCTTATTCTTGCGGAACACCTTGATGTAGTCGTCCAGAAAGCCAATCAGGCCCAGCCACACCGTGCTCAGAATCATGAGGATGATGTAGATGTTGCGGAGCCGGCACAGCAAAATCACCGGCACCAGAATGGCCAGAATGATGATGAGGCCGCCCATGGTGGGCGTGCCTTTTTTCTCGATTTGACCCTGGAGGCCCAGGTCGCGGATGCTTTCGCCCACCTGCTTCTTTTGCAGCACCTTGATGAGGCGGTGGCCAAAGGTGAGGGCAATGAGCAGGGAGATGACCACCGCCAGCCCGGCGCGGAACGTGGTGTACTGAAACACCCCCAATCCGGGGATATGGTAATGCTCGTTGAGGTAACGGAAGAGGTAAAAAAGCATTCAGGCTACGGTTAGCGTTGGGCGGTTATTTGCCCAAAGCAGCAAAAATTTCAGTTAATACCAGCTTGTCGTCAAAAGGCGCTTTCACGCCGTTGATTTCCTGGTAATTCTCGTGGCCCTTGCCGGCCACCAGCACAATGTCGTTGGCCCCGGCCAGCTGCACTGCCTGTTTGATGGCTTCGCGGCGGTCGGCCACGGTGAGGACTTTGGCCGAATCGGGCGCGGTCACGCCAGCCTGCATCTGCGCCAGAATGGCGTTGGGGTCCTCAAAGCGCGGATTGTCGGAAGTCAGGATGACCCGGTTGGACAGGCGGGCAGCCAGGCTGGCCATGATGGGCCGCTTGGCTGCGTCGCGGTTGCCGCCGCAGCCCACCACCGTGATAATCTGCTGGCTCGGCTGCCGGATTTCGTGCAGGGTTTGCAGCACGTTCTCCAAGGCGTCGGGCGTGTGGGCGTAATCGATGATGCCCGTAACGAGCTGCCTGGCCGATACCACTGGCTCGAAGCGGCCGGGCGCCGTGGTCAGCCCCGAGAGGATGGTGAGCGCCTCCGTGGGGTCCTCCCCGAGCAGCACCGCGGCGCCGTACACCGCCAGCAGGTTGTAGGCGTTGAACACGCCAATGAGGCGGAAGAGGATTTCGCGGCCTTCCATCTCCAGGTGCAGGCCATGCACCTCGTTGGCAATGAGTCGAGCGCGGAAGGTACCGGCCCCACGCAGGGAATAGGTGTCGCGGCGGGCGGCCGTGTTCTGCAGCATCACCGGGCCGCGCTTGTCGTCGGCGTTGGTCAGCGCAAAAGCCGTTTTTGGCAGCGCGTCGAAAAAGCCCTTCTTGGCCTTCAGGTAGTTGTCGAACGTGCCGTGGTAGTCGAGGTGGTCGTGGGTGAGGTTGGTGAACACGCCCCCCACAAACCTCAGCCCCGTCACCCGGTGCTGCGCCACGGCGTGGCTGCTCACTTCCATGCAGGCGTGGGTGCAGCCGGCCGCCACCATGCGGGCCAGCAGCGCATTCAGCCGGATGGCGTCGGGCGTGGTGTGGGTGGAGGGAATAACTTCCTCGTCAATCTGGTTTTGCACCGTGCTCAGCAAGCCGGCGTGGTAGCCCAGCTCCCGCAGCAGCTTGTGCAGCAGCGTAGCACAGGTGGTTTTGCCGTTGGTGCCGGTGATGCCAATGAGCTTCAGTTGCCGCGAGGGATGCCCGTGAAAAGCCGCAGCCATGTGCGCCAGCGCTTCGGCGCTGTCCTTCACCACCACATAAGTCGTGGCGGGGCTGCGCATGGCCGGCAATTCTTCGCAGATTACCGCCGCCAGCCCCTTCTCCACGGCTCCTGCAATGAACTTATGGCCGTCGGTAGCGGTGCCGCGCAGGGCGCAGAAAGCCACTCCAGGCCCCGCCTCCCGCGAGTCGAGGGTGAGGGCCGTGATGGGCACGTCGGCGGGGCGTGCTGGGCCAGCACGGTCACATCAGTAAGTAAGGAAAAGAGCGGCAGGGAAATCATGGGGTAATAGTCGGGAGCAGTAAGAGCCAGCCTACGGGCGTCGCCTTCTAAAAGAATCAGGCGCGGCGAATGGTGGGCTTGGCGGGTGCCGCCGGCTTTTTGGAGTCTTTGGGAGGAGCTTTTCTAACCGGCGCTTTTTTTGCGGCTGCAGCCGTTTCCACAGCTGGTTTCCGGGCTTTGGCGGCTGTCATTTGCCTGGGGCGAGCGGGCTGGAGCGCTGTGGCCTTGGTAGTACGGGGCCTGGCTAGGGGCTCGGGGTCGGCCGGGGTGAGCAGCTTGTTCTCGGCCAAGTCGGTGTGTTCGGGCTCGGGCAGGGCTTGCGGGGCCGCCAGGCGCGGACCAGAATCCACCAGGTTCAGGCTGATAACGTCGCCGCGCTTGTAGCGCGCGCCCACGGGCATGGACTGTTCCCGCACCCGGCCCGTGCCCACGGCGCGCACGTGCAGGCCGCGGTTTTCCAGCAAAAACAACGCGTCACGCAGGGTCAGGCCGCGCACCTGGGGCACGTAGCCTGGGCGCACGGGGTTCACCACTAGGGCCACGGTACGGGCGTGGAAAGCGGTGTCGGAAGCGGCCCGCACCCACTCTTCGCCACCGGTGGCCTGGGTCTGGCCGGGCAGGCCCAGCCGCTGGCAGAGCAGGGCCAGCTCGTCCTGCATGCCGGCGCGCACCAGCGGCACGCGGCTCTTGTTCAAGCGGGCCTTGGCCAGCAGCGGACGCTGGCTGAGCAGGTCCCGGGCCATGCACTTATCGGCCACCTCGCGAAACACGGGCGCGGCCACGTCGGCACCGTAGATGCGTCCGTTGCGGGGCGAGTCCACCACCACAATGCAGCTGTACTTGGGCTTATCGGCCGGGAAATACCCGCAGAAGCTGGTAGAATAGGTTTTGGTGTATTGTCCGTTTTTGAATTTCCAGGCCGTGCCGGTCTTGCCGGCAATGGTATAGTCCTTGGGCTTGATGCCGCGGGCCGTGCCCTGAGACACCACGCCTTCCATCATGGATTTCACCTTGGCTAGCGTGGACTCTGAGCAAATTTTGGGGTTGAGGACCACGGTTTCGTTGCGCTGCAGCACTTTATCGGCCTGCTTTATTTCCTTCACGATGAGCGGCTGCACCTTCACGCCGTTGTTGGCAATGGCATTGTAGAGCGCCAGAGTCTGCAGCGGGGCCAGCTTCAGCTCGTAGCCAATGCTCATGGTGGTGAGCGAAGTCCGGCTCCAGCTGCGGTCGTTGGGGTCCTTCACGTAGGGCCGGGCCTCGCCGGTCATTTGGAAGCCCAGCGGCTTATCGAGACCAAATTTCTTGAGCTGGTCGGTGTATTCGCTGGGGTTGGCGGCAAAATACTTGTCCACAAGCTTGGCTACGCCAATGTTGCTCGACTTTTCGAACACCTGCTGCACCGTGATGCGGCCGTAGCCGTGCGAGTCCGACTTCACGGCCCCGCCCACGTACATCCGGCCGTTGCCGGTGTCCACGATGTCGTCGAGCGTGAGGTCAGGCCGCGCCTCAAACAGGGCCATCATCGACGCCAGCTTGAAGGTAGAACCCGGCTCCGTCCGCCCCTGGTCGGCGAAGGCGTAGTTGTAATCCTCCTTGTAGGTATCGTCGGAGGCTTTTCCCAGGTTGGCCACGGCCTTTATTTCGCCGGTCGCCACTTCCATCAGAATCACGCAGCCGTATTGGGCGTTGTTATCTACCAGGGACTTGTAGAGGGCGTTTTCGGCTACGTCCTGGAGGTTAATGTCCAGGGTGGTTTTCACGTCGTAGCCGGGTTGGGGCTTGATTTCGGTGCCATCGTACACAGGCTTCACGCCACCGGGCACCCGCTCAAATAGGGCCTCGCCGGCCTTGCCAGCCAGGCTTTGCTCGAACGTATACTCCAGACCGGCGCCGTTTTTGTCTTCGTTTATAAACCCAATGGTGCGCTGCGCCAGGCCCCCAAACGGCCGAAACCGCTTGTCGACTTTCTCAAAAATAGCGCCGCCGCGGTTGCGCTTGGCCCGGAAAATGGGCCATTTGGCCAGCAGCTTCTTCTCTTGAAAGTTGATTTGCCGCGAGTTGAGGCGGATGTACCGCAAGATGGGCTCCCGCGCACTGTGCGCATTCACCAGGCGGCGGCGGTACTCCTGCACGCTGCGGTCCTGGAAAAAGTGCGACAAGTGCCACGCCAGCGAATCCACGCCCGCTTTAAACACAGCATCCTCCACCACCCCAGGGTCCCAGGCTACCCGGTAGAAGGGCAGCGAGGTGGCCATAATACTCTCATTATCAGAGTAGATATTGCCCCGCGTGGCGGGCACTGCCTGGTAGCTGATGCGCCGCTCCTGCTCCAAAGCCCGCCAGCGACTCCCTTCCTGGTACTGAATCTTGGTTGCCTTCCAAAAGATGGCGCACGAGAAAACGGCTACCCCCAAAAAGGCCAGCCGCACCCGCGTCACTATGGACTTCTTAACGCTGCCTTTCATCGGGAATCTGTTCTAACTGCCTGCTTGTTTGGCGACTTTGCCTTAGACTGGCTTGTGCTTTTTTGTACCCGCATTCTATTGTTGGGCTTATCCACTTGCTGGGCTGTTGGAGCAGCGCCCCCTGCCGAGGCGCTGTCAATACCTTGGGGGGGGGCAATTATTTCCGGCTCAACGGTGTCGGTGTCGTCGGCACCGGCTGCGCCAGACCGTTTGCGGCCCGAGAGCGAGGCTTTTTGCTGGGCTGCGGCTGAGTCGCGAGCGGCCCGGGCAGATAGAGTGTCCGCGGTGAGCACGGGCATCAGTTCCAGTTCAGCGGCGTCGAGCCGACCGGCCGGGACCGAAATGCGGAAAGGCGGCGAGGAGCTTTCCACCAGCCCAAAGGCGGCCACTTTGCGGGCCACCTCGCTCTGCTTGCTGGCCTCCATGTAGTCCGACTTCAACGTGGTGTAGTCGGCCCGCAGGTCCTCGGTTTCCTGTTTCAGGCGCTGAATGCTGCGGTTCATCCGGTTACCGTAGTGGGTATTGCCGATGTAGAGCAGCGTGAGCAGCATCACGAATAACAGGTGCGGCAGGTAGCGCACCGGCAGGCCTTCGCGGAACAGTCCGTCGACGCTCGTGACCCGGTCCAGCAGCGAGAACAAGCTCCAGGAGCTCTTGGGCCGGGCGTCGGCCCGGGGCTCGGGCTTGGGCCGGCGCGGACGTTTTTCGGCAACTGGCACCGGCGCTGGCTCCGGTTCGGGCGCTTCTACTGCCACGGCCTGAGGCAGCACCTCGGGTGCCGGCGCGGGCATCTCGCGGGGCACGTTGGCCCGCCGGGGGCTGTCAGAAGGTCTTAGGGTATTGGTGGCCACGGGCTGCTGCTCAGAAAAGGCTGTTACACGTACTTGGGAAAGCGTTTGGCGAAGTTGGACGCAGAAAAATCAACGGCTGGAGCGCGGGCGTAAACCAGCCCAAGCGCCGCCGGAAAATGTTCACTCGTTTCGAATCGCAACACGCAATTTAGCACTTCGGGCGCGGCTGTTCAGCGCGACTTCGTCGGGGTCAGCTTCTTCGGGCTTGCGGTTCACGGCCTCAAAAGGCTTGCTTTCATTGCCAAAGAAGTCTTTATCGACGTTTCCAAAAAACTTCCCCTTCCCAATAAAATTCTTGACCAGCCGGTCTTCCAGGGAGTGGTAGCTGAGCACCACCAGCCGCCCACCGGGCCGCAGCACGTCGGCCGTTTGCAGCAGCATTTCCTGCAGGGCCTGCATTTCCTGGTTCACCTCAATGCGCAGGGCCTGGAAAACCTGGGCCAGGTACTTGTTTTCCTTGCCGCGGGGCGTGCAGGGCTGAATGGCCTGCTTGAGCTCGGCAATGGTTTCGAGGCGGCGGCCCCGGCGAGCAGCGCCCACAGTCTGGGCCAGGGTGCGGGCGTTGGTCACCTCGCCGTACATGCCGAAGATGCGGTGCAGGTCGGCTTCCTTGTAATCGTTAAGAATGTCGGCGGCCGTCAGGGGCCCATCGGGGTCCATGCGCATGTCCAAGGGCCCGTCGAAACGGGTAGAAAAGCCCCGCTCGGGCGTGTCGAACTGGTGGGAGCTAACGCCTAAGTCAGCCAACAGGCCATCAACGGGCAACGCGACAAGACTCTGTAATTCAGCAAATAAATCCCGAAAATTGGCCTTAACAAATGTGAATTGCGGCTTGGTTAACTTTTCTGCCTCGGCTTCCGCGTCGGCATCCTGGTCAAAGCTGTAGAGGTGGCCGGTGGTAAGCATTTCGAGGATGCGGGCGGAATGCCCTCCCCCACCAAAAGTGACGTCGACGTAGCGGCCCCCGGGCTTGAGGTCGAGAGCGGCTAGGCACTGGGCCAGCATCACCGGGCGGTGGTAGGCGGTATCGTTGGTGTAGTCGCTCACGCAAGGGGGCCACCGGGCGGCGGCGTTTCAACCGATAAAAACTTCTGCGCCAACTTACTAAAGCGCTGCTGGTCCTTGATGAGAAACTCATCGTAGCGGCTGGGGTCCCAGATTTCGCAGCGGTTGCCCAGGCCCACAATAATGGCTTCTTTCTCGATGCCGGCGTAGCGCAACATGCTGCGAGGTAGCATGAAACGATTGATGGCATCAAGCTCTACTTCAGTCATGCCCCGGAAGAAATTCCGCTGGAACTGGCGGTATTCTTCGTTGAACTCATCCAGGGCCATCACCTTCTCGTGGATAACGCGCCAGGCAACCCGGGGGTAAAGCACCAGACACGGCTCAAAGCCGCGAACCAGCACAAGCTGGTTGCCGGATTGCTCGGGCAGGTTGCCTTTCACCTTGGCCGGCAGCACCAGCCGCCCCTTGGGGTCAAGCTTGCATTCGTATTCGCCGGACAACAGGTTCATGGGCAGTGGTCGCCCGAAGGAAAGCGGACGGTATTAGCAAATGTACGGGAAGCCGTTCGGAAACCAACCACAATTTACCATTTCCTACCACAAAACAGAATAGGTCTTCATTTGCATTGTAAGGGGGTTTTTGGACGTCCATCGGGCAGTCGCTGGGTCTGTCACCTTGCTACTCGGTGAGTTTTTGCACTTGTGGCGGCCCTGCCTGCGGCTTGCTCCGGACGGCAGCGCTCGACGGACCAGAGCTGGATTGTGCACCTCCCGGACTCAATCCTATTTCCTCCTCTCCGCCCGTCGGCTGTACCTTTGCGCCTGCAATGCCACACCACTCTTTGTTCCGTCGCTTCGTCAGCTTGGCCCTGGCCCTGCTGGTGCTCACTGCTTCGGTGGGCTTGTCGGTGCAGCGGCAAACCTGCCGCATGAGTGGCAATAGCACCATCGACGTATCGGTGCTGGGCAAGGCAGCGCGTCTCGTGGAATGCGAGGCGTTAGAAAGAGCCGCGGCGGTGCCCATTCCCCAGGATGCCTGCTGCGATTTCAGCAGCCACCTGCACAAGCTCACCACCCCGGCCCACGGGCTTGCAGCCAAAGTACTCTTACCAGCTCCGCTACCGGCGGTGCTGCCAGCGCTGGGACCTACCTGGCCTACGGGGGTTTTGGTGCCGAACCCCGAATCAGGCATCCCACGCTGGTTCGCGGCAGATTCCTCGCCGCCTCCCCTAGGCGGGCGCGGGCTCTTGGCCCTGGTCTGCACGCTACTCGTTTAGGGTTTTCTGAGCATACGCGGTGCCGCCCAGGCAGCACTCCGGCTAGTCGTGGCGTAAGCCGCGGGATAGCCGTATTTTCAGATAACCTTAAGCATCAGCTATTATGATACCCATTCGCAGGGGGATTCCCCTGTTTGCACTTGTTGCATTTCCTTTGGTGTGGCTGCCCGCTGGCCGGGCCCTGGCGCAGTCCTCTACCATTACCCCGGTGCGGGGCGAGGTGACCGAAGCCGGCAAAGCCACTCCCCTACCCGGTGCCATAGTGCGCTGGCTGCTGGACGCCGCCGACGCCAACGCACCCGTCATCACGGCGGTTTCGGACGAGGCCGGGCGGTTCAAGCTCACTCGTCCGGCCCGGGCGGCTTCGCGCCTGGTAGTGCAGGCCTTGGGGTATCGGCCCGATACGGTGGTGGTGCCAAGTACCGAGGCGCCGTACCTGCGCGTGGCCCTGCGCGCCGGCCAGGAGCTGGGCGAAGTCACGGTGACCGAGCGGGCCCCCTCCTACTCGTCCATCACCCCGGCCAACGTGCAGGTGATTTCGGCCCGCGACCTGACCAAATCCGCCTGTTGCAACCTGGCCGAAAGCTTCGAAACCAACGCTTCGGTGGAAGTCACCACATCAGACGCCGTGTCCGGGGCCAAGCAAATTCAGCTGCTGGGCCTTGATGGCAGCTATTCGCTGCTGACGGTGGACAACCAGCCGGCCCTGCGCGGGCTGGCGGCGCCCTACCGCCTCGGCTACCTGGCCGGCCCCTGGATTGAGAGCATTGAAATTATCAAAGGCACGGGCTCGGTGGTGAACGGCTACGAGGCGATTTCGGGGCAGGTGAACGTGAAGTTGAAGGAGTCCGATAAAACCGACCAGCTGCTGTTCAACATGTACGGCAACGACCTGGGCAAATTCGACATCAACCTGAACAGCTCGGTTCGCATCAACCCTAAGTGGAGCACCGTGCTGCTGCTGCACACCGACTACCTGGGCAACCGGGTGGACCGCAACAACGACCGGTTACTGGATTTGCCGCTGGCAACGCAGTTCAACGCCCTCAACAAGTGGAAGTATCTTTCCGGCAAGGGCCTGGTGAGTGAGGTGGGCCTGGGCGCCCTGCGCGAAACCCGTCAGGGCGGGCAGCTGGGCTTCCGCGACACTGGCCCGGAGGCTTTCCTACGACATTATGGCACCACGCAGGCCACCACGCGCTACACTGGGTACGCCAAAACGTCGTTCACTTGGCCATCGCGGCCGTTTCAGAGCTTGGGGCTGTTACTGAGTGGCACCGACCACCGGTTTACCTCGGCGTATAGTCCGGCTTACTCGCCGGCTCCCGCCAGCGGGCCGCGCACCTACGACGGCACCCAGCAAACCGGCCAGGGCACGCTGCTCTTCCAAAGCGTGCTGGGCAATACCGCCCACGTGTACCGGGCCGGCCTCAGCTTTTTGTACGATGACTACCGGGAGATTTTTCAGGATGGGTACGTCTACAGCACCGAAACGCTGGAAGAGCGCCACAACCGCGAGCACCGCAACCGCCGCGAGCTGGTGCCCGGCGCCTTTGCCGAATACACCTACCAAAACAGCCGCAACCTGACGGTAGTGGCCGGCCTGCGCACCGACCGCCACAACCTCTACGGCTGGCAGGTGACGCCCCGCCTCAACCTGAAGTACGACGCCGCCAAAAACACCGTGCTGCGGGCAGCAGCCGGGCGCGGCTTCCGGGTGGCCAACCCCATTGCCGACAACGCCGCCGTGCTGGCCAGCGCCCGCCAGTTCATCATCGGCAACAGCCTGCGGCCGGAGCGGGCCTGGAACTTGGGGGGCAGCGCCACGCAGTACTTCACGGTGCTGGGCCGGCCCGCCACGTTCGTGGCCGATTACTACCACACGGAATTCGACAACCAGGTAGTGGCCGACATGTACACCGCCCCGCGCGCCATCATCATCAACAACCTGCTGCCCGGCGGCCGCTCGTTTGCTCGCAGCTTGCAGGGCGAGCTGCAGGTTGAGCCCCTGAAAGGGCTGGGTGTGAAAGGTGCCTACAAGTACCTCGACGTGCGCACCACCTATGATGGCGTGCTGCTGCCCAAGCCTCTCACGCCCACGCACCGGGCCTTCCTGAACGTGGCCTACGCCAGCGCTTTCGACAAATGGCGCGGCGACGCCACGGTGCAGTGGTATGGCCAGCGGCCCTTGTCGCCCATTCAGAGCATGCACGCGCACGGCTCGGGCCAGGAATACGTGCCGGAAGTGGCGCCCCGCTACGCCTTGCTCAATGCCCAGGTCACGCGGGCGTTCAAGCGCCTGGTGCTGTACGCCGGCGTGGAGAACCTGACCGATTACCGCCAGGCCAACCCTATTGATGGCGCCGCCAACCCGTTCGGCCCCAATTTCGATGCCGCCATGGTGTGGGGCCCCGTCTATGGCCGCCTCACCTACCTGGGAGTGCGCTACAAAATCGAATAATTTCGACTGATTTCCCTTAGCCGACTTATTCCGGCAGCACTTTTGTTATCATCATTCCAACCAGCATTCATTCTCCTGCTTCTTATGAAATTCTTCCTTTTGCTCCCGCTGTTTGCGGCCCTCGGTTTCTCATCCAATGCCCAGGCCCAATCGGCCCCGGCCAAGCAGGCATCGGCCAGCCCCGCAGCTACCGGCGTAGCCACGGCCCAGTTCAAGACGTCGGCTGTATGCGACATGTGCAAAACCCGCCTCGAAAAGAGCCTAGCCTACGAGAAGGGCGTGCAAAGCGCGGTATTGGACGTGCCAAGCCAAGTCCTCACCGTGACCTACCGCGCCGACAAAACCACCCCCGATGCCCTGAGCACCGCCGTGCAGAAAACCGGCTACGACGCCGACCAGAAACCAGCCGACGCGCGGGCCTACAACCGCCTCCCCGATTGCTGCAAAAAAACGAACGCAGTGCACTAGTTTATCTCCTATGCGGGTGGAACGTAGCACGACTCGTGCTTTTCGTAGCGCCGCTCCATAAGGTAAAAAGCCCCGACACTTCGCAGTGCCGGGGCTTTTTACCTTATTTAACTTTTACCTTGTTTAACAAGGCTGGTTGCAAATTGCGAATGCACTGCCACTAACCGTGCCTTTGCAATATCATACCGGCGCGCAACCACAGCTACTTGGCCTGCCAGAGCCGCCACCACGGCAGATACGGCTGGTCGTGGTGCTCGTAGTGGTAGCCGAAAAAGTAGCAGCTCACAAAGGCCCACAGGTGGTGCCGGAACTGGCTGCGTGACCGGTGCATATTGTCGGGGGCGTGCTCGCCGCGATGCGGCAGGTAAGTACCGAAAAAAAACAGCTGAAAAGTAGCCAGCAATGCCGGCACCATCCAGAAAGCAATAACATTGGCCTGCGGAAACCAGATTTTCAGCACGTTGTAGGTAATGGCCATCAGGGCAATCTGCCACCACGTCACGTAGTTCCAGGCGAAGCGCAGGAACCAGGGCAGGAACCCGGGGTGCTTGCCGTCGTGAAAATCGGGGTCGTCCTGGGTGCCTACGTGGCGGTGGTGAGCGTGGTGCATGGGCAGCTGCCCGGGAAACCAGTTGTAAGCAAACAGGCCGGCGGCAATCGTCCCAATCGTGTTGTTAATGCGCTTATTGGCGCTCACCAGGCCGTGCATGGCATCGTGCGCCGTGATGAACAGGCCGGTGTAGAGGTGGGCCTGCACCAGTACCAGCAGGTAGGGCACCGGGCTACGCCAGTTGGGCTCGTAGAAGGCCAGTGAAAAAGTAAGCAGGCCGGCCCACCCGGCAAACACGGCCGCGGCTACGGCCACTCCCTTGCGCCCCAGCGGCGCGGGTGCCACGCGGCGCGGCAGGGTGGCGGCAGAAGAATGGGTGGCAGTTGTCATCAATCAACAATAAAAAGGGTGGCGCCGTGGGCCGTGCTGCTGCGGTGGGCTTCGGCCCCGTCGGCCACTTGGTAGCTCATGCCGGCAGTGAGCAGAAACTCCCGGCCATCGGCCAGCTCGGTGGTCAGCTCCCCGTTTAGTACCAGCAGGAAATGGCCCTTTTGGCACCAATGGTCGGCCAGGTAGTTGGGGCTGTAGTCCACCATGCGCACACGCACCGTCCCGAACTGCCGGGTGCGCCAGGTGGCAACGCCCGTGGTACCCACGTGTTCCTGGCCCGCAACTTCCGACCAGTTGGTTACGCCAAACGGCAAGTCTGTTATGTACATAGGGTCACGCTTCGGTGGGCTCTACAAATTTAGCAGCCGCTCGCGCACCTGCTCCATCAGCCACATGGGGGTGCTGGTGGCCCCGCAGATGCCAACCGATTGCCCGGGCTTGAACCAGTCGGTCTGAATTTCACCTACGTTGGAAATAAAGTGGGTTTGCGGGTTGGTTTCGAGGCACACCTGGTAAAGCACCTTGCCGTTGGAGCTTTTGGTGCCCGACACAAACACAATCTGGTCGAACTGGGCGGCGAAGCGGCGCAGGTCTTTGTCGCGGTTACTCACCTGCCGGCAAATTGTGTCGTTGGCATTCACCTGGTAGCCGCGGCCTTCCAGCTGGTTTTTAATGTTGTAAAAGCTGTTGGTGCTTTTGGTGGTCTGGCTGTAGAGGGTAATATTTTCGGGCAATTCATGGCCTAGCAACTCGTCGAGGCTTTCGAATACCACGGCGTTGCCGCTGGTCTGGCCCAGCAGGCCCAGCACCTCGGCGTGGCCGTGCTTGCCGTAAATAAAAATCTTCTCCTGCTTGTCGTAGCTGGTTTTGATGCGGTTTTGGAGCTTGAGCACCACCGGGCAGCTGGCATCAATCAGGGTCAGGTTGTTTTCCATGGCCATCTGGTAGGTGGCCGGGGGCTCGCCGTGGGCGCGAATGAGCACGGCTTCGTCGCGCAGCTCGGCCAGCTGTTCGTGGCAAATAATGCGCAGGCCGCGGGCTTCCAGGCGTTGTACTTCTTCGTCGTTGTGCACGATATCGCCCAGACAGTACAGGTAACCCTGCTCGTCGAGGAGGTCTTCCGCCATTTGAATGGCGTAAATCACGCCAAAGCAAAAGCCGGAGTTGGGGTCGATACGAACGCTGAGCGACAGATTAGGCATAGGCCAAGGTAACCGGCAACTCGCCCGCAAGGTTACGAAAGGCGGACCGGCTGGCCGAAAATACGCAAATAGCCCGCAATTCAGATTCCCAAACACCTTTCCGTACCCAAAATCCCTGATGACCTGTTCCTGCCAAGGCTGTTTTGGGTAACCGGCGCTGTCGCACCGCAACCCGAGGTTACAGGAGCGTGTCTGGATGTGGGGTATAATTCGAAAGCGACTGGCTAGCTTCCTGACAGGAAGTATCTACTCCCCTACCTTGCCCAGACGTTGAGCCTGCTCGTCGCTCACATGGCCGCGGTCCACCAGAAAGTCCCGCACCGTGCGAAACGCCTCGGGGTCCAGCCCGGACTTGGGGTGCTTAAGAGCCGCGTTGAGCAACATTTCCTTGTCCTCGTCCACGTGTTTGCTCAAGCCCAGGAAGGCGGGCAGGTTGCTTTCCACGGAAAAACGCAGGAAGCGAATCTCCGGGTTTTGCGGGTCGAGGCTCACGGCTTGCTCAAAGGTGCGGGCGGCGTCCTGCACGTAGGTCATCTTATTGAACATGGACGCATCGCGGGCCCGAATGGCCTCGGCAGCACCCTTGTAGCCCAGCACCAGCGCGTCGCGCTCTTTGTAGTCAGCCAGCAGTTTGTAGAATTTTTCGCCGGCGGTTTTGTCGGCAGCGGCTTGCTCGTAGTGGCGGCGCAGGTTGGTGGGGTGGTAAGGAGACGACACGTTCTTAGGGGCAGGTTTGGCGGTGGAAAATAAAGCCTCGGGAGCTAACGCTACGTTGCCGGGAAGGAAACGGGCAGAGGCAATGGACGGCATTCCACTAGTACGCAAATGCGCGCCCGACGATGCGGAACCAGCACTTACAATAGCAGCAAAGACCAGGACGCTACGAATCTTCATGTCGGCAAAAATACAGAGCACAACAACAACTTGCCTTGCCTACGGCAAAACCCGTGCTCAAAATTGCCGCCCCCTTCCTAAATGCGCGACAACCGGTAGCGGAAGTACGAACCCAGCAGCAGCAGCAGCTTGGTATTGTCCGGCACCCGCACCCGCTCGCCCAGAATGCGGACCGCCGATAACTTCTTTATTTTATAAAAAAGCTTGAGGTAATAAACATAAGCCAAGTACACCCCGAGCTTTGCCGAGCGCGGCAACTGCTGGATTCCCTCGTAGGCGGCCTCAAAGTCGGCTTTGATGTCAGCTTCAATCTCGCTTTTAGTGGCGTCGTTGAAATGCTGGTACACTACCCCCGGAAAATACACGCGGCCCCGGTCTTCGTAATCAGACCGTATATCGCGCAGGAAATTCACCTTTTGAAACGCCGAGCCCAGCCGCCGGGCCGGCTCGCGCAACCGCTCAAACATGGTTGCATCGCCGTTGCAGAAGATGCGCAGGCACATCAGCCCCACTACTTCGGCCGAGCCGTAAATGTACTCCTTGTATAGGCCGGGGTGGTAGTTCTGGTCTTCCAAATCCAGGGCCATGCTGTGCAGAAAGGCCTCGATGAATTCGTGGTCGATGCCGTACTGGCGCACCACGTGCTGAAACGCGTGCAGCACGGGATTGAAGCTGAGGCCCGTTTCCAGCGCCTCGTAGGTCTGGCGCCGGAAGTCCGCGAGCAGCGCAGTTTTGTCGTGGTCGTGAAATGTGTCCACAATCTCATCGGCCCAGCGCACAAACCCATACACGGCGTACACGGGCAGGTGCAGTTGCTCGTCGAGCGTGCGAATGCCCAGCGTAAACGAAGTGCTGTAGCGCCCCGTGATGAGCTTGCTGCAAGCCAGACTGGTATCGGTGAAGAGTTTGACGTGGTCCACTTTGTTGAATTAGGAGTTATGAATTAGGAGTTATGAATTGGTCGAGTCGGTTGAGCTAACTCACAATTCATAACTCATAATTCAGCGTTCTCTTTCAGTACCTCCCCCGCTATCACCTGCCCCGAAATGAGCGACGGCGGCACGCCCGGGCCTGGCACGGTGAGCTGGCCGGTGAAATACAAATTACTGACTTTTTTGCTCTTCAGCGTGGGCTTGAGAATGGCCGTTTGCCTGAGGGTATTGGCCAGGCCATAGGCGTTGCCTTTGTAGCTGTGGTAGTCGGCCATGAAGTCGCGGTGGGCGTAGCTGCGCTTGAACACCACCGCGTCGCGAATGGGATGGCCGCAATGCTTTTCCAAGCGGTCCATCAGCAGGTCGTAGTAGCGCTCGCGGGTGGCCTCGTCGTCGGTCAGGTCGGGGGCCACGGGGATGAGGAGAAACAGATTTTCGTGGCCTTCGGGCGCTACAGTGGGGTCGGTTTTGCTGGGCACCGAGGCGTAGTAGAGCGGCTTGGTGGGCCACTGCGGCTGCTCGTAAATCTCACGGGCATGCTGGGTCAGGTCCTCGTCAAAAAACAGGTTGTGGTGGCGCAGCTTGTCGAGCTTGCGGTTTACGCCCAGGTAGAACAGCAGCGACGACGGCGCCATGGTTCGCGAGTCCCAGTACTTCTCGTCGTAGTGCCGGTGTTCGGGCTTCAGTACCTGCTGTTCAATGTGGTGGTAGTCGGCGCCGGCCACTACCGCATCGGCGGCAAAAAATCCGGAAGCCGTGCGCACGCCGGTGCTGCGCCCGTTTTCCACCACTATTTCCAGCACTTCCTCGTTGCAGCGGATTTCCACGCCCTGCTCTTCGGCGAGGCGCACCATGCCTTCCACAATCTTGTGCATGCCGCCTTTGGGGTACCACGTGCCCAGCGCTAGGTCGGCGTAGTTCATAAGGGAGTACAAGGCCGGGGTATTCTGCGAAGTAGCACCCAGAAACAGGATGGGAAACTCGACCAGCTCCAGCAGGCGCGGGTCCTTAAAAAAGCGCCGCACGTGCTTGTGCATGCTTTGCAGCACGTCCATGCGCACCATGTCCACCAGCAGCCTGGGGTCAGCAAACTCAAAGATGGAGCGGCTGGGCGCGTACACCAAGCGGTTGATGCCCACTTCGTATTTGTAGGCGGCCTGCTTCAAAAATTCATCGAGGCGTGCGGCGCTGCCGGGCTCGTAGCTTTCAAATAGGGCCCGCAGCTCACTCATTTTGGCCGGAATATCCACCGCCTCCGGCCCTTTGAATATTACCTGATAAGACGGGTCGAGCCGCTGCAGGTCGTAGTAGTCGGCTACCTTTTTGCCAAAGCGGGCGAAGTACTTCTCGAACACATCGGGCATCCAGTACCAGCTGGGGCCCATGTCGAAGGTGAAGCCCTGGGCGCGGAACACGCGGGCCCGGCCGCCGGGGCCTTCGTTTTTCTCCAGTAGCGTGACGCGCCAGCCCGCCTGGGCCAGCGTGGTAGCGGCGGCCAGCCCCGCAAAGCCGGCCCCGATAACAACGGCGCGCTTTGAAGAGCCCGCTGACGGGGTGGTAGCGGCATGAATGGTGGCGTTGACAGCAGTGGTAACGGCAGTAACGGCGGAGGTGGCGGCGGATGCGGACAAAGGCAGGAACTAAACTATCAAAATGAGTGGAAAGGCGCGGAGCGCCCGAAAAAGAACCGCCGGCCCCGCGCCGCAAGTTGCAGCTGCAAGGCCGGCGGCCAAAGGTATTCAAGCAGATGGGTTAGTCTTCCACAGCCTCACTCACGTCGCCGGCCGAAGCCCCCACCGGCGCATACACCTGCAGCGCCGATTTCAACTCCTTACGGGCAATGTGAATGCGGTTTTTGACGGTACCAATGGGGATTTGCAGCTTTTCGGCAATCTCCATGTACTTGTAGCCGATGTAGTACATCATGAACGGCGTGCGGTAATCGGTGCCCAGGCCGGCAATGGCCTCGTTGATGTCGCGCACCACAAAGTCGGAAGTGGCGCCGTTGTGGGTGATGTAGTTCTGGTCGGTGTTAAAATACTGGAAATACTCCGTCGAATCGATGTTGGAGCTGCGCTTGGTAATCTTGTTGTAGTTGTTGATGAAGGTGTTGCGCATGATGGTATACAACCACGCCTTCAGGTTGGTACCGGCTTTAAACTTGTCTTTGTTGAGCAGGGCTTTGAGCAGGGTTTCCTGCACCAAATCCTTGGCATCATCAGCGTCTCGCGTCAAATTCATGGCGGCGGGCCGGAGGGTGAGCGAAATTTTCTGCACTTGCGAAGTGAATTCTAGCGAAGTCATGCTGTTTAGCTTTTCGTGGCCGATTGTTAAACAAATATACGAGGCCGCCGGGAATTGAGACGGCTATAACCGAAAATACTTGCTGAACACGCCCATTTTCCAAGCCAATCGCAGCAAAAAACAGGCTGGCTGGTGGTACCATGGCCCTTCTTTCCTCGCTTCAAATTATCGGATGCCAGCAGGCGCGCCCGATAACTACGGCCCCGGCCGGTGGATGGATTGTTGTTAAACCGCCGCGGTCTCAACCAACTCATTCTGCGTTATCATCGCCAGAAAATCGGTCATCAAAGGTGGCGAAACGCAGTTGGGGGGCAATACCAGCCCTTCCTGCCGCGCCAGCGGGCCATACAGCACCACCGGCAGGCCCTGGCAATGAGCCGATACTTCGGCGGCAAATTCGCCCACCCGGCTGCGGTCCGGCTGCAGGGTCAGCACGCTCACCACCACGTCGGGGCGGTAGGTCTGGCACACGGCACCCAGCTGTTCTGTGGGCAGGTTCTGGCCGAGGTACAGGGTGTGCTGCCCACGCAGGCGCACGGCGTAGTTCATAAACAACAGCGCCAACTCGTGGAGCTCCTCGGCTGGCAAAAACAGCACCCACCGGCGGGCGGTGGCCGGCACGGGGGGCAGCGCATCGGTGGCCGCCAGCATCTTTTGACGCAGCAGGTTGGCCAGCATGTGCTCCTGGGCCGGGTTTACGGTGCCCGCCAGCCACATCAGGCCAATGCGCTGCAGCAGCGGATAGGCCACAAAGAGCATCATGCTCTCAAAGCCGAGCTTGGCGGCGGCCTCGGTCAGGAGCTGGTTGATGCGCTCCTCGTCGAGGCTCAGCATGGCGGCCAGCAAGCCATTTACCTGGCGGTGATAGTCATGGGCGTCGTCGCAACACGCCAGCACGGCTTCGCTGATTTCGGCGTCGGAAAGGCGCGCTACCTGCGAAATGCGCTGGCCCCGCGCGCACAAGGTGCTCACGTTGAGCAGGCGGCGCAGGTCATCTTCGGAGTAGGTGCGAATGTTGGTGGCCGTGCGCACCGGCTGCAGCAGGTTGTAGCGCTGCTCCCACATCCGAATGGTGTGCGCCTTAATGCCCGAAAGCTGCTCTAAGTCGCTGATGGAAAAATGGCCCATTGTATAGGTAGAGTTGGTCGAATCAGGCGTTGCGCTTGAGCAGATGGAAACAGGTGAACGGGGGTGCGGGGCCAGCTTATTAGGATAAGCCGGGCGCGGCTGCCTTCTTCTTGTGCGCCTGCTGCCGGGCCAGCTGCAGGTACTTGGGCGACACCCACAGCAGGCCAAACTCGGCCGAACCGTCGCGACCAGTGGTTTTGTGATGGGTTTTATGGGCCATATTCAGGGCCCGGAGGTAGGTATTCTGAGACTTTTTCCAGAAACGCAACCGGCCATGAATCAGCACGTCGTGCACGAAAAAGTACACCGTGCCGTAGGCCGCAATGCCCACGCCTACCCAGAACCACCAGCGTGCGCCATTGTCCCCCGTAATGAACAGGGCAGCGGAAATACCACCATAAATCAGGAAAAACAGGTCGTTGCGCTCCACCGGATGCGGATGCCGGACGTGGTGCGAGCGGTGCAGAAACCACAGGGGGCCGTGCTGCACGAATTTGTGCATAAACCAGGCCCAGAATTCCATGAATCCGAAGGTGGCAAGGGTGATGCCAAGAGCGGCTAATGCTGTCATGGAGAAATAACCGGGGCGGGGAAAGGGTTGTTCAGAAACAGCACGGAAACGCCGCTCAGCCCCCTAAAAATTCCGGGAGCGGAACGGCGTTCCGATAACCGAACCGCTAAGAAACAGATTTTGCTCCTACCAGCCAATCTTTTCTTTGTTGAGGAACGCGGCGATGCCCTTGCGGCAGTCTTCCGAGCCGCGGGCTTCGGCGTTGCGTTGGGCGGCGTAGCGCAGCCCTTCTTCCAGCGGCAGCTCGGGCACGCGGGCCAGCATTTCCTTGGTCACCTCCATGCTTTGGGCCGAATTTTCGCGGCACAGGCGCTGGGCGTAGGCGTGCACGGTGCTCGCCAGCTCCTCTTTGGGGGCGAGAAACGTAATCAGGCCCATGTCCAGGGCAGTCTGCGCCGAAACCACATCGCCGCTGAGGAGCAGCTGCTTGGTGCGGGCTTCGCCAATCTTGCGCAGCAAAAACACGCTCACGATGGCGGGCAGAAAACCGATTTTTACCTCGGTGTAACCAAACTTGGCTTCGGGCACGGCAAAGGTGAGGTCGCAGATGGCCGCCAGGCCGCAGCCGCCAGCCAGCGCGTGCCCCTGCACCTGGCCAATGACGACCTTCTTGAGCGTATAAATCTGATGAAAGAGCTGCATCAGGTGCGTGCTGTCTTCCAGATTATCGGTGTAGCCAAAGCCCTGCAGGTCCTGGATGTAGGCCAAATCGGCGCCGGCGCAGAATACGTCGCCGGCGGCCCGCAGCACGATAACCTTAACGGACTCGTCGTTTTCAGCGTAGTCGAAGGCCTGCTTCAGCTCGGTTACCACGTCGGCGTTCAGGGCGTTGCGCTTGTCGGGGCGGTTGAGGGTGATGTAGCCGATGCGGTCCTGCGCTTCGTAGCGGATGTAGCGAAGGGCTTCGAGTTCGGGAGTGAGAAGGTTTTCCATAATGGCAAGGGCGGCGCGCGCGAATGGTTGAGGTAAAGAGGCCCACCGGTGAGAAATGGTGGCATGCCGGGCTGGCAATTAACGCAAAAATCGTGCGGGGATATTACCCGACACGGCCAGCGCCCGCTTCGCACGGCCGAAAGTGGCTGACCGTCGGCAAGTTCGGCGTCTCACGGCGTTGGCGCCCGGCGCAGGCCTGGGGCGCGGCTGGCGCTACTGCCCGGCCCGGGGCGGCTGGCGGCGGTAGGCGCCGCGCGCGGTTACGTCCCAGGTGCGGAAGCCGTGGGCGCGCAGGCTGGAGTCCTGCCGGGCCACGTACCAAATCTTGCACGACGAGTCAAACACGACCTGCACCCGCGGGCCAAACACCGCCGCTACAGTTTCAGGCTTCACCCGGGCGTTGCGGCGCAGCACCAGCACATCGACCGGCGAGGCCTGGGTGGCCGTGGAAATGCGGTTGGAGACGAAGCCGATGCGCAGGCCCCGCCACTGGGCCACGACCACGGGGCCGGGCTTCAGAAAAAGCTGCTCGTTGGCGCTGTCGGGGTCGGGCAGGCGCCGGACCGGGATGCGGCTGTTGCGCCAGCCCACCGAATACGTGGGGTGCCGGGCCTGCCGCTGAATGAGGCCGGGCAGCAGGCGGTAGGTGCGCTCGGTTTCGTTGAGTGCCACCGAATCGGGCGTCACAAATTCGGCCGCCGCCCCCTGCCAGAAGCCCACGGCCGAGCGCCGGGGGATGCTGTACACGATAAACTCCTCGGTGGGCGCCACCGCCAGCGCCTCCGTGACGCGGGTGCCGGCGTAGAGCAGCAGCAGGCCGGTTGCGCCGCGCAGCCAGCCCAGCCGCCGGGTATTGAACCAGGCCAGCAAGGCCCCAATCAGCCCAAAGAGCAGCACGGTTTGCAGGGCCGAAACGTGGATTTCGCGGATAACCCAGTCCGACATCACCCGGCTCACCCAGAAAATATACTCGTTGAACAGCCACACCATGTCCTCGAAAACCCAGGCCACGAAACGCGGCAGCAAGTCGAGCCACCAGTCGGCCCCGGCCGGCAATAGCGCGCCCAATGCGGCCGCAAGGCCCTTGAGCACCAGCAGGCCGAGGCCTACGTACACGGCGCCGCTGGAGATGGGCACCGCCACCAGGTTGGAAAACAGAAAGCTGAGCGGAAACTGGTGGAAATAGAACAGCCCCAGGCCAAACGTGGCCACCTGCGCCGCCAGCGACAGCGCTGTGGCCTGCCAGACTTTGTCGAGGAACCAGCCGCTACCGCGCCAGGACCACTGCACCATTTTGGGCTGCCAGGGCCGCCGCCGGGCGTAGAAATAGGCTTCAACATCGAAGACGCGGGCCACGCGGGGCTGCAGGTATACGATACTGAGCACCGCCAGAAAGGAAAGCTGAAACCCGACATCTGCCACCATGAAGGGATTGTAGACTAGCAACCCGAAAGCGGCCACCGCCAGCGTGTTGAATATCATGTCTTGCCGCCCGGCGGCCCGCCCAATGATGATGAGCGTGAACATGACCGTGGCCCGCAGTACCGAGGCCGACAGCCCCGTGAGAAAGGCGTAGCTCCAGATAACCGCCAGCCCCACCAGCGCCGACCACAGCCGGAACCCGCGCACCCGCCCGAATAGAGCCCTCAGCACCAACGACATGGCCGCAAACAGCAGGCCCACCTGCAACCCGCTCACGGCCATGATGTGCGTGGTGCCAGTATTGGTATACGCTTGCTTGGTGGCCAAATCCACGTCGTCTTTAATGCCCAAAACCAGCGCCGAGGCAATGGCATACTCGCGTTTGGACTTGATGTAGTGCCGAAATACGCCGTCGAGCTGCTCGGCGGCCCGCATGCTGATGGCCACCAGCACCGAGGGCGGCTCCAGGCGCAGCAGCCGGTATTGGTCGGGGTGAATGTATTGCTGATGATACACTTGCCGGTACTCCAGGTAGCGGCGGTAGTCGAATTCGCCAGGGTTGAGCGGGGCCTTGCTCAGGTCCGGATGGCCCCGAATGAGCCACACCTCACCGTAGCGCGGCTGGGGCACCCCGGCCACCCTGGGCAACGACACCCGCACCCCGCCCCTGGCCACCCGCCACTGCCCGGCCACTCGCACCGCCTGCACCCGCAGCGTGGTGGCGAAGGTGGCCGCTCGCACCACGGTGTAGTCGTCCACCACGGCTTGGTAGCTTTCCACGGCGTCGGCGAAGCGGTAGAGGTGGTCGGCGCGGCGGCTTTCGGTGGCCCGCTGGGTGAGCGTGGCGCCCAGTAGTCCGATGGCCAGCAGCGCCACCGCGCCGGCCACATCGGCCGCGCCGGGGGTGCGGCGGCGCACACCCCAGGCCACCAGCGCCACGGCCACGGCGGCCAGCCCGGCCGCATAAGGCCAGAGCTCCGGCCAGCCAGCGCCCAGGTTGAGGTAGGCAACAATGCCGACAATGAGAACGGGCGTGTACCGTACGAAGGGAAAAGTGGCCCAGGATATCACGGCGCGGCAGCAGCAGGGTAGCTAGTAGGTTGGCAATGTACGGGGTGAAGCCCCAATACCAGTGCGCCCGCCCGCTGCCAATAAGAAGCAGCCTTACCTTGCCACCCGGATTCCCGCTATCTACTTATGCTTTCTTTTCTGCGCCGCCTCAAGCTCAGCTATTCGGTTTACAATGCGTTTCAGCGCCGCCGGCTGGCGCACAACCTGCCGCTCTACCAGCGGCTGGGCCTGAATAAACAGTACTTCTCCCCCATCAGCAGCCGCGATTTTGCGCACTTGGCTCCCGGTGCCGGCTTGCCACCCATGCCGCCTGTGGCCGAGCGGCTCGCGGCCAGTCCGGCGTTTCGGGCGTTGCCCGCCGCCAGCCAGGCCAGTTTGCTGGCGTTTGAGGACCAGGGCTTTGCCATTCTGCCCGGTTTTCTGGCCGCTGATGCGGTGGATGCCATCAATACCGAGCTGGCCCAACTCATCGCCGCCAAGAAGGTGGATTTGCGCTACCGCAACAAATTCATGTTCGCTTTCCGGCATTCCGAACGCATCCGACAGGCCGGCGAGGGCGCGCTGCGCGCGCTGATAGCCGCCCTGCTGGGCCACGAAACCACGCTGTTTCAAAGCATCAACTTCCTCACCGGCAGCCAGCAGCGCACCCACTCCGACAGCATTCACATGAGCACCTTCCCGCTGGGGGGCATGGCCGCCGCCTGGGTGGCTCTGGAGGACGTCACGCCCGCCAACGGCCCGCTGCATTACTACCCCGGCAGCCACCAGCTGCCCTATTACCTCAACGCCGACTACGCCAACGAAGGCACCCCCTGGCTCATCGGCGACAAAGAATACACCGAATACGAAGCTACCATTGCCCGGAAGATTGCCGAAGCCGGCATCGGAAAGCAAATTTTTCTGGCCCGCAAAGGCGACGTATTCATCTGGCACGCCAACCTAATGCACGGCGGCGAACCCCACCGCGACCGCGACCAAACCCGCAAAAGCATGGTGTTTCACTACTTCAGCCGGGCGCACATCTGCTACCACGAAATCACGCAGCGGCCGGCACTGCTGGGGTGATTAGCTGTGACACTTTAAACAGAAGAGAACAAAAAGGCCGTCATGCTGAGCGCAGCCAAAGTATCTCGCGTGCTTTTACTAAACCTGATGATTGGTTTACTGCCCCGGGCGAGATGCTTTGGCTACGCTCAGCATGGCGGCATTATTACGAGTTGGCTCAACTACCCCAGCACCATTTTATAGTGCTGGATATCGGCCTCCTCAAACATGTCGCCTTCTTTCCGAAACCCGTGCCGCTCGTAGAACGGAATGGCGCGCAGCTGCGCATTGAGGTAGACTTCGGCATCAGGTAGCTCGGCCTGCACGTCCACGAGGACGGCGTGGAGCAGCGCGGCCCCTATTTGCTGGTTCCGGAAATCAGCCAGCACAGCGAAGCGCTCCAGTTTCGCGCCGTTCTCGGTTTGGCGCCAGCGGGCGGCCCCGGCGGGCGTGCCATCGGCGGCGCGGGCCAGGTAGTGGCGGGCGTCGGTGCGGTCGTGCGCGTCGTGCTCCTTGGTAGCGGGCACGCCTTGTTCTTCCTGAAACACCTTTTCGCGAATGGTGAAGGCCGCGTCGAGGTCGCGCAGGTCGGTGATGCGGTAAGCGGTGGCGGGCATGGGCTCAGCAGTATAAAGCTGTCATCCTGAGCTTGCGGATAACCTTATTCCGGCTGAACGACGAGTTCAAGCGCGGTAAGGTCCTTCGCCGGCTCAGGATGACGGTAATTTATTAACGGATGATTACAAAGGCTGCTCCTGATTCACTGGCAAGCTGCCTGATTCGCCCTGCTGCTGGAGTTCGAGCAGACGGCGCTCGTGGCGCTCGTCGCGACGCTGGCCGCTTTGCTGGGCCTGGTGGGCCATTTCTTCGGTGTCGAACTTGTCGTAGGCTTCCACGATTTCCTTTACGAGGCGGTGGCGCACCACGTCTTCCGACGTCATCTCGACGTAGCCGATGCCCTGCACGTTTTTCAGGATGTCCATGGCCTGCATCAGGCCCGACTTTTGGCGGGTGGGCAAGTCAATTTGGCTGCGGTCGCCGTTCACCATCACCTTGGCGGTGGGGCCCATCCGGGTCAGAAACATCTTAATCTGGCTCGGCGTGGTGTTCTGGGCTTCATCGAGCAGCACGAAGGCATTGTTGAGCGTCCGGCCGCGCATGTAGGCCAGCGGGGCTATTTCGATGATTTTATTTTCCTGGTAAAACTTGAGTTTTTCAGCCGGAATCATGTCTTCCAGGGCGTCGTAAATCGGGCGCAGGTAGGGGTCCACCTTGTCCTTCATGTCGCCAGGCAAGAAACCGAGGCTTTCGCCAGCCTCCACCACGGGGCGCGAAATAATGATTTTCTTCACCTCCTTGTTCTTGAGCGCCCGCACGGCCAGGGCCACCGAAATGTAGGTTTTGCCGGTACCGGCGGGGCCCAGCGTAAAGGTGAGGTCGTGCGACATCACGGTATCCACCAGCTTCTGCTGGTTGGGGGTTTTGGCTTTGATAACGCCGCCCTTGGCCCCAAACAGGATAACGTCGGGCGAGGCGGCCAGCACGCGGCCCTCGGCCTCCTCGCTGGTGGCGGAGAGGTACTGGTTCACGGTCTTGTCGGTAATCTGCCCGTACTGGTGGTAATGCTCGATGAGCGAGGACAGCAAATCGTTGATGCGACCAATGACTTCCGTCTGGCCCTGGATTTTTATTTCATTGCCCCGGCTGATGATTTTGGAGCCGGGAAAGGCGGCGGCCAGCTGGCGAATGTTCTGATTGTCCGGGCCCAGGAAATCGACCAGGGACATGTTTTCGAGGATGATGATTTTTTCGACCAAGTGGGAAGAGAGGGGGAAAGAAGGAAGATAACAAAAAGCAGCCTGTTTTACACCTAAACCGGCTACTTTTGTCCCGGTTCAGGCGAATGAACAATACTACGAAAAACTACGGAACGCAGGCATGGGGTTGATAACACTGCTGACTGATTTTGGCTACCGCGACCACTACGTGGCGGCGCTAAAAGCCCGGCTCCTGCAGCTGGCGCCGGCCACCCCGGCGGTGGACATCAGCCACGGCGTCGAACCCTTCAACATCGCGCACGCCGTTCACGTTCTGCAATCGGTGTTCCGGGATTTTCCGGCGGGCACGGTGCACGTCATCGGCGTAGGCGACCACGGCGCGGGCCAGGAGCCCGCCTGGCAGGCCGCCAGCTACCAGGGCCACTACTTCGTGGCCGGCGACAACGGCATTCTGGCCCTGCTCACCAACGGCGCGCCCGAGGTGCTGGTGGCCCTGCCCGCGGCCGTCACCGCCTCGCCCACCCGCGACGTGCTGCTGCCCGCCGCCGTGGCCCTGGCCCAGGGCGCCGCGCTGGACACATTGGGCCCTATCGTGACCGAATTCCACCAGCTCAACAACCGGCAGGTGCGCCTACAGGACCACCGCATTACCGGCCACGTGGCTCACGTGGACCACTACGGCAACCTGGTTACCAATATTTCCCGCACCGCCGTGGAAGCCGTGGGCCACGGCCGCAGCTTTGCCGTGCACTTCGGGCGCGACATCCTGAAAGAGCTGCACCCGCACTTCTCGGCCGTGCCGCCCGGCGAGGCTGTGGCTGTGTTCAACAGCCAGGATTGCCTGTGCTTGGGCGTGTGCCAGGGCAACGCCTCGGAACTGCTGGGCCTGCACTTCGATTCGCAGGTAGACGTGCGGTTTCCGGTGGAATAAGGACCCGGCGGAGCAAACCGCAAGTGGACAAGGGCGAACATAAAAAACGTCCCGTTGCGTCTGTCGCAGCGGGACGTTTACACTAATAGCTCCGTCGGAGCCTTTTATTTCAACGCGTTTTTCAAGTCATCGGTGGCTACGGCCTGAGCTGCATCGGCTTGGGGCACTACGCCCGCCATGCCGAAGAATTCGTGGGTGGTGCCTTCGTACAGCTTGTAGTTGACTTTTACCCCGGCGGCCTGCAGGTTATCGGCCAGGGTTTTGCCTTCGCTCGTCAACGGGTCGTATTCTGCCGCAATGATGGTGGTGGGCGGCAAGCCCTTCAGGTTGGCCGCTACAAGGTTGACGCGGGGGTCTTGGCCATCGGCCGGGGTGCGGAGGTAGTTCTTGAAGAACCACTCCATGCCGGCCTTGTTCAGGGGCGCGGTCTCTGTATTGGCCTGATAGGAAGGCGTATTGGTAGCCGACCCGGCGATGGGATACACCAGCAGCTGGTACTTGGGAAGGGCCACTTTCCGGTCGCGGGCCATCATGCTCACGGCCGCGGCCAGGCCACCGCCGGCGCTTTCGCCCGCCACAGCCACCCGGTTTGGGTCGCCTTTGATGCTGGCGGCGTTCTTCAGCGCCCACTGGTAGGCCGCAAACGCGTCGTCGTGCGCGGTCGGAAACTTATTTTCCGGGCCTTTCCGGTATTCCACCGATACCACTACTGCGCCGGTTTTTTCGGCCAGAGCCTGGGCCGAGCTGTGGTAAGTGTCGATGGTGGCAATAACCCAGCCGCCGCCGTGATAGTAGACGATAACCGGATACGGCGCCGTGCCGGTTTTGGGCGTGTAGATGCGGCCCGTAACGCCGGGCACAAGGGTGCGGTTCACGGTGTCTGCCTGCATGGGCGGCGGCGTGATGTTGCTCGCGCGCATCTGCTTCATGGCGGCATCGGCGGGGGAAGGCTGCTTGCGGGCCTGCACGGCGGTGAGCTCGGGCAGCGGCTTGTTGTTGAAGCTTATCAGCTGCTCAATCACGGCCTGCATTTCGGGTCCCAGGTTGGGGCCCCAGGCGGGCTTGGCGCCGGTGGGCGTTACGCTACCCGTACTGCCGCTGGCGGGAGCGTTGGTGGTGGGGTCGGTAGCAGGCTGGCCGGTTTCGGTGGTGGTGGGCTGGCTGTTGCAGCTGCTGAGCAGCAAGCCACCGGCCAGGGCCGGCGCCATGAGCCAGGACAACGCTGCCGGGCGAAAGGATGAAATGTTCATAAAAGTGTCGGGTTGAAAATCAGTGGAGGAAGTAACGGTAGCCCCTGTACGAGTAGGGGTTGACCAAGTTGGTATTATTGTGGTTTTTCGTAGTACTTCCCGTTTATCATTTCAAAAGCTGAATGATGTTTAACTCTTTCCCGAGTGGCATCCTGCGCTTAAGCAGGCCTTTTTTTTGCCGGCTCAAACTCTACAGGTTTATAAATCAAAATCCTTGACCACTATTTTCTACCTTCTACCCGCTTCTGCACCCAGTTGGCAAGCCCCGCATTGCGAAGCTTGGTTTTGAGGTCGGGGTATCGCGCTTTATCAGGGCATTTATCGGATTAGGATATGGCTTTTCGAACAGGTAGAAACGGAGCATGTTGCGTCTTTACCCCAACTTTAAATATCCCCAGGCTATTGATTGGCAATGGAATCGGCATCGACAACGGTGGCGGTGCTATCCGATGCTTCGTTGGTTTCGCTGGATACCACGGTGGCAGTTTTATCGACTTCGGTGGCGACGGGCTCGCTGTTGCAGCCGCTCAGGAGAAGGCTGCCGGCCAGGGCTGGGACAACAACGCAGGCCAGGGCCAGGGGACGAAATGAATGCATTTTCATAAAACGATTGGTAAGAATGTAGAAGGTTAGTGCCTGACCTTTACGGCCGGTTCGGCTTTTGAGTTAAACCGATTGCGTTTAGCGCTGCCGTCTATTCATTTGAGCCCTACCCTTCCGCTCTGCTTATGCTAATCCGCGTAGTGCGCATGACCTTCGCCCCCGGCCAGGTGCCGGCGTTCCTGGCCCTGTTCCACAGTTCCGAAAACCGCATCCGGCAGCAGCCAGGTTGCCGCCACCTCCAATTGTGGCAGGACGCCGACCAGCCCAACGTGTACTGCACCTACAGCCACTGGGACAGTGCCGCAGCGTTGGATGCCTACCGCAAATCATCCCTGTTCGGGGAGGTGTGGCCGGCTACTAAGCGGCTTTTTGCGGCCCCGCCTCTCGCCTTTTCGGTTGCACCGGTGTTGTAGCCGTACTGTTCATTGTAAAAGAATCCGCCGTTCTCCCCTGCCCATGCCTTCTGAATATTTTGCCTTCTACGGCCTGCCCGAGTCCTTCCACCCCGACGAAGCCGCCCTGAAGCGCCAGTACTACGCCAAGAGCCGCGAAACGCACCCCGATTTCCACGCCACTACCTCGGCGGATAACCAGGCCGAGATGCTCCGGCTGGCCACCCTCAACACCGATGCCTACCGCACCCTGGCTGACCCCGACAAGCGCATGGCCTACATCCTGCGCCAGCACGGCCTGCTGGAAGAAGGCAAGCAGGAGCAGCTCCCGCCCGATTTCCTGATGGACATGATGGACCTCAACGAGCAGCTCATGGACTTGGAAACCGCACCGGACACCGCCGCAGTAGCCCAGGTTAGCAGCGAAGTGCAGGCCATTGCCGACACGCTGGACGCCGGCATCGAGCCCGTACTGGCTGGCTATGAAGGGCTACCGAACGACCATCGGGCGGCCGCCCTCCAGCAAATCCGCACCTACTACCTAAAAAAGCGGTATCTGTTGCGCATCCAGCAGCAAGTTGCTACCTTTGCAGCCCGCTCCTGATACCGGCAGAGCGGAATAGTTCTAAGCAAGTTCATCCTGCCCGGATGGCGGAACCGGTAGACGCGTTGGTCTCAAACACCAATATCGCAAGATGTGCCGGTTCGACTCCGGCTCCGGGTACTAGGAATTACAAACGGAAGGCCCTAAATACTGCTTAGCTATACGCTAAATCGGTTTTTAGGGCTTTTTTGCGTCCGGACCTTTTTGTATTTATGCTCGTTTACGGCCGCATTTGTACTACCAAATCTGCTACCGAAAATGACAGTGGAATTCATTCTCCGGGAAGACAAGACCGACAAGAATGGGCTGGTGCCGGTGTTCGTCCACGCCAACTTTGAGGGGTTGCGGCTGCAGTGATTCACGCGTGAAAAGTGCCCGCCCAAAGAATGGAACGCTGATAAGCAACGGTTTCGGAAGGCGAACGAAGGCTACGATAAAGCCAACAATGTGCTGGAAGCTATTTCGGAGCGGGTGCAGAAGCGCTACCGGGAATTGCGCACGGCGGGCACTCCCTCCACGCTAACGCTGATACGCGACGTGATTAGTCCGACCGCTGCCAAGCCGGAGTTGGGGCTCGTGGAGGCGATGTCGGCATTTATCGACGTTTTGCGCGGACGGGCAGATGCTGACGCAGGAATTAGTACCGGAGCGAATTACTTTGCGACGGGTGCGTGCTCTTCTTGCGCAAAATCTAAGTATAATCCGCAGCTGCAAACTGGTAATAACCGCAACCCGATGCGATTCTCCTGGACGGACCTTTGTGCGGGCGTGTCCCTGCATTCCTTTTTGGTCCTTTTATAACCTATGTTCCCTGTTTTGGTCCCACTACCCCGGCACTACGTGCGTGGGGTGAAGCAGGGGGGGGGGCGCGCCGCCGCACCCCAACACCACGCCTTCCGCCCGGCAGCCGTACGCCCACTATGTAGCCGAATAGTTGAGTTGGACAGACGCTGGGTTCCTAACGCTGGTTAAAGGCTAAAAAAGTGTATATTGTATAATCAGGCAATGCTTTGCTCCACAGCATTTTCAATGTCCAAACCTGAAACGGTAATTTTTGCGCAAGCCTTTGGAGCAGGCAAGTAGCGACTCCCGTTGCCCATTGTCCGCCATGCGCAAACCCAACTCCTTTGGTCCTGAGCCAGCGAGCCCCCCCGCTGCTTCCTCCAATGGCAATGCCGCCGGAATGAGCGCTGACGCGGAATCCTTGCTGCAAGGCTTGCCCTGGGGCGTGGTGGTGCTCGACGCGCACGGCAGCGTGCTGCGCCTGAATGAGCAGGCGGCCCGCTGGTGGGGGGTGCGCCCGCAGGAGGTGCAATGCAAACCGTGGGGGCCCGCCACTGCCGGCACGCTGCCCGCCGACCTGTTACAAGCATTGCAAGCGGTGACGAGCAGCCCGGCGCGGCCTGATGCTGCGTATTTTCTGCCGCATCACCAGGAGTGGATTACCATGACCAGTGCCCACCAAGGCGACGGCTGGGTGGTGTACTGGCAGGACGTGACCGAGCGCGAGCAGGCGGCACAGGAACTGCTGCACGTGAAGGACGAGCTGGCTCGGCGCGCTACCGACAACTACGCGACGCTGTACAACTCGATGGACGAGGGCTTCTGCATCCTGGAAGTCCTCTTCGACGCGGCGCAGCACCCCGTCGATTACCGTTTCCTGGACGTGAATCCGGCGTTTGAAAAGCACACCGGCCTGCGCGGGGCCCAGGGCAAAACCATCTGCGAGCTGGTGCCCGACATCGAGCCGCATTGGGCGGCTATTTACGGGCGGGTGGCCCTCACCGGCGAGTCGACGCGGCTTGAGGAACATTCCGAGTCGATGGGCCGCTGGTTCAATTTGTACGCCTTTTCCGTCGGACCACGGCAGAACCGGCACGTCGGCGTGCTGTTCGCCGACGTCACCGAACGCAAGCGGACGGAGGAAGCCCGGCGTGAATCGGACGCCCACCTGCGGCAGGCCGTGGGGCTGGCCCACCTGGGCATTTGCCAGTGGGACTACCAGACGGACCTGATGCGGGGCAACGACGAGCGGTTCCTGATGCTGGGCCTCGACCCCGCCCGGGCAGAAATTACCGTGGCCGAGGCCATCGCCCTGACCCACCCCGACGACCGCCCGGCCTGGGCCGGCATCCGCGAGCAGCTGGAAGCGCGGGGCGAATTCCGGGCCGATTACCGCATCGTGCGGCCCGGCGACGGGGCCGTGCGCTGGCTCTCGGAGGTGGGGCGCGTGGTGGAGTGGCAGCACGATAAGCCGGCCCGCATCCACAGCGTACTGCTCGACGTGACCGACAGCCACGAAGCCGCCGAAGCCCTGCGCCAGTCCGAGGCCCGCTACCGCTCCCTGTTCGACAACATGGAGCAGGGCTTTTGCCTGCTCGAACAAGTAGCCACGGCCCCCGGCGCGCCCACCGACTACCGCTACCGGGCCGTGAACCCGGCGTTTGAGCGCCACTCCGGCCTGGCCGACGCCACCGGCCGCACCATTCGGGAGCTGGTGCCCGGCGTCGAGCCCTACATCATGGCCATCTTCGACGAGGTGGCGACCAGCGGCGAATCGCGCCGGTTTGGCGGCTACGTAGCCGACCTGGACCGGTGGGTGGAAGTGGAAGCCGTGGCGGAGGCGCAGCCCGGCCACCTGGCGGTGCTGTTCAGCGACGTGTCGGCGCGCCACCGGGCCGAGCAAACCCTGCGGGAAAGCGAGGCCCGTGCGCAGGCCGCCCGCGCCGAGGCGGTGCAGGCCCAGGCCGCCGCCGAAGCCCAGCGCCAGCGCCTGCACCGGCTTGTTGCCGAGGCTCCGGCCCTGATTGCCACCCTGCGCGCCCCCACCACATCGTCGAGCTGGCCAATGAGAGCTTCTGCCGCATGTTCGGGGGCCGCGAGCTGGTGGGCCGGCCCTACCGCGAGGCCGCGCCCGATTTGACCGGCCAGCCGTTTTTTGAGCGGCTCGATGCGGTGTACCGCACCGGCGAGACGTATTTCGGCACCGACGAGCTGATGGCCCTGGACCGCACCAACTCCGGCCGGTCGGAACAGTTTTACGCCAGCTACATCTATCAGGCTACCCGCGACGAGGCCGGCCAGGTCGATGGCATTCTGATTTTTGCCTCCGAGGTGACTGAGCAGGTGATGGCCCGCCAGGAGCGCGAAACCCAGCGGCAGCGGCAGCAGGAACTCTTCGAGCAGGCCCCCGTGGCGATGGGCGTCTTCAGCGGCCCCGATTACGTGGTGGAGGTGTGCAACCCGAAGCTGGAAGCCATCTGGGGGCGACCGGCGGCCGAGGTGCTGGGGCGGCCCGTGTTCGAGGCGCTGCCCGAAGTCCGCGACCAGGGCTTCCGGGAGCTGCTGGACGGCGTACGGGCCACCGGCACGCCCTACGTGGCGCGCGAAATGCTCGTGCAGCTGCTGCACCACGGCGAGCTGACTTCGGTGTACCTCGATTTCGTGTACCAGCCGCTGCGCGATGCCCAGGGCAGCATCACGGCCATTGCCGCCGTGGCCAGCGACGTGAGCGCCCGCAAGCAGGTCGAGGCGCAGCTGCTGGCCTTCAACGCCGGCCTGGAGCAGCAGGTGGCCGCCCGCACCCAGGACCTGGCCGAGAGCCAGACCCGGCTGCAGTCCGTGGTCGATGCCGTGACCACGAACGTGGTGCTGATGCGGGCCGTGCGCAACGGCGGCGGCGGCATCCTGGATTTTGAGTTCGAACTAATCAACCCGGCCACCCAGGCCTATTACCCCGGCCGAGCCGTCATCGGGCAGCGCTTCAGCGAGCTGAACCCCGGCATCCGGCTCACCCCCATTTTCGAGCAGCTGGTGGCAGTGGTCGAAACCGGCCGGCGGGCTGATTTTGAGGTGCATTACAACCACGAGGGCCTCAACAGCTGGTTCCGGCTGGTGGGGGTGAAGCTCGGCGACGGGCTGCTCTACACCGCCGAAGACATCACGCCCCGCAAGCTGCTGGAGCAGGACCAGACCAAGAGCCTGGCCCTGCTGCAACAGTCGGAAGCGGTGGCCGCGATGGGCAGCTGGGACTATGATTTGGGCACCCAGGAGCTGACCTGGTCCGAGGGCCTCTACCACCTCTTCGGCCGGCCCGTGGGCAGCCCCGTGCAGCTCCAGGTCTTTCTCGACGCCGTGGTGGACGACGACCGGCCCGCCGCCGCCCGCCTGCTGCGCACCCTCAGCGCCGGCAGCAGCCGCTTCGACGCGTCGCTGCGCCTGCGGGTGGGCGACGTGGTGAAGACCGTGCGCTTCAAGGCCGTGCCCGTGCCCGACGTGCCGGGCGAGGCGGTGCGGGTGCTGGGTGTGTGCCTGGACGTGAGCGACGTGCAGCGCCTCGAAGCCGAGAACCTGGCCCTCAAGCTCGACCATCACAAGGAGCTGCTGCTGGCCATTCTGCAGGCCCAGGAAACCGAGCGCCAGCGCCTGGGCGAGGTGCTGCACAACGGCCTGGGCCAGGTGCTCTACGCCGCCAAGCTGCGCCTCGACCAGCTCGACACGCCCGCCCTGCACGCGCTGCCCGTCCTGGCCGGCCTGTACCAGCAAAGCGTGGGCCTGCTGGCCGAAGCCATGCGCCAGAACCGCACTCTGGCCCACGAGCTGGTGCCCACTTCGCTCGTCAACTTTGGCCTCGCGGCGGCGGTGCGCGACGTGTGCCGGGACCTGTCGACGCCGCAGCTGCGCATCGAGTGCCACATCTGGGGCGAGGAGCCCGCCCTGCCGCAGCCCGTGCAGGTCACGCTCTTCCGGCTGGCCCAGGAGCTGGCCCTCAACATCGTGCGGCACGCCAGCGCCACCGAGGCCACTCTGGAGCTGGAAACCATGCCCGGCGGCGTCAGCCTGCGGGCCGAAGACAACGGCCACGGCTTCGACCCCCTCACCGTGGCCGAGGGCCTGGGCCTGCGCACCGCGCGCAACGCCGTGGCCCTGCTCGGCGGCACCGTGGCCGTGGATTCCTCGCCCGAGTTCGGCACCCACATTCGCCTGCGCATTCCGTTGCCCTTATTCTCCTCGCCATGATTCGTGTTTTTATCGTCGACGACCATTCCCTTATCCGCGACGGGCTGCGCACGCTGCTCGCCGCCGACCCCTTATTTAGCGTGGTGGGCGAAGCCGGCAACGGGCAGGAGCTGCTTGACCAGCTGCCCACCGTGGCCGCCGACGTGGTGCTGCTGGACCTGAACATGCCCGTGCTCGACGGGCTGGCCACCACCCTCCGCCTGCGGGCCGAGTACCCGGACCTGCGCATCCTCCTGCTCTCAATGATGACCCACGAGCGCACCATTGGCGAAGCGCTGGCGGCCGGGGCCCACGGCTACGTGCTCAAAAACGCCGATAAGTACGAAATTGTGGCGGCCCTGCAGGGCGTGGCTTCGGGCAAGCGGTTTCTGTGCTCGGAAATCGGCCTGGGCTTGTTGGAAAAAATACTGCTTCAGGAGGCCCGTACTCCGGCCCCCGGCACTACCCCTGGGGTGGCCCTCACGCACCGGGAGCGGGAAATTCTTCAGCTGGTGGCTACTGGGCTCACAAACCAGGAAATCGCTGACCAGCTCTTCACCAGCCGGCGCACGGTGGAGTCGCACCGCCAAAACCTGCTGGAAAAAACCGGCGTCAAAAACACCCCGGCGCTGGTGAAGTACGCCATGGAGCGGGGCCTGCTTCAGCAGTAAGGAGCGCAGTTCTCGGGCGGGGTAGCCGGGGATGGGACGGTCACTTAAGCCCTTACGGCCCCTTGGCGTTCGGGCCGGGGCCGTTTCCCGACCGTAACGGCGTTGGAGCCGGGGCATGGCATCCCCGTATTTATACGGGGATGCAAAGGGGTATTCACCTTGCGCAAATCGGGTAAATATGCTGTAGCTCGCTGGATTGTGGGAGTTGTTCCTTTGTGTAGTTGTTTGGGAACCTTGATTTTAACGGCCAGCACGGCCGGTAGAATGCCTTTTGGTTTTCTGAACAGCGTCCGGCCGCGGCCTCCCTAGGCGGGTTTGCCGCGACGCGGCGCGACCGTGATTCACCACACTTCCCCGTTTTTCCATGCCCTTTCTCATTGCTGATTCGATGACTGAAACGGCCGCCCCGGCGCTAACGTCCGTGAGCCTGGCCGACTTAACGGCGAAACAGCTGGCTTGTCTGCTGGTGGCGCCGCCGCCGCGCCTGCTGGTTGACTGCGGCGGGCTGCTGCTGCCGCACCCGCTGGGGGTGTGCCGCTTCGTGGCGCAGCTGCTGCAAATGCACCAACGCGGGACCCGGCTGTGGCTGTGCGACGTGCATCCGGCGCTGCGCTGCTGCTTGCACCGGCTGGGGCTGGAAAAGGTGTTCCACCTGAACGGGTAAGCGCTGCCAACCGCTGCCGCCCCTGCCGGCCCGGAGCCAGGCCGCGCAAATTCCCCCTAAAAAACACCTATGAAAACGCCCAAAAAGACCCCCAAGCACCACCGGGACATTATCGTCATCGGGGCTTCCACCGGTGGGGTGACGGCCCTGATGGAACTGGTGAAAGCGCTGCCAGCCGACTTTCCGGCCCCCATCTTTGTGGTGATGCACGTGCCGGCCGATTCGCCGGGCACCCTGCCGCAGCTGCTCAACACGGTGTCGGCCCTGAAAGCCCGGCACCCGCAGGACGGGGAAGTGGTGGAACCGGGCGTCATCTACGTGGCCCGGCCCGACCACCACCTGCTGCTCGAAGGCGACCGGGTGCTGGTGGCGCGGGGCCCGAAGGAAAACCGGTTCCGGCCGTCCATCGACGCGCTGTTTCGCTCGGCGGCTTATACCTACGGCCCCCGGGCAATCGGCGTGGTGCTCACGGGCTACCTCGACGACGGCACCTCCGGGCTGTGGAGCGTGCAGCGCATGGGCGGGGTGGCCGTGGTGCAGGAACCCCAGGACGCCGAGCAGCCGTCGATGCCCACCAACGCCCTGGAATTCGTGGCGGCCGACCACGTGGTGCCCCTGGCCCAAATGGGAACGCTGCTGGTGGGCCTCATTCAGGAGCGCGCGCCCGCCAAGCCCCGTTTGCCCGCCGCCGAGCTGGACCTGCTCAAAATCGAGCTGACCATCGCCAAGCAGGGCGGGGGCTTCGAGCTGGGCATCATCGACAAAGGCAAGCTCACGCCTTTTACCTGCCCCGACTGCCACGGGGCCCTCACCCAGCTCATTGAAGGCAAGCTGATTCGCTACCGCTGCCACACGGGCCACGCCTACACCGTCAGCGCCTTGCTCAGCGAAGTCACGGAGTCGGTCGAGAGCATGCTCTACCAGTCCATGCGCGGGCTGGAAGAAACCAAGATGCTGCTCCAGAACCTGGGCCGCCACTTCGCCGACGACCTGCAGGAAGCCGTGGCCGCGCTGTTTTTCCGCAAAGCCGACGAAACCGGCCACCAGGCCCGCATCGTGCACGAATCCATCCTGAAGCACGAGGCCCTGAGCGGCGACCTGCAGTTTGAACGCAAGAAGCTGGCCTAATCCAACTGTTTAACAACCTTATTATTATCCGATTTCCGCTACGTATGGTGTTGTTAGTTCTGTTATTATTCTGCTCGTGCCTGGGCTGCCTGCGGGAAGGGGTGTGGACCACCTACACGCCTGCTGACGTGGCCCGGTGGCACGCCCACGCGGCGGACGAAACAGCGGTTCCTCGCCAAGCGCTGCCGCAACGGCAGCTCGTCGCGCCGCGCCTGGCTCGTGGTTTTTCCGGTCCTGCCGAAGGCGTTGCGCGACGCCGGGAGGCTTCCCCCACCCCTCACCTTGCTTCCCATGAATCCCGCGTCCATGCTGCGTGAAACGGCCCCCGACGAAGCCCTGCTTCTCCAGCGCCTGCTGGCGCGCGACGAGCAAGCCCTACGCTTGTTGCACGCGCGGTACGCCAAAAACTTGTTGGGGGTGGTGTTGCGTCTGGTGCGCGACGAGGCCTTGGCGCAGGATGTGCTGCAGGAAGCCTGGCTCAAAGTCTGGCTCCACATTGACAGCTACGACGCCGAACGAGGCCGGCTCTTCACGTGGCTGGCGCGCGTGTGCTCCAACCACGCCGTGGACGTGCTGCGCAGCCCCCGCTACCGGTTCCACCACCAAAACCGGTCGCTGGAAGTAGCCGGCGCGGAACGGGTCCCCGCACCGGCTTCCTTCAAACCCGAACACATTGGGGTGCGGGAGCTCGCCGGGCAGCTAAAGCCCCGGCAGCGCGAAGTCATTGACCTGCTGTATTTCGGCGGCTGCACGCACGTGGAAGCCGCCGAAGAGCTCGGCATTCCCCTGGCCACGGTAAAAACGCGGGCGCGCGCCGCGCTACTGGTGCTGGCCACTCTGGCCCGGTAGCAGTTCGGGGCAGTCCTTCATTTTACTGACGCTTTGTTCCACTCCAGTGCAAGAGCCCATGCCCTTCCTATTCCTTGGGCTTGACGTAATTCCGGCCGGCCGGCAGCTGGCTTTTGCCCGCCACCCGGCAGAACGGGCGCACATCTTTCGCCGGGTGGGTGGCCGGGCCGGGCCATGGCACCGAGTGGCCGTCTACGCCCGCTCCCCCTACCTGGACGAGGACGTGCTGGCACCCGGCACCTTTGTCGAGTACTACGTGCACGTGCAGGCCGATGCCGACGCGGGCACCCTGCAAGTCTGCAGCCACCTGCTGAGCGCTACTACATAAAACAGAACGGCTGGTGAAACGGCAGGACCGGCCCGGCCGCACGTTGCCACTTAATTCCTCTTGCGCCACCCGATAAGGGTTGCCTCCCGAACAAATTTTCACCATTGCTAATCTGCCAAAAGGTAGCGCCCATTACCGTACCCGCTGTTCCAGGGGCTGCTTTTCCTACTCCCCCATACCATGCTTGATTTTGCGGCCCTTTTCCTGGCTCAGGCGAACGCCAGCGCCCAAGTGCAGTTTGTCTACGACATTGCCGCCGGCCGGGTGATTTTCGTCAACCACGCCTACGAGCAGGTGTTGCTTGGCACCGATGCCAGCGTCAACGCCGAATTGCCCGCCCTGCTGGCCCGCGTTCACCCCGACGACCGGGGCTACCTGGCCGAGCACTGGGCCCGGTGGGTGCGGGGCGAGCAGTTGGGCGAAATTAACGTCCGCTTGCAGCGCGGGGACGAGTCGGCGCAGTGGTTCGCGGCCATCCCCTACTACCATCCGGCGGCGGCGGCGACGGGGCCGCTACTGGTTTGCACGCTGCACGACATCAGCGCCGCCAAGCACCACCAGGCCAATTCCGACTTGTTCAACAGCCGCAAAAACGTGGCGCTGGAAGTCCTTTCGCACGATGCCAGCGGGGCCTTTGTCATGGTGGAGCAGCTGGCCCAATACCTGCGCGAGGAGTTGCCCGAGGCCGGGCAGTCGCAGGTGCAGCTGCTCCAGATGCTGGAGAACACCAGCCGTGAGAGCGTGAAGATGATTCGCGACCTCATCAACACCGAATTCGCGGCGGCCGTGACCACGAACCTGAAGATTGACCGGGTGGACCTGGGCGCAGTGCTGCGCGACCCCCTGGAGCAGCTGCGCCTCGGCCACGAGCTGCTGGGCCACCACTTCGCCTACACGCTGCCGGCGGCGGCCGTGTACGTGAACCTGGACGTGAACAAGTTCACGCAGGTGGTCATCAACCTGGTGAGCAACGCCATGAAGTTTACCCCGCACGAGGGCCACGTGCGGGTGGCCGTGGTGAGGCTGGCCGACCGGGCGCGGGTGGAAGTGTCCGACGACGGCATCGGGATTCCGGCGGCTATGCTGCCGCACGTGTTCGAGCGGTTCACCCGCGCCCGTCGGCCCGGCCTGCGGGGCGAGGAAACCATTGGCCTGGGCCTGTCGCTCTGCAAAACCATCGTGGAGTGGCACGAGGGGGCGGTATCCGTGACCAGCACCGAGGGCGAAGGCAGCGTGTTTACCGTGGAAGTTCCCTTGGCCGAGGGCTTTGGCAGCCGGTTGCCCGACCAGTTGGTAGAGGCCGTCACTTTTCACTAACCAGGCGGTTGGCAAATAAAGAGATTAGGAAACAAACCGTGTTTAAGGGCTGCTGACAAGGTGATTTATAGCGGTTTTCAGATTCGTGTACGTAGCGCAGTCGGAGGACCTCACCCCCAGCCCCTCTCCAAAAAAGAGGAGAGCCTGACGAAACGGTACATCACCCTGAGAACCGCTGTAAGCAGGTATTTATCGCGGCAATGACCACTGCGACGGCTCTCCGAACTCATCCTGCCCCCGTTCCCGTCCCTACGTGCCCCTGCAGTCCCTTCTCGCCACGCTTGAAGCCAGCAGTGCTGCTATCATCGGTGCCGAGGCCCCGGCCGATGGTGGCGTTACGGGCGGGCCTGGGTTGGCGGGAAGTACTCGAGGAGCAGCTGGCTGATTTTGTCGCGCGTGAGGGGCTTGGTGAGGTAGCTGCTGCTAGGCAGCTCGGGCAGGGCCTGGCGGCGGGGCCGGCCGAGCAGCGGGCGGGTAGGCAGCAGCTCCTGGGTGTGGGGGTGCACCAAAGTCCAGACGTGGCCGGGGCCAGCGAAGAGGTTAATCTGGGCCGGGGCCTGGCCGAAAAGGCGCAGCAGGCGGTTGCGCTGCTCCTCGGCTTCGGCGCGGGCGGCCTCGGCCTCGTGGGTGCGCAGCTGCACGCGGGCTTCCAGCTCGTGGTTGAGCTGCTGCAGGTCCTGGCGCGCCAGGACCTGCCCGGTCACTTCAATGCCAACGGTTATCAGGCCCGTCACCTGCCCCAACGCGTCGTGCAGGGGCTGGTAGGTGAATTTGTAGTAGCCCAAGGTCAGTAGGCCAGCCTGGGCATCGGCGCGGGCTGCCTCTTCCCGGGCCTGGCTTTCGCGCAGGGCGGTTTCGACGGGCGGGCGGGGCTGGTCGGCGGTATCGGTGAAGCTCACCAGCAGGCCGGCTCCGGCGCGGCGGGCCGCCAGGCGTTAGTAGTTGTCGTGGCCGTCGGCTTGGTAGTTGATGTTGTATTCGCGGGGCTCCCCCTACTCGAAGGCCTGGACGTGGAAATGGAAGGTGCCGTGGTCTTTACTGTGCGGCCAATGCCCCAGGTGGGTGAGGGTGGGCACTTCGGGCATGCCCATCATGCGCTGGGCGGCAGGATTCAGGTACTCGAAGTGAAGTCGGTTATCTCACCCGAACCAGCGGGGGCGTACCGGGGCGAGTAGAGAATGACGCCGGTGAGCGACACCGCCAGCAACTCACGCAGCAGGACAGCATCGGGGGCAAGGGCGGCAGCGGCGGGCGGAAACATAGGCAAACGTAGCGCAGGGAAGCAAGCGAGCCGAGCCGCAGTTGGGCAACGCGCTACGTTCGGACGACGAAGATGCAAGTCAACACAGACAGCTGCGAGCAGGGTTGCCGGCTGCCTAGAAACGCGAGGCGAGGGCAAGACGATGGGCTGGCTGAGCCCGGTGGAGGAACGGCAGCGTCTGGAGCAGCTGCTGCGCGGTTTTGCGCCACTAAGCGGGATTCAAGGACCGGCCGCGTTTTGAGGGATAGGGTGGAAACGAAACGAGCGGGCCAACGGGTCCGCTTGTTCTGCTCGTAAGTATTGCAACTGGCTCGGTGAGCCCCTACGACGCCGGAAAGCGGCGTTGGAAGTGGAGCTTGAGGATGGTGTCGAGCTTTTCTTTCGTGAGGGGCTTGCTGACCAGCCCGGCGATGGGCAGGGACTCGACGCGGCCGAGGTCGTCCGAACTCATGAAGGCGGTGTGCATGACAATGACCACGGCTTGTTGCTGGTTTTCGGGCAGCTGCTGGTAGGCGTCGACAAAGGCCATGCCATCCATGCGGGGCATCTTCACGTCGAGCAGCACCAGAACCGGGCTGGTGGGGTTGGCATCCAAAGCGAGCTGCTCCAGGGCCGCGAGGGCTTGCACGCCGTCGTTGGCCGAGAGGTACTGGTCGGCGACGCCCAGTTCCTGCAGCAGGCGTTTATTAAGGTCATTAGTGAGTTGGTCGTCGTCGACCAGTAGCACACTGGAAAGTTTTATCATAAAAAGAGCAGGCCCGTGGGAAAGCCGGGCGTGAACAGGTCCTGTTTCCGGTAAACCGGCGCCGCACAAAAGTAGTGCCGGGGTGCCTTGTAAAGCCAGCATAATAAAAAAGGCGGCACCTTCCGGTTGTCGGCTTTCGAGCCCGATGGGCAGGTGCTGCAACTTCACCCGCCGCATGGACCAGGGCGGGGCGTTTGGCGTATACCTTGAGCTGGACGCCACCACCGCCTCGACCGCTGGCGGCGCAGACTGGCCCTTTCCCTTCGTTATTCCCTTTGATTTATGTCCTCCCCCTCATCCACCCCGGCTTCGTCCGCCCCCAAGAAGAAGCAGGTCAAGTCCCTGCAGGAAAAAAATACCCGCCTGCGGGAGCAGAAGGCGGCCGCGACGAGCAAAAAGCAGTGGACGAGCGGTACCAGCGCAGCCAAGACCGGTTCCGGACCGTGTTCGAGAACTCGCCGATGGGCCAGAAAATCATCGACCCGGACCTGTGCATCCGCCAGGCCAACCAGGCGCTGGCCACGATGCTAGGCCTGAAAGGCCCGAAGCAGTTGGTGGGGCGCAGAATCATCGACTTTGCCCACCCCGACTTTGTCCAGGACTGGGAGCAGCTGCAGGAGCAGCTCTGGGCCCACAGGAAGCCGAGCTTCGTGCTGGAAACCTGCCTGGTGCGCCCGGACAAGTCCTCGTTCTGGTGCCGGGTCACGTCGGTGCTCTTTCCCGACGAGGAAGGCGAGCTGGGCTACACCACGCTGGAAGATATAACGAAACGCAAGGAGTTGGAGCTGGCCAACCAGCACCTCTACGCCACGCAGGAAACCATTCTGCAGCTGGCCGCCCACGACCTCAAAGCGCCCCTCGCCAACATCCTCATGATAGTGACCATGCTACGGGGCAACGCCGGGGTGCTCAGCATCGACTCGGCCAAGGCCCGGCAGGACGTAGAGGAGCTGCTGGCCCTGGCGGAGCAGGCCTGCGGGCAAGCCAACGCCCTGCTGCGCGACGTGCTGTTTCTGGGCCAGCTAGAGGCCACTCGCGCCACCAAACACCGCACCAACCTGGGGGCCTTCCTGGACAAGCGCATGGCCGTGTTCCGCCTCTCGGCGCAGGAAAAAAGCATTCACCTGCGCCTGGAACGGCCCAAAACCCCCATTCACGCCAACATCCACGCCGACAAGTTCGGCCGCATCCTCGACAACCTGCTCTCCAACGCCCTCAACTTTACGCCCGCCGGCGGGAAGATTCGCGTGGGGCTGCGCCAGCTCAAAGGCCGCGTTCGCCTCGTGGTGCACGACACCGGGCTGGGCATTCCGAAAGCGCTGCAGCCCCACGTGTTCGACAAGTTCACCTCGCCGCGCGGCCGGGCCTGTACGGCGACACCACCACGGGCCTGGGCCTGTTCATCACCAAGCAGATAGTGGAGATGCACCAGGGCAAAATCTGGCTCGAAAGCAAGGAGAACGAGGGCACCACCTTTTTCATCGACCTGGAATAAGCACCGGCTACACGTTGAAGGACAGGGCGTATACGAAGCGAGCGGGCCAGACGGCCCGCTCGCTCTGGCTTAGGCGAATTTCGCCACCACGGCCCGGCGCAGGCTGTAGGGCAGCATTTTTGTATGCTTATCTTGCGTCCGTTGCTCCCTTTTACCTACTGCCCGCATGGTAAACCTTCCCCCTTCCGCCCTGCCCAACGACGAATATGCCCGGCTCCTGGCCTTACGTTCTTTCGAGGTGCTCGCCGCTTTGGCCGAGCCCGTATTCGAAGAGTTCGTCGCGTTGGCCGCGCGCCTGTTCCAGGTGCCTATCTCGCTTCTGTCCGTGGTAGAAGAAGCCGACGTGCACTACCCGACCAACGTGGGCATGCCCGGCCACCGCCGGCAGCCGCGCGCGGAGGCCCTGTGCTCCACGGCCATCGCGCTGGGCCGGGCCGTGGTCTACCACGACGTGACGCTGGAACACCACCCCCCTATTCCGGCCGAGGCCCTGCGGGCGGCGGAACAAAACCACGTGCGCTTTTACGCCGGGGCCCTGCTGCTGCTGCCGGACCACCGCCCGCTCGGCACGCTGTGCCTCGTCGACCGTGAGCCCCGCCCCTTTACCCCCGACGAGCAGCGCATTCTGGAACTGCTCGCGAGCCTGGTCAGCCACACGCTGGCCGTGCGCCAGCTATGCCGCGCCCGCCCGAACGACGGCGAAGGCCAATGGACGCACCTGAGCGCCGAGCTGCACGAAGAAATCGGGGCCCTCAACGCGCTGGTGCGCTACCTCAACGCCCGCAACGACCACGAGGTACCCGTGCCGAAGGCCTTTCTGACCCAGGTGGAAGGCCGTCTGCAAGACCTGCAAGCGGTGCTGGATGCCCACCGTTTCTAAAGGAAACCATTGCGTGGCGCCGGGCCGCGCGGTTGGTGGCGCAGGAAATGGCCCGGCAAGTGGCCGAGCTACCGCAAATTACAAACAGTGGTCATGGCTCTTATTACTTTCTGATGTTACGCACGAAATGCGGCTACGCTTCAAAAAGCGGCTTTTGTTGCGTTGAGAAACGCTGTTTCCGGCCAATGGACGCAGGGGCCGCGTAACATCAATTACTTTTACTCAACAACGCCTAAAACGGTACTTAAGCCCGGCGCCTGGTGCGCCGGGCTTTCCCCCTTATTATGATGGACGCAACTACCCGAAACGAAGAAGACACCATGCAGCCGGAAATAGCCGAGTTTTCCGCGGTGCTGCACCAGCAAGGGGTGCACGCCGCCCTGGGCTACCTGAACCACCGCACGCCCCACCGCTACACCGGCATGTGGCGTTTCGATGGGGACATGCTGCGCAGCGAGGTGCTGTTTGACCGGAAACTGGACGATGTGCGGCAGGGAGCCGACGCCCCCATGGCCGCTACGTACTGCTCGCTGGTGGGCCGCACCGAGGCCCCGGTGCAGATTCTGGACGCCACCGTGGACCCGCAGGCGCTGGGCATCGAAACGCCGGTTATTTCCTACTGCGGCGCGCTTATCCGCGACGGGGAGGGCAAGGCTTTCGGCACGCTGTGCCACTACGACCTGCAGCGCTGCCAGGAGCGCACCACCGACCAGCCTCTACTGAATGCCGCCGCGCAGCTGTTGTATGAGCGGCTGCACCCGAGCGACGCGAAGTAGGCTGGGGCAGTTGGGCAGTGGGCCGGATGCTACCGGGGACGGCCGGCGCCACTGGCAGCCGGTTTTAAGCTTGTAGCAGATGGCGCCTAATTCCTAATCAGCTGTGTATTAGGCGTACAATGTGCCTCCATCATGCTGCCCGAATAGGTTGCAAACGAGGACTGGGCAGGGTTTTGAGCATGGCGCGCCTGTGGCAAACGTCTTCAACCCAGCCCCGGGCTGCTGGCGGGGTAAGTATGGGTCTTGAAGTAGGTAAAGCCGACTTTTTTGATGTTTTGGAACCCGATGTAGTTAGCAAAAATTTAAACCAAACGATAGCACCAGCCAGTTTGGCATCGTTAATGCTGAACCGTAGAATTCAGCAAGAGCTACTTCGTCAGGCATGCAGCTTGCGGCCTTTCCTTAGCGACAGGGTTGGAAAGGGCGGTCAGGTGCCCTCAGGCAGGCAACACCAACTACCTTCACAGCCCAGGGCACTGCTCATTCCATCTTCATTTGCCGGCACGCCCCGTAGTGCTCTCCCCCTTCTGCTCATGCTCCAAAAAATAACAAATGCTTTCGGCAAGGTATACCTAACCATCGAGCACGATAGCGCCAATAAGTGGGTGTACAACAACTGGATAGGGTACCAGACTCAACCCGGCATTAAAGTAGGGGCGGATGCCTGCCTGGCTCCCCTGCAAACCAATGCCTGCGCCTACCTGCTCAACGACAACCGCGAAGTGGTGGGGCCCTGGGACCACGCCGTGGAGTGGATTGTGACGGACTGGGCCCCGCGTGCCCTGGCCTTGGGCCTTACCCACTTTGCCAACGTGGTCAGCCCCGAATCCATGGCCGCCCTTTCGGCACAGGCCATGCACCTGGGCCTGGGCGGACGGCTGGTAATGCGCATGTTTGGTAGCATCGACGAAGCCAAGGAGTGGCTGCGCGCCGAGCAACAAGCTGCCAGCGGCAACGCGGCAACAGCAGGCAGACACGCCGGAAGCGAATCGAACGCTGCCCCAGCCCCAGCAGCTCGCCAATAACTAACCGCTGGCCGGAGCTGGCGCCGCCGGTTTGGACTGAGACAGCCCGCCATTCATCACCGTGTCTGTCAGCACTATCTGGCGGCCACTCGCGACGCATCTTACCAAGGCATAACCGGTCGTTCGGCAGCGACAGGATGCTTCCTGCGTCAGCACGACGGTTCCGGTTGATGGGGCAGCCGCGAAGACGAAGCCCCCCTCCCGCTTTGTTGCACAACTGCTTTAGCCAGTGGCCTTGGTGTGCAGTGTTTGTCGCACATTTGTAGCTCACCTGCAAAGTCATGCTCCTGATGCTTTTCGCCCTTATTTCGCCCCGCTGCCGTTCAATTATCAGCAGCATTGGCTTGCTTGTGATGGGGATGGCGGGCTGCACCCGACCGGCAGTGAACGCCAGCCCGCAGGACTACCTGGTGTACGTGGGCACCAACGTGGCTTCAAATCAGGAAAACACCATTTTCCTCTACCGTCTCTCCTCCACTACCGGGGCCCTTGCCCTGGTAAGCGCCCAGCCCGGCGGCGCCAGCCCCACCTACCTGACCCTTGACGGCAAGAAGCGGTTTCTGTATGCTGTAAATGAAACCCAGACCTTTCGGGGGGCCAAAAGCGGCAGCGTGCGGTCTTTTGCAGTAGACCAGCGCACCGGCAGCCTCACCCTGCTCAACGAGCAGCCCTCGGCGGGGGCCGCGCCCTGCTACATCAGCCTCGACGGCAAAGGCAAAGTGGCCCTGGTGGCCAACTACGTGGGCGGCACCAGCAGCCTGCTGGCTATAGGTGCCGATGGCCAGCTGGCCCCTCCCAGTTCCGTGGCCCGGCACGCAGGCCAGGGCCCGCACAAAAACCAGGAAGCCCCTCACGCCCACTGCATCATCACGGACCCCGCCAACGTGTATGCCTTCACCGTGGACCTGGGCACCGACCGCGTGCACCGCTACCGCCTAAACACTGCCCAGGGCCTGCTGACGGAAACGGCCGAGCCCGCCTTTGTGGCGCCGGCCGGCGCCGGCCCCCGGCACCTCACGTTTCATCCCAACGGCAAGCTGGCCTACCCGATAAACGAGCTCAACTCGACCATAACGGCCCTGGCCTACGACAAGGCCGCGGGCCAGTTCCGCAAGCTCCAGACCTTGCCGGCCCTACCCGCCGACTTTGCCGGCCCCAATTCCTGCGCCGACATTCACGTTTCGCCCAACGGCCGGTTCCTCTACGCCTCCAACCGGGGCCACAACAGCATTGCCGTGTTCAGCATCGATGCGGCTACCGGCACGCTCAAGCCCGTGCAGCACGTGCCCACGCAAGGCAAAACACCCCGGAATTTTGTCCTCGACCCCAGTGGCCGCCTGCTCCTGGTAGCCAATCAAAATTCCAATAACCTGGTGAGCTACCGCGTGGACCAGCAAACGGGCCGGCTCACTCCTACCGGCCAAACGGCGGAAGTGCCTTCGCCCATGTTTTTGCAGGTTGTGGAGGATTTCAGGAAGTAGTTGTTTTGCTCGGTGTAACCTCACCCCCTGGCGTTCACCTCACCCCCTGACCCCCTCTCCAAAAAAGAGGGGGCACCGGTTGGTGGGGACGATTCCGTGAGGAGCATTTCCGGTTCCCCCTCTTTTCTGGAGAGGGGGTCAGGGGGTGAGGTGCCGGCGGGGTGAGGTGCGCTTACAGAACCACTTCGGCAAGCACGGCCGTGCTGCCGCCCGCGTCGTCATCGGTTACCAGCAGTAGCTCCCACCGGCCCTCCGCCAAAGCCCGGCGCACGGCCAAGCCCTCTACTTTGCCGTGGTAGGCGCGGCCATCGGCCCAGACCAGGCGGGCAAAGGTCCCGGTGTTCTTTTTAAGGTCCAGAACGCCCACGAAGGAGCCGAGCACGGGGCCATCCAGCACGGCATCGGCCGTGTCTTCTACCGAGGCGGTAACGAATAATCGGTCGCCGACAAACGTGGCGCCCGAAAAGCCGGCTGGTCGCCCGTCGATGGTGGGAACGGGAAACAGCTGCGGCCGGCCACTGCCGGCGCCGGCGCCTGGCCCGCCAGAAACCGCAGCGTGGCTGCCAGCGGCAGCCGAAACAGCAACGCTCCGCCCGTGGCCCCCACCGTGCGCTGAAACAGCAGCAGCTCCGTGGCCGAGGTGGCGGCCGCCTCCACGTTGAGCACCGCACCTGGCGCGAGCTGTGCCCGGAGCAGCGCATAGAGCGAGGCCAGGCCCACCAGCACCGGGTCGCCGCCCGACACTGGCAGAAACCAGCCATTTTCGCGCGCCGGCGTGCTGCCCGAGCCCATTGCCAGCACGCCGGCCTGGCCCGTGGGCCACGTCAGGGCCGTGAGGGCTTCAAGGTCGGGCTTGGTGCTTTTGGGAATGCGGCCCAAGCCAAACTCCATGCTTTTGAACAGCTGCACCTGCGCGAGTACGACCAGGGTGGTCGCATCGAGCAAATACACAAAGGGCGCATCGTCGCTGACGACGTAGGCCACGGGGCCAATCACCTCAATTCCGGAGGCGGACGGCAGGCCGGGAATGGTGTCTTCGGAAAGAATGGTGGCGGTCATCCTTATATGCTTAAGTACTGAAGCTGTTTAGGAAATAGACTTTCTAAACAGCTTCAGTAAGACATTATCAGCAAATGTTTTACTGTCTTAATCTTGCTGCTCAGTTCTGGCTACGCCCTTACTTCACAATCACCAGCTCCACGCGCCGGTTGAGGCGACGGGTTTCCTCACGGTCGTTCTTAAACTTGGGCTTGGTGCCGCCGAACCCCACGGTAGTAATGCGGTTTTCGTTGACGCCGCGGCCCACGAGGTAGCGCTTCACTTCGGCCACCCGGTCTTCGGAGAGCTGCTGGTTTTTGTCGGCCGGGCCCACGTTGTCGGTGTGGCCTTCCAGGCGTACTTCGGTGCTGGGGCTGGCTTGCAGCGCAATGGCCAACCGGTTCAGCTCGGTGTAGGACGACCCCAGCAGGCCGGCTTTGCCCTGGGCGAAAATGATGCTGGGCAAGTCCACTTTGGCGCCCACGGCGGCGGGCAGCAGCAGCAAGTCGCGGCGCGGCGAGCCACTGGCAATGAGCGTGTCGCCCACCGTCAGAAAGCCCCCGCCGGTGGCGGTGAGGTAGTATTTGCCGGGCAGCAGCGACATCTGGTAGCCGCCGGTGTTGTCGGCCCGGCTGGTGGCGTTGAACTGAATGCCGGCCGCGTTGGCCTGCAGGTTGGCTTTCACAACGGCACCCGGTACCGGCTGCTTGGTGCGGGCGTCCAGCACGCGGCCGCTCACGTAGACCCGCGGCGACGCTTCCGTGACCACCACCACCGGCGCCACGAGCAGGGAATCGGCCGACACGGCGCGGCCCGTACGCCAGATGTCCTTGGTGGCGTTGGGCGTGGCCGAGGAAGAATAATAAGCCGTTTTGCCGTCCGGCGTCAGGCTGAGGTAGGCGTTAAAGCCGGGGCCGTTGAGGGCGGGGCCCAGGTTGCGGGGCTCGGTCCAGCGGGTCCAACTATCGTCGAGGCGCTGGCTCACAAACATATCGGCCGAGCCGTAGCCCATGTGGCCATAAGAGGCAAAATACAGAGTTTTGCCATCGGGCGTCAGCCAGGGCGCAAAGTCAAAACCGGGCGAATTCAGCACCGCGCCCAGGCTTTTGGGCTCGGTGTAGCCCCCGCTGCCATCGGCGCGGCTCAGGTAAATATCGTTGCCGCCCTCCGAGTCGCCCCGCTCCAGCGAGAGCAGCATGATTTTCTCGTCTTTCGAAATGAAAAAGCCAGAGCCCGGCACGGCCGTGTAATAGTTCGCAACCCGAACGGCGTCGGGTTTGAAGTTTTTAGTGGGGCCGGCGGTGGCCGCGGCGCGGCTGGTCTTGCTCAGGCTCTCGTCGCGGGAGGTGCCTCCTTCGTAGGTGCCACGCAGGTAAATGGTCTGGCCCTCGGCGCCGGCCACGGCCACCACTTCGTTGTTCTGGGGGGTGTTGATGGCGTCGAGGCGCGTGACGGGGCCCCAGGTTTGGCCCTGGTCGGCGCTGCGGCTCAGCCAGGCATCGCCGGAATCGGTGTTGCCTTCGGTGTTGCCCGCAAACTTGGTGCGCGCGAAGTACAGCGAGTTGCCATCGGGGCTCAGCACGGGGTTCACCTCGTTGCCAGGCGAGTTGACGGGGCCGGCCAAGGGCTGGGGGACGCCGAACGGGGAAGGCCCTTCCGCCACGTTGAGGCGCAACAGAAACAGGCGCCACTGCTGGCTGGCGCGACCGTTGCTTTTTTGCGCCAGCACTGGTGTGCCGTTGAATTTATCGGCCGACGACAACGCCGCGCTGCGGCTCTCGCTCTTGTTTTCGAGCTGAAAGCTACCCGCCGGCCCCGCCGGCACCAGGCGCCACTGTTGCTCCGCGCTGCCCTGGAACGGCCGTTGCACCAAGGCCATGCTTTCGCCGGCCTTGCTCACGGTGAGGCACTGCTTGCTGTGGCGGGCCTCGATGCGGTAGTACTCGCTGCCCGCGCGCAGGGGCACGAAGCGCCACTGCTGGCTGGGCGCGTGCGTGAACTCCCACTGCACGGCCGCCGCCCCACTAGTGGGGCTGGCACTGGCCACGTCGAGGCTGCGCCCGCTGCCCCGGTTAATGATGCCATAGTAGGCCCGCTCATCGGGAACAAAAGCGTCCTGGGCTTGAACAAAAAACGGAAATAGTAGAAACAGCGAAAGAAAACGGAGCATCAGCGGGGGCGCGCCAGCTAAGAGCACGCGTGGGTGTACACTGCAAAAGAACGGCGGGAAAGGCGAAATTCTCCGCAGCCGGCCTCTGGCAATGGCGGTTCCTACAACCCGTACTTGCCGCGGAATTTCTTCTCCAGGTACGTTTGCTTGCTTTCCAGGGAGATGCCCCGGCCGTCGATAAAGGCGCGGGAAACAGCGTTGGTACGCATATCCAGCAGGTCACCTTTGCTGAGTACCAGGGTGGCACTTTTACCGGTTTCCAGGGTGCCGTAGTCTTTGTCGATGCCCATAATCTGGGCCGTGGAAAGCGTTACGGCGGTCAGGGCCTGCTCTTTGGTTAGGCCGAAGGCCACGGCGGTGCCGGCCACAAAGGCCAGGTTGCGCGAGCCACTCGTTTCCTGGTCGCCCTGGTAATCCAGGCAGAAGCGGATGCCGGCGGCCTGCAGCTGAGCGGGCAGCTTGTAGGGCTGGTCGTAGTCATCGGCGTCGCGCCGGGGCAGGGCGTGCACCCGCGACACCACCACGCTCACGTCGTTCTGCTTCAGAAAGTCCAGCGCCATCCAGGCATCTCGGGCGCCTACCACAGACACCTTCTGCACGCCCATGCGCTTGGCAAACCGCACCGATTCGATGATTTCCTTGCCGTAATCGGCGTGCAGGTACAGGGTTTTGCTGCCGTCGAAGATGCCGGCCAGAGATGCCAGGCGCAGGTTTTCGGGGCGGCCCGCGGGCTGCTGGCGGTAGGCGCTGGCTTCGCCAAACAACTGCTCCAGGTCGCGGAGCTGCGTTTCGCGGGCCTTCTGGCGGCGCTCAAGGGCCGTGGCGTCCTCGTTGGGGTTCAGGCGGAACACCATCTGGGGCCAGGTAAGGTGCTGGCCGTCGTCGGCGCGCACCACGGCGTCCTGCCAGTTCCAGGCGTCGAGCTGCACCACGCTGCTTTGGCCGGCCAGCAGGGCACCGCGCGGGGTGGTCTGGGCCAGCAGCACGCCGTTGGTGCGCACCGTGGGCAGAATGTCCGAGTCGGTGTTGTAGGCCACAATGGCCCGCACGTTGGGGTTCAGCATGCCCACCTCCTCGTCGTCCACGGTGGCGCGGATGGATTCTACCTCGGTGAGGCCCAGGGTGGTGTTGGGCACTATCAGCCCCGGGTACAGGTGTTGCCCGGCCGCATCGATGGCTTCGAAACCGGCCTTGTCCTGGGTGAAACCAGCGGCCGGGCCGGCGTAGGTCAGCCGGCCTTTGTCGAAGGCCACGGTGGCATTGGGCACCACCGTGCCGTTGCCCACGTGCAGCGTGGCCCCGGTGATGAGCACCGGCCGGGACTGGGCCGGCGTGGGCATGGGCACCTGGGCAGCAGCAGCAAAAGCAGCACCAGCAAAAGCAAGAGTGAGAATAACGCGCATGAGGACTCTATTTAGCTAGTTCTTTTTCTTCGCCGATGGTATCGCAATGCCACAGGCCCTGGGGCTTGTTGGAAGCCGCCTGGGTGGCAGCCCCGCCCTTCTTGGCCAGTAGTATGGCCTGCACAATGCGCTGCCGCTCCTTCTGAATGTCGGCGCGCAGGGCCATGTCGGCGGTGAGGCTGAACATCTCGCGGCCGTCCACAAACGTGTACTCGGGCTTGGCGTAAATGCTCAGGGGGTTATCGGTCCAGAGCACCACGTCGGCGTCTTTGCCTTCCTTAATGGAGCCCATTTTGGCATCCAGGTGCAGCATTTTGGCCGGGTTGATGGTTACCAGGCGCAAGGCTTCTGCTTCGGTGAGGCCGCCGTATTTCACGGTTTTGGCGGCTTCCTGGTTCAGGCGGCGGCTCATTTCGGCATCGTCGGAGTTGATGGCCACGTTCACCCCGGCGCGCGTCATGATGGCGGCATTGTAAGGAATGGCGTCGCGCACCTCGTTCTTATACGCCCACCAGTCGGAAAACGTGCTGGCGTTGGCGCCGTGGGCTTTCATCTTGTCGGCCACCTTGTAGCCCTCCAGAATGTGGGTAAATGTGTTCACTTTGAAGCCCATGCGGTCGGCCACGGCCAACAGCATATTGATTTCGCTTTGCACGTAGCTGTGGCAGGTGATGAAGCGCTGGCGGTTCAATATTTCCACCAGCGCGTCCAGCTCCAGGTCGCGGCGCGGGCCTTCGGTTGTTTTCTGCTTGCCCTTGCCCAGCTTGTTGTAGGCGGCCAGCTCCTTTTCATACTCCTTGGCGCGGCTGAAGGCATCCACAAACACCTGCTCGGTGCCCATGCGCGTCTGCGGGAAGCGCAGCACGTTCATCTCGCCCCAGTTGCTCTGCTTCACGTTTTCGCCCAGGGCAAACTTGATGAAGCCCGGTGCCCCGGCAATTTTCATGTCCTCGGGCGTGGCGCCCCAGCGCATTTTAATCAGCGCCGACTGCCCGCCGATGGGGTTAGCCGAACCGTGCAGCAGCTGCGCGGCCACCACCCCGCCGGCCAAGTCGCGGTAGATGCCCACGTCCTCGTTGTCGACCACATCGCTGATGCGCACCTCGCTGGTCACGGCCTGGGTGCCTTCGTTCACGCCGCCGGCCACGGCAATGTGGGAGTGTTCATCAATAATGCCCGGTGAGAGGTGCTTGCCCGTGCCGTCGATGGTACGGCCGCCCTTGTGCAGCGCCAGGTTCTTACCGATTTTCGAGATTTTACCATTCACCAGCAGCACGTCGGTGTTTTCCAGGTTGCCGGCGGCTTCGCTGGTCCACACCGTGGCATTTTTGATGAGCGTGGGCTGCTGGCCGGGCATTGCGGTGCGGCCATACGCCGCGAAGGGGAAAATGAGGCTGCCCACCACTGGTGCGGGCGTGGCCTTGGCCGAGTCGCGATTGGCCACGCGGCTGGCTTCTTCCAGGCGGGCGGCGCGCCATTTCACGGGCGTGCCGTCGGCCAGCAGGCCATCGCCCTGAAATACGCGGCCCTCCTGGGTGTAGTAGCCGCTCAGGCGTACGGAGCCTTCGGGAAAGGTTGTTGGTTGCTGGTTGTCAGTTGCTGGTTTTTCAGGCGCAGCTTTGGAGGCTTTACCCTTTTGCTTGTCATTGGGGTTGAAAACCACCGTGGCGAGGTCGCTGGTCACGGTCAGGCTGCCCTTGATGGTATCGCCTGCCGTGGGCACGATTTTCAACTCCGGGGCTTCGGGCTTGCCCTGTATGAGCATGTACATGCCTTCCGCGCTCACCTGTAGCTCGTTATTCTTAATCTTATCCCTTGATATAAAATCCAACTTGTACACGCCGCGGTAGTCGGCCGGCACGGTGCTCAGCTGGTAGCGTTCGCCCTGCACCCAGTTGTCGAGCAGCACGTTGTCGTCGGCCAGGAAGCGGGCCGAGCACACAATGAAGTTGGCCTCCATGCCCGGCCGCAGGGCGCCGATGCGGTCCTGGGCCCGCAGCAGCCGCGCGGGCGTTTCGGTGAGGGCGCGCAGGGCGGCGGCTTCGGTCAGGCCATAAGTGGCGGCTTTGCGCAGGTTGGGCAAAAACTTCTTCTTGTCCTTGAGGTCGGCGGCGGTGAGGGCGAAGGGCACGCCGGCTTGGCTTAGGCGGGCGGGGTTGGCGGGCGCCATCTCCCAGTGCTTCAGGTCTTCGAGCGGAATGCGCAGGGCGTCGTACACGTCCTCCACGTTGTAGGCATCGGGGAAGTTAAGGGCCAGCACGAAGGTGGCACCGGTGGCTTTCAGGTCGTTGAGGCGCTGGTATTCGTCGCCGCGCCCCTTGATGATGTACTGCTGGCCGGCCTCGTCGCCCACCTTATCCGCCCGCAGGGCGGAGAGCTTGTCGCTCACCTGGAAGATGGCGGGCAGGGATTTTTGCTGCGTCAGAGCCTGCAGCGACAGGTTCTGCTCGCGGCGGGGACTGCGCTGGTTCCACTGCGCATCGAGGTAGGTTTGGCGCAGCAGCGCAATGCTGCCCATCAGCGAGCCGGGGTAATCCTGCGTACTCGTGCCCTTGTCAAAGGAGAATCCGGTGGCGGCCTTTTCCAGCAGAATCACCTCGTTTTCGCGGCGGTTGGTGTTCAGGCTGACCAGGGCCGCCGTGCCGCGCATGATGCCATCGGCCTGCTGCGTGAGCACCGCCCCAAACCCGAGGGCGCGGTAGGCGGTAGCCTGGTCGTTGTTCACCTTGAACATCTCGGCCGCGTTCACTTCGGGGTGAACGGCTTGGTTCCAGTTGTAGGCCCCGGTTTTCTGGCTGTCGAACTGCGGGCCCTGGCGGCGGCCCTGGCGCTCCGCCGCCTTAATTTCGGGCACGCCGTAGCTGGTGTACACGTCCACAAAACCGGGGTAGATGAACTTGCCGCGCACGTCCTGCACCACCGCGCCCACCGGAATCTTGACCGCGCCCGCCGGCCCGGCGGCCACCACTTTGCCGTCCCGAATAACCAGGGTAGCGTCGTTGATTTGGGTTTTGTAGTCGGTGAACAGCGTGGCGTGGGTGAAGGCAAACACGCCCGGCCGCTGGTCGTACACGCCATTGCGCGGGTAGGTACCGGGCTGGGCTACTGCGACGTGTCCCAACAGCGCCAGCAGACCCGCCAACGGCAATTGCTGATTAGAAATCTTCATGCAAAAATGAGAAAGTACGCCTTGATAAAGGGCAATAAAACGAAACCGTTCGCCGCGCTGCCGTCAAATGTAGGGCCCCGGGCCACGGCCCGGCAACAGTTCAGTACAAATACCAGTAATAATGTGGTAACAACTTGTACAATCCGGCTCATTCTCTTTTCCTCCCCCCTACTTCCCATGCGCAAAGGCACCAAAGTCACCTGGAAATACGGCACCGGCACGGCCACCGGCAAAATAGAATCCATGCACAAAGAGCCCATTGCCCGCACCATCAAAGGCTCCGAGATTCACCGCAACGGCTCGGCCGACGACCCGGCCCTGGTTATCGTGCAGGAAAACGGCGACCGGGTGCTCAAGCTGAAAAGCGAGGTGAAAGAGGCCAATTAGTACTTAGTACGCTGCCTGCTCTACCGGCGCAGTACAGTATAGGAAGCGCCCCCTTCGGCTATTACCAGCTTGCCGTTGAGCACAAAGCGCCGACGGGTATTAAACGGGCAGCCGCAACAGCCACTACCTGCCTCAGTTGCCACTTCCAGCTCGCTGATGCTGTAGCTGCGGCTGGCATTGGGCAGCACCAACCGGTAGTTATATTTAGTAAACGCTTCCCCGGTGGCCGGCGGCGCGGGGTTGGCGGGCCAGCGCAGCGTCTGCAGGCTGATGTAGTTGGTGCTGTTGAAATTGGTGGCGGCAAGCACTTGGCGGGCAGTATCCAACGGCATCAAAAACCCGGGCCGGACGTAACGCACCGCATACGCCCCCCTGATTTCGGCGGCCCGGAAGCCGCTTTGCAAGCTGTCCTGGTCGAAAGACACCACTACGTCGCTGGCCGAGCTGACGTCACAGTCGCAATCAATGCTGCCACAGCACCCGGCGAGGCTGCCACTCAGGGCAAGCAGCGGCCAGATACTGCGAAGTATTCCATACTTGCGTGTTTTTTTCATGTGGTCGGCGCTGCGATTACTGGTCCATATATGACCAATTGGGCTGGTTTCGGCGTTTGCGGCTGTTTCTGCGTACCGTAAAGTTCCCCGGAACCTTGTTTATACATGACCAGGCTCCAAAATCCCTCGGCTACGCTTCCGCAACCGGGCGCTTTCCGCTCTCGCGGCGCGGCCCCAATTCTAACGCGGGCGGGGCCGGGGCTACTCCACGACACCCCCTTTTATGAACGAACTGACTGAGATTCGCCACCTGCAAAAAACCGACGCCGAAGCCATCAAAAACGCCATGCTTCTCGCTTACCCGCGCCTGGCCACCTACTGGGCGGAGGCGCAGCTGAACCGGCTGGTGGACCTGTTTCCCGAAGGGCAGTTTGTGGTGACGGTGAATGGCGAAGTAGTGGCCGCTGCCTTTGCCATCATCGTTGACCACGACCAGTTTGAGGAAGACCACACGTTTCAGCAGGTGACCGGCGACTACACCTTTAGCACCCACCAGCCCGCCGCCGACACGCTTTACGGCATCGAGGTGTTTGTGGTGCCGGCCATGCGCGGGCGGCGGCTGGCGCGCCGCCTCTACGAGGCCCGTAAAGAGCTGTGCGAACGCCTGAATCTGCGCGCCATTACCTTCGGGGCGCGCATTCCGGGTTACCACGAGTACCAGGAAACGCTTTCGCCCAAGCAGTACGTGCAGAAGGTGAAGAACCGCGAAATAGTGGACCCTTCGCTGAATTTTCAGCTTTCCAACGATTTCCATCCGGTGCGGGTGCTGCGCGATTACTTGCCCAACGACGCGGCCAGTGGCGACTACGCCCTGCTCATGGAGTGGGACAACATGATGTATGACACCCGCCCGGTGCAGCCCATCGCCCAGAAAACGCAGGTGCGCCTGGGGCTCGTGCAGTGGCAAATGCGCCTCTACGACGGCCTGGAAGACTTGCTGCAACAGGTGGAATACTTCGTGGATGCGCTGGCCGCCTACCGCGCCGACTTCGCGCTGTTTCCCGAGCTGTTTCACGGCCCACTGATGGCCGATGCCAACGAATTGTCCGAAATTGATGCCATTCGCAAGCTGAGCCAGTTTTCGGATGCCATTCTGGCCCGCTTCACCGAGCTGGCCGTGAAATACCACATCAACATCATTACCGGCTCGATGCCCGTGATGGATGGGAATGGTAAGCTGATGAACGTGGGCTACCTGTGCCGCCGCAACGGTAGCACCGAGCGCTACGAGAAAATCCACGTCACGCCCAACGAGGCCAAGTATTGGGGCCTCACCGGCGGTAAGAAGCTCCAAACCTTCGACACCGATTCGGGCCGCATTGGCATCCTCATCTGCTACGATTCGGAGTTTCCCGAGCTGGCCCGCCTCCTGGCCGACCAGGGCATGGACATTCTTTTCGTGCCTTTCCTCACCGATACCCAGACGGCTTATTCCCGCGTGCGGCACTGCGCCCAGGCGCGGGCCATCGAAAACGAATGCTACGTGGCCATTGCCGGCTCAGTGGGCAACTTGCCGAGGGTCAAGAATATGGATATTCAGTATGCGCAGTCGGCCGTGCTCACGCCCTGCGACTTCGCCTTCCCCACTACTGGCGTGAAAAGCGAAGCAACGCCCAACACCGAGATGATTCTGGTGACGGACGTGGACCTGTCCGTTCTTGACCGCCTGCGCACCCAGGGGAGCGTGCAAAACCTGCGCAGCCGCCGCCACGACGTGTACCAGCTCAGCTCGTCGGAGCTAATGCCCAAGCACTGATTTAGAACGTGGCCGCCGCGAGTCCGCGTGTCGCTAACGGACCGGATTTTGGATTTATCCGTTCGATTTATCCAGCAGATTTTCAACAAAAAACCCCGCCGGATAATACCGGCGGGGTTTTTTATTGTGCAAAGCAGTTCCTTGCGGAGCCCTTAGAGGTTGTCCTTGTCAGGCTCGATGAAGGCCTGCTCGTCCATCTCCGTGGGTACTACCACGATGCCCTTTTGCAGCAGCGAGTTGCGCTTGCCGTAGAGGAAGTACACGATGAAACCCAGCAGCATCCAGCCGGCGGCCACTTCCAGGGTAGCGGAATCGAGGCCGACGATGAGGGCCGAGCACACGATTGCCCCCATGAAGGGCACCAGCGGGAAGCTGGCCGATGAGAGCGGCGCCCGGAACGGACGCGGCTGGTCGGGGTCAGATTTGCGCATAATCCACACACCCAGGCTTACCAGCACGAAGGCCAGCAGCGTGCCAAACGAGGTCAGGTCGCCGGCCAGGTTGCCGGGCACGAAGGCCGCGAACAGGCCCACGAACACCATCAGCATCAGGTTCGACTTGTAGGGCGTGTTGAAGCGGGGGTGCAGCGCGGAGAAGGCTTTGGGCATCAGACCGTCTTTGGCCATCGAGAAGAAAACCCGGCTCTGCCCCATGAGCATCACCAGCATTACCGAGGTGAAACCCAGCAGAATACCAATGGTAACGGCCGTACCCAGCCACTCGTAGCCCTTCATGTGCGTCACGATGGCGTAGGTCACCGAAGCCTCGCCGCCCACGGCTGGGTCGGCAAACTCGCGCCAGTTGGCCACACCCGTCAGCACGTGGCCGAACAGAATGTAGAGCACCGTGCACAGGGCCAGCGAGCCCAGAATGCCGATGGGCATGTCGCGCTTGGGGTTTTTGGCTTCCTGCGCGGCCGTGCTCACGGCATCAAAGCCGATGAAAGCAAAGAATACGATGCCCGCACCGCCCAGAATGCCGCCCCAGCCGTGCTTGTTCCAGCCTTCGTAGGTGCGCACCACCTCGCCGGCGGCGTTTTTCACCACGGCATCGGCCGGGATGAGGTAGGGCGTGTGGTTGGCGGGGTTCACGAACTGCCAGCCCACCGCGATGAACACCACCACGATGAGCACCTTCAGCACCACGATAACGGCGTTGAACATGGCCGATTCCTGGGTGCCTTTCACCAGCAGCAGGCTTAGGGCCACGATGATGAGCAGCGCCGGCAGGTTGATAACGCCGTGCTCGGCCACCCCGTTGATAACGGCGCGCTCGAAGGGCGAATGGCTTAGACTATACGGTATACTGGTTCCAAACGTCTCCAGGAGCTTGTTGAGGTACTCGCTCCAGGCAATGGACACGGTAGCCGCGCCCAGCGCGTATTCCATGATGAGCGCCCAGCCGATAACCCAGGCCACAAACTCGCCCATGGTGGTGTAGGCGTAGGTGTAGGCCGAGCCGGCAATGGGAATCATGGCGGCAAATTCGGCGTAGCACAGGCCCGCGAATACGCAGCCAAAGGCGGCCAGAATAAAGGCGAGCGTAACGCCCGGTCCCGAGGCTTGCGCGGCGGCGGCGGCGGTGCGTACAAACAGGCCCGCCCCGATGATGGCGCCTACGCCCAGAGCCACGAGGTTACCTGCGCCCAGCGTCCGCTTCAGCGTGCCGTGCCCGGTGGAGTTGGCCTCGCCCAGCAGCACGGCCAATGGTTTTTTGGCGAAAATACTTGCCATTTGTTAGGGTTAATGAAAGAAGAAGTGTGAAATAAAAAGAACTTAACAATGGAACCGCCGAGTGCTTCTGCCCTCAAAAATTGCGGACTGCGGCAGCGACGGGCCCGAAATATAGGCAGCAAATTCGCTCCCGTCCGGTTTGTACCCGTCCAGCTTCTCCTCCAGCGCGGCTGCCACCTTATTAAACTCAGGCACTTTGGCCGCATCCAAGCCCGCAATTCACTCACTCCCATTCCCTTTTCCTAATGAAAAAAGTTCTTGTGCTGCTCGCGCCTCTCGTGGCTTCTGCCACCACCGCGTTTTACCCAGGCACTTTGGCCTGAGCCCCGACCAGCAAGCCTGGCTGCAGCCCATGCTGCTGGCCCAGCGGCAGGAACTGCAACGCCTCCGCAACCAAGCCCGCAGTGGTGGACGCCAGGGCAGGGCCCAGCAGCTGAAAACCGCACAACCCACCTAAAACCAGCAAATCCGCGCCGAGCTCACGCCGGAGCAATGCAGGAGATTCGACCAGCTAACAGACGACCGCCGCGACCCAGTGCGAGAGCGACGCGCCGGGGGCGGAAGGAATAACCAGCCCATTCTATGGGTAATATCCTCCCCTTTATCGAGGCTTTCAGGCAGCCAATGGCCTCGCCGCAATGCTGGCACAGCACTTGCAAATACCCCAGCAAGTGAGCAACGAAGCGCTTTCGCACTCCAGCCTCCTTCTTAACAAGCTATTTTATTCCTCCCCCACCCCATGAAAAAGACCCTCATGTTGCTCGCTGCCCTGGCCTTCACTACCGCCGGCACCAGCTTCGCTCAAACTACCACGCCCGCCGCTGCCAGGCAGTCCAAAGCCCGGACCACAAAGGCAGCCAAAACCCCAGCCCAAAAAGCCGACCGCCACGCCGCCAAAATGGCCAAGGAACTAGGCCTGACCGCCGACCAGGAAGCCCGCGTAGAGCAGCTTCTGGTGGCCCGCCAACAGGAATCGGCCGCGTTCAAGGCCAAGTACGGCACCGATAAGAAGGCCGGCCGCAATGAGAAGCGGGCCGCCCACGACCGCTACGAAAGCCAGCTCAAGTCCATCCTGACCACCGACCAGTACGCCAAGCTGGGCCAGCTCAAGGCTGAGCGCCGCAGCAACGCTAAGATGAAGGACGGCGGTAAAACCAAGGTTAAAGCCAAAGCGTAATCTACCTCGTCACGGATAACCAAAAAGAGCCCCAGCCAATTTGGCTGGGGCTCTTTTTAGTTATCCGTGACGAGGTAGGGAGCGTTGCCGCAACCCATTTTTTGTCTCGCGGTTTATTCAGTCTTGCTCACGTTCAGGCTTCTCACGGCTCCGTCAGCCGCAGTCAAAACCAGTTGATAAAGGCCCGGACGCAGGGCCGTCAAATCAACAGCCCGCCGGTTTTCCGACACTTTTCCCACCTGGCACAACCGGCCCGCCGCGTCGTGCACGCGCACGTTTTCTTCGCCCCGCAAGGGCCCGTCCAGCCGCAGCAGGCCGGTAGTCGGGTTTGGGTAGGCGGTGGCGCGCAGGGCCGGGTCGAGGGGCTGGCGGGTGCCCAGCACCGTTGGGCGCAGCCGCATGAACAACCGCTGCGACGCATTCGTAGGCCCACCGGCGTATGTTGCCACGGCCCACAGCTGGGCGGGGCCGCTGGCAATTAAGTCTTCGAACACGGTGTGTTCGGTTGCTATCACCTGCCAGCTGACGCCCCGATTGCGTGAAATGGCCGTTTGGGATACCACCGTGAAAACGCCTTCAATGACGTGGCCCCCGCTGACATAAGTACCCGGCGCGCCCGGCACGGCGGCCATGGTGTTGATGGTGGGCAAGCTGCTGGTCACCATACTGGTCCAGGTGCTTCCCCCGTTGGCCGTGCGCAGCAGCTCCTGGCTGCTGCCGCTGCCGCGGATGGCCAGCCCCTGCAGGGCGTCCTCGAACGCGACCCACCGAATGTTGGGAGTGGCCGACCAGGTCAGGCCCGCGTCGGCGGTGTGCAGCGCCGTGTTGGCAGAGGTAATCAGCCACAACCCATTGGCAGTAGCCGGGTGACTGATTTTTTGGCGTATTTCCTCGGCGCCGGCAGTGGTGGAAGCCGGGGTGCTGGCTACCGGAACCCAGTTGAGTCCGCCGTCGCTTGTGCGGTAAATCGGCCAGGTGCGGGCACCCGCCGGCGCATCGCCAACGGCAATGCCGGTGGTGGCACTGAAGAAATGAATTTTCCGGAGGGCCGCAGGCAGCGTCGCCGGCATCCGGGCGAAGCCTTGGGCGCCGGTGGTCGTTTTCAGCAGCACGGGCAGGGACGGGGCGCCATTAATGCCGCCCATCAGCCACGCAGTTTGTCCATCCAGGGCCGCCACATCGGTGGGTGCATCCATGGCCGATGCGAGGTCGCAGATTTTTCCGTCGGTGGTTAGCCAGTTGTCGGTGGTGTGCAACACCTCCGGATTGGGTTTGTCGCCCCGCGTACCGTAGCGCTGGTGCACTGCCCACCCCGCGTTGGGCTGAGGTGAGCTGACCCCAACGAGGTACCCAAAACCTGAGTTAGACGGTTCAAATGCCGCTGGGCCCAGGATTTCTTCCCAAGGAGATTGTCCGAACGTCGGTAAAGTCCCGAGGCTAAGCGCTGCCAGAAATAGCAGCAGCGGAAGTAGTTTTTTCTTCATGACGGAGGGCTCTTATTCGCAGTTAGGGTAGTACGGGACGAATAAAGCTGCCCGAATATAGCGGCTTTCTTGTATCGTTGTGGCCGGCCGCACGCGTCCGGGTATTTTACATGTTAATCATTAGTTATCATGACTTTATGGAGCGTGCGATTTCTTACCCCTGGGCTACCCACTGGTTTGCCGCCGGTAAGCGGCAGCAAAACCCGACGACCGGTATTTATATTTGACCAAATCACCCCCTCCGGGTTTGGTCGGACCAGACGACGGTCCTTGCCTTTACCTTCCCGCCTCAATCCCCACCACCCATGCCTCCCCTCCCCAGTAGCACGGCCTCGGCCGTGCAAATCCAGCAATTCTACGACAAGGGCCTGTCCCACGCCAGCTACGCCGTGCGCTGCGGCCGCCAGGTCGCCATCATCGACCCGGCCCGCGACCCGCAGCCCTACTACGATTTTGCCGACGAGCACGAGGCCGACATCGTGGCCGTGATTGAGACGCACCCGCACGCCGATTTCGTGTCGTCGCACCTGGAAATTGCTCAGGAAACCGAGGCCACTATTTACTGCAGCGAGCTGGTGGGCGCCAAGTACCCCCACAAAACGTTTGACGACGGCGACCGCATCACCCTAGGCACCGTCGAACTACACGCCATCAACACCCCCGGCCACTCGCCCGACAGCATCAGCATCCTGCTCCTGGACGAGCTGGCCCAAAGCCGCGCCGTATTTACCGGCGACACCCTTTTTGTGGGCGATGTGGGCCGGCCCGACCTGCGCGAGGACGAGGCCGTGGGCGGCCACAAGCGCGAAGAGCTGGCCGCCCAGCTCTACCGCAGCACCCGCAACAAGCTTATGACCCTGCCCGGCACCACGCGGGTATACCCCGCTCACGGCCCCGGCAGCCTCTGCGGCAAAACCACCAGCCCCGACCTCGACAGCACCATTGCAAGGGAGCTCAAAACGAACTACGCCCTGCAGCCCATGTCGCAGGAGGAATTCGTTAAGGTGCTGCTGGAAGACCAGCCCTTCGTGCCCAAGTACTTCGGCCACGACGTGCAGCTCAACCGCCAGGGCGCCCCCAGTTTCGAAGACAGCATCCGGGCGGTGCCCCACCCCGGCAGCAACGCCGCCCTGGAGCCCGGCGTGCTCATTATTGATACCCGCCCCGCCGCGCAGTTCCGGGCCGGCCACCTGCCCAGCGCCCTCAACCTGCAGGACGGCGGCAAGTTCGAGACCTGGCTGGGTTCCATCATAGGCCCCGCCGAGCCGTTCTACCTACTATCCGACTCCCAGATTGGCCTGGACGCGGTGGTGCGCAAAGCCGCCAAAATCGGCTACGAGGGCAACATAAAAGGCGCTTTGCTGGCCCCGCTGGTGCTGCCCAACACCTCCCCCGCCGTGGACGTGGCCCAGGTGCGCCAGAACCCCGACGCCTTCACCATCGTGGACATCCGCAACCGCGCCGAGGCCAAAACCCCGGTCTTTGAAAATGCCCTGCTCATCCCGCTTCCCGAGTTGCGCGAGCGCGCCCACGAAATCCCCACCACCAAACCCGTGCTGGTGCACTGCGCCGGCGGCTACCGCTCGGCGGTGGGGGCCAGCATCGTGCAAAATGCCCTGCCCGGCGTGCAGGTGTTGGATTTGGGCGAGGCGATAGCGGAGTTTCAGAAGCAGGAGGTGCATTGATTTTCGAAAGCAGATTGCGACGCTGTAACAACCTATTCAGAGCTACTGGTACATGCTAGCCAACCCCGGCAATTTGCACTCTGAAATCATTCTTGAGCAAGGACTCTCAAATGAGAATAATTAGAATATTACTCGCCATAGTTATTGCCTTGGCAGTAGCATCCTTATTATTGAGCTTTACTAGTTCTTTGGGGATTGGACCAACGTTTATTTACATTTTTGCAATCATATTGGTCTTTGGCTGGTACGTGTATTTGCCCTTTATTTTACTTCATATCTTATTACTCCGCAAATTAAATCGGCCCAGCTGGGCCGCATCTGTACTTGTTGGAAGCGCCCTAGCAGCCGTGTTAGCTATAGTCCTTATTGGTACGCCCTTCCTCATCATTACAGGGTTTCCGCAGTTCAGTACATCTAGGGTCCATGACGTGTTCAGCTTCACCATCGGCGGTGGATTTTATGGTCTTATTTACTGGAAATGGTTAGCGGTTAATGTCCACAGTTCCAAAAATTAGCAACGGCAATTTGTTCCCGACAGAGGACGAAAATGACATGAATGTAAAGGGCCGCGTTTTGTAATTAATATGAAAAGCCTCGCTCATACTTCTGGCATCCGTTCAAGGGGTAAGCAGCTTAAACATCAAACAGGAAGTCCGTTGTATGTTGTTGTTGAACAAAGCGGATAAACGCCTTATGCTGGCGCCTGACAGCGAACGTTGTGGGTTTTTTGGACAATTGGCTATTTTTTGATTCCTCGCGTCTTGGGTATCTTTGAGATTATCTCTACCCTATGCGCATTCTTCACACCGCCGACTGGCACCTCGGGCAGCGCTTCATTAGCGGGCACGAGCGCACCGACGAGCACCGCCATTTCCTGACCTGGCTGGTGGCCACCGTGCACGAGCAGGCCGTGGAAGTGCTGGTCATTGCTGGCGACGTGTTTGACAGCGGCTCGCCCGCCAACCAAGCGCTGGAGCTGTACTACGATTTCCTGCTGCAAATGCAGGGCACCGCCTGCCGCGACATCGTGGTGGTGGGCGGCAACCACGACTCACCCGCTACCCTAAACGCCCCGGCGCGGCTGCTGCGCCACCTGCGAGTGCACGTGGTGGGCTGCGTGCCCGACTGCTTCGAAGACCAAGTGCTGGTGCTGAACGATGCCGCCGGACAGCCTGGCCTGGTGGTGTGCGCCGTGCCATTCCTGCGCGACCGCGACGTGCGCCTGTCCGTGCCCGGCGAAACGGCCGAGGAGCGCGAAGCCCGCCTCAGGCAAGGCATCGCCGACCACTACGCCCGCATTGCGGAGGTGGAGCACGTGTGGCAGCTCAAGGCGCAGGGCCTGCCCGTGCTGGCCACCGGCCACCTGTATGCCGCCGGGGCCGCGCCCTCCGACTCGGAGCGCACCATTCACGTGGGCAACCTGGGCCAGGTCACGGCCGAGCATTTCCCGGAAGTGTTCGATTACGTGGCGCTGGGGCACCTGCACCGGCCGCAGCGCGTGGGCGGACGCGAGCACATCCGCTACTCCGGCTCGCCCATCGCGCTGTCTTTTTCGGAAATCGACCACGGCAAAGAAGTGCTGCTGCTGGATTTTGCAGCGGGCAAGCTGGCCACGCTCACGGCCCTGCCGGTGCCGGGCACGCGCCGGCTGCTGCGTTTCCACGGCGGTCTGGAAGAAGTGGTGGCGCTGCTGGTGGGCTACGATAATACCGGCTACCTGCTCCCCGCCTGGGTCGACGTGGAAGTGCGCTCCGAGCGCACGCAGCTGGAAGTAGCCGATGCGCTGCTTGCCGTCATTCAGGCCCTGGACCGCAAGCAGGTGGAAGTGCTGGCCCGCCGCCACCTGCGCCTAGTGCAGCTGCGCCCGCTGGGCGAGCCGGGCGAAGGCGACGAACCCCTCACCCCCAGCCTGCACGACTTCACGGAGCGGCAGGTGTTTGCCCAGCGCCTAGAAAGTGAGCCCGAAGCCGGGCGCGCGGAACTACTGGCCGCCTTTGATGAATTGTTGGAAGGAATGCCCCACGCATGAAGATTCTCCGCGTCCGTTTCTGTAATCTGAACTCGCTGCGCGGCGAGCACGAGGTTGATTTTGGCACCAGCCCGCTTTCCGATGCCGGCCTTTTTGCCATTACCGGGCCCACGGGCGCCGGCAAAACCACCATCCTCGACGCCATCACGCTGGCGCTCTACGGCCAGGTGCCGCGCCACGACGGCAGCGGCCCCGAGCAGGTGATGAGCCACGGCACCGGCGAAAGCTGGGCCGAAGTAGAGTTCCAGGCCAGCGGCAAGGTGTACCGCGCCAAGTGGGGCCAGCACCGCGGCCGCCGCCGCCCCGAAAACCCCTTGCAGGATTCCAAAATGGAGCTCAGCGAACAGGTTTTCGTGGATGGCGAAGCCACCTGGCCGTTTCTGGAAACCTATAAGTCGCGCGTGCCGGCCAAAGTAGCCGAGCTGAGCGGCTTGGAGTACCGGCAGTTTCTGCGCTCCGTGCTGCTGGCCCAGGGCGAGTTCACGAAGTTCCTGAAATCCTCGGCCGGCGAGCGGGCCCAGCTGCTGGAAAAACTGACCGACACCCGCAAGTATTCCGACATTTCAAAAGCCGCCTACGAGCGCGCCAAGCAGGAAACGTTGCGCGTGGAAACGCTGCGCTCCGGCCTTGCTGGCGTGGTTTTGCTGGGGGCAGAGGAAGTAACCGAGCTAGAGGCCGACGTGGCGGAGCTGGGCCACCACCTGCAGGCTGCCACCGCTGCGCAGCAGCGCCTGACCGAAGCCCAGGCCTGGCGCCGCCGTCTGGACGAGCTGGCCGGGCAGCAGCAGCGCAGCCAGTCGCGCCTGCACGAACTCAGTTCCGAAGCCGAAATCCTCACGCCGGTGCGCCAGCGCGTGGCCCGGCACGAGCAGGCCCTCCCCTTCCAGACGCCTTGGGCCCTGCTGCGCCAAGCCGACGAGCAACACCAGAAACTGGGCATCGAAACCGAAGGGCTGCGCCTGCAGCTGCCCCAGCTACAAGCAGCGCTGGCCACCGCCCGCACCGCCCGCACCGCCGCCGCCACGGTGCGCGAAACGGCCGTGGCCACCCAAAAAGAGCAGGAGCCACGGCTGCGCGAAGCCGAAAAGCTGGACGTGCAGGTGCAAGCCGCCAGCTACCAGCTGGAAAAAGACAAGAAGGAATACGCCGATAAAAACGACCGCTGCAAGCAGCTGAAAGCGGCTATTGACACCGCCAGTGCCCGTTTGCTCGAACTACGGCGGCAAAGCGGACAGGTAGCGGAGTGGCTCACGCTCCACCTGCACCTGGAAGAGCTGGGCGACACTCTGCCCACCGTGGCCGCCAACTTGCAGGACTGGGAGCACCTGCGGGCCGAGCTGGGCCAGCTGCTCCGTGCCGAAGCCTCGCTGCAGGCCCGCCTGACGGCCGCCAAGCTTGCCGCCACCCAGGGCCGGGCCGAGGCCGCCACGGCCACCCAGGCCCTGGCGGCTGCCAACGAGCAACAGCAAACCGCCGCCAGCAGCCGCGACCAGTGGCTTACGCGCCTGCAAACCCACGAAACAGCCCTGCGCCACCAGCACACCGACCTGGAGCGGGCCCACGCTGACCTGCGCCGCCTCGTGCAGACGCAGCACCTTATTCTGACGCACGATGAAGCCCGCCAGCACCTGGCCGCGGGCGACCCGTGCCCGCTGTGTGGCGCGCTGGAACACCCCTTCGCGGCCGGAGAGCTGGGCGTGAGCAGCGAATCGGTGCGAGCCGACGAGGCCCGCGAGGAAGAATTGGGCCAGCGGGTGCGCGCTCTAAACGCGCGGCTCAACCACCTGCTCACCTTTGGCGAGTTGCTGACTAGCAACGGCGCCCAGCCCCACCCCGCCGCATTGCCGCCCCCCAGCGAGGCTGAGGAAGCCGCCGTCCCGACGCTGGTGCGCACACTCGCGCAGCAGTTGCGCGAGCTACAGCAGCAGCAGGGTCAGCTGGACATAACGCTTGCCAAAGCCCAAAGCCGGGCGCAACAAGCCACCGACCAGCAACGCGAGCTGGCCTTGGAGCTGGCCAAAGTGCGCGGCGATTTGGCCGATGCCCGGGAGCGGGAGCCGCTGGTTCGCGACCAGCTGGCCAGCCTCAGCAGCAGCTTTGGCCTGGTTTTCAACGGCGAAAACGGGCCCGAGCTGATGCGGCAGTTCAAGGAATCGGGTGCTGAGTACCAACGCCAGAAAGCAACTCAGGCTACAGCCGAAAAAGAGGCCGGCACCATAGCGGCCGTGCTGCAGCAGCAGGAGGACGAACGGGACGAGCTACACAAATGGCTGCAAAACCGTAAAACCACCCTCCTGGCCCAGCACGAAGCCATGGTAGCCCAGCAGCAGGAGCGCCAGCAACTTTTTGCCGGCCCCGACGTGGCCGCAACCCGCACCGAACTCGCCGGCGCGGTTGAGCGCGCCGAGCACCAACTCATGCAAGCCGACCAGCTGCTGCAAAAGCACGAAGCGGCCCTGGTAAACACCGAAAGCCAGCTGAAGCAGCGCGAGCAGGATACCGCCCAGCACGCCGAAACCCGTGACACGCGCTACGCTGCCCTGGTGGCCGAGCTGCGCACCGCGGGCCTGCCGCCCGCTCCCACCGCCCTGGCCGAGCGCCTGCTGCCCGACGACGTGGCCCAGCGCCTCACCCAGCAGCTCACCCGGCACGACCAAGCCGTGGCCGCCGCCCAGCACGCCCTCACCGAAACCGCCCAGCAGCTCCAGACGGAGGAAGGCCGCGCCCTCACGCCCGAGCCCCTGGCCGCCATTGCCGAGCAGCTGGCCGCCCACGCCAGCCAGTTGGCCCACCTCAACCAGCAACTGGGGCAGCGGCAGGAGCGCCTCAACAGCCACCGCAGCGGCCTGGAACGCCACATGGCCCTGGCCACCGCGCTCGACAAGCAGCAGCAGGAAGCGCGCCGCTGGCGCCAGCTGGCCGAAGTCATTGGCTCGGCCGACGGCAAGAAGTTCAGCGAGTTTGCCCAGGGCCTGACCCTGGCGCGCCTCGTGGACCTGGCCAACCGCCACCTCACCCGCCTCACCGACCGCTACCGCATCCTGCGCAACCCCCACGAGCACCTCGACCTGCTCATCCTCGACGAGTACCAAGCCAGCAGTTCCCGCTCCATGAACTCCCTCTCCGGCGGCGAAAGCTTCCTGGTGAGCCTGGCTCTGGCTCTGGGCCTGAGCGAGCTGGCCGGTCGCAAGACGCAGATTGACACGCTTTTCATCGACGAAGGCTTCGGCACGCTCGACCCCGAAGCGCTGGATGTGGCCCTCACGGCGCTGGAAATGCTGCAGGGCACCGGCAAAACCATCGGCATCATCTCCCACGTGGAGGCGCTGAAGGAGCGGGTGAGCACCCAAATCAACGTTCGCAAAGGCGCGGGAGGCGTCAGCTCGATTCGCGTGATTGGGCTGTAACGCGGACTTTTAGTCCGCGCTACAACATATCATCCTCGCGGTCTGAAAGCCCACGCTACTGGCCGGCGGCTTTGATTTCAGCCCAGGTCCAGTACTTTTTGGGCTTGATGTGGGCGTAGCCCTGCCTGAAAAAGGCCAGCACCTCCTGCTCGAATATTTCGGGCGGAATGGACGATGGGTAAATGGGACGCCCGTCGGGGTCGGCATAGCGCTGGGCTTTGCTGAGCTTGCGCGGGCCGCTGAGGCGCAGCAGCGGGCCGGTGTCGGTGATGCCATCAGCGGCCCAGGTCTGGGGGCTGGTTTCCAGCTCGTTCAGGCGCGCTACCAGTGGCGCCAGGGGTAGGCGCGGCAGCGTGGGGCGGCTGGCTAGGTCAACCCAGGTCGTGTATTTGTACTCCAGCTCGTAGCGGTTTCCTTCATAAAGCGCAAGCACGATATCAAACCCCGCCGTAGCGCCGAAAAGCGCATAATAAGGTACGGGCTGCGGCGTACTGACCACCGTAAGACCGATTGCGGGGTGGTTCCGATGCTTGCTGCGCGGCCCCTGCACCACGGCAGCGGCCTGCTTTACCCGCTCAAACTCGGGCAGCCACAGCGGCCGGTCCGCCGCGGGGTTTTCCAGCACGGCGGCGAAGCGCGGCAGAAACCACTCGAACTTTTCGGCCGAGGCCTCGTCCTCGCGCCGCCGGCGCAAGGGCGCGCCGAAGGGCTCGTAGAAGCGGGCTTTTTCTTCGGCATTCAGCCAGCACACCAGCTGCAGCGCGTGGTCGGCCAGCGGATGCGACCAGTTTATTTCCCTGAAATCACCCAGTACGGCCACCAGGCGCAGCAATTCTTCGTGGTGCAGCGCCAATTCGGAATTTAGCAGGCTCCACACCCCAATAAAGCCGTCGATGTCGAAATGATTGGCCGTAACGGCCGCCGCCTCCAGGCCAGCAGTGGCGGGCTGGTGCAAGGCCCGCAGCGCCGAACCGGCGCTGGTGTCGTTGCGCAGCAGTGCGGGCGTGGTGGCTCCGCGCCAATGCGCCAGGGTGAGGGCGGCGCCGTTGCCCACGCTATCGACCACAATGGTAGGCTGCTGCCGAAGTTGCGCAAAAGGCACGAAATAGCGGTTCATATGGCAAAGCTGCGGCATAAATCCGGTTTGGGCAGCGCCCGGCGGTGGGGCCCCTCCTGCCCTAGCGCCGGCCCCGCCGGTTGCTGATGCGCTCCACGCGCTGCTTGCGAATCCAGCGCAGGTAAGTTTGGAGCTCCTCGGCGGCGCGCAGGGCTTCCACGGAAGCGTAGCGACGGGCCAGGTCTCGGTTGCTAAGGAAGCGGTGCACGCTGCTGTGGCAGGGCTGGCACAGGTCCACGATGGGGCCGTGGTGGCCGCCTTCTTCGCGCGGCACCAGGTGGTGGCGCGAAGTGGCCTGCACTTCGCGCTCGCAGAGGCCGCAGCGGATTTCTGATGCGGCCGATAGATTGGATGGTGGCCAGGTGGCCGGCAATGAACGACGCCTGGGCATAGCGCAGCTAAGGGCAGATTTGGAGAAAATATTTTGTTGAATTTAAACACCAGTGTGCCGCGCTAAGTTGCGCATTAGTTTTAAGCGCGCTATCTTGGCGAGTAATATGCTTATTGGTATTTCATTACTGGGTCTGACGCGCTACTAATTTCACTCCGATTTCACTTATGACAACATCCCTACCCCCTTTTTTAACGCCAAAGCACTCGTCTTTGGTTGGCCGTCTGGCGGGAGCCCTGGTAGTACTATTACTAGTTAGCGCAGGACCCTCGGCGAAAGCTCAAACGTGGATGGTGAGCACTACTGCGCAGGTAAAGCTGGGCATTCTGGACAAGTACGGACAGCTTGGCCCTTATACGGCCACTTTTGTGGTGCACAACGAACGCACCGGCAAAGACTACCTGTTGATAAAGGACTTGGCCCCCGGCCAAACGGGGGTTGATGTGATGTTTCCCACCGACCCCTCTGACCCGAATTACTTCAAAACCGATACCGGCGAAGCTGCTTCGGCCACGCCGGGCCGCTACACCTGGGAGTGCCGGGTGAAGGGGGTGAAAGCCGTTGGCGGTCGGTTTGATTTGCCCGAGGTGGGCAACGACGTGACGATAATTACCAGATAGGCGCCGCTAAAAATTCGGTTCTTGGCGTTAAAACGAAAAAAGCCTGGCCTCGTGCCCGGCTTTTTTCGTTTAGGCACTGTACCGGCCCGGTTGGGCGCGCGGCGCTTTTGGCCGCTGGTGGTTTCACCTTCTTCTGTTTCGTCGTGCCTCGCAAGTCCTTCCCCGAACTCATCAACAGCCCCGGCATGCCCGTGCTGGTTGACTTTTACGCCACCTGGTGTGGTCCCTGCAAAACCATGGCTCCCATTCTGGAGCAGGTAGCCACCCAGCACGGGGGCAAGCTGCGGGTCATCAAAATTGACGTGGACCGCAACGCGGCCGTGGCCCAGCAATACCGCGTGCAGAGCATCCCAACGCTGATTCTGTTCCACCAGGGGGAGCCGGTGTGGCGGCAGGCGGGCGTGGTGCCGGCAGCCCAGATTGCGCAAGCCCTGCAGCCCTACGTAGGGAAATAACCAGCCCCGGCGGCGGCGTTTTCTAATCGGCGGCAGCCAAACTATCTGCGGGGTTCGGGCGTTGGATACGGCAATACCTTCGCGTACTACCCGATTGCTTTCCCATGGTTTTTAGTTCTGCTGCGCGTTGTCTGGTGTTGATGGTGTTGGTGGTGTGCGTGGCCGGCTCCTGGGGGTCTATTTGGGCGCAGGAGGGCGCGCGCTACACCATCAGCGGCACGGTGCGCGGGGACAAGGGGGAAGCGCTGCCCGGCGCCAGCCTGGCGGTGCCGGCCCTCAGCACGGGCACCGCGGCCGACTCGCTGGGCCATTTCACCCTGGCCCTACCGGCGGGGCGGCACCAATTGGTGGTGGCGTTTGTGGGCTACCAGCAACTCACCCGGGAGCTGAACCTGACTCGAAACCAACGGCTGACTCTCACGCTGGAAGAGAGCGGCAACGAGCTGGGCGAAGTGGTGGTGCAAGGCACCGTGACGCTGGCCGAAAAGCTCAAATCGACCCAGATGGGCGTGGACCGGCTCACCATTCGCGAAGCCAAGCTACTGCCGGCTTTGTTTGGGGAGGTCGACATTCTGAAAACGCTGCAGCTCAAACCCGGCGTGCAAAGCGGCGGCGAAGGCACCAGCGGCTTGTTTGTGCGCGGCGGCTCGGCCGACCAGAACCTGGTGCTGATTGACAACGCGCTGGTGTACAACCCCAACCATTTGTTCGGGCTATTCTCGGTGTTTAATTCCGATGCGGTGCAAAGCGTGGATTTGTACAAGTCGGGGTTTCCGGCGCAGTTTGGCGGGCGGCTGTCGTCGGTGGTGGATGTGAAGATGCGCGAGGGCGACCGGCAGAATTACGTGGTCACGGGCGGCGTGGGGCTGATTTCGTCCCGCCTCACGTTCGAGGGCCCCATCAACAAGGGCAAAGGCTCGTTTATCGTATCGGGCCGCCGTACCTATTTCGACATCTTCACACGGGCCCTCAACAAGGCCAACGAGGACACCAAGGACTACAGCCCCATTCCGGACTATTACTTTTACGATTTCAACTTCAAGGCCAATTACACGCTGGGCAAGAAAGACCAGCTGTTCCTGACCGGCTACCTGGGGCGCGACGCCTTTGGGTTCAACAGCCCCGGCGGCTTCAATTTCAAGTTCAACTGGGGCAATACCATTGGCACGCTGCGCTGGAACCACACGTTCTCGGATAAGCTGTTTGTCAATACCTCGGTGTCAGTGTCGGACTACAACTACGACCTCACCAACCGGTTTGACCAGTTCAGCTTCGGGCTGGGCTCGAAAATCACGGACTACAGCGCCCGCACCGATTTTGAGTACACGCCCAACGACCGGCACCTGCTGAAGGCCGGCGCCCAGCTCACTCAGCACCAGTTTGGGGTGGGCCGGCTGGAGGCCAATTCCGGCGACGGCCGCGTGAATTTTGGCTCCGATGTAAATTACGATGGCCTCGACGGCGCCCTCTACGCCTCCGACAACTACAAGGCCTCCGACAAGCTGCAGCTGGAAGGCGGCCTGCGCCTCACGGGTTTCCAGAGCGGCAGCAACCGCTACGGGGGCCTCGAACCCCGTGGCTCGGCCCGCTACTCGCTCAGCGACAATACGTCGCTGAAGGCCAGCTACGCCATGATGTACCAATACGTGCACCTGGTGACCAACTCCGGCGCCTCGCTGCCCACCGACATCTGGTACCCCTCGCGGCTGTCGGTGAAGCCGCAGCAGTCGCAGCAGGTGAGCGGCGGCGCGAGCTTCCTGCTGGGCAAAGGCAAGTACCTGCTCACCAACGAGGTGTACTACAAATGGGGGCGCAACCAGGTGGATTTCCGCGACGGCGCCCAGCTTTTCGTCAACCCCGAGCTGGATGCTGAGTTTATCTTCGGCAAAAGCTGGAGCTACGGCAACGAGCTGTACCTGGAAAAGAAAACCGGCAAAACCACCGGCTGGATAGGCTACACCCTGGCCTGGAGCTGGCGCAATTTCCAGCCCCAGCGCGGCACCAACGGCATCAATAACGGCGAGGATTTCCGCCCCACCTACGACCGCCGCCACAACCTTACCGTGGTGGTGCTGCACCAGCTCAGCCCGCGCCTCAACCTCACGGGCAGCTTCATCTACACGTCGGGCTCGCTCACCACGCTGCCGCTGGGGCGGTTTGGAATGCAGGACATTCCCGGTTCGAGCACCGGCGTCGACCCGCGTCCGGTGCCCATCTACCCCAATCGCAACTCCTACCAGCTCATCCCCTACCACCGCCTCGACCTGGGCGTGGTGTACAAAATAGGGGCCCGGCTCAACCAGGACCTCACCCTGAGCATCTACAACGCCTACAACCGACGCAATGCCTACTTTGTGTTCTTTGAAGACATCGAAGACGAGAACGACCGCATCACGGGCTTCCAGGCCAAGCAGGTGTCGCTGATTCCGGTAATTCCTTCCCTGACGTACAATTTCCGGTTTTGATGCTGGCAATAACGGCCTCCCTGCCCACTACTTCTCCTATGCTTCACTTCATCAAATCGGTTGGCTTTGCGATGCTCCTGGCGGGACTGGCCGGCTGCGGCAGCCTGCAAAACGACATTGACGTGCCGCTGCCCAGCTACTCGGCCGAGCTGGTGGTGGAATGCTACCTCGAACCCGGCAAGGTGCCCAGCCTAGCCGTCACCACCTCCGTGCCCTACCTGAGCTCCACGCGGCCCCAGGTGCCACCAGACGTTAAGGTGACCCTTACCCTGCCCGATGGCAAGGCGGTACCCCTGGAATTCCGGCCCAACTACGCGGTGCTCCTAGACACCGGCTCGGTTATTAAATTCTACACCCACATCGGGCGCGACACGCTGAAGGCCCGTCCGGGCGACGTGTTCAAACTCGACGTGCGCGACACCCAGGGGCGCGTGGTGACGGGCACCACCACCATGCTTGCCCTAGTACCCATCGACTCGGTAGAGTACAAATTCAACGACAAAACCGGCTCCGAGCGCAAGGCCTACTTCCTCACCAACTTCCGCGACCCCAGCACGCCCAACGATGCCTACCGCGTGCTGTTGCACAAGGGCAACCCCGCCAAAGGCGCCCTGCTCCGGCGTCCGGAAACGGACATTTCCCTGGAAGACCAGCTGGTGAATGGCAAGCCCGTGGTGGTGGGCACCAGCTACCGCTTCGTGGCCGGCGACACCGTTACGGCCACCCTCTACCACACCGATGCCGCGTTCTACCGCTTCCGGCAGTCGGTGCGCGATGCCCGCAGTGCCAATGGCAACCCCTTTGCCCAGCCGGCGGCTATTCTCAGCACGGTGCAGGGCGGCGTGGGCATCTTTTCGGTGCTGAGCGCCACGCGGGCAACGAAAGTGGTGAAATAAGAATTTTTACATTCTACGGCACCCAGATGGTGAAGAGCAGCAACCTCGTGCTTGTGTTCACTGGTCAGCTATTGGTCAGACAATTGTAAATTCCTGACAGCTAACAACTGACAACCAGCAAACGGCTACAGCCCCGCTACCACCGCTTTTACCAGGGCCGTGAGCCGGGGCTCGGCCTGGGCGGCGGCGGCAAAAATGTCGGCCAGCACCACCGGCTTAAGGTGGCCGGGCGCGCACAAATCGGTGATGACGGAAACGGCCAGCACCGGCAAGCCCAGTTGGCGCGCGGCAATAACTTCGGGTACCGTGCTCATGCCCACGGCATCGGCCCCAATGGTGCGCAGGTAGCGGTACTCGGCGGGGGTTTCGAGCATAGGGCCGGGCACGCTGGCGTACACGCCGCGCCGGGTGGTGCCGGCGTGGCCCAGGGCCTGGGCGGCGGCTTCGGCGCGGGCCAGCAGGCCGGCATCGTAGGGCGCGAACATGTCGGGAAAGCGCGGGCCCAGCTCATCCAGATTGGGGCCGATGAGTGGGTTGGTGGGCTGCAGGTTGATGTGGTCATCAATCAGCATGAGGTCCGCGAGGTTGAAGTCGGGGTTGAGGCCGCCAGCGGCGTTGCTCACCAGGAGCTGCGAAATACCCAGCAGCTTGAGCACCCGCACGGGCATGGCCACCTGCTGCATGGTGTAGCCCTCGTAGTAGTGGAAACGGCCTTGCAGCACGGCTACTTTCCGGCCCTCCATGCGGCCCAGCAGCAGCCGGCCCGCGTGGCTTTCCACCGTGGAAAGAGGGAAATGCGGAATGTCGGCGTAGTTGATTTGGTACTCCACCTCCACCTCATTGGCCAATGCGCCCAGCCCGGTACCGAGGATGATGCCCGTTTCGGGCTGAAAGTTTTGGGAATGCGCTCGGATGTAGGCGGCAGCGGATTGGATTTGCTTCAGCATAATGTAGCACATGCTTTCGCTTGTGCCAGTAAATGAGGGAGATTTGAGGAAACGCACAAGCTGAAGCGTGTGCTACAAGCTACTTGATATCCAGCTCGTAGGGAAGTCGGGCCTGTACGCCGCGCATGCTCATCAGCTGCTGGTACTGGGCGTAGGCGGGGTAGAGCGGGCCCAGCTCGGCCTTCATGGCCTTGGCCTTTATTTCGGCCTCGTCGCCGCCGCCGAACATGGCCAGCAGGTTTTCCAGCTCGGTCTTGCGGCGCGGGAGCTGCTGCACGCGGTAGTCGTCTTTTTTGAGGCCGGCGCGGGCGGCGGCAATGCGCAAGGCGTCAGAATAATCACCCAACACGTCCACCAGGCCGTTTTGCTTGGCTTCGAGGCCGCTCCAGACGCGGCCCGAGGCTAGGCGGCGCAGGCGCTCCACAGACATGCCGCGGCCCTTGGCGGCCTTGGTGGTGAAGTCGGCGTAGATGTTGTCGACTTCGCCCTGCAGGGTGCGCTTCTCAAAGTCGGTGAGGGCGCGGGTGATGGTGGGCAGGTCGGAGAACTTGCCGGTGTTTACGCGGTCCACGGTGATGCCGAGCTTGTCGGCCAGCAGGGGCTGAATGTTGGGCAGCACGCCAAATACGCCAATGGAGCCCGTGATGGTATTGGGGTGCGCCACGATGGTGTCGCAGGCCATGGCAATGTAGTAGCCGCCGGAAGCCGCCACGTCCGACATCGACGCAATGATGGGCTTCACCTTTTTGGTGAGCACCACTTCGCGGTAAATAATGTCCGAGGCCAGCGAGGAGCCGCCGGGCGAGTTGATGCGCAGCACCACGGCCTTCACCTTATCATCTAGGCGGGCCTTGCGGATGGCTTCGGCAAATTTTTCGCTGCCGATGTTGTCGTCGCTGCCTTTGCCAGTCACAATGTCGCCTTCGGCGTAAATCACGGCAATGCGGTTGCTGCTAGACTTAACTTCGGCGTCCCGGTCGTTGTCGGAATAGTCGCTCAAGCTCACCAAGTTCACTTTTTTGTTCTTGGCCAAACCCAGGCGGTTGCGCATGTAGTCCTGCACCTCATCAAAGTAGCCGAGCTTGGTCACCAGCTTCAAGCGCAGGGCGTCGGGGGCGTTGTGCACCAGCATGGAATCGGAAATGACCATGAGGCGGGCTGGCGCGATGCCACGCGACGCGGCAATCTGCTTCACCATGTAGCCGTTGATGGAGTTCAGGAACGACACGGTCTGGTAGCGGGCCGAATCGGAGAAGCTCTCGCGGAAAAACGGCTCCACGGCGCTCTTGAACGAGCCCACCCGGAAGATGTAGGGCTCAATTCCGGCTTTTTCGAACAGCCGCTTGTAGAACAGTACCTCCGTGCCCAGGCCGTTGAATTCGAGGTTGCCCTGGGGGTGGAGGTAAATCTGATTGGCCACCGAGGAGAGGTAAAAGCTCTTTTCGGAGCACACCTCGTGGTAGGCCACCACAAATTTGCCCGACTTCTTGAAGTCCAGCAGCGCGTCGCGCACTTCTTCCAGAGAAGCCATGCCGCCCTGCACGATGTCGAGGTTCAGGAGAATACCCCGGATGTCCTCGTCGCCCTTGGCGCGGCGGATGGTTGCTTTGAGGTCGACCAGGCCCGTAGTGGAGCTGTTGCCCCCAAAATTGAACTTGCTGTCGCGGCCGCGCTCCGCGAGCGGCTCGTTGAGCTTAAGTTCGAGCACGGAGTTGGCGGCCACTTCCTTGCGGTCGCCGCTGCTGCTGGCGGCTGCCCCAATCACGACGGCAAGCAGCACGAAGCCCAGAAAACTAAAGGCCAGCAGACCAACAATGGTAGCCAGCACAAATTTCAAAAATTGACGCATGAATGCAGAAGGTGAGTTTAGGTAGTAAATGTAGTTCGCGGCCGCAAATGACCGCGGCCAGCGGGCTGGTTGCAGTACTTAATCGGTGGTCTTGCTTCGGCATTACAGGCGGCCGGCAAATTAAAGTCGTTTAAATGTGCAATAAATGAACGTCATGCTGAGCGTAGCCGAAGCATCTCTACCGCGCAAGTAATTTATTTTACTCCTGCGGTAGAGATGCTTCGGCTGCGCTCAGCATGACGTTCTTATCGGTTTTTGTTTGTTTGAGAACAAAGTCACAAGCCTAATTCTCTTACCAACCCACGTTAATAGCCATATTTCTCGCCCCACCAGCCGCGCAGCCGCTCCTGAATCTTTTGCTCGCTGGCGTTGGGGCCGGGCTCGTAGAAGCGCTTGCCGCTGAGCGCATCCGGCAGAAACTCCTGCGCCTCGAAGCTGCCCTCGCCGTTGTGCGAGTAGGCGTATTCTTTGCCGTAGCTGAGCTGCTTCAGCAGGCGCGTGGGGGCGTTGCGCAGCGGCACCGGCACGGGGTACATGCCGTTGGCCTTCACCTCGGCCTGCGCCGCCCGGATGGCCAGGTACGAGGCGTTGCTTTTGGGCGAAGTGGCGAGGTACACCACGGTCTGGGCTAGTATCAGGTCCGATTCCGGCAGGCCGATAACGGTGCAAGCCTGGAAGCAGCTGGTGGCCAGCATCAGGGCGTTGGGGTTGGCGTTGCCGATGTCTTCGGAAGCCAGAATGAGCATGCGGCGGGCAATAAATTTCACGTCTTCGCCGCCTTCCAGCATCACGGCCAGGTAATAGAGCGCGGCGTTGGGGTCGGAGCCGCGCATGCTTTTGATAAAGGCCGAAATCACGTCGTAGTGCATTTCGCCGCCCTTGTCGTAGCGCGCCATGGGGCGCTGGGCCACCTGCTGCACCACGGCATCGGTGATGGTGACCACGCCTTTCTTGTCGGGCGGCGTGCTTTGCACCACTATTTCAAGGAGGTTGAGCAGTTTACGGGCGTCGCCGCCGCTCAGGGCCAGCAGGGCGTGGTCCTCTTTCAGGGTCACTTTTTTCTGCCTGAGTGCCTCGTCTTCCGTCAGCGCTTTCTGCACCAACCCGCGCAGGGTGTCGGCGCCCAGCGCCTCCAGCACATACACCTGGCAGCGCGAAAGCAACGCGGGAATAACCTCAAAAGAGGGGTTCTCCGTGGTAGCACCAATCAGCGTCACGGTGCCGTTTTCCACGGCGCCCAGCAGCGCATCCTGCTGCGCCTTGCTAAAGCGGTGAATCTCATCGATAAACAGCACCGTGCCACGCTGCCGCTTGGCCTTATCAATAACGTCGCGCACATCCTTTACGCCGGCATTAATGGCGCTGAGCGCGGAAAACGGCTGCTTCAACTCGCTGGCCAGCAGGTGGGCCAGGGTGGTTTTGCCCACGCCGGGCGGGCCCCACAAAATGAGGCTGGGCAGCCGGCCGGCGTTGAGGTAGCGGCGCAGCACGCCGGTTTCGCCCACCAAGTGCTGCTGGCCGGCGTAGTCGGCCAGGCGGCGGGGACGCTGGCGCTCGGCCAGCGGGGCATCTGGCCCAGGGCCGGGCAGCGGGACGAAAGCGGCGGGCTCGTCGTCGGGAAATAGAGAGGCCATGGTAAAGCGAAGTAGCGCGAACTTTGTAGTTCGCGTCCCCGTGCCGTGTCAACGATGGCAAACGGCGCGGGGACGCGAAGTACAAAGTTCGCGCTACTATGTCCAATCAGCTTCGCGTGCACGCGGCCCTCTTTTTTGTGGCGGTCATTTACGCGGCCAATTATTCGCTTTCCAAGGACGTGATGCCGCGCTATATGGGGCCCTTCGGCATCGTCACGCTGCGCATTGTGGGCGCGGTGCTCTTCTTCACCACCATCAAGTACTTCGTAGCGCCGCAGGACAAAATCATTGGCCGGGCCGATACGGTCCGGTCCATTCTGTGCGGCGTTTGCGGCATTGGGGTCAATCAGCTTCTGTTTTTCTCGGGCCTTAATCTGACTTCGCCCATTAGCGCCTCGCTGCTGCAAACCATTGCGCCCATCATCGTCGTCATTGCATCGGCGGTGCTCCTGAGCGAGAAAATTACGCTGCCGCGGGTGCTGGGCATTGCGGTGGGCGCGGCGGGCGCGGCCTCGCTCATTCTCAGCCGCAATGCGCAGGCCGCTATCTATCCGCACGCCACGCTGGGCAACATTTTCATCCTGGCCAATGCCACCGTCTTCGGCCTTTACCTGGTACTGGTGCAGCCGCTCATGCGCAAGTACCACGCTTTCACGGTGCTATCGCGCATTTTTCTGGTGGGCGCTGTCATCGCCGTGCCTTTCGGCTGGCGCGAAGCCCTCACGGCCAACTACGCCAGCTTCCCGCTCTACATCTGGCTTGAAATCGGCTACATGGTGGTTTTCCTCACCATTCTGGCCTATCTGCTCAACAACTGGGCCCTGAAATACGCCTCCCCTGCCCTATTGGGCGTGTATATCTATCTGCAGCCGGTGCTGGCGGTGCTCATCGCCGTGGTCCTGGGCAAAGACCATTTCACCTGGGGCAAGGCCGGACAAGCGGCGCTCATCTTCCTGGGCGTGTGGCTGGTGAGCCAGAAACCAAAAAAGGCGGTGGTGTCAGAAGTGGCGGTGGAAACGGTGCAGAACTGAAACAAAATAACTCCTGCCCCCTACCTTGTGCTTCTATGCGCAACACTTTTTTTATTTTAGGAATCCTCTGGCTGATCGGCGACTTGAGCAGCACCCAGGCGCAAACCTTGCCGATTGCCCCCAAGCCGACCCCTGACTCTACCGGCCCAAAAACATACACATATATTGAGCGAATGCCGGTTTTCCCGGTGCTGGCACCCGGCGATAGCGCCGTGCCTTCCAACCAGCGGTTTAAGCGCTTTATCAACGCCGACGTGCATTACCCGCCCCGGGCCCTGCGCGATGGCGTTTCGGGTCAGGTATTTTTTTCGTTTTCCGTGAATGGCCAGGGCCGTACGCAGGACATCAAAATTGTGAAAGGCCTGCGCGCCGATGTTGATGCTGAAGTGCTGCGCAACGCCCACCGCCTTAATGCTATCCAATGGGAACCCGGCACGCAAAATGGCCGACCGGTGACTGTTTCGTTCACCGCGCCCATGAATTTTAACATCGACGGCAAACAGCCACTCCAGACGTTGAGCGACTCCCTGGATGTGGGGTCCTTTCGTAAATTTGTTCATCCCCAGCCCTCCTGGCCACCATACAACCGCCTTTTCGACCCACAGCAAGGCTTGGTGTACGGAAATTGCATCCAACGCTTGGGCTTCAGCAGCGGCGGTTTGAGCCAACACGTCCGGCTGGTCAACCTCACCACGGGCAAAGCCCTGCTCTTGGAAGTGAAACCGCTGCTGCGCTCGCGCCGGGAAAACCCCTTCTGCTACGTGTTACCGCCCGGTCGTTACGCCCTCTACAAGTATGAATTCGCCGAAAGCAAGTGGTACGGGGCCGAGATGCATGAGGAAAACGTGTGCAAGCCCCAGCCAGCGCACTCAAACGGCTCTCTGCAAGCCAGCCGCTACCTGTTCACCGTTCAGCCGGGCAAGGTCCACTACGTAGGTAGCTGGCACCTGGAGCAAGAAAACGCACCTGCTTTTACCGACGATAAGGCTACCTTGGACACTCAGCTCACCCCCGTTTTCAAGTACCTGAATTTCGCGGCAGCCATCACCGCAGTTCCCAAATAGCGTTGCCAAGCCGCCGCCGCCTTTAATTATCCTGATTAATCAGGTTTACTACCAGCATTACCATGATGGCCTTGTCCTCCGGCTTGCTTTCGGCAATGGGCAGCGTGAGGGCCACCAGCGCATTATTAGCCAGTTGGCGCAAAATATTATGCAAAATATGCATAAAACCCTTTAGGGTTCGAGTCGTCAAGTAATCCTTGACAACTATCATTAGCAGCTGAAAACTTAAAGAGGCCCGACTGAATCAGCCGAGCCACTTTTTGTCTAAACGCAGGAAATTCTACAGGTGAATCACCTCGCCGTAGGCGGCGGCGGCGGCTTCCATAATGGCTTCCGACATAGTGGGGTGCGGGTGCACCGACTTGATGATTTCGTGGCCAGTGGTTTCCAGCTTGCGGGCCACTACTACTTCGGCAATCATCTCGGTCACGTTCGCGCCTATCATGTGGGCGCCCAGCCACTCGCCATACTTCTTGTCGAAGATGACTTTCACGAAGCCGTCTTTGACGCCGGCGGCGCTGGCTTTGCCCGAGGCCGAGAACGGGAACTTGCCCACCAGCACGTCGTAGCCTTTGGCTTTGGCTTCGGCTTCGGTGTAGCCCACGCTGGCAATTTCGGGCGAGGCGTAGGTGCAGCCGGGAATGTTCTGGTAGTTGAGCGGCTCGGGGTGGTGGCCGGCAATTTTCTCCACGCAGATAATGCCTTCGGCCGAGGCCACGTGGGCCAGCGCGGGGCCGGGCACGATGTCGCCGATGGCGTAGATGCCGGGCACGTTGGTCTGGTAGAAGTCATCCACCACCAAACGGCCGCGCTCTACTTTAATGCCCAGTTCTTCGATACCAATGTTCTCCAGGTTGGTGGTCACGCCCACGGCGCTCAGCACCACGTCGCACTCAATTACCTGCTCGCCCTTGGCGGTTTTCACGGTCACTTTGCAGCCTTCGCCGGCGTGTCCACCTTGGTTACCTCCGCGTTGGTAAGCACGTTCACACCGATTTTGCGGAACGACTTCTCCATCTGGCGCGAGATTTCCTCGTCTTCCACGGGCACAATGCGGGGCAGGAACTCCACCACTGTCACTTCCGAGCCCATGGTGCGGTAGAAGTAGGCAAACTCCACGCCGATGGCGCCCGAACCCACCACCACGAGGCGTTTGGGCAGCTGCTCCATGGTCATGGCCTTGCGGTAGCCGATGATTTTTACGTTATCAACCGGCATGGTGGGCAGTTCGCGCGAGCGGGCGCCGGTGGCTAGGATGATGGATTTGGCCTCCACCGTTTCCTTGCTGCCGTCGGCCTTGGTCACCTCCACTTTGCCGGGGGCCAGCACTTTGCCGGTGCCCATTACGGTTTCAATCTTGTTCTTTTTGAACAGGAAATTGATGCCCTTGCTCATGCCATCGGCCACGCCGCGGCTGCGGCCAATGACAGCGCCAAAATCATAGCTCACGCCTTCGGCCTTCAAGCCGTAGTCGGCGGCGTGGTTGAGGTATTCAAACACCTGCGCGCTTTTCAGTAGGGCTTTGGTGGGGATGCAGCCCCAGTTGAGGCAGATGCCGCCCAACGACTCGCGCTCAATCACGCCTACTTTCAAACCCAGCTGCGACGCCCGAATGGCGGCTACGTATCCGCCGGGGCCGCTTCCAACCACGACCAAATCAAATTGCAATGCCATAAACTTCTCAGGAAGAAAAAAGTACACCGGGCCCGCCTGGGGGACCCACCCATTGTGGCGCAAAGATAGCCGCGCCTCCGCACCGCGCCGCTATTCCGGCTTCCGGCACTTTACTTGCAGATACCGCGCAACGCCACAGCCAATCTCAAACAAGCCCCGTATAAGGCGCGGCTTCTGGCGCAGTTTGCCTTGCCTTTACCCCCTTTGCTCTTATGAAATCACCTTTCCGCACGCCGCTGGCCGCCCTTGGCCTGTTGGCCTTTCTTACCAATTGCGCTACTACCGTTAGTGAGAAGGAGAAGCCCTCGGTCATGAGCCAGCCCATGGAAGCGCCCGTTGCCACGGGCGCCACGCGGCCCGATTCCGCCGGAACCGCCGCTTCTGTGGCCGGCGCCGGCAGGCTGCCCACCGCCCCTCCCACCGTTACCGGCGAGCCCGTGGCCACCAGCCCAGGCGTGCCGGTAGGCATTCCGGCCGCCAGCCCGGCCCCCGAAACTGCCGTGACAGCCGCGCCAAGTGCCGCCGCCGCGTCGGCGGAGCGGGCCAAGGAAAAGAAAATGAGCGTGGCCGAGTACCGCACCATGCTGGCCACGGCCGAGGCGGCCGTGAAAGCCAACCCCAAAAACGCCACGGCCCTGCTGCAGCGCGCTAAGGCCAAAAGCTACCTCAAGCAGTATGCCGATGCCCTGCCCGATTACACCGCCGCCCTGCGCTACCAGCGCACCAACCCCGATGCCTTCTACAACCGCGGCGTAAATCGCCTGATGATGAAGCAATACAAATTAGCAGCAGCCGACTTCTCCGGAGCCCTCAAGTACCGCCCCGACGACAAAGAGTCGTTCTTCGGCCGGGGCGTGGCCCGCATGCAGATGTACCAGTATAAGCCCGCCGTGGCCGATTTTACCCGCGCCATTGAGCTGGATTCCACTTACGCCGATGCCTGGGAGTACCGCGGCATCAGCTATTCCTCGTTCGAGAAGCTCTCGGAAGCCCGCCGTGATTTGGAGCGAGCTACCATGCTCAACCCGGAAGCCGCCAAGAGCCTGCGTCGCTACGTGGGCAACGATGGCCGCGCGCCCATCAAAGCGCCAGCTGCCAAAGCAGCCCCGCGCCCGGCCCCAGCTAAAAAATAGAGGACAATATTAAAAACGGTCATGCTGAGCGCAGTCGAAGCATCTCTACCGCAGTAGTAAATAATTACTTTCTCGGTAGAGATGCTTCGGCTTCGCTCAGCATGACCGTTTCTTTACGTTTTCCCTAAAACGCGCTCTACTTCCTGCCAAACAGCAGTTTGAAGTAGAAGCTGGGCTGCCGCAGCCGTTCGCGCAGGTCCAGGTCCATGAACATGGCGGACAGGGTTTCGGCGAGCGTGGGGTTGTTCACGGCGCGGTTGGCCACGATGTTGAACAGGCTGGGAAAGTTCAGCAGGCGCTGCATCACGCGGCTCAGGCGCAGCTCCTGCCAGAGCCGATTGTACACGGCTTTATCGTAGTTTTTGAGAAACGCAGGGCTGAAATCGGCTTTCGCCACGGCTTGCGCGGCCCAGATGGCGGCGTGGCGCCCGCTCACCATGGCGTGCGAGATGCCCTCGCCGCTAAACGGGTCGATGAGCGAGCCGGCATCGCCGAGCAGCAGGTAGTTGGCGCCCGACAGCGGCCGGCGCTTCGAGCCCAACGGCAATCCGAAGCCCCGCACGGGGCCCAGGCGCTGGGCCTGCGCGAAGCGCGGGGCCAGGGTGGGGTGCGTGGTCAGAATCTCATCGAGCCGCTGGCGGAGGTTGATTTTTTTGGCGGCTACGGTTTTCGAGAGCATGCCCACGCCCACGTTGGCCTGGCCGTTGGGCAGCGGAAACACCCAGAGGTAGCCGGGCAGAAAATCCTTGATGAAGTGCAGCTCGATGAAGTTGTTGGGGCTAAGCCCGGTCACGTTGTCGTAGTAGGTGCGCAGGCCGGCGCAATGATGGTCGGGCTCCAGGGCGTGGCCGGCCACTTTGCGGGCAAACTCGGACTGGGCCCCGTTGGCTACCAGCAGAATGCGGCAGGTGGCCACTTCCTGGCCGGCTTTGTTGAGGAGCTGCCAGCCGGTGGCGGTGCGCTCGGTGCGGGCCACGTCCACGTTTTCGCGAAAGTCGATTTCGGGCCGCTGCCGCACTTCTTCCACCAGGAAATTATCGAAATCAATGCGCTTGGCCACGTGGCCGGCGGCGCGGTCGGTGTTTTTATCGAAATCGGGCTTGAAGGGAATGCCGAGCTGCTGGCCGTTGGGAGCAAAGAAATCGATGCCCCAGCTGGGCACCTGCATGGGCGCGGCGGCCAGCTGGCCGGTCAGCTTTTCGTCAATCCGCTTCAGCTCGCTCAGGACTTTACCGCTCAGGGCATCGCCGCACACTTTGTCGCGCGGGAAAGCGGCGCGGTCCAGCAGTAAACAGGAGTGGCCGGCGTTGGCCAGGTGCAGGGCAGCGGTGGCGCCGCCGGGGCCCGCGCCCAGAATGCAGATATCGTGGTTCATTAGCTATTAGCTGGCAGCTTATAGCTGGCAACTCTTTGGACAAACAGCCTTTCGGCAACGCAAGCTACCTCCGAAAGCTGACAGCTAATGGCTAAAAGCTAACAGCTGGATTAGCTACCTTCGCCCCCATGACTCAAACGCTGACCGGAAAAGTGGCCCTCGTAACGGGCGCTTCCAAAGGAATTGGCCGCGCCATTGCGGCACATTTTGCCCAACTGGGCGCCCAAGTGGCTTTCACCTACCTCTCCTCCGTCGAAAAAGGCCAGGCCCTGGAAACCGAGCTATCGGCCGCCGGCACCAAAGTGAAGGGCTACCGCTCCGACGCCTCCGACTACGCCCAAGCCGAAAAGCTAATTGAGGACGTGCTGGCCGATTTCGGCAGACTTGATATTCTCGTGAACAACGCCGGCATTACGCAGGACGGCCTGCTCATGCGCATGAGCGAGCAGCAGTGGGACCAGGTGATGAACGTGAACCTCAAGTCGGTTTTCAATCTCACCAAGGCCGCCACCAAGCCCATGATGCGCGCCAAAGCCGGCTCCATCATTAACATGACCAGCGTGGTGGGCATCAAGGGCAACGCCGGGCAGGCCAACTACGCCGCCAGCAAAGCCGGCATTATCGGCTTCACCAAATCGGTGGCCCTGGAGCTGGGCTCGCGCAACATCCGCTGCAACGCCATTGCCCCCGGCTTCATTGAAACCGAAATGACCGATGCCCTGGACCCCAAGCAGGTGGACGAGTGGCGCAAGGCCATTCCGCTCCGGCGCGGCGGCACCCCGGAGGACGTGGCCAAGGCCACTGCATTTCTGGCCTCGGATGATTCGAGCTACATCAGCGGGCAAGTGCTGCAGGTGGATGGCGGGATGCTGACGTAAACCAGCAACGCTGCGGAATGGCAACAGGACCGCAGGCACGAAGAGAAGTTGGTTAGCAACTAACCGTTGATAAAAGGCCGTCATGCTGAGCGCAGCCGAAGCATCTCTACCGCAATAGTAAATGAATTACTTGCGCGGTAGAGATGCTTCGGCTGCGCTCAGCATGACGTGCTATATGACTTTTTCAATAGCCATCAAAAGCTCCACTGCATCAAATATGCCTGAATATGGTCTTTGGCCCATTCGTAAGACGAGTGCAGGACTGAATGTGGTGCGTCGCCAGTTGAGTGCGGGCGTCCCCCGTATTTTCGGGGCTGGCATCCTCACCTGTTCCAAACTGGTTGCGGTACACCCCTGTTGAAGCAGCGGCCCTCTGCAACCTTAGCCGCCGGTACCGACCTTTAGCGCTGACTCTATCTGCCTTCCGTTTGCTGACCACTCAATATTCTCCTTGGCTGATTCTGCTTTGCCTCCTGGTTGGGGCCGGCTACGCGGCCCTGCAATACTCGGCCAAAACCCCGTGGAGCAAGCAGTTGAACTACGGGCTGGCCACGCTCCGCTTCGTGGTGGTGAGCTTCCTGTGCTACCTGCTGCTGGCGCCGTACATCAAAACCACCACCACCCGCACCGAGCAGCCCACCGTGGTGCTGGCCGTCGACAACTCGCAATCGGTCGAGCTTTTCACGCCCAAAGCCGTGCTGAGCCAAGCCATCAGCGGCCTCGCGGGCCTGGCCGAAACTTTGCGCGCCAAGGGCTTCACCGTGGAAACCCGCACCCTGAGCTCCCGCCCCAACCGGCCGGCGCGGCTCGATTCACTGCGTTTCGGCGTCCCCACCACCGACCTGGACCGGGCACTGACCGACACCCGCGACGCCTATGACGGCCGCAACTTGGCCAGCGTAGTGCTCCTCAGCGACGGCCTTGTGAACCAGGGCCGCAGCCCCGTGTATTCGGACTACAACTTCCCCATCTACAGCGTGGCCGTGGGCGACACCGTGCCCAAACGCGACCTGCGCCTCACCGGCCTCACCTACAACCGCGTGGCTTTCAGCGGCAACAAGTTTCCGTTGGAAGCGGAGCTGGGGTTTGAGGGCTACGCCGGGGGCACCGCCACCGTGGAGCTGCGCGAAGGCACCCGCGTGCTGGACCGCGCCCGCGTGGCCCTGCCCACCGGCCGCCGCCGCGCCAAAGCCACGTTCCAGGTCACGGCGCCCGCGCCCGGCAAGCGCCGCTACGAAGTGCGCGTGGTGCCGCAGCCCGGCGAGTTTACGCCGCTCAACAACGCCCGCACGGCTTTTATTGAAATTGTGAAAGGCAAGCTGCGCGTGCTGCTGGCCGGGGCCGCCCCCCACCCCGATTTGAAAGCCCTGCGCGCCGCCATCCTTGCCAACGACAACTTCGACCTGACGCTGGCCCTGCCCGGCGTAGCCCCGCTGAAGGCCGGCGCCGATTTTGACGTGGCCATTCTGCACCAGCTGCCAGCCCAGGGCGGACTGGGCAACGACATTCTGGCCCAAGTGAAAGCCCGGCGCACCCCGGCCTTTTACATCATTGGCGCGCAGTCGGACCTGCCGGCCTACAATCAGCTGGGGGCCGGCCTCACCATTCAAGCCCGCGGCGCCCAACCCGACGACGTGACGCCGCTGCCCAACCCCGGCTTTGCCCGCTTTGCCACCGACGAGGAAGCTGCGCGCCGCTACGGCCAGTACCCGCCGGCGCCGGTTCCCTTCGGCGATTTGCGCCTGGGGCCGGGCGCCGAGGCGGCCCTGTGGCAGCAGGTGGGCCGGGTGGCCACGCAGAAGCCGCTGCTCGTTTTTGGCGGTTCGGCTGAGCGCCGTCAGGCCACCTTGCTCACCGATGGCAGCTGGCAGTGGCGCCTGAGCGAAGCCGTGGCGCACGACGACCGCCCCGAAGTCTACGACCGGCTCATCATCCGCACGCTCCAGCTGCTCACCCAAAACGCCAACAAAAAGCGCCTCGACGTGTACCCCACGCAGGAAAGATTTGGCACGCAGGACGACGTGACGCTGGGCGCCGAAACCTACAACGCCGTGTTCGAGCGCCTCTACAACCAGAAAATCGACCTCACCCTCACCGACGAAAAGAAGCAAACCCGGCGGTTCAACTTTGCCAATCCCGAGGACGGCTCACCCCTGCGCCTGGGCCCGCTGCCGGCCGGCCTCTACCGCTACCAAGCCCGCGCCACCCTGGGTGGCCAGGCCCAGCAGGACGCGGGCGAGCTGCTGGTGCAGTCGCAGCCCCTTGAGGCGCTGGAATCCCGCGCCGACCACAACTTACTGGCCCAACTGTCTCGCCGCAGCGGCGCGCGGCTCTACTACCCCACGCAGTTTGACAAGCTGGCGCAGGACATTCTGCAAGCGAACTACAAGCCCGTGATTACCGCCGAAGAAGACGTGAAGGACCTGATTAATCTCAAGTGGATTTTCTTCGTGATTCTGGCCTTTTTAACGGTAGAATGGGCCGTGCGTAAGTATTCGGGCAGCTTGTAGAAACGCGGGGAAGGTGGGTTTCTCTAGATAAAAGACCGTCATGCTGAGCGCAGCCGAAGCATCTCTACCGTGCAAGTAATCAATTTTAGTATTGCGGTAAAGATGCTTCGGCTGCGCTCAGCATGACGGTCTGAATTGCTATTGCATGACGCTCTAAACAGCCATTGCGTCACGCAATTAAATCCCCGTTCCGTAAAGCAGAAGCACCCGGCCTGCGTCCTCACTCCTACCATACGGAACATCCATGAAAATACGAGTTATCATAACCGGGGCCACGGGCATGGTCGGCGAGGGCGTGCTGCTCGAATGCCTGCGCGACCCTAATGTGGAGCGCATCCTGCTGCTGGGCCGCAAGCCCAGCGGCTACGCGCACCCCAAGCTGCGCGAGCTGCTGCACCCCGACTTCCAGCAGCTGGCAGCCGTTGAGGCGGACCTTGCCGGGTACAACGCCTGCTTTTATTGCGCCGGCGTTTCTTCACTGGGTATCAGCCAGGCCGAATACGAGCGGATTACCTATGACACCACCCTGGCCGTGGCCCAAACCCTGGCGCGGCTGAATCCGGACATGGTTTTTTGCTACGTGACCGGCGCGGGCACCGACGGCACCGAGCGCGGCCGCAGCCACTGGGCCCGCACCAAGGGCCGCACCGAAAACGCCCTACTGCGCCTGCCTTTCCGGGCGGCTTATATGTTCAGGCCCGGCTTTATGCGCGCTACTCCCGGCCAGCGTAACGTGCTCGGGCTGTACAAATTCGTGAGCTGGCTCTATCCCATCTTCCGAAAACTGACGACCAAATACGTTTCCACCATGGCGGAAGTCGGGGTGGCCATGCTCAAAGCCGTGCAGCAGGGCTACTCCAAACCGGTGCTGGAAGTGCGCGACATAGTGGCCTTGGCCGCCGACAAAGTCTCTGTGAATTAATGAGCAAACCCTTAAAATCATTTATCATGGCAACGAGCAGCTTTGTGGGCGTTTTGCTGGTGGCGGGTGCCGCTTTTATCGGCCTCAGCCCGCAGTTTGGGGGCAAGCCCACCAAGGCCGACAAGCAGACTTATGCAAAGTCCGGCCACTACCAGAATGGTGAATTTGTGAACCTGCTACCCACCCTGCAGCTGACCGAGGGCAGCATGACGGGCATTCTGTGGAAATTCCTGTTCAAAAAAGCGCCCAATACCTCACCCGCCGGGCCCTTGCCCATGCAGCCGCTCGACTCGCTGGCCATCACGCGCAAAACGCCGGACATGGTGCGCGTGACCTGGTTTGGCCACTCGGCCAGCCTGGTGGAACTGGCCGGCAAAAACATTCTGCTCGACCCCATGCTCGGTATGGAAATGGGGCCGGTGAGCTGGCTCACGCCCAACCGCTACAACCCCAGCCTGCCCATCAGCGCCGAAAAGCTGCCGCCCATTGATGCGGTGTTGATTTCGCACGACCACTACGACCACCTCGACTATCAAACCATCCGGCGCATCAAGCACAAGGTGGCGCGTTTCTACGTGCCGCTGGGCATTGGCCCGCACTTGCGGGCCTGGGGCGTGGCCCCCGAGCGCATCACGGAAATGAACTGGAACGATGAGGTGCAGTTCGACGGCCTGACGGTGGTGTGCACGCCCAGCCGCCACTTTTCGGGCCGGGGCCTCACCAACCGCAATTCCACGATGTGGAGCTCTTGGGTGCTGAAATCGGCCACGAAACGGGTATTTTACAGCGGCGACGGGGGCTACGGGCCGCACTTCCGCACCATAGGCGCCGCCCAGGGCCCCTTCGATTTGGCCCTGATGGAATGCGGCCAGTACGACCGGCAGTGGGCCCAAATCCACATGATGCCCGAGCAAAGCGTGCAAGCCGCCCGCGACGTGCGCGCCGCCGTGATGCTGCCCGTGCACTGGGCCGCTTTCACCGAAGCCAACCATGCCTGGGACGACCCCATCAAGCGCGCCACAGCTGAGGCCGCCCGGCTGGGCCAGCCCATCACCACGCCGCGCCTGGGCGGACCCGTAACTTTGGGCGCTTCCTTGCCACGCTCACGCTGGTGGGAGTAGTGGGCCGGAATACTACGAAAAGCCGTTCTCAGAAAAATACAAAAGAACCGTCATGCTGAGCGCAACCGAAGCATCTCTACCGCAATAGTAACTGAGTCACTTGCGCGCTAGGGATTCTTCGGCAAGCTCAGCATGACGGTCACTGTAAGAAATATATGCGTTACATCCTTGTCAACAAGCCTTACGAAGTCCTCACCCAGTTCACGGACGAGCACGGCCGCGCCACGCTCAAAGACTTCGTGCCCGTGCCCGGCATCTACCCGGTGGGCCGCCTCGACTTCGACAGCGAAGGCCTGCTCCTGCTCACCGACGACAAGGCCCTGCAGCACCGCCTGAGCGACCCCAAATTCAAAGTCTCCAAAACCTACTGGGCCCAGGTAGAAGGTACCGTGACGGAAGAAGCCCTGGAGAAACTGCGGCGCGGCGTGCAAATAAAAGACGGCCACACCACGCCCGCCCGAGCCGTGGCAATGCCCGAGCCCGCCGGGCTGTGGGAGCGCAGCACGCCCATTCGCTTCCGCGCCAGCATCCCTACCGAGTGGCTGGCCATCACCATCTCGCAGGGCATGAACCGGCAGGTGCGCAAGATGTGCGCCGCCGTGGGCCTGCCCTGCCTGCGCCTCATCCGCGCCAGCATCGACGAGCTGACGCTGGACGAACTGGCACCCGGCCAGTGGCGCGAGCTAACGCCCGCCGAGTCGGGCAAGCTGAAGGCGAAGTTGTCGGCTACAAAGAACCCAGCGAACCGGAAAGTGGCGGTGAAACCTACGCCCGGCGCACAGCCGGCTCCGGCAGCGGCCCGTCGCGGTAAGCTTGGATAGTGGCGTCGGCCTGGCGATAGCTGAGTTGCTTTTGAAGCCTCAGCGGCCACCAATTCTGCACCCCTGTCAGGAAAACTTCAGCCTCCCGCAACAAATCAGGCCACCCAGTCGCACAAACCGCCACCACATCCCGAATCGGTGACAATCTGTCACCAAAAGCACGCTGGTACGTTGCTTGTAATCGTCGGGTAGCGGCTGCAAAGCCTGCTTCGACCTGACAATTCCACTCCAATAACCAACACACACCCAACATGGGCAAAATAATCGGCATTGACCTCGGCACCACCAACTCGTGCGTGGCCGTGATGGAAGGCAACGAACCCGTTGTAATTCCCAACAGCGAAGGCCGCCGCACCACCCCCAGCATCGTCGCCTTCCTCGACGGGGGCAAGGGCGAGCGCAAAGTGGGCGACCCGGCCAAGCGCCAGGCCGTAACCAACCCAAAGAACACCATCGCCAGCATCAAGCGCTTCATGGGCCGCCAGTTTTCGGAAGTAACCGCCGAAAGCAAGTACGTAGCCTATGAGCTGACGCCCGGCTCCAATAACACGGTGGCCGTGAAAATCGGTGACCGGAACTACACCCCGCAGGAAATTTCGGCCATGGTGCTTCAAAAAATGAAGCAGACGGCGGAGGATTACCTCGGCACGACCGTGACCGAAGCCGTTATCACGGTGCCGGCTTACTTCAACGATGCCCAGCGCCAGGCCACCAAAGAAGCCGGTGCCATTGCCGGCCTCGACGTGAAGCGCATCATTAACGAGCCCACGGCCGCCGCCCTGGCGTATGGCCTCGACAAAAAGCACAAGGACCAGAAAATTGCCGTGTATGACCTCGGCGGTGGCACGTTCGACATCTCCATTCTGGAGTTGGGCGATGGCGTGTTCGAAGTGCTGAGCACCAACGGCGATACCCACCTGGGCGGCGACGACTTCGACCAAGTTATCATCGACTTCCTCGCCGACCAGTTTAAGTCGGACAACGAAGGCCTCGACTTGCGCAACGACCCCATGGCCCTCCAGCGCCTCAAGGAAGCCGCCGAGAAAGCCAAAGTGGAGCTCTCCAGCTCGACCGAAACCGAAATCAACCTGCCCTACATCACCGCTACGGCCTCGGGCCCCAAGCACCTGGTGGTGAAGCTGAGCCGCGCTAAGTTCGAGCAGCTCGCCGATAGCCTCGTGCGCCGCTCGATGGACCCGGTGAAAAAGGCCCTGCAGGACGCTGGCCTCTCCACTTCCGACATCGACGAGGTTATCCTCGTGGGTGGTTCCACCCGCATTCCCCGCATTCAGGAGGAAGTGGAGAAGTTCTTCGGCAAAAAGCCTTCGAAAGGCGTGAACCCCGACGAAGTGGTGGCCATTGGTGCCGCCATCCAGGGCGGTGTGCTCACCGGTGAGGTGAAGGACGTGCTCCTACTTGACGTGACCCCGCTCTCGCTGGGTATTGAGACAATGGGCGGCGTGATGACCAAGCTCATCGAGTCGAACACGACCATTCCGACCAAGAAATCGGAAACCTTCTCCACAGCTTCTGACAACCAGCCTTCGGTGCAGATTGTGGTGTTCCAGGGCGAGAGGCCGCTGGCCAGCCAGAACCGCCAAATCGGCCGGTTTGACCTCGACAGCATCCCGCCCGCTCCCCGTGGCGTGCCCCAGATTGAGGTAACGTTCGACATCGACGCCAACGGCATCCTGAACGTGACCGCCAAGGACAAAGGCACCGGCAAAGAGCAGAAAATCCGCATCGAAGCCAGCAGCGGCCTGACCGATGACGACATCAAGCGCATGCGCGACGAAGCCGCCGCCAACGCCGAATCGGACAAAGCCGAGACCGAGCGCATCGGCAAGGTGAACGCCGCCGACTCGATGATTTTCCAGACCGAGAAGCAGCTGAAAGAGTACGGTGAGAAGCTGAGCGGTGGCAACAAAACCGCCATCGAAGGCGCTTGGCCGACCTCAAAGCCGCGCACGAAAGCAAGGACATTTCCCGCATAGACACCGCCATGGAGGCCATCAACACGGCTTGGCAGGCAGCTTCGCAGGAGATGTACGCCGCCGGCGGGGCCGAAGGCGGCCAGCCCGGTGCCGGTGGTTTCCCCGGCGCCGACGGCCAGCCGCAGGACGGCAACGGCCAAGCGGCCGGCGACCATGTGACCGATGTGGACTATGAAGAAGTAGACGGCAAAGACGCTAAGTAGGCGCCCATTGCAGTAGAAAGGCCGGAGGCGTAAGCTTCCGGCCTTTTTTTGTTGGGACTTTTTATAACTGTTGGCTAGTTATTGGCAGTTGTTGGAATACCGATAACCCCTTGTCTGAAAACCAGTAACATGCAACAAACAACCCAATTACCGTTGAACCATTGACTGGCCAGCGGGCCAGCTGCGCAGCCACTCCGGGCAGGATTCCGTTCTTCTGCCGCGAGATGCGTACCGGCAATGCCCGCGCTAAGCCGTAATTTTAGCCCCACACTAGCTCTTTCGCGTATGCGTTCTATTGGCGCCCATGTGCTTTAAAAAACTTAAATACCGTTACCGATTCAACTACCTTATGAAATTCACTTCTTACTTATATTCCGTCCGTGCAGCAGCATTAGGCGTCCTTCTGGTGACTACCACGCAGTGCAGCGTGAGCGACCAAGTAAAAGAGTCGCCCAACGCCAAGAAAAGCAACCTTTCGGCTCAGGCCCTGGAAAACCAGGCTTTTGACCGGATGCAGTTCCGCCTCAATTTTATGGATGAAGCCCGCCTGGGTGGGCAGGACATCCTGTTTGTGCGCCAGGCCACCGACCTCACTTCGGCCCAGCAAACCAAGCTGCAAACGGCGCTACAGTCCAACAACCTGCCGCTTAAGCTGCGCATGCGCATTTACGCCCGCAACCCCAGCGCGGTCAATTTGCAGCTCAAGCAGCTGGATTACCAGATACTGGTGGACGGCCGCGAGCTGACCAAAGGCGTTACCGGGCTCAACGAGGAGCTGGAGCCCAGCGCCATCATCACCCTGCCTGTGGCCGTGGACTTCAACGTGCCCGCTGCCCTGCTCAGCGGCAGCACGCCCGCGGCTTTTGCCGCCAACCTGGCCGATTTCACGGGCAGCGGCCGCCGCCTCACCATGCGCATTCGTCCTACTTACGCGAGCATTTCGGGCCGGGTAGCTCCGCAGGCCGATTTCCAGCCCATTGAGCTGGTGACCAAAAAGCGCTAGCGCGTGGAGTTGAGCTGCCCGGCCCGAGGCTAGTCCTCATCGGGCTGGGCAGCTTCGGATACGCCTTCCTCAATTTTTTCTTCCACTTCCTCGTGGTCGCTGTGGTCGGTGGCTTCCAGCTCTTTTTCCTGTTCGTGCCGGCCACCCGGCTCGTAGCTGAGGCGGAGGTAGATGGGAAAGTGGTCGGAGCCGATGTGCGCCAGCCGCTCCAACCGCTGCAGGCGGAAGTGGGAGGAGTGAAATACGTGGTCCAGGGGCCAGCGCAGCAGCTTGTGGTCGGCGTGGAACGTGGGCAGCAGGCCCCGGCCAATGCGGGGGTCCAGAAGGCGCGAAATGCGCCGGAACAACTCGGAAGTGTGCGACCACGCCACGTCGTTCAGGTCGCCGGCCACAATGGTGGGGCCTTCGTGCCCCCTAATGGCTTTGCCCACCACCAGCAGCTCGGCATCGCGCTTGGCGCTGGTCTTGGCCTCCTGCGGGGCCGGCGGCTTGGGGTGCAGAAAATGCATGTTGACCGAAACCCCGTTGGGCAGCACGGCGCACCCATGAAAGGAAGGAACATCGGAGTCGAGAATGTACCGTATCTGCGGCTCCAGCAACGGCAACCGCGAAAACACTAGCATCCCGTAGGTGTTGGGCAGGGGCGCGTGGCAGGTGTACGGGTACTGTTCTTCGATGCGCTCCAGCTGGCTCAGCCACCAGTCGTCGGTTTCGACGGCCAGCACAATGTCGGGCCGCAGGTTGTTGATGTGGCCCAGCAGGCGCGACGCGTCGCGGTTGTGCATCAACACATTGGCCACGATGATGCTCAGGTGGTGGTCGTTGTCATCGGCCGGGCGGGAAGCGTCGGCCGTCTGCAGGCTGTGCAGGGGCGTGTAGGGCCAGATGCGGCTGGCCTGGTACATCAGGGCTACGGCCAGGGCTACCACGAAAATAGTGTGGCCCAGGCTGGAGGCGGTGGGCAGTACCAGGGCAGCGAGCAGGCTCAGGGTCAGGCCGGCCACAATTTGCAGGCGCGGAAAGTCACAGGCGCGAATCCACCACGCGGTTTGGCGAAGAATGGGCAGCAGCGTGGCCATCAAGGCCACTCCTCCCACTCCCCACAGCACCCAGTGGGCCACGGTAAGTAGCAAAGTGTAAAAATCAGTCATTGATGGGTATTACGGGGTTACACATCGTCCTGAAAGCCGCCTTTGCGCAGCTCTTCAATGGTGCGCATCACCCGGTCTTTTAACGTTGTGCGGTATTTTTCGAGGACATCGGCCAGACGGGCATTGTGGATGGCCAGCATCTGGGTGGCCAGCACGGCGGCATTGGCGGCGCTGTCGATGCCCACGGTGGCCACGGGCACGCCCGCCGGCATCTGAATCATGCTCAAAATGGAATCGAGCCCCTGAATGGAAATGGTGCTGTTAATGGGCACCCCAATCACGGGAATGGTGGTGAAGGCGGCCACCATGCCGGGCAGGTGGGCCGCCCCGCCCCCCCCGGCAATGAGCACGCGCAGGCCGCGCTTGCGCGCCGACTCGGCGTATTCGACCATGCGGTGGGGCGTGCGGTGGGGCGAGACGAGGGTGATTTCGTAGGGAATACCGAATTGACGAAGCACGTCGGCCGCGCCGGACATGGTTTTCAAGTCTGATTTCGACCCCATGATGATGCCCACAATCGGGGTTTCGGTGAGGGGACGGTCGGTGTCGGAGCCGGAGGCAGGGCCACCGGTGGAAGAATCAGGAAGCATGGAGGGGAAGCGTAAGGAAAGCGGGTTTCATACGGCCGAGCTCAAAATTTCGCCGATGAAGCGGCAAAATAAGACTTTTCCACTCAGCCCGAAGCTTCTCCTACCTTTGCGGGCTATGGAAATTCTGCTCGCCACCTTCACCACGCTCTTTTCCATCGTCAATCCATTTGGGGCGATGCCGGTTTTTCTTACCCTCACCGCCGATGACCGGCCGTCGGACCGGGCCAAAACGGCCCTGCGGGCCTGCATTTACATGGTGGCCATTCTCAGTGTCGCTTTTTTTGGCGGCCAGTACATCCTCAATTTTTTTGGCATCAACATCCAGCACCTGCGCATAGCGGGCGGCATTCTGCTCATGCGCTCGGCGTTTGAGCTGCTCACGCCGGGTGCCAACCGCGACCGGGTGGGCCCCGCCGCGCTCGAAGAAAGCAAGCACAAGGACGACATCAGCTTCACGCCGCTGGCCATGCCAATGCTGTCGGGGCCGGGCTCCATGGCCATTTGCATCGGCCTCATCCGCCCAACGTACGTGGACAAAGCCATGACCGTGGCCGGCTTTGCGCTGGTGGCCCTGGCGGCGTTCATCATCCTGCTGTTTTCACTGCGCCTCACCAAAGTACTGGGCAAGCCGGGCATGGCGGCCATGGCGCGCATCATCGGCTTCATCACGCTGGCCATTGGGGTCAATTTCTTCGCGTCGGCCATTGCGGCCCTCTTTCCGGGACTCACGCGGTAGGGCTTCACTGACCAAACCAGCGGGCAAACCGAATGGGTTGAGGCAACGCTACTGCAGTGGCAATTAGCCACTCCGCTCCGCCGGGCTGCTTTACCTGGCCCGACACAACATTCTTATTTAAACGCCAGCCTGCGCCAACGCGGCGTTTTGCTTCGAGCCTGAGTAAACACGCGGCGGCTGGTCATCGTACCTTTGCCCTTCGATATGCTAAAAAACGACCTTTTCCTCCGTGCCGCCCGCGGCGAAGCCACCGAACGCACCCCCGTGTGGCTGATGCGCCAGGCTGGCCGCATCCTCCCCGAATACCGTGCCCTGCGCGGCCGTCTCTCCGGCTTCAAAGAGCTGGTGGAAACGCCCGAGCTAGCCGCCGAAGTCACCATCCAGCCCATCGACGCGCTGGACGTGGACGCCGCCATCATCTTTTCCGACATTCTGGTGGTGCCAGATGCCATGGGCCTGCGCTACGAAATGGTGGAAGCCCGCGGCCCGCTGTTCCCCGAAGTCATCAAGTCGGCGGCCGACGTGGACAAGCTCCGCGTGCCCGATCCTGAAGAAGGCCTCGGCTACGTGCTGGAAGCCCTGCGCATCACCAAAAAAGCCCTCAATGGCCGCGTGCCGCTCATCGGCTTCGCCGGCGCTCCTTGGACGCTGCTGGCTTACATGGTAGAAGGCTCGGGCTCCAAAACCTTCAGCAAAGCCCGCGGCATGCTCTACCGCGAGCCCGCCCTGGCCCACCGCCTGCTGGCCAAAATCACGGCCACCACCATTGCCTACCTACAGGCGCAGGTAGCCGCCGGTGCTCAGGTGGTGCAGATATTCGACTCCTGGGCTGGCACCCTGCCGCCCGACCACTACCGCGAATTTTCCAGCCGCTACATCGCCGAAATCACCGAGGCGTTGTCGCCGCTGGTGCCCGTCACGGTATTTGCCAAAGGCGCCTGGTGGGCCGTGGAGGATTTTGCCGCCACGTCCTGCCGCACCATAGGCCTCGACTGGAACCAGGACCCCGCCCAGGTGCGCCTGCAAGCCGGCAACAAGACCCTGCAAGGCAACCTCGACCCCTGCGCCCTCTACGGCACGCCCGAACAGGTGAAAGAGGCTACCGAGACCATGCTCCGCAAGTTTGCCGGCGGCCCGCACATCGCCAACCTCGGCCACGGCGTGTACCCCGACACCGACCCGAACAACGTGCGCGTATTCGTGGACACGGTGAAGGCCTGGCGCGGGTAACAAACAGTCGAACGCAAGGACTTTCCGCTGCTCACTATTTCGAAACTGATAATGCCTGCATTCGGCTCCACCTTTTATTTCACGCTGGCCGCGCTCTTCGTGCTGATGGTTTTTATGTGGCGGTGGCTCCTGCGCAAGCCCGAGCGCACGCGCACGGAGACCTTCATGGTGGCGCTGATTTCGCTGGGCAGCCTTTCGCCCGTCTTTTTTCTTCTCTACCTCTGGCTGTTTCGCCGGTAGCATCAGCCCAGCGCCACTTCTCCCCTTTTCCATGGACGTTAAAGACAGCAACGGCACATTGCTTGCCGAAGGCGACTCCGTTACCCTCATTAAAGACCTCAAGGTGAAAGGTTCTTCCCTGACCCTGAAGCGCGGCACGGTGGTTAAAAACATCCGCCTCACCAACAGCGCGGGCGAAATAGAGGGCCGGGCCGGCGGCAGCACCATGGTGCTCAAAACCGAGTTTTTGAAGAAGGCCTGATACCCAGGCTACAGCAACCCGGCTTCCTGCGCTTCTTTCAGCAGCCGCTGTTTCTCCACGGGCACCACGCCCACCTGCTCGCACACCAGCCCGCCGCCCAGGTTGGCCAGCGCGGCCGTGAACGCCGCCGGCTGCCCCAGGGCCACGCACAGCGCGGCAATGCTGATAACGGTGTCCCCTGCGCCGGACACATCGGAAATGGTGCGCAGATGCGCCGGCAGGTAGGTTTTCTGTTCCTCCTGCTGGGCAAAAACGCCGTGTTCTGAGAGCGTGACCAACACCGTTTCGGGCGTAAGCTCCTCGCGCAGCCGGGCCACGGCGGCCTCAAAACCGAACCGGTCGGTGGTGGGCTCGCCAAACTCCAGCTTCAGGCCTTCGCGTAGCTCTTTCAGGTTGGGCTTGAAGAGCGTGCAGTGGCGGTAGGCCAGAAAATTCTTCTTTTTGGGGTCTACTACCGTGGGAATGTTGCGCTGCCGCGCCCGCGCAATGCACTCCGTGATAATGGCTTCGTTGAGCACGCCCTTGTCGTAATCCTCGAACACCACCACATCGGCGCGGTCCAGTAGGTCGTCGTAGGCGGCCAGCAGCTGCGTGCGCTCGTCGTCATTCAGGTCGGTTTCCACTTCCGAGTCAATGCGCAGCAGTTGCTGGCCGTGGGCCAGGATGCGCTGCTTCACCGTGGTGGGCCGGTGGGAGCTGCGGATGATTCCTTCCGAAGCCAGCTGCTGTTCATGCAGCAACTGCAGGAGCTGGTCGCCGCCGGCATCGGCCCCAATCACGGCGCAGAGCAGCGGCGTGGCTCCCAGCGCCTGCACGTTGAGAGCCACGTTTGCGGCCCCGCCCAAACGGTTTTCGGTGCGGGCCACGTGCACCACGGGTACGGGCGCCTCGGGCGAGAGCCGCGTGGCGCGGCCCCACACATAAGCATCCACCATTACGTCGCCAATAATGAGGACGCGCAGGTTGTTGAAATTATCAAAAAGGGTTGTCAGGGAATCAACGGGCATGTTGCAAAGGTAGGAACGCGCCTTGGCGCGTTCAATCGTTGAACGGCAATGGTGGGATGGGCACAAGAGAGCCGAGCAGGGCGCCGAACGCGCCAAGGCACGTTCCTACAGCTTGGCCAGGCTTTCCTTTACCCGCCGAAACGCTTCCACGAGCTTGTCATCGGCGGCAGCGGTGCTGAAGCGGATGCACTCCGGCGCCCCGAAGGCGTCGCCCGACACGGCAGCTACCAGCGCATCGTTGAGGAGGTACATGGCCAGATCCATCGAATTGTCGATGGTACTGCCATCGGGCGCCGTGCGGCCGAAATAGGCCGATACCTCCGGGAAAATGTAGAAGGCGCCGCTGGGCGTGGGCGTTTTAAAGCCGGGAATGTCGCGCACAATATCCAACACAAGGTCGCGGCGGCGGCGGTAGGCGGCCACCATTTCGTCGGCCGAGGCCCGGCCCCCTTGCAGGGCCGCCAGCCCGGCGCGCTGAGTGATGGAGCACGTGCCGGACGTCACCTGGCTTTGCATTTTCTCGCAGGCGGCGGCGATATCAAGGCGCGCGGCCAGGTAGCCCAGGCGCCAGCCGGTCATGGCGTAGCCTTTGGAAAAGCCGTTCACGGTAATCACCCGGTCCGTCACCGCCGGGAATTGCGCCAGGCTCACGTGCTCGCCCACGAAGTTGATGTACTCGTAAATCTCATCGGCCAAGGCGTACACCTGCGGGTGCCGCGCCAGCACTTCGGCAATGGCCCCCAGCTCGGCGCGGCTGAACACCGACCCCGTGGGGTTGCAGGGCGACGAATACATGATGAGCTTGGTGCGCTCCGTGATGGCGGCCTCGAGCTGCGCGGCCGTCACCTTGTAGTCGTTTTCCAGCGTGCCCGACAAGGGCACGGCGGTGCCTTCGGCCAGCTTCACCATCTCCTCGTAGCTCACCCAGTAGGGCGAAAACACGATTACCTCGTCGCCGGGGTTCACCAAGCTGAGCACGGCATTGGCTAATGACTGCTTAGCGCCGGTGCTCACCACTATCTGGTTGGGCAGAAAATCCAAGTCGTTGTCGCGCTTGAATTTGTCGCAGATGGCTTGGCGCAGCTCCGGAATGCCGGGCACGGGCGTGTAGAACGTGTAGCCGTCGTCCAGCGCCTTCTTGGCCGCGTCCTTAATGTACTGCGGGGTCTGGAAGTCGGGCTCGCCAAAGCTGAGGTTGATAACGTCGAAGCCCTTGGCGAGGAATTCCCGGCTTTTCTTGGCCATGGCAATGGTGGCCGACTCGTTCATGGCCTGAATGCGGTCGGAGAGCGGCGAATCGGGCGCGAAGGTGGCAGTGCTGGACATAATTAGGCGAAGTGGAGAATTCGACCGCAAAGCTACGCGCCGGGCACCGGTGGCGCGGCCCCGCCTGCCTCCTTCCCTACCCCAGCCGCCGCCAGCACCGCCATAGCACGCTCAGGTCCATGCCGGGCTCGTAGTCCTTGGCATACAGCAGCTCCAGCCGCCGCTTGGTCACTTCGTTGAGCGGAGTGCTCGACACCGCGGCATCGGCCGGCGAGAGCACCGCCGGCACCGCCCGGGCCGAGGGGGCCATGTGGCGCAGTCCCACCCAGGTGCGGGTGCCCAGCAGCACCGCCAGGCAGTTGCGCAAATACTGCCCTTTGCTCGCCTGAAACCAGACAAGACCCGGCGCCAGCAGCAGCAGCCCGGCACTGCTCAGCAGGTCGAGCAGGCGTTTGGCGCGCGCCTGCTGGGGCTTGTACAGGTTGAGGGCAATTTCGAGGGTGTAGTAGTCGCCGGGCGTGTCTTTGCTGCTGCTGCCGATGATGTACTGGCTGTCTTCGGGCAGAATTTTGTAGGCCACCGGCGGCTCGCTGGGCAGGCTGAGCATCAGGGCAATAATCTGGCTGGCCGCTAGGTCTTTGCCACAGAAAATGAGCTCATCCAGTGCGTATAGCCGGATAATGTCGGCCAGCTGGTGCAGCTCGCCCAGGGGCTCTTCGGGGAGCGGCGAGGCCAGCGGGGTTTCGGTGCGCACGGCCACGGGCGCCACACTGATGTAGCCTATCACGCGGGCCTGCACGCCGGCCGCTTCCAGCAGGTGACGCACGCGGCGGCTTTCGGGCCCGGAGCCCACAATGGCAATGTTTTTAGGCCGACGCTCGCTCAGGCGCAGATTGCGGTGCTTCGCAAAATGGGCCACCAGCTGCCGCCCCACCACGGCCGCCACCGCCCAGGCCCCGCCCAGAATAATCAGGGCCTTGGAAAAACGCCAGGCGTCCAGAAAGTTAGACGCGGCCGAAATCAGCAGCGTACCTACGAAGATGCCGCGCACCACCCGCGACGTTTTCACTGGCGGGTCGTAGGCGCCGCTGATGTAGGCCGAAGTCAGCCAAACCAGGATGTAAGCGGGCACGGCCACGGTCAGGTACTGCGGCGGGTAGTTACCGGGCACAAACTTGTGGTTGTCTTCCCAATAAGACTTCAAAAAGTACATGCCCACCCAAATCAGGCCGGCGTCGAGCAGCAGCGGGGTCGCCCGCCGCAGCAGGCGCTCGAGCAGCGCCGCGCCGGCCCGCAGCCAGATGGCCGCATTTATCAGCAGCGAAAACAACCCGGCCCGACCCGGCGCGAAGTGCTTGCGGGCAAAGATGACCATGGCCCGGTAAAACACGAACACGAAGTTGACGCTGGTGCGCTTCGTGCTCTCGCCTTTGTAGTGAATGATGCGCGTGCCGGGGAAGTAGTAGTTTTTCCAGCCACCCTGGGTAAGGCGGTACGAGAGGTCAATGTCCTCGCCGTACATGAAATACGCTTCGTCGAGCAGCCCGATGTGGTCCAGGGCCGCTTTGCGCAGCAGCATAAATGCGCCGCTCAGCACCTCCACCTCGTGGGTTTCTTCAGGGCTGAGGAAGCCCAAGTGGTAGCGTCCAAACGTGCGCGACTTAGGCATAAGCTTGGCCAGGCCAAACATCTTGTAGAACGCCACCGCGGGCGTGGGCAGCGCGCGCTTGCTCTCGGGTAGAAACCGGCCCTGGCCGTCCAGCATTTTCACGCCCAGCCCCCCGCAGTCGGGGTGCGCATCCATAAAGTCGCAGCACGCCCGGAAGGTGTCTTCCTCCACTACGGTGTCGGGATTCAGCAGCAGCTGGTACTCGCCGGTAGCGCGCCGCAGGGCCTGGTTGTTGGCCTTGGAAAAGCCCGGGTTGTCGCGGTTGGTAATGAGTACCACCTCCGGAAACCGGGCCCTCACCATCGTCACCGAGCCATCAACGGAGTTGTTATCGACCACAAAAACCTCCACCGGCTGGCCTAGCTTCTCCACCGCCCGCCGCACCGAGAGCAGCGCCTGCTCCAGAAAATAGCAGACGTTGTAATTGACAATAACGACGGAGAGCTTCACTTTTTAGCTGTTAGCTATTGGCTGCTAGCTAGTAGCTTTTTGCAGCCGGTGCCTGCACCAATGAGGTGAGAACAACAAAGCTAACGGCTATCGGCTAGTAAGCCAACGGCTCATTTCTGGCGCAGACGGTCCACAATGCTACGGCCCAGGGTAATTTCGTCGGCGTATTCCAGCTCGCCGCCCATGGGAATGCCGCGGGCAATGGTGCTGATGTGCACGTGGGGCAGGTCGCGCAACCGGCGCGAGAGGTAAAACGCCGTGGTGTCGCCCTCCATGGTGGGGCTGATGGCGAGGATGACCTCGCGCACCTCCGACTCCTCTTCGGCCGCGCGGGACACCAGCGAATCGATGTGCAAATCGGAAGGACCCACGCCCTCAATGGGCGAAATAACGCCGCCCAGTACATGGTAAACGCCTTTGTACTGGCCCGTATTTTCAATGGCGATAACGTCGCGTACGTCCGACACCACGCAGACGAGGCTATGGTCGCGCAGCTTGTTGGCGCAGATGCCGCATTCCTCGGCGTCGGAAATGCTGTGGCAGGTGCGGCAATACGTGATTTCAAAGCGCATCTTGGCCAGGGCTTCGGCCAGCGAAGCGGTGGTGTCCATTTCGGCTTTAAGCAGGTGCAACGCCAGGCGCAACGCGGTTTTGCGGCCTATGCCGGGCAGCCGGGCCAACTCGCCTACCGCGTTTTCAATCAGTTTAGAGGGAAACTCCATTAATTCAGCTGTTAGCTTTTAGCCGTTAGCTACTAGCTTCACGTAGCAGCTTCCCGGCCCAATTGCCCAAAAAGCTGCCAGCTACTGGCTAAAAGCTAACAGCTTATTTAAATCACCTCGGCCGAAATGCCGCGGTCATGAATGGCGGTGCAAAGGGGCTCCAGCTCCTCGTAGGTGCCTATTTTAACGGCGCATTTCCCCTTGTAATGAATGAGCAGGGTGCACTGCTCGGCCTGCTCCGGCTGGTGCCCGCACACGTCAATGAGCGTTTTGATGACGTGGTCGAAGGTGTTGACTTCATCGTTGTACACAACCAGGTTGCGCAGCTCGGCTTCTTCTTCAAGCAGCAGGACGTCCTCGTCTCTCTCAATTTGCGGGCGGGTGTTCATAGAGCAAAATTACGCAGGAAAGGCCGCGTGGGGTAGCGGATAATAACTGAAAACCGCGGTGTTTCGTTTCGTTGAAAGCGGCTGTTTCTAAAATAGAACGGCATCTTTCTGCCCCGCGCCACCCGGCCGCCCTAGCTGGGCCAGGCTGTACCGTGTTCATGGCTGCAACGGTGGCCCTGTGGCCTTGCGCGACACCTGCCGCCGCAACCCGCGCCGGGCCCGGTCCGTCTTGGTAGGCAGCGCGGCCTCGGGACCATTCCGGCGCCGCTTTCACGCTGATTTATTCCCGCTCGATTACACCCGCTACGTGCCCGTTCCCTCCTCCGATTTTAAAAAAGCCCTCAAGCGCCTCCCCGAAAGCGAGAAGGAGGCCCTGCTCCTCCGGGCCGTGCGCCGCGACGCGGAACTGTATGAGACCTTCCGCTTTGAGCTGCTGGCCGACGTCACCCTAGCCCAGATTCAAGAGGAAGCCGCCGACCGCATTCACGAGCTGTTTAACCTGGCCGTATCGGGCCGGCTGCTCAACCGCAGCCTCGTGAAAGCCCTGCGGGCCAGCGTGCAGGAAGCCGCCCGGGCCCGGCGCATCACCAAAAACAAGCAGGTTGAAATCGACCTGCTCCTCTACATCATGCGGCAATGCACCGACAACTATTCCGGGCAGTTTGACAGCGTGTACGATGGTTTTTTCAACGCCACGGCCCGCCTGGCGGCCCGCCTACCCTCACTGGTCCTCAAAGCCTTGCACGAAGATTTATGGCTGGAATACAAATCGGACATTGATGACGTATTGGGCCAGCTCCACAACCGCAGCAAAAGCCGCCACCTCAAATTTGAGCTGCCCCGGGAGTTTGCAATTCCTAGCTAATTGCCAGCCTGCTGCATTACAAAAGAGACCCTGCCGGTACCGGCAGGGTCTCTTTTGTAATGCAACTTACGCTGTTCAATCCAACGCTTAGTTTTTGGCGATGATGTTGAAAGTCAAGTCAAAATCGTCGTAGATGGCCTTGTCGGCAATGGTGTCGGGCAGGGATTTCGACATCGTGGTCAGACCGAACTTAGTGCGGTCGATGGTCACTTTGCCCGTGGCGGCGGCCACGCCACCCTTCACGCCCACTTTGGCGGGGAAGCTGATGCGCTGCGTCACGCCTTTGATGGTCATATCGCCGGCGATGGTGGCGTTGTCGGCGTCCTTGGCGGCCCCCTTCAGGGGCGTTACGCTCACGATTTTAAAGGTAGAAATCGGGTTATCGGCAACGTCGAAGAACTGGTTGCTGCTCATGTGACCCACAAATTTGCCCTGGGTTTCGGCGTCCTTGATGTCGGTGGCTTTCAGCGTCTTCATGTCCACGGTCACGGTGCCGCCCACAATGGCGTTGCCCTTCACCAGCAGCTCGCCCGTGGTGAACTGCATGGTGCCGTTGTGGCCGTGGGTTACGGCTTTGCCTTCCCAGCCCAGGGTGCTCAGTTGGGTCTGCAGCTTGTAGGCGGGAGCGTTGGTGGCCATTTTGGCGCTGTTCATCTTTTGGGCCAAAGCAGCGGGAGCGGCGCCGAGCACGGCGATGGCGAACAAGGCGGGCAACAGGAATTTTTTCATCTGAAAAAGAAAATTAAGAAACGAGAAATAAATCAGGAAAAGGCTTGAGCCGGGGCGTCAACGAAAAAATGTGCCACAATGAAATTTCGCTGGCGCCCGGGCTTGGTGGGGTTAGTCTTCGGTTCGAATTTTATCCAGCAGGGCGTTGAGCTGCTGCACTTCGGTGGCACTCAGGTGGCGCAGGCCGCTCACGTCGATGATGCCGTCCTGCTCAATGCGGCTGAGCAGGTCGAGCCCGGCGGCGGTGATGCGGATGTCGACGGCCCGGCGGTTGGCGGGGCACACGGTGCGCGTCACCAGCTGCTTTTCTTCGAGGCGGTCCACAATGCGGGAGGCGTTGCTGGTCTTGTCCAGCATGCGGTCAATCAGCAGCGCCACCGTGGCGGGCAGCGGGTGCTGCCCCCGCAAAATGCGCAGGATGTTGAATTGCGGCAGCGTGAGGCCGTACGGCTTAAAAGCCGTGGCCTGGCGCAGCTGCAGCCAGCCGGCCGTATACACCAGGTTGATGTGGCCCTTCTGGTGCTCGTCGCGGAAAATGGGCTGTTTGATTTCGTCTTCGATGCGCATAGTAGGGAAGTAGAACCAGCTGCAAATTTATGTACATACATTTAATGTTGCAACATTGCTCCTGATTTATTTGAAATTATTATTTCCTGAATGAAACGCAAATCACCCAAACCTGGCACTTCACGTATTGAGACCTATTCACCTCCATTTCCATTTCTTATGTATCGTATCCTCCTGATAACGCTGGCAGTGGCTTGCCTGGCCACAGCACCTCGCTTCGCGGCTGCCCAAGCGGGCGGCTTCCCCGTGCAGACCACGGCCCGCACCCAATTCGTATTCAAAGACGGCGAGGTGATGCGCCGCGAAGGCAGCCAGCTCACGCCCCTCACTCAGAACGTCAAGCTAAGCAGCGGCGTTAAAATCAACTACAAAAACGGCATCGTGGAGATGCCCGCCGACAAGTTTAATCCGCAGGGCAAGAAGCTGACGCTGCGCGAGGGCGACTATGTGCGCGCCGATGGCGGCGTGGTGTTTGCCACGCCCGGCAGCGCCGCCGCGGCCCGGGGCCAAGCCCCCAACGGCCCCAGCGGCAAGTACAGCACCTACGTGCAGCGCGGCCCCGGCTACGCCGACCCGGCCGTGCGCGCGTCCCTGCTCACCAAAAAAGTGGAGCTCCTCACCCAAAAAGTCAACCTGCTCAGCCAAGGCCGTACGGACTTGCCCAACACCAAAGAAATAGACGACCAACTCGCCCAGCTCGAAACCCAGCTCACCACTACGCCCCAGTAGCGCGGGCGAGTGCGCTATTCCCGCAGCGTCAGTAGCCCGGCGCGCTCCTCCACCAGCCCAAACGGCTCGTCTTTCACTATCAAAAATCCGTCGAGGTCGTGCACATCAGCCAGCCTGCTGATGTGCATGGCGGCGGCAATGCCCACGCTGGTTTCCACCATGCAGCCCAGCATGGGCACCAGGCCGTGCTGCCGGGCACTGCGCAGCTGCGCAATGCCCCGCCGGTAGCCGCCCGCCTTCATCAGCTTCACGTTCACGCCGTGAAACTGGGTGGCGATGTCGGCAAAGTCGGCCGTGTCCGTCACCGATTCGTCGGCCAGCAGCGGCAGCGGGCTGCGCGGGCGCAGGTAGCGGTACTCGTCGGCCAGCGCGGCGGGCAGTGGCTGCTCCAGAAACCGCAGGTGCAGGCCGGGCAGCCGGGCGGCCTGCTCCAGAAAGCGCAGCACGCTGTCGGCGTCGGGCCAGGTTTCGTTGCCGTCCACCAGCAGGGCGTGCCCGGGCAGCAGGCGCGCCACTTCGCGCAGCAGGTCCAAGCTTTCGAGCTGGTTGACTTTGATTTTGAGGAGCTGGAACCGGCCGGCGTCCTGCGTCCGCAGAAAATCCGCAATGGCGCCGGTTTCCATAATAGGAAGCGAAAATGCCGTGGGCACGGCCGCGGCCGGGGCCGGCACGCCCAGCCACTGCCACACCGGCTGGCCGGCGCGCGCGGCCAGCCATTGCACCAGCGCCGCCTCCAAGGCAAAGCCCAGCGCGTGCGCCACCGGCGTGGCCGCGAGCAAGGCATCGAGCGCCGCCAGCGAGTCCACCCCGGCCAGGCCTTGGGCCTGCAAGTCCTCGAACTGCTGCTGAAGCAGCACCGGCGACTCCTCGTAGCGCACATTGGGGGCGGCCTCCCCGGTGCCCGCGCAGCCCTCCCCCGCCACCCGCACCAGCAGGTTGGTTTTGCTGGACGAGGCGTTGCGCGAAATTTTCCAGACGTAGCGCAGCTCCAGTTGCTGGGAAGTGAGGGACCAGGTGGGCATGATAAAGCTAGGGCGGAAGGCAGGTGAGGGGTTAAAGATGCGGCCGAAAACTCCACAGCCTACGTCGGCACCGAAAATTCGGGTGCGCCGCGGGGGCCGGGCGCCAGCAGCAATAACCTAATCCGGCCATTATCAGGCCCCAACGCCCGCCGTTGCGCCCCCATTTTCTCTGGCTGGACACTAGCCGCCGGGGCATATGAAGGATTACTGGCGGGATAATGCCGTTCTTTAGGCCTTCATTCCGTTTTCACGGCTTTTTTAGTTGCATGACGAAATCACGTTTACCCCTCCTGGCGGCTATCCTATTGCTGATAGCCGGTATAGTTACCGTTCTGGCCGCAAATAACTTACTGGCTATGCCCGTTGCGGTCCCGGTTGCGTTGCGGTGGCTGGCCCTGGTGGCAGTGGCCGCCGCTGTGGCCCCGCGCCGCTCGCTCACCCTCTGGATAGTGGTGAGCATGCTCGTAGGCATTGAGCTCGGCAACGACGCGCCCGAAGTGGCCGTCAACTTTAAAGTGCTCAGCGATGCCTTCCTGCGCTTGGTAAAAACCATTATTGCGCCGCTTGTTTTTGCCACGCTGGTCGTGGGCATTGCCGGGCACGCCAACCTCAAGCAGGTGGGCCGCATGGGCCTGAAGTCGCTGATTTACTTTGAAGTCGTGACCACCTTCGCCCTCTTCATCGGCCTGGCGGCCATTAACCTCACCAAAGCCGGTGTGGGCATCAGCCAAGTTGGCGTGAAAGAAGAAGTGCTGGCCGCCGCCCCCAAGCAGTCGGCCGCCGACATCATCCTGCACATCTTCCCCGAAAACATTGCCAAGTCCGTGGCCGAGGGCCAGGTGCTGCAGGTGGTCATCTTCGCCATTCTGTTCGCCATTGGCCTGGCCATGACGCCCGAGCGCCCCCGCCGCGTGATGCTGGAGTTCTGCGAGAGCCTGTCGGAGGTGATGTTCAAATTCACCAACGTGGTGATGTACTTTGCTCCGCTGGGCGTGGGCGGCGCTCTGGCCTACACAGTGGGCAAAATGGGCTTCGCTCCGCTCTTCAACGCCCTCCAGCTGCTGCTCACCTTGTACGGCGCCCTCATTGCCTTCGTGCTGCTGATACTGCTGCCGGTAGCCCTCATTGCACGGCTCCCGCTGCGCCGCTTCGTGGCCGCCGTGGCCGAGCCCGTGAGCATTGCCTTCGCCACCACTTCTTCTGAAGCGGCCCTGCCCCGGGCCATGGAAGCCATGGAGGGCATTGGCGTGCCGCGCCGCATTGTGGCGTTTGTAATGCCCACGGGCTACTCCTTCAACCTGGACGGCACCACGCTCTACCTCTCCCTGGCGGCGGTATTTGTAGCGCAGGCGGCGGGCGTACCCTTTACCTTCGGCGAGCAGCTGCTCATGGTGTTCACGCTCATGCTCACCAGCAAAGGCGTGGCCGGAGTGCCCCGCGCGTCCTTGGTAATCCTGCTGGCTACCGTGGCCTCGTTCAATCTGCCGCCGTGGCCGGTATTCATCATTCTGGGCATTGATGCCCTGATGGATATGGCGCGTACGGCAGTGAACGTGCTGGGCAACTGTCTAGCTTCGGCCGTTGTAGCCCGCTGGGAAGGCGAGTTTATTGACGATTACCAGGGGCCCGACCCCACAGTGATTGAACAAGGCCCGTCAGGGCCGGAATTAAGCAGATGAGTAGGCGGCCATTTTTCGGGCAGTCGCAGGTTTTTTCGTCCCACTCACCGAGATTCAGGCCATTCTATGGCGGGCTTGTGGTAATTTAGCGACTGGTACCGGCCACGGCCGTGTGTTTCTCTGCCTGCTGGTATTTTCTGCTGTTTTGCTTGTCTTTTCTCCTTGCTATCATTACTTTACATCTATGAAGCTTACTCGTCGTCTCGCCCTGTTGGCCTTCGCGCCGGCCCTGCTGGCAGCGCCAGCCTGTGTGTCGGTCAAGTCCATGATGAAAGGTCCTCCCACAGCGGCCATTTCCAACCGCCTGCCCGCGTTGGAGATTCTGGCTGACCAGGGCCCGCTGGCGATGAACGACGGTGCCCTGCCCGAGGACCCGTTGAAGCTCTTCACCCAGGAGTGCCACTCCAACCTCACCGAGCCCACCGACACCGCCACCTTCGGCTACGCCAAGCTGGTGGTGAAAAAGGTGAAAACCCTGCGCACGGGCCGGGGACTGCAGGGCATTCAGGTGCTTACTTTCCTGCTGCCGGCAGTAGTGGGCGTACCCCTGGAATGGTACAAAACCACACTGCAGGCAGAGCTGCAGGTGAGCGACGCTTCCGGCAACCTCATCGGGTCCTACGTGGGTACCGGCACCTCCGCCGTGAAAGTGGCCATGTACCACGGCTACTCGCAAACCACCGCGCCGCGCCTGGCCGACATCATTGCCCTACGGGGTGCCATGGCTCAGATTCGCCCCCAGCTCGACACTGCCACGGCCCGCCTGCGGCCCCTGCTGTTAGCCGGCGGTACCGTGGACAACCCCACGCTGCCTTCGTCGTCGGTAGTTACCGGTAGCCGGTAGGCCGTCGCCACTTTCTTCCACTGACCTTAATGGGGCCCGTGGCGCTCTCCATCCCCGCCAGTGAGGGGACCGAGCGCCACGGGCCTTATCTTTGGGTGGCTATGGCTCTTCTTATATTCTTCCGTCCAACTACTGTCTTTTTTCTGGGTGCGCTGCTCTTTAGCGGCTGCTGCGCAAACAACACCTGCGACTGCCAGGACGCCCAGGCGGACGCCATCAACCTGCGGTTTTCGCCGGCCTTTGCGCCGGCCGACCTGGATACCATCGTCGTGCAGCGCTCGCCGCTCCCCTATTTAGCCACCAACAAGGTGGAATCGGTGACGATAATCCGGACGGCAGCCCAGCTCCGCGATACCCTGCGCATTAACAACACGGCCCCTTTTCCGCAGGTGAGCACCACCAAGCTCGATGGCTACCGCTACGTAATCCAATACCTGGCGCAGCAGCCCAAAAGCAAGCCTGAAGTTACTACCTTGCTCATAATCAACGAAGTGTCGCTTAATGGCCGCCTCGATGGCGATGGCTGCTGCACCTGCTACACCAACACCGAAAAAGTGGTGAACGCCACCAAGCCCAAGGGCGCCACCACGTCCGCCGACAGTACCTTCACCATCGACCTGAACCAGAAGCCTGTTATCGAGCTGACTAAGTAGCCAGGACGAGGCGGCTTGCGTATAACTTGTACTTGCCGCGCCGCACCCATTGGCCCGCAACCGGTATATTATCGTCCCCATGCCCGCTGACTCCCCTACCCTGACGCCCCCGCCGGTATCCACCGTACCGAAACTGGATGCGCCCTTCGCTTTTCCCTTCCGCTCCACGCTCAGCCTGGAGCCGCTGATTGACTATTGGACCAAGCGCGAGCAGGCCAGCAATGCCGGGGTGGTGCTGCTGGCGCGGGCCATTGGCGAGCAGGTGGCCCAGGCGCCTTTGGCCCGCGGCCCGCTCACCGACTATTCGGTGCTGGAATGCAACTGCGACCTGGTAGAAACCCTGATGCTGGCGGTGTTCCCACCGGCGTCCTTTGCCTCCGACATCAGCGGCGTGGTGGCGCCGTTTCAGCGGCGCAGCTTCTACTCCACGCCGCTGTTTCAGGAGGTGATGCTGAACAAGGAGGGCATCATCAAGCAGCCGCTCAACATTGACATGGCCGCCATGGACCGGCAGATGGGCCTGATGGCGTACCACCTGGTGCTGCACCGCGTGTACGGAGCCGAAATGCCGCCCCTGGGCACCATTGTGTTCACGGTGCCCGACTACCAGATTGGGCTGTACCGGCACTACGGAGTTGATTTCAACTCGGACTTTGTGAACGTGAAGGTGGTAGGCGAGCCGCCGGTGCTGACGCCCGAGCAAATGGATTTGCTGGTGCACAACCGCCACCGGCCCGACCTGTGGCAGTCGCTGCTGCCCGCCGAGCATTTTGAGCTGGAGGGCTTCAACGTCATCCAGCTGGTGGACATCACGGACCAGGAGATACTCTCGGAGCTGAAATACGACCTGCTGGAACGCGACGTGCTGCAAACCCCGGCCCGGTTCGAGCAGATTCAGGAGAAGCTGCGGGTGCTGTTTGCGCAGCCTTCGCTGCAGCTTGGCATTGCGGCGTACGACGAGAAAAAGCGGGCGTTTGTGGATTTCGGACGCAAAATCAACCACAGCTTTCTCACCAAGCAGGTACAGCACCAGTCGGCCGACAGCAGCTTCCGGCAGCTATACGACCGGCTGTTGCGGGAGCGGGAGCCGCTGGTGCTCAAGGACGTGGCCACGGCCGACATTCCCGAAGACCTGCGCGCGCAAATAATGAGCTTGGGCACGCGCTCCGCCATTCTGGCGCTGCTGCCCTACGGCAACGACACCGTGGGCTTACTGGAGCTGGGCACGCCCGAAGTGAACGGCCTCGACGAGTTTGAGCTCGACAAGGTGGCGCAGTTCCTGCCCTTGTTTGCCGTGGCCGTGAAACGCAACGCCGAGGACCTGCAGGCCCGGGTGCACGCCATTATCCGGGAGAAATTCACGGCCATCCACCCCACCATGGAGTGGCGCTTTATGGACGCGGCCCGCAACCTGCTCACCCAGCTTGAATCCGGCAACCGCACGGCCGAAATGGAAGCCATTGTGTTTGAAGACGTGTACCCGCTGCACGGCTCCTGCGACATCCGGGGCAGCAGCACGGTGCGCAACGAAGCCATTCAGGGCGACCTGGTTGAGCACCTCACGCTGGCCAGAAAAGTACTAAACAAGGCCTCCGAGTTCCAGCAGCTGCCTATTCTGGACGAGCTGAAGTTCTACGTGACCAAAAACCTGAAGCGCCTGAATGAGGGCATGCTCTCCGGCGACGAAGCCAACATCTACGACTCGTTGAAGCGCGAAGTGGAGCCGCTGTTTGAGTACCTGGCCGCGCACACGCCGGAGCTGCGGCCGGTTATCACCAAGTACTGGAGCAACATCGACCCCAAGCTGGGCATCCTCTATAAGCGGCGCCAGGACTTCGAAACCAGTGTGACCACGCTCAACGATGCCGTGAGCGACTACCTCGACGACGAAGAGGAAAAGGCGCAGCACATGTTCCCGCACTACTTCCAGCGGTACAAAACCGACGGGGTGGAGTTCAACATTTACGTGGGCGGCACGCTGGTAGATAACAAGCCGTTTGACCTGGTTTTCCTGAAAAACCTGCGCCTGTGGCAACTGCTGACCATGGTTGAAATCACGCGGCGCACCGCCGCGCTGAAGGCCACCTTGCCCGTCCCGCTGGACACCACCCAGCTGATTCTCATTCACGGGCAGCCGCTCAGCATCCGGTTCCGGCAGGACGAGCGGCAGTTTGACGTGGACGGCGCGTACAACATCCGCTACGAAATCATCAAGAAGCGGATTGACAAGGCGACGGTTATGGGCACCGGCGAGCGACTGACGCAGCCCGGTACCATTGCGCTGGTGTACGCCCAAACCCGCGAAGCCGTGGAGTACTACGAGTACATTGACTACCTGCAGGACCGAGGCCTACTCGAATCCGACGTCGAAGAGCTGGAGCTGGAAGAGTTGCAGGGCGTGAAGGGCCTGCTGGCCCTGCGCGTGCGCGTGCGGCTATAGCGGCAAGCAACTACGGAACCAGAAACGGGGCGATGTGGGGCTGCTACGGCCCGGCATCGCCCCGTGTGCTGCGTGGCTTATTCCGACAGGGTATCGGCCCCCATCACCTCTTTTTCTTCTTTCCAGAAAAGCCGGATGCCAAGGCGACAGGCCACGAGCCAGGCGGCTCCGCCGGCAAAGCCCGCCAGCACGTCGGTGGCGTAGTGGGCGTGCAGATACACGCGCGTGAGCCCGATAAGCAGGGTCCACAGCAGCAGCGGCACCACCCATCCCGGCCGCCCAAAGTGCCGGGCCAGCAGCCAAGCCAGGCAGCCGTAGAACGTAACGGCCAGCATGGCGTGGCCGCTGGGAAAGCTCAGGCCCAGGGTTTGCAGCAGGGCATTGCTGGGCCGCGGCCGGTTGAAATACGTCTTCAGGAGCTGGTTGAGGATGATGCCGCCGAGCATGGCCAGCACCAGGTGCCAGGCTTCGCGGGTGTGGCCGGCGCGGTGCAGCAACACCGGCACCGCAATGCCTACCGGCAACAAAAAGGGCAGGGCCGCAAAAAAGGTAACGAACCGCATCGGGCCGGTGAGGTCGGGAAACCGGTACCGCAGCTCGTCCATTAGCCCCCCCGCCCAATCGTCGAGGGCCATGGAGTGGTGCACAAACACCACCCGGCTCATGTAGAAAAACAGGGCAAATCCTGCCACAAATAGCACAGCGCCGAGCACCACTTCGGCCGTGAGCAGGCCAATGAGCGTTAGTAAGCGGGACGTGAAGCGGTTCATAGGCACTTGGGGTGAGCCAACAGGGGCGCGGCTGCGGGGTTATAGCCCAAATACGCAAAACGAAAAAAGCCAGCCCAAATGGGCTGGCTTTTTCAGAAACGTGCGCTCGGGGAGACTCGAACTCCCACACCTTGCGGAACTGCCGCCTGAAGACAGCGCGTCTACCAATTTCGCCACAAGCGCATGCAGTGGACAAAAAGCCGCTCTTTCCGTTAGAAAAATGCGACCTTTTGATGACACAAAGATACGGCCCTATTTCGCAGCGGCGCAACACACGCCGCTTTTTTTTCGTGTTTTGTGCTGCTCCAAGGGCATCGGGGATTGTTTCTCAGTTACTTGCTTGCGCATAGTTTCTTGACTGTTTCTGTTTTTTGCATGCCCAACCCTGCTGCCGGCACCTCCCACCTGCCACCGTCGTCCCAACTGCCCACGGGTTTTGATGCCGTAGCCTGGTGCTACGACGCCATGGCCGGGCTGGTGTTTGGCCCCGCGCTGAAAAAGGCCCAGCGGGCCGCGCTGGCGGGCCTGCCCGCGGGGGCACCCCGGGTGCTGGTGCTGGGCGGCGGCACGGGCTGGGTGCTCAACGAGGTGCTGCAGCTGCGCCCCGAAGCCACGGTCCTGTACCTGGAGGCCTCGACCAGGATGCTGGCCCGTGCCCAGGCCCGGCTGCACCGCGAGATGCCGCAGGCAGCCGCCCAGGTGGAGTTCCGGCACGGCACGCAGGCCATGCTGCAGCCCCACGAAAGGTTTGAGGCACTGGTCACCTTTTTTGTGCTGGACTGCATTTCCGCCAGCGAAATTACGCAGGCCCTGGCGCGGCTGCGGGCGGCCATGCGGCCCGGGGCAGTGTGGCTCCTGGCCGACTTCCGCCCCGCCCACCGGGGCTGGCGCTGGGTGCTGCTTCGGCTGATGTACGCCTTTTTCCGCCTCACCACCGGCCTGCGGGCCCGCGAACTGCCGGACCTGCACCCGGCGCTGGCGCGCCTCGGACTCCGCCCGAAGCGCACCACGGTATTTTATGGAGGAGGCATGGAGGCCACCGTGTTTACCGAGGCGTAGCGGGGCGGCGGTACTGTGATTTTTCCGCAACTTTGTACGGCCTCATTCATTCCACTGGCCCCTTTATTTTGGGCTTATCATCCTCATTCGCTATGAAATTCACCATTACAGCCGCCCTTCTATTAACCCTGGCGGGTGGAGCAAGCGAGGCGCAGGCACAGGCCAAGCCTGATACCGGCCCGGCGGTGCGCTACGCGTTGTCGTTTCCCAACGCGGTGCACCACGAAGCGAAGGTGACCGCAACGTTTTCGGGCCTGCCCAAGGGGCCGCTGCGCGTGCGCATGGCGCGCAGCTCGCCAGGGCGCTACGCCCTGCACGAGTTTGCGAAGTTTGTGTATTACGTGGCGGCTACTGATGGCAGCAACCACCCGCTGCCGCTGAACCGCCCCGACCCTTACGGCTGGGACGTGACGCCGGGCGCCGACGGCACCGTGGTATTTAGCTACACGCTGTACGGCGACCGCACCGACGGTACCTACGCGGGCATCGACCAGCAACACGCCCATCTGAACATTCCCGCGACACTGTGCTACGCCACGGGCCTGGAAGGCCGGCCGGCGGAGGTGAAATTTGAATTGCCGCCCACCTGGAAAGTAGCCACGCAGCTGCGCCCCGGGGCCGATAAAAATACCTTCACGGCGCCCAACCTGCAGTACCTGATGGACAGTCCGGTGTCGTTGGGCGCGCAGCAGGTGCGCAGCTGGCTGGAAGGCGACCAGACCATTGAGCTGGCCACGCTCTATGCGGGCCCGGTGGCCGAGGTGGATGCGTATGCCAAGAAGGTGCAGCAGGTAGTGAAGGAGCAGAAAGCCATTTTTGGCGAGCTGCCAACGTTTGACTTTGGACGCTACACGTTTGTTGCCAACTACCTGCCCCAGGCCACCAGCGACGGCATGGAGCACCGCAACTCGACCTCGGTGACCAGCCCCCGCCCGCTAACCGAAGCAGCCGGCACGCGCAACCTGGGCACGGTATCGCACGAATTTTTCCATGCCTGGAACGTGGAGCGCCTGCGCCCGCGCGACCTGGAGCCCTTCGATTTCCAGCGCGCCAATATGAGCGACGCCCTGTGGTTTGCCGAAGGCTTCACGCAGTACTATGGCCGGTTGGCCATGCGCCGGGCCAACTTACTCAAGGACAGCGAATTTCTGGAAGATATTGCCAGGTGGGTGAACCTGCGGCAGAACAGTCCCGGCGCCCGCTACGCCTCCCCCATTGAGATGAGCCGGCAGGCGGCGTTTATGGATGCCGGCACCAGCATAGCCCCGCTCAACGCGGCCAACACCTACCTGTCGTACTACGACCAGGGCGCGGGCATTGCGCTGGTGCTCGACCTGGAGTTGCGGCACAGCCACCGCACCACCCTGGACAAATTTATGCAGGCCGTGTGGCAGCAGTACGGCCAGAAGCAAAAGGCCTACACGCCCACCAACCCCTACACGGTGAAGGACCTGCAGCGCGTGCTGGGCGAAGTGAGCAAGGACACGGCGTTTGCCAACCGGTTTTTCCGGCAGCACGTGTACGGCCGCGAGCAGCCGCGCTTCGCCGAAAGCCTGCTGGCGGCCGGCCTGGCGGTGGTTCCGGCGCGGGTGCTGGGCACGGCCCTGCAGCGCCAGCTGGAGTTCGACGGCGAAGGGCACTGCCTGGTGGCGGCGAACACCCAGACCGGCTCGGGCCTCTACAAAGCCGGTATTGACCGGGGCGACCAGCTGGTGATGCTGGATGGAAAAGAGCTGAAAAGCGCGGCCGACCTGGAAGGCGTGCTGCGCAAGCACAAGCCCAGCGACGCGGTTTTTGTGAAGGTGAAAACCCGCAGCGGCGAGGAAAGAATCACGCAGCTCATTCTGGATGAAGACCCCAACGGGCAGGTGAAACCGGTGGAAGAAGCAGGAAAGACAGCATCCACGCCCGCTCAAAAGGCGCTGCGGGAAGCCTGGCTGGCCAGCCAGGCCTCGAACTAAAGCGCAGCGTCTTGGTTTCGTTTCCCCAGTAAATGGTACAACGCCCGATTACCTCGCGTAGCCGGGCGTTTTTTTATCCTTGTCAGAAGATGGCCAAACGCATTTCTTACCTCCGCAACGAGCAGCTGCCCACGGTGCGCGCCGGCTACCCCGGCAATAAGGTATTCGGCAACGAATTTGCCAACGGCGAAGAGCTGTTCGAACCCGCACTTTCCGCGCTGTTGAAGTGGCAGCTTTCGACCAACCCGCAGAAAGCGGAGAAGAAGGCCGACACCTGGGTGCCGGCCGTGGTGGAGTGCGACGCCGCTTTTTCGGCTACCGAGGACCTGCTGGTGTGGCTGGGCCATGCCAGTTTCCTGCTGCGTGTGGCGGGCGTCACGCTGCTCTTCGACCCGGTGCTGTTCGACTCGCTGGGGCTGCGGCACCGCCACGCCCTGCCCTGCCGGCCCAAAGCGGTGCGCGGCATCGATTACCTGCTGCTCTCGCACGGGCACCGCGACCACCTGGATGAAAAAACCATGCGCCTGCTGGCCGCGCAGAACCCGCAAATGCAGGTGCTCTCGTCCCTGCGCATGGCCGGGCTGCTGCGCGACATGGCACCGGGCATTGCGGTGCAGGAAGCCAGCTGGTGGCAGCAGTACGACCTGGGCCCCGATTCGCCGCTGGATATTTATTACCTGCCCGCCGCCCACTGGCACCGCCGAAGCCTGGCCGATGTGAACCGCGTGCTGTGGGGCAGCTTCCTGATTCGGGACCGCCCCGCCGACAAGCTCCTGTACTTTGCGGGCGACACGGCTTACGGCGACCATTTTGAGGCCATTGAAAAGCTGTTTGGCCCCATCGATACCGTGCTCATGCCCATTGGCGCCTACAAACCGGCCTACATGATGGCCCAGAGCCACGTGAACCCGCACGAAGCCGCAAAGGCCGCCAATGTGCTGCGGGCCGGCCACGTGGTGCCCATGCACTACGGCACGTTTGACTTATCGGACGAGCCCGCTTCCGAGCCGCTCCGGCAGCTCACCGACATCGCGGCCAGCGGCATGCTGCGCGGCGAGCTGCACGCGCCCGCCGTGGGCGAGGTCATGCGCTGGCAGGAATGGGAGTAGGTTTCTTTTGGCAGTTAGCTTTTTGTAGTAGGTAACGTAGCATTGAGCAGTAGCACACTGCTGGCGCCCACGCTGCTACCTGTTAGCTTTGCGGCTTCCTGTTGCGCTGTTGCTACTAAAAGCTAACAGCTAATAGCCATTGGCTAACAGCTTAAAAAATGTCACCTACTCTCGTATTAAGCCTCGTTGGAGGCTATTTTGCTGTTCTCATCGTCATTGCCCTTCTCACCTCGCGGGGGGCCACGAGCGAAAGTTTCTTTGTAGCGAACCGCAACTCGCCGTGGTACATGGTGGCGTTTGCCATGATTGGCACCTCCCTCTCGGGGGTAACGTTTATATCGGTGCCGGGCAACGTGTACGGCAAAAGCTGGAGCTACCTGGCGGTGGCCATGGGCTTTGTGGCCGGCTACGTGGTCATTGGCACCGTGCTGATGCCGCTGTACTACCGGCTGCGGCTGGTGTCCATCTATACGTATCTGGAGCAGCGGTTTGGCTACTGGAGCTACAAAACCGGGGCGCTGTTCTTTCTGATTTCCCGGTCGTTGGGCTCGGCCCTGCGGCTGTACCTGGTGGCGGGCGTGTTGCAGCTGGCCGTGTTTGATGCCATGGGCGTGCCGTTTTCCGTGACGGTGGTGGTCAGCATCATGTTCATCTACCTCTACACCTTTAAGGGCGGCCTGAAAACCATTCTCTGGACCGATACCTTCCAGACGCTGGCCATGCTGAGCTGCGTGGGCCTGAGCATCTACTTCATGGCCGATGAGCTCAACTACGGATTCAAGCAGCTGGTATCTTCGGTGCTGGACAGCCCCATGTCGCAGGTGTATTTCTCGGATTTTCGGGACGATAAGTTCTTCTGGAAGCAGTTTGCCTCCGGCATGTTCATCACCATCGTAATGACCGGGCTCGACCAGGACCTGATGCAGAAAAACCTGAGCTGCCGCAGCCTGGGCGAGGCCCAGAAAAACCTGTTCTGGTTCACGCCCGTGATTGTGGGCGTCAACATCATGTTCCTTACGCTGGGCGTGCTCATGTACCAATACGCGGCGGCCCGCGGCCTGCAGCTGGAGCAGCTGCCACAGCTGCTGAACCTGAACGGCTCGCTGAATACAGACAAGGTATTCCCGTTCCTGGCCACCACGCAGTTTTCGCTGGTGGCGGGCGTCATCTTCATTCTGGGCATTATCGCCGTGACGTACGCCTCGGCTGACTCGGCCCTGACCTCGCTCACTACGTCGTTCTGCGTCGATTTCCTGAACATTCAGCAGTACCCGGAAAGCCGGCAGACCACGCTGCGCCAGCTCACGCACCTGGGTTGGTCGGTGGTGCTGATTGTTATCATCTTGATTTTCAGGGTGTACAATAACCAGAGTCTGATTGATGCGGTTTACAAGGCGGCGGGCTTTACCTACGGGCCGCTGCTGGGGCTTTTTGCCTTCGGCATTCTCACCAAACGCAACCTACGCGACCGGTTTGTGCTGCCCACCTGCGTCACGGCCGTGCTCCTGACCTGGCTCATTGTGTCGCACTCCGTGGAATGGCTGAACGGCTACAAGTTCGGTTTTGAAATCCTGCTGCTCAACGGCGCGCTGGTGTACCTGGGCCTGCTGGCCATTTCGCGGCCCGCCGATGTGAACCCGTTGCCCCAGGCGGCGGTTTAGCTATTTATCGGACTGTCGAAATATTATACCGGCGGGCTCGTCTACCTCACAAAGGCAGCCCCCATCCTATCCCCGCTATGAACAAACCTTTTTTCTCGCTTTTAGTGGCCCTGGTGGCCTCCCCGGCGGCATTTGCGCAGCAACCCGCGCCCGCGGCTACCGACCAGAAAACCATTGTGCTCAAGCCGGGCGAAATGCAGGTGCAGGCCAGGCCCGCCGCCAATCGCCCCGACCGCGCCCCGGTGTACCCCGGCGGTGAGCAGGCGCTGGGCCTCTTTTTCCTGCAAAACATCAACTACCCGGTCGCCGCAAAAGCCAAGCAGCTCTCCGGCGTGGTGTTCGTGAATGCCACCGTGAACGTGGACGGCACCGTGACCAACCCCGTGGTGGCCAAGCCGCTCTCGCCCGAGTGCGACGCCGAAGCCCTGCGCGTGGTGGCCCTGATGAACGGCTGGCAGCCCGCCATGCGGCGCGGCCGGCCGCTGCCGGTGCTCATTCAGCTGCCCGTGCCCTTTGGGGGCGCCGGTGAGATGAAAGTGGAGCAAACCCGCCGCCTGCCCCTCAACAAGCAAAAGCACTAATTTTAATTTATGCGCGGGCACCGCCCACGCATGCCCCTGATTTCCAAGTATTGAATGGCCCGTAGCGGATTGAATACCAGCGGCGACGGCGCGCCCGACGCCCCCAAGCCCAAGTTAACCAAAGAAGCCTTCCGGCGCAGCCTGCGGGTGTTCCGCTACGTGCTGCCCTACCGGGGCACTTTCATCGCGGGCATGGTGCTGCTCGTGCTCAGCAGCAGTACCACCATGCTCTTTCCGTGGATAATAGGCAAGCTGGTGGACGTGGCCAACGGCCGGGCCGTGGCCTTGCCGGGCGGGCTCTCGGTGGGCATCAACCGCATTGCGCTGGGGCTGTTCGGCGTCATCGTGCTGCAGGGGATTTTCTCGTTCGGGCGCATCTGGTTTTTTACCCGCGTGAGCGAGTTCACGGTGCGCGACATCCGGCAGGCGCTCTACGCCAAGTTTGTGAGCTTGCCCATTCCGTATTTTGAGAAAAACCGGGTGGGTGCCATCACCTCCCGCATTACCTCCGACGTGGCCCAGATTCAGGACACGTTTTCGCTGACTCTGGCCGAGCTGTTCCGGCAGGTGACCACGCTGCTGGCGGGCATCATCTTTATCATGCTGGTGTCGGTAAAGCTCTCGCTGTTTATGCTGGCCACTTTCCCGCCCATTGTGGTGCTGGCCATGGTTTTCGGCCGCAAAATCCGGGTGCTGTCGAAACTTACGCAGGACGAATTGGCCAAGGCCAACGTGGTGGTGGAAGAAACGCTGCAAGGCATCAACACCGTGAAGGCGTTTACCAACGAGCAGTTTGAAACGCGCCGCTACACAGCCTCGCTCACCAATACGGTGCGGGCCGCCCTGAAAAGCAATCTGTACCGCGGCGCTTTTGTATCCTTCGTTATCATCGGCTTGTTCGGGGGCATTATTCTGGTGCTGTGGCGGGCGGCCACGCTCACCCAAACCGGCCAGATGACCATTGGCGACCTCACGTCGTTTGCGCTTTATACCATGTTTATCGGCGCCTCGGTGGCGGGCCTGGGTGAGCTGTACGGTAAGGTCCAAAGCACGCTGGGCGCTTCGGAACGCATTCTGGAAATTCTGGATGAAGCGAGCGAGCCCACTCATTTGCCACTTCCGGCCGGCCAAGCGCCACTGCAACTGCGCGGCAACATTGAGTACCGCAACGTAGCCTTCACCTACCCTACCCGGCCCGATTTGCCGGTGTTGCAGGACATTTCGTTTGACATTACTTCCGGCGAAAAAATTGCGTTAGTCGGCCCCAGCGGGGCGGGCAAAAGCACCATTGTGTCGCTGCTCATGCAGTTTTACGAGCTCAGCGGCGGTGAAATCCTGATTGACAACCGGCCCATCAACAGCTTCGACCTGACGGAGCTGCGCCGCCACATCGGCATCGTGCCGCAGGAAACGCTGCTTTTCGGCGGCAGCATCCGCGAGAACATTGCCTACGGCAATACCTCCGCTACCGACGAGGAAATCATCGCGGCCGCGCGCAAGGCCAATGCCTGGCAGTTTATTTCTTCCTTCCCCGAAGCCCTGGATACGGTGGTGGGCGAGCGCGGCATCAAGCTCTCGGGCGGGCAGCGCCAGCGCGTGGCCATTGCCCGCGCCATCCTGAAAAACCCGGTTATCCTGCTGCTCGACGAAGCCACCTCCGCGCTGGATTCCGAGTCGGAAAAGCTGGTACAGGGCGCCATGGATGAGCTGATGAAAAACCGCACTTCCATCATCATCGCCCACCGCCTGAGCACGATTCGCAAAGTCGATAAAATCCTGGTCATCGATGGTGGCCGCATCGTGGAGCAAGGCTCGCACGAGGAGCTGGCCGATAACGACAACGGCCTGTATGCGAACCTGCTGAAGCTGCAGTTTGAGCTGAGCTAAGAATCAGACCGAAAAATATCTACAAATACAGAGTTAGACTTATTCTGCCTTCAAAACCCGCGCCCTAAGCGCGGGTTTCGTACTTTTATTTCCCTAATCAACCATTTCCCCTTTACCGATGAGCAAGTTCTTGCTGACTCTTCCTGTTGCCTTCGCCACGGCCGTTACGATGCTGGCTGCCCCTGCTGCCCAGGCCCAAATCCGTACGCCCGCGGCCAGCCCCCAAAGCACCGTCATGCAGCGCGTGGGCCTCACTGATATTACCATTGTGTATTCCCGGCCGAGCCTGAAAGGACGCGCGGCGTTTGGCGACAAAACGCCCCTGGCCCCGCTGGGCCAGCGCTGGCGCACGGGCGCTAACGCCACCACCAGCATCAAGTTTTCCGATGACGTGACCATCGACGGCAAAAAAGTACCAGCCGGCGAGTACGGCATCTACACCATTCCACGCGCCAATGAGTGGACGGTGGTGCTGAACAAGAGCCTGAAGCAGGGCGCCGACGTGGAAGGCTTCAAAGAAGACCAGGACGTGGCCCGCCTCAGCGTGAAGCCGTACAAAGTGGCCAGCAAAACGGAGTCCTTCACCATCAGCTTCACCGACCTCACGCCCGGCACCGCCAACGTGGCCATGGAATGGGGCAACACCGGCGCCAAATTCAAAATCACCGCCGACGTAGACAGCAAGGTGATGGCGCAGATTGACGAAAAAATTACCAAAAACGCTACTCCCGCTGCCGGCGACCTCGCCGCCGCGGCCGTGTACTACGCCGACAACAACAAGGACATGAAGCAGGCCGTGGCCTGGATGGAAAAAGCCAACGCCACCGACGCCAAGTTCTGGAACCTGCACTCGGAAGCCAAGATGCGCCTGAAAATGAAGGACTACGCCGGCGCCATGAAAGCCGCGGAAGCTTCCAAGAAAGGCGCGCTCGCTTCCACGCCGCCCAACGGCGACTACGTGAAGATGAACGAAGAGCTGATGGCTGAAGCCAAGAAGGCCGGCAAATAAATTAGAAAAATCGTTTCGTTGTTGGGCCTTGTCCCAAAGGAAGTTGCTTTCTCATAGCCCAAAAAGGCCGCAGCACTGGTGCTGCGGCCTTTTTTTGTGACCATTGAAGTTGAAGCCTCCGGAAACCGCCAACGGATTGCTACGCCGCCGGGTGCAGCTGGTTGTTCATGATGGTAGCCAGCATGGTATCGGGCAGCACCAGGCTAGTGAAGAAGTTGACCTTGGCCGACATGGTGGGTAGGCTGCGGGCGCCGCCGTCCATGAGCACGTCGTAGCCTTCCTGGGCTACCTGGCGGGCCGAGGCGGTGTGTTGGGCGGCGCGGGTGTTCTCGGCGTGGGCCGTGCGGAAGAAATTGGTGTCGGTGGGGGGCGGGCACAGCACGGTCATGGTAACGGCCGATTTTTGCTGTTTCAGCTCGTGCTGCACGGCTTCGGTGAAGCTGAGCACGAAGGCTTTGGTGGCCGCGTACACGGCCTGGCAGGGGCTGGGCGTGAAGGACGACAAAGACCCCACCTGCAGAATCCGGCCGACGTTGCGGGCCTGCATGTCGCGCAGGTACAGCTTGGTGAGGTGCACCAGCGCGGCCACGTTCACCTGAATGATGGCCAGTTCCGTGTCCACGTCGGTATCGGAGAAGTAGCCGGTTTCGCCGAAGCCGGCATCGTTGACCAGGGCGTCAATCTGCAGGCCGCGGGCGGTGGTTTCGGCATAGAGCTGGTCGGGAGAGTCGGGCCGGCTCAGGTCAAACGGCAGCAGCACGATATCAACTTCCTCGAATTCCTGGTGCAGCAGGCGGGCAGCTTCCCGCAGCTCGTCGAGGTGGCGGGCCACCAGCACCACCCGGTAGTCGTCGCGGGCAAAGCACCGGGCCAGCTCGAAGCCGATGCCACTCGATGCGCCAGTAATTAATGCGGTTTGGTCGTTCATGGCTTTAGGGGTTTGGGGGTGAGGTTTTACATCGAAAACCGCGTGGTTATTCGACTTAGTAGCCAAGGGAACAAGTCACTAGGGCCCCTTGGTTGCCCTGAAACAGGCAGGTGCCGTTCATGGCACAGCGGTTTCAATAGTAATATACCTGTTTTTTTATTAACAATTATAATACAGGTTTCTGATAGTGATTTATTGAATGGGTTTAGAGCAGCATCCTTTCCCCGCTACCTTTTTCGTTGGCTGCAAGGAAATGCTCAGCGCTCTTCCAGGATTAGTGTGGGGCTAGAGACGCAGAATGTTGCGGCTTGCGTTGAACAACTTAAAGCAGCACTGGCAGACGGTTTCGTTCAACAACAATACTCTAAGCATTAGTTATCAAAGCATTTAAAAGCAAAGGGGCGACCTTACGGCCGCCTCTTTCTCTTTATCGCTCTGTGCAAACCGAGTTGTTTCCGGTTGTATTTACAGCACCTTCACCACCAGCTTAGACGCGCTGGCGGGCGAATGGTACAGGCGGTGGGTGGCTATTTGAAAGTCACTTTCCTCGGCCTGGTAGATGTTGTCGATGTACTTCTGGGGGTTGCGGTCGACCAGGGGGAACCAGGTGCTTTGCACCTGCACCATGAGGCGGTGGCCTTTTTGGAAGGTGTGCATGAGGTCCTGCACAGTGAAGGGCACGGGCGTAACCTGGCCGGGCGTGAAAGGCTCGGGCTTGGCGAAGCTGTTGCGGAAGCGGCCGCGCATGACTTCGGAGCGCACCATTTGCTGGTAGCCGCCGAGGCGCACGCCGGGCCGGGTGCGGGGGTTGTCGGGGGTGTCGTTGGGGTACACGTCGATGATTTTCACCACCCAATCGGCGTCGGAGCCGGTGGTGGCTACTTGCAGCAGCGCCTGGATGGGGCCGGCCAGGGTGAGGTCGTCGGTGAGCACGTCGGTCTGGTAGGTGAGCACGTCGGGGCGGCGGCTGGCGAAGCGCTGGTCGTCGGTCATGTACTCGCGGGTCATGCCCACGGCGGTGGCTTCGGTGAAGGGCACGGGGTGCGCCGGGTCGCTCAAGAACTGGTCAAACTCCGAGCCGCTGGCGGGCTGCTCGAAGCTGATTTTGCCGTTGGGCTGGAAGTACATGGTGCGGTCCTGGGCGGCTTTGGGCGGCCAAGCGTCGAAAGTGCGCCACTGGTTGGTACCGCCCTCGAACACGTAGGCTTCGGCCAGCTTGGTGGCAGCGGTGGGCTTGGGGTCTTTCAGGTAGGATTTGAAAAAGGGGGCTTCCACGTTTTCCTGGTACCAGTAGGACGGCGAGGGGCCGTAGGCCACGTTGCCGAGCATTTCGCCGGTGCCGCGGGCCCAGCCGCCGTGTATCCAGGGGCCCATCACGAGGCGATTGGCGATGCGGGGGTTCTGCTTTTCGATGCTCTCGTAGGTTTTCAGGGCGCCAAACAGGTCTTCGGCGTCGTTGAAGCCGCCCACGGTGAGCACGGCAGCTTTGATATCTTTCAGATGCGGCCGCAAATTGCGGGCTTCCCAGAAGGCGTCGTAGTTGGGGTGCTGGGTTAGCTCGTTCCAGAAGCCCACCTGGCCTTTGTAGTAATTGGCATCGGCGTTTTTCAGCGAACCCAGGCGCATGAAAAAATCATAGCCGTCGGGCGTGCCGTGCTTGAAGGCCGGGTTTTTGGCGGCCGTGGGCTGCGGGCGCGGCAGGCCGAAACTGGCCATGAAGTTGAAAGCGTGGGGCAGAAAAAACGCGCCGTTGTGGTGGAAATCGTCCCAGAACCAGTCGGCGATGGGTGCCTGGGGCGAGGCGGCTTTCAGGGCCGGGTGGCCGCTGAGCAGGCCGGTGGAGGTGTAGAACCCTGGGTAGGAAATACCCCACTGGCCCACGCGCCCATTGTTTTTGGGGCCCTTCTTCACCAGGTACTCAATGGTGTCGAAGGTGTCGGTGCTTTCGTCGAAGTCGGTTTTGCCGGCGTACTTCACCTTCTGCGGGCGCATGTCCACGAACTGGCCTTCCGACATGTAGCGGCCGCGCACGTCCTGAAACGCGAAGATGTAGCCCTCGTGCAGCATGGTGCTACTGGGGCTGATGTTGGTTTTGTAGCGGCCCGGCCCGTACGGCCCAATGGAGTAGGGCGTGCGGTTGAGCATGATGGGGTAGCGCACCTGGTCGGCGTCCTTGGGCGCGTACACGATGGTGTAGAGCTTGGTGCCGTCGCGCATGGCAATCTGATATTCCGTCTTCACGTAGCGCTCGTGGATGTAAAGGGTATCGGCCACGGCGCGGGCGGCGGCGGCGGCATCGGTGACGGCCACGGGGGCGGGCAGGGTTTGGGCGGTGGCGCCCGTGGCCAGCAGCAGGCCCAGCAGCGCAACGGCGGCAGAGCAGTAAACAGGGTTTCTCATGCAGAAGGGAGCCTATGAACCACCACGCGGCGGCCGCGACGAAGGTAGCAGCAGCACCGCGGACTGCCAATTCGCGGGGAATACTCCTGCGCGGGGCGGGCGGCGGGCCTACTCTGCTGCGTTCACCGCCTCAGCAGGCGCTGTTGCGGCACCGGCTGCGCGAGTTGGCCCCAACAGGCCAAACAAGAAGGTGAACGCGACGACCAGCCACACCGAAAACCAGACGTCCGACAGGTAGTGCACTCCCAGCACCAGCCGTCCCACCAAAATCAGCGCGGGCAGCACCAGTAGCGGCACCCGCCACCTGGGGAAAGCTACGGCCAGGGGCATGAATAGGCTGAAATAGCTGGCCACGTGACCGGAAGGAAACGAGTCGTTGTGCGGGCCGGCTGCCCAGAGGCCGGTACCGGGATAGCCGCTGGTAAAAAGCACATCGGGCCGCAGGCGGTGCACCATTCCTTTCAGCAGATTGGCGCTGCCCTGGCTGGCAATGTGGGTGAGCAGCACGATGAGCAACACCGTGGCCCAGCGCTGCCTCAGTCCCCAGCGGCCCGCCCCAAACCCCAGCAACAGCAGCATCCACAAGGCGGGAAACCCGAAAATCTGAACTCGCATCGCGGCATCATAGCCAGCATCGACCAAGTTAGTGTAGGCCGCAAAAAACGGGATGCCACCGGCCAGGTATCGATGGAAAAATAACGCGAGCGGCTGGTCAAGAAACAGAATGAGCAGAACGCAAGCCGGCAACGAAACAGCCGTGAAGATTAGAAACTGGCGAAGCGTCATGGTAGCGGTGGGCCGGAAGAAGAAACTAGGTAGAAACGCAAGGCTTGGGGCCTTAGTGTTGAGAGTTGACGCGGGTAAAGTTTACTCGGACGGCGCGGACGCTGAGACGCAAATATGCGTCTCTACATGCCCAAAGCCGCGTTTAGGGACACGATGGCAGGCTGGTATTCCTCGCGGCCCACGATGAACTGGATGTTCACCTTTCGCAACGCGAAGCCGGCGCTGCGGATGTTGATACCAGCCTCGGCCAGGGCGCCGGCGGCGCGGGCCAGCAGGCCAGGCTCGTCGATGTTGGAGCCGATGAGGCAGACCAGGGCGGCGTCTTCGATGGTGACCTTTTCGTACTTGGCGTGCAGGGCGGCCAGCAGCGGCGGGTGCAGGTCTTTCTGCCAGATGAGCAGGGTGATGCTGTTGGCGCTGGTGGCCTTGAAAATGTAGCTCACGTCGAGGTCGTAGAACACCTGCATGAGGTGCAGGTCAAAGCCGGCCGTGCCCACCATTAGCGGGTCGTGGATGTCGATGAGCACCACTTTGTCGGTGCCGGTGATGACTTCGATGTGCTTGCGGGCGGCCACGAAGTCGCGGGTGATGAGCGTGCCAGGATGCCCAGGCTCAAAGGTGTTTTTGATGCGCAGGTCGATGGCGTTTATCTCCAGCGGCTTCGAAGCTTTGGGGTGAATGGCCTCCATGCCCACGTCGGCGAGCTGGTCGGCCACGTCGTAGTTGGTGAAGCCCACGGGGCGGCAATTATCCAGGCCCACCAGGTTCGGGTCGGCGGAGCAGAGGTGGTATTCTTTGTGAATAATGGCCTCCCCCGGCCGCACCGCCACGGCAATTTTGCTGAAGGTGACCTCCGAATACCCGCGGTCGAACTCCCGCATGATGCCCTCGGTGCCCTTGGTATAGCCGGTGGCCACGCAGATGGTTTCGGCAAACGCAATGCCGGCGAAGGCTTGCTGAATTCGCTCATCGATGGTCAGGGCCCGCGCATCCTCAAAGCCGCTGAGGTCGACCAGCGTGGCGTTCAGGCCCCGGTTTTGTAGAATATTAACGGAGTTGAAGGCCGAGTGCGCCTCCCCTATCGAGGCCAGGATTTCGCGGGCGGCCTGCAAGATGTTGGTGCTGTTCACGTAGCCCGAGGCCAGCACGTTGGTGAGGCTTTCGAGGTAGGTCTGGGCCTGGTCGATGCGCTGCTCAATGAAGGCGTCGGCCACGACCAAGTCGAGGCCCAAGGGTTCATAGTCTTTGTTCAGCTCTTTGAGTTGCGCGGCCACTTCCTGCAGCGCCGCCCGAAACTCCTGGTGCTGAGTGATGCGGTGGTACACGCCGGGGGCGCCGGTTTTCTTATTTTCGAGCAGCCAGTTGGTGACGTTGGCGTAGGCGGAGACCACGAAAATGCGGTTGTATAGCGCCGCGCCCTGGCGGTTGTGGAAGATGATGTTCTGGAGGACATCGGCGAAGGCGGTCATGGAAGTGCCGCCGATTTTTTCTACTGTGAGCATGTGCTGGTCGCCCTCCCCGCCGCAACCTCACCCCCGGCCCCTCTCCAAAGGAGAGGGGAGCCACGGCGGCGCAGATTGAGCAATAAGGGTTAAATCAATAATAAACAGGTCGTTTGAGCAAATGAAAGCTCAGACCTGCAACTAAACGACTATGGACTGGAAGTCCATAGGTTTGGGTTGCGAATGGAATTCGCGGGTTTCGGCTAAAGCCGACTGAAAGAAACCACTGAAAGTGGGT
>NZ_MDZB01000163.1 GCF_001816145.1 Hymenobacter lapidarius | reverse complement strand
CCCAGCAAATGAATCTTGAGCTGGTAGACCGCCGCCAGCCGGTCAATACCGGATAAGATAGCAGCAGCAGCTGGTTGAGGCATGGCGTTTACCGATAGAAAGGCACTTTCAAGTTACGCCAGAAGACCGTTACCCCCGAGACTGCCCCATACTTTTTGATGCTCTCCCTAATGGGAATTTCTGTCCTCGCTCTTGCGCGCCCCAAATACTTCTGCAAAGAGCTGGTATACTCCACCCCCCCCCCCCCTTGAATTTTTGTAACCAGGTCACTGGGGCCGTGGGGAAAGCAATGCCCCGCTGGAGCTGATTAGTCGCTTTCATCAACACAAGGGCTGACGCGTCAAATCAAGCCGCAATCGGCAACGGGAGGAGTTATTCGAGACTCAGCATACACCCTCAATGCAACTTCGTTACTTTTACGCCTGTTACTCGTACGCCGCCGTGCTTTGCCTGCTGGCAAGCAGCGGTTCGCCTTTCTCCATCTTCGCTTCATGCCCGCCACCGACCGTATTTCGCAATCCCTGACCCGGCACGGTCTGCGCCAAACCACGGTGCGGCGGGCCGTATTGCAAGTGCTGGCCGAATCGCCCTACGCGCTGTCTGGCGGCGAGATTGAACAGCAGCTGCCCCCTAATACCGACCGCATCACCCTATATCGGACGCTGAAATCATTCGAGGACAGCGGCCTGATTCACCGCGTCATCGACACCACCGACGTGGTTCGCTACGCAGCCTGCTCCATCGAATGCAGCGCCGATGCGCACTTCGACAACCACGTGCATTTTAAATGCACCAACTGCCTGCACATCTACTGCCTCAATCAGGTCACCATCCCGGCCGTGACGCTGCCCGCCAAGTTCGAAGCTGTCACCCGGGATTACCTGCTCGGGGGCGTGTGCCGCGAGTGCCAGCCGGCTTAGCCCGCCTTCTCAGACCCTTCAGCTAGAATACCGTGGCGTACGGCATGGGAAAGGCTTTTTGGCGGTCATTTTTAAATGCAACTAAATTGCGTTTCACAGTAGTACCGGCTTGCCTTTCCCCAAATTTTATTATGCTGAGTAAATTAATAAAGTATTTATGATGTTTTCTTATATGCATCTTTGTTTCATGTGAGGAATTCCTGACTAGCTTTGGGTGTTGTTGCAACAATAAGGCGCCGCCGAAAACCTTGGACCGAGTAGGCAACCCAACCCTCATTCTTTACCGCCATGAAAAAAGTACAGCTGAATACCCGCCAGGCCCTCATCGCCCGCATCCTGACCCAGAAAGCCCTGGCCCCAGCCGGCTCGTCGCACTGCAGCGGCAGCACCCACTGCACGGTCGGTCTGTAAGCAACCCAGCGAACGGGCAGGGGCCGTGCGCGGCCCCTGCCCGTTTTTTGGACGTTCCGTCATGAGCACCCCGCTACTGGATGCCCTGCTGGCTTACGAGGAGCCCGACATCGTTTCCCGCTTCACCGACCTGCTGGCCGTGGACGAAAACGAGGCTCGGGACATCTTTCAGGAGACCAAAAAATTTCTCTACCTGAGCCAGCACTACCCCGTCTTCATTCCCGACGATTTGCTCATCCTCGACGAGATGTGGCACAACTTCATTCTGTTTACGCCCGCCTACCACGCTTTCTGCCAGACGCACTTTCAGCGCTACCTGCACCACCTGCCGGCCACCCGGCAGGAGAAGACTGAGCAGGCCCGCCTGCGGGCCGAGCAGCCCGAGCAGAGCCGGCAGCAGTACCTGGCCCGCCTGGAAGCCTTGCTGGAAGCCACCTACGACCACCTGGGCGAAGACACCGTGCGCAAGTAGTTTGAGGTGTACCCCGAACGCTACAGCAAACCGCGGCTGCTGGCCCTGCGCAAGGCATGAGCATCTTTCCCCGGCTCACCCGGCGCGGCAGCCAGGTCACCATCCACTGGAATTTCAACGCTTCGCGGCTCACGCAGGCGCACATCATGCCCTACGTGCGCATCGGCGTGCAGGCCCCCGACGGCCAGCTAACCCTGCTCCACGACGGCCACCTGCTGGGCCTGCCCGGTCCGCCGCCCGCCCGCCCAGTCGCCGACGTGGCCGCCCAACACCTGCCCAAGAGCGTGCCCCTGCTGGTGCTGGCTAGCTACCTGAGCGGGCGGCAGCCTCGCGCTCAGCTCGTGGACATGCTCGAAGGCATGCAGACCGGCCGGCACTACTACTTCCCATTTGCAGTGGCCCCCGACGCGCCCCTGGGCCGCTATACCCTGCTCTCCGAGCTGTACGTGGACGGCCGGGTGCAGCACTCCGGCACGGCAGTTCAGGATTTTTTCTTCGTGGAAGAGCTGCACCTGGCCCCGGCCACGCGTACCCCAACGGGCGGCCTGCTGGCCCTGCTCACCAATCCCGGCCCCGAACCGGTGCCCGTACGAGTGGTGGAATACCTGCCCGGCTCAACTGGCACCGTGCAGGAAGTACCCGCGCAGGGTACGCTGACGGTGCAGACCGCGACGCCGGGTGTCGTGCTCTACAGCGAGGAGCGGGAAGCGCTGCCGCTGACCGACGCGCCGGGTCCGGTGTTCCTGCGCAACCAGCGGCTGCTGACCTGGGACAAGGCAGGAGCGGATGAAACCATCACCTTCGTCATGGCCGGGGAGGAGGACGAGGCCTACGAGCTAAGCGGGCCCACCCAAGCCGTGTGGCGGCGTGCCGATGGGCTAAGCACCCGCGCCGAATTGCCGGGGCCGGAGCTGCAGGCCGCCTACCAGGACCTGCTCGACGCGGGCATGATTCTGGAGTTGCCGCGCTAAGGTTCCCGTCCGGACTTCCCCCATTTCACCATTACGTGCCGCTCCGTCGCGGACGCTGACCGACCTTCGCGGTGCGACCCACGACCCACGCTTTTCTGCACGACAACCTGTGGCACCTGCTGCGCCGTCTCGCGCCGCCGGGCATTGCGGGCATGCTCATCGTCTCCGTTAATGCCCTGGTGGATGCCGTGCTAGTGGGCCGCTGGGTGGGGCCGGCCGCGCTGGCGGGCCTCACGGTGGTGTTCCCGCTGACACTTATTGTGTCCAGTCTGGTGGGGTTACTCTCAGCGGGCGTGGCCTCGGTGGCCAGCCGCAGCCTCGGGGCCGACGACCCTACCCGGCAGCGCGAGCTGCTCAACGTGCTGCTCACCCTGAGCCTGTTGCTGGCAGCAGTAGTGAGCACAGCTGGCTACTGCTGTGCCAGCACCTGGGCGCAGCTGCTGGGCGCGACCGGGGCCGTGCTCGACTACGGCACGGCTTACTACCAGACGCTGGTGCTGGGCAGCTTTTTTACGCTGCTGGGGCTGAGCACAAGCATGCTCATCCGGGCTACGGGGCAGCTGCGCCAGGCCATGACCTACGCGGCCGTGGCGGTGCTGGCCAACCTGGGGCTGGCGGCCCTGCTGGTGCGGGGCCTGCACCTGGGCGTACGCGGCGCGGCCCTGGGCACGGGCGGGGCCATGCTGCTCTACGCCGCCCTGAACCTGCAGCACCTGCTGCGCGGGCGCACGCCGCTGGCCCTCGGGCCGCTGCGGCTGCGGTTGGACTGGCCCCTGACCCGCGAAATCCTGGCCATCGGCTCCTCGGCTTTTCTGATGCAGGCCACTCAGTTCGGCCGGCAGGTGTTGATTTTTAAGTCGGTAACCCACTACGGCAATGTGGCCGAACTGGCGTTTTTCGGGGCCGTGAACCGGGTGTATAGCTTTTCCATCCTGCCCGTCTTCGGGATATTGCAAGCCTTGCAGCCTACCGTGGGCATCAACCATGGGGCCGGCCAGTACCGACGCAGCCAGCAGGCGGTACGCGTGTTCCGCCTGGGCGGCATCGGCCTACTGCTGCTTATCAGCTTGCCGTCGCTGCTGTTTCCCGCGCCCGTGCTGGGGCTGCTGCTGCCGGCCACCGCGTTTGCGGCCGCCGACTTAGCCCGCTTTCGCCTGCTGATGCTGGTGCTGCTCATTACCCCCCTGGCCTCCACCGGGTACGTGTATTTCCAGGCCACCGGGCAGGCGCGCCTGGCCACGACGCTGGCGGTGGGCCGGGAGGCGCTGTTTGTGCCCCTGTTGCTGCTGCTGCCGCGCTGGTGGGGAGTACCCGGCATTTACTACGGCTTGGCCGCCGAGAACGTGTGCTACGCCAGCGTGGTGCTGCTGGTCACCACCTGGTCGTTTCGCCAAGTCGCCCGGCCTGCTTCGACGCCTCGCCTGCCCACAGTCGAATCCCTTGGAGAGACGCAAACGGTTGGTCAGCGCAATTAACATGCAATGTTGTTGCATATACACTTCTGCTGACTACCTTTGGGCTCAATATCAAGGGAAGGTGAATGCAGCGTTTGCGTAGCAGGTTGGGGGCATGGTGGCTGTTGCTGCTGTTAGGGCGCGTCATGGCCCCCGAAGCGGCCGTGCTGAGCCTGCACGCCCACGAACACACCGTCGAAGTCACCCACCGGGCGGCCGTGCGCCAAGCCCACCGTCCGGAAGCCGAAGTTTCGCCCCAGCACCGGCACTGCCACGTCGAGCAACTCTACGACGTGGCCTTTCAGCCCGCGCTGCCGCCCCTGGTGCCCCAGCCGTGGGTGAGCCTCAGCTACCCCGCTTACCACCAGGCCATTGCCGTGTGCCCGGCCCGGCACCTGCTGCCTGGAGCCGCCCTGCGCGGCCCGCCCGTGGGCTAGCCCGACGTGGCACGTTGGGCACCTGACGAGTCGCGCCAGTAGGCGCGGCCCCCTCGTCACGGCCGGGGCAGCGTGCCACGCTGCCCGGCGAACCCTTCTTTTTTCATGCCGTATCCATTTTCGCGGGCCACCTGTCTGACAGGTGGTTGGCGTTGGGCCCTGCTGTTGGCGGGCGCCCTGTGGCAAGCGCCTGCTTTCGGGCAGGGCGCGGTCGGGGCCAGTGGCGCGCCGGCCGTTCAGACCGCCTGCGCCCTGTTGCTGACCGTGCGCATTACAGACCAGGAATCCGGCCAGCCCCTGCCCGGTGCCACCGTGCGCGTGCTCGAAACCGGGGAAGGCACGGCTGCTGACGCCACCGGCACCGGCCGTTTTCAGGTCTGCGCGGGCACTTACCGCGTGGAAGCTCGCCTGGTGGGCTACCAGTCCGTAACCGGGCGGGTGCAACTGCGTGCCGGGCAGCCCGGGCGACTGGACTTGGCTCTGCGCGCCAGCACCCAAGAGCTGGGTGCCGTGCAGGTGCAGGGCCAGTCAGAAGCAACCACGTTGCAGCGCAGCGCTCAGGCCGTGGCCGTGCTCGACGTGCGGCCCTACTACGGGCAGGCCTTCGGGCTCACCGAGCTGGTAAACCGGGTGCCGGGCGTCCGCATCCGCCAGGACGGCGGGCTGGGCAGCAATGCCAACCTGTCGCTCAACGGCTTCGGGGGTAAGCAGGTGCGGGTGTTTCTGGACGGTATCCCGCTGGAATTCTACGGCCGCGGGCTCGGCCTGAACGTGCTGCCCGTGAGCTTGCTGGAGCGTGTGGACGTTTACCGCGGCGTGACGCCCGTGAGCCTGGGCGCCGATGCGCTGGGCGGAGCTCTGAACGTAATGACCCGGCGCGAGGCATTTTCCTACGCCGACGCCTCCTACGAGCACAGCTCCTTCAACACCCACAAGGCGGCGCTGAACGGGCGCTACGCGGCCGGCAAAGGCGGCCTGTACGTGGCCGGCAACGCCTTTTTCAACTATTCAGCCAACAACTACCCCGTGCAGGCCGAGGTGATAAGCCCGGTGGGCACGCCCGAAACGCGCACGGTGCGCCGCTTTCACGACCGGTTCCGCAACCACCTGGGCCGGCTGGAAATTGGCTGGCAGGACCGGCCCTGGGCCGACAAGCTGGCCCTGACGGCCTTCGGCGCGGGCCTGGACCGGCAGCTCCAGCACAACGTGCAGATGCTGCAGGCCTATGGGGCAGCTTCCTACGCCGAAACCAGCGCCGGCACGGCCCTGAGTTACGAAAAAACGGCCCTGCGCCCCGGTCTCGACCTGCGGGCCTACGCCGGCTACAACCGCGTGCGCGGGGCCCTCACCGACACCAGCCGCAACATCTACAACTGGGACGGCACCGTGACCGAGCGGCGGCGCTTCAGCGCGGGCGAGATTTCCGGCGTGGGCAGCCTGCTGGCCCTCACGGGGCACACCAGCGCCGTCCGGCTCAGCGCCACGCAGGCCCTGGGCCCGCAGAGCCGGCTGGTGGGCAACGTGCTGGGCAGCTACTTCTTCCGGCGGGGCGAAGACGAGGTGGTGGCCCGGCGGCAGGAGCGCGACTACGCCCGCGACCCCACCACGCTGGCCAAGCTAGTGGCCGGTCTGGCCTACGAGCACGACTGGGCCGACGGGCGCTGGCGTAGCAGCACGGCCGCCAAGTACTTCGGCTATCGCTCCGGCGGCTTCGGCCGGCAGGTCAGCGGCGAGTACCTGGAAACCCGCCAGAACCGGCAGTGGCTGGGCGCCAACCAGTTGCTGCGCTGGCAGCCGGCTCCGGCCTGGGTGCTGAAGGCCAGCTACGAGTACGCCGCCCGCCTGCCCGACGAGTACGAGCTGTTCGGCGACGGCGTGCTGGTGCGCGCCAACCCCGCGCTACGGGCCGAAACCAGCCACAATGGCAACCTGGAAGTGGCCTACACCCGCCCCCGGTGGAGCGCCGAGCTCAGCGGCTTCGTGCGGGCGGCCCGCGACGTCATCTACCAGCCGCCAGCCGTGCGCGACACCCAGAACCAGAACCTGCTGCGGGCCCGCACGCTGGGCGCGCAGGCGGCCGTGCGCTACGCCCCGGTGCCCGCGCTCAGCCTGGCCCTGAACGCTACTTACCAGGACATCCGGAGCCGTACCCCGCTGGCGCAGAGCGGCAGCACCGACGCCAAGTACTTCAACGCCCGCCTGCCCAACACGCCCTTCTTCTTCGGCAACGCCGAGGTGCAGCTCAGCAAGGCGGACGTGGGCGGGGCCGGCCGCCGGCTCAGTTTGTGGTGGCAGGCGGGCTACGTGCAGGCCTTTTTTCTGTACTGGGACACCGACGGCTTTCGGGCCACCAAGCCCACCATTCCCAGCCAGCTGGTGCAGAACACCGGACTGAGCTACGCCCTGGCCGGGGAACGGCTCACCCTCAGTGCCGAAGTCCACAACCTGGCCGACGCGGCCGCCTACGACAACTACAACGTGCAGCGCCCCGGCCGCTCGGGCCACCTCAAGCTGCGCGCCTTCCTGCGCTGATTTCTCTCAACTCTTTTCTAACCCCTTTTCTGATTCAACCCATGCGTACCCCTACTTTCTCCCGCCGCCTGCTGGCCGGCACCCTGGCCGCCGCCACCTTGCTGCTGGGGGCCTGCGAAAAGAACAAAACCAAAAGCGAGCAGCCCACCGTGGCCGTGAACTACGCCCTGAGCACCGTGGGCGGCGCCTTCCCCAACCAGACCACCTACATCCAGGGCCTGGCCGACCTGAACGCCACCACTCTCGACACGCGCAACGCCCAGGAGCAGGCCAGCTTCGCGGCCATGTGGCACTACAAAAAGGACCTGTACATGTCTAAGTTCAGCGCCCCGGCCACGCTCACCAAGTACACCTTCGACCCCGCCACGGGGCGGCCCGTGGAAGCCGGCCGGCTGGTGGTGCCCGGCGCCAATACCTTCTCCGACGTGCAGTTCATCTCCGACACGGAGGCCTATGCCTCGGTGGGCGGCGGGCTGGCCCGGCTGGTCAAGTTCAACCCCACCACTTTCGTGACAACGGGCGAAGTGGACCTGTCCCGCCTGCAGCGGCGGACGGGCATCCGCAGCACCTACTACCTGGGCTCGATGGTGCGCGACAGCAAGCTGTTCTGGGCCGTGTACTTCGAGAACACCTCGTTTGGCGCCCTCACCGACTCGGCCCACGTGGCCGTGATTGACCTGACCACGGGCCGGCTGGAAAAGCTGATTTCGGACCCGCGCACCAGCACGGTGTTTTCGTCGGGCGCCATTTCCTGCTTCAGCAAGGATGCCAACGGCGACATCTACGTGCAGGGCGACGGCAACCCCCGCGTGCCCAGCGGCGTGCTGCGCATCAAGGCCGGCGAAACCCGCTTCGACCCCGCTTACTTCTTCGACCTGAAAGCGGCCACCGGCAAAGATTGCAAGGGCCTCTACCACTTCGGCAACGGGCTGGCCTTCACCACCCGCATCGAAGACCCCACCGACTCCTACGAGTTCAAAGGCCCCAATTACCGCTTCTACAAGGTGGATTTAAACGCCAAAACTTCCGGCGGCGCGCTGCCCGGCCTCCCGCTGATTTACGGTTCGCAGTCCTCGCTGATGCGCAAGTTCGACGAGCAGAACCTGCTGCTGAGCGTGAACACCAAAACGGAAAACGCCCTCTACCAATACAAGCTCAGCGACGGCACGGTGAGCAAGAAGATGGACGTGCCCGGCCTGCTGACGGGTCTGGCCAAGCTGAACTAAGCAACCAGCGGACCAGCATCCAGCCGGCCAGGCCGGCGTCCGCGCCGACAAAGCAGCTCTACCACGGGAGAAAATCAGTGGTGAGTGCTCCCGATTCGCTGCAACGAAGCGGTAGAGCTGCTTTGACCGCGCCGGGCCCGACCAGTTTCCTTATCTGATAACCCACTCTACCCTACTATTTTAGGGAATTGATAATAAGTAAGTTGTCGAATAAACCAGTCTAGCAGGGCCGTAATTTTACGGGCTATTGGCTCTTGCGGCC
>NZ_MDZB01000162.1 GCF_001816145.1 Hymenobacter lapidarius | reverse complement strand
CTTCTTCGACCGGCTCCCCGAGTTTGGCCAAGAACTCGCGTCCCGCCTAACCCTCAAATTTCATATTCTCGATTCGCATCCTACTTCGTGACGAGTATAAAAAGGTGGCCCTCACCTCCACCCTGCCGGTATTCGAGCCTTACACCGGCCGGGAAGTGGTGCTGGGGGGCGGCCTGGAAGCCCTGATTCCGCAGCTGCAGGAGCGCGAAACCACAACCTGGAATCAGAACCAGCTAAAAGACACGGCCAGCGTGCGTCTGTTTAAGAAAGAAATGGCCTGGGAAAAGCAGTTTTACGACGCCGGCGGCCTGCTCGTAGCCGGCACCGACCCCACCGGCGCCGGCCGCACCGTGGCCGGCTACGCCAACCGCCGCCAGCTGGAGCTGCTGGTGGAAGCCGGCTTCACGGCCGTGCAAGCCATCAAAATCAGCACCCTGAATGGCGCAACCTACCTGGGTCGCGAAAAAGAAATCGGCACCATTGAGGCCGGCAAGCAGGCCGACCTTATTCTCATTGATGGCGACCCGGAAAAGGACATCCAGCAAGTGCGCAGGATGGAAATCGTGTTCAAAAACGGCGTAGGCTTCGATTCAGTCAAGCTTTTCGACTCGGTGAAGGGGAAAGTTGGACTGAACTAACGCATTGCAACGGGCCCTTGGCTGGCAAAAGCGGCCAGGAAACCTGAAAAATCGATTGGGGCTGGAACGCAGCCAACCAATAGAATAGCATTTTATAAAGCAAGGGCGAATTCACTATACAGTGAATTACCTTGATTATCTTAGTGTTAAACCCACTTGTGGTTTCTGGTTTTATTATCCTTTAACTATCTTCCAAACGCAATCCGCGTATCAGACCGCGGCCCCGCCCAAGAGCATCGGTCAGCGCAGTGCGCTGCTTATCCAAGGGCGGCTCTATTCTAGAAATTACCCTCGCCATGACCACCAACCATACTTTCGCCGAACATTTCGCTCCTCAGTTCCAAATTCCTAACCCAACCCAACGCCAGATACACGAGCTAAAAACCTGGCCCGCTTGCTTTGCGGCAGCCAACGCCGGCAATAAGCCCTTTGACGTGCGCGAAAACGACCGCAGCTTTCAGGTCGGCGACATGCTGCTGCTGCGCGAGTTCGACCCCGTGAGCGAGCAGTACACCGGCCAAACCATTACCCGCTGGGTGAGCTACTTGCTGCAGGGCGGCACTTTCGGCATTCAGCCAGAGTGGTGCGTGCTGGGGTTCAGCGACTTGCCGCCCATACCGTCCGGCATCACGGATATCCGGCTCTGGTAAACGCTTGCTCCGATGAGGCCCGCTAGCGGCGCTTCGGGGCCAGAAAGCTGCGGATGTTGTCGTTCAGAAACCTGGCGTCGGCCGGGTTGGGGGCGGCGCCGGCCGTGTGCCCCCACAGCGACGGAATGGGCTTCAGGACCACGCCGGGAATGAAGGCCGCCTCGTAGCGCGCATCGGTGAGCGGAAAGTACAGGTCCGTTTCCGAAGGCATGTACAAAATGGGCGTTTTGATGGAACGTAAGGCCTTTTGCACGTCGCCTCCGAAGCCGGGCGTGCCGCCCACGTCGTGGCGCTCCCAGGTACGCACCTGCAGGATAAGGTCGTTGGCGTCGGCCCCGGGAATGAAGTTGGTGCGGTACTCGTGCAGCACCTGCTCGAAGGTGGTGCCCGGCTTGGCATCGGCGCGCCACAATTCCAGGCGCCACCACTCCTGTGAATACAGCCACGCCGTCCAGACCGTGGCAAACGCCTCAATGCCTTTGGTGGGCGGCGTGGTGTAGTCGCCGTCCTTAAAGGCAGCGTCGGCGGTGAGGGCGGCAATTTGCCCTTCGAGGCGCACCACCCCGTGCGGGTAAGTTTTGGCCGTGCCCGAAGTGGCCACGATGCGGTCGGCGAAGGCGGGGTAGCTCACCACCCACTGAAAGGCCTGCTGCGCGCCCATTGAAAAGCCAATAATGGCCCTGAGATGCGTGATTTTAAGGTCCTGCGCCAGCAGCTGGTGCACGGTGGCCATGTTGTCGCGGATGGTCATGACCGGGAAGCGCGGGCCGTGGAACGGTTCCAGCGTGTTGCTCGGCGACGAGGAATGGCCGTTGCCGAACAGCTCCGTCGCTACCAAAAACACTTTGGTCGTGTCCAGGGCCTTGCCCGGGCCAATGAGCCACTGGTAGCCGTGGTGGTCGGCCAAGTAGTGCGAGGGCAGTAGAATGGCGTTGTCGCGCGCCGCGTTTAGGCGGCCGTAGGTGCCGTACACCACGCGGGCCTGCGGCAGCACCGCGCCGCTTTCGGTCCGGAATTTATCGATGGCAAAGACGTGGTGCTTCGCACGGTCCGGGCGCTTGGCAGCGGGTGCATCCTGTGCCCTTGCCACCCCTCCGGCCAGCCCTGCAAACACGGCAGCCACCGCAATCCAACATGAAAAAAGGCGCATAGCGGGACGACAGTTGATGAGAAACGAAGCTAGTCACTTTTAGCGGGTTGACTCTAGCAAAGGCCTGGGACAGAGCCGTTGTGCGAAACTCGCTGGACCCGGCAGATGCACAGGTCATCTCCGCCTTGTTTGAGATGCCAGGCAATATCGCAGGCACCCACTTAGGTATTGCTCCGTTTTGTGGCTAGAGCGTTCCACCCTCGTTTTTAACAGAAAAACTGCGTGGTGGAGTGGGCCTGCGCCACGTATAGTTGTTCAGCGCTATTTCACTGCGCTGATGAGACGGCTCAAAAGGCATTGACCAAAGACGTGGTGGCAATGCTGCAGGCCGCCGCGTGTTACTTTTGGCCCAGTCCCTTTGTTGAGAATCCTATGAACGAGCAGCTAGTTGTCAAGAATTTCGGCCCCATCAAAGACGCCACCGTGGACTTCAAGCGCGTGACCGTTTTCATCGGGCCAACGGGTGGCAGGAAGAGTACGCTCGAGTACCGGTTGGCCATATTTACCAAAGCATAAATTTCGTCTACCTCCTCGACCTAATTTAGTATGAGAAAATCCGTCGTTCTTTTAGTGGTCGCCAGCTTGGCTTTTTCGACCATAGGATTTCAATGCGAAAAAGAATATCCCAAGCCGGAACCAGTCTATAGTTTCACCGAGAAGCTAACCTTGACGCCATACAAGAAGGTATATGCGGTCAATGACACCATCTGGATTCAGTTTCAGACAACCGACCGAAAACTGTTTGACCGTTTAAGCGGCACCCACGTAGCGACGGATACGACGACGCTGGCTCCGACTTTTTATTACCGGCAGCGCCATCCCGTTGAGACTGCCCGACGAACCCTTGTCGAGGTGAAGGCCAGCGGCGTGGCGGGCTTGGCACTGGACTATTTTCGCCCCTATATACTGGAAACCAAGTTTAGGATTGAATGTGGCGTCGGCACCTATTTTTTTAAGGTTGGGTTTGTGCCGAAAACGATTGGCATCTATTCCATTGAGCCTCACGGGTACGTTGGACTTTGTCCAAATAAGCGTAAGCAACTGCCGACCACATTTAATTGGACCTTTGAACTGGCCGACTGTAACAAGGATATTTTTCAATCCATCCCGGCCGCGTCTATCTTGGGGCGCGAGGATGGATACACGGATGCCCATGTGGACAGAAAGGAAATATTCGTATTTAAGGTAGAATAGGTGCGGCACCATTAGACCACCAAGTAGCAGCTTACGAAACGCTTGGCTCACTAATGCCCATTTTACTCCGCCCCGGCAGGCATACCGTGCCGTGGCCCAGCAGCAGAGCCCGTACACGGGCGTGAGGCCCCAGTTGCCGGGGAAGCCGAATGAGCGCAACACCCGGTTCAGAATGCTTTGGAACAGGGCCACCGGATTGGTGAGCTCGTCCCAGAAGTTTAAACGCAGGAAGCGGCCGAGGTAGAGGCCAAACGAGTTGAACGCCAGGGCAAGGGACACGAATACGCAGGCAGCGGCTCACCAGGCCCTTCGTGTCGCCGTATTTGGCTCCGGTATTGTTGCGAAAGCGAAACAGGCGTTAAGCAGCACCAAGAAGCCCCCGTAGCAACCGCTACGGGGGCTTCTTCTTGTCTCAACAGGCGACCTACCCCAGCACCTTTTTACGCTCCCCGGCCACCACCTTGGCGCTTAGCTCGCGCACGGCTTGGGCAATGCCGGCGGCATCGAAACCGCACTCTTTGTAGAGCTCATCCTGCGAGCCGTGCTCCACCACCCGGTCCGGAATGCCGAGGCGGCTGACGGGCAGGAGGTAGCCGTGGTCCGTCAGAAACTCCAGCACGGCCGAGCCAAAGCCGCCGGGCAGGCAGCCGTCTTCCACGGTCACGATGGCGCGGTAGCGGCGGGCGATGTCGCGCAGCATTTCCTCGTCCAACGGCTTGCAGAAGCGCATATCGTAGTGGCCCGCGTCGAGGCCTTCGGCGGCCAGGGCTTCGGTGGCCTTCACGGCATAGTTGCCAATGTGACCGATGCTGAGGATGGCGACGCCGCCCTCGGCACCTTGGCGCACCACGCGGCCCGTGCCGATGGCCACGCGCTGCAGGGGCGTGCGCCACTCGGGCATCACGCCCTCGCCGCGCGGGTAGCGAATGCTGAACGGCCCCGCGTTTTCGGGCAGCTGGGCGGTGTACATGAGGTTGCGCAGCTCCTGCTCGTTCATCGGGGCCGAGACCACGATGTTGGGGATGCAGCGCATGAAGGCCAGGTCGTAGCAGCCGTGGTGGGTGGGGCCGTCGGCCCCGGCGAAGCCGGCCCGGTCGAGGCAGAACACCACGTGCAGGTTTTGCAGGGCCACGTCGTGGATAACCTGGTCGTAGCCGCGCTGCATAAACGAGGAGTAGATGTTGCAGAACGGCACCAGCCCCTGGGTAGCCATACCGGCCGAGAACGTGACGGCGTGCTGCTCGGCAATAGCCACGTCGAAGGCGCGGTCGGGCATGGCGGCCATCATCAGGTTCAGCGACGAGCCCGAGGGCATGGCCGGCGTCACGCCCATGATTTTGTCGTTGGCCTCGGCCAACTCCACCAGCGTGTGGCCGAACACGTCCTGGTACTTAGGCGGCTGTGGCTTGTCGGGGGTCTTTTTGTAAATCTCGCCCGTGATTTTATCGAACAGGCCCGGCGCGTGCCACAGCGTCTGGTCTTTCTCGGCCAGCGCGTAGCCTTTGCCCTTCACCGTCACGCAGTGCAGGATTTTGGGGCCGGGAATGCTCTTCAGGTCGTTGAGGATGGTGACGAGGTGCTGCACGTCGTGGCCATCCACGGGGCCGAAATAGCGGAAGTTCAGGGCCTCAAACAGGTTGCTTTGCTTGAGCAGGGTGGCCTTCATGGCAGCCTCTACTTTGCGGGCAATCTGCTGGGGGTTGGGGCCGAACTTGCTGAGCTTGCCCAGCACGTTCCACAGCTCGTCGCGCACTTTGTTGTAGGTGCGGGAAGTGGTGATGTCGGTGAGGTATTCCTTGAGCGCGCCCACGTTGGGGTCGATGCTCATGCAGTTGTCGTTGAGGATAACCAGCAGGTTGGACTTGGCCACGCCGGCGTGGTTAAGGGCTTCGAAAGCCATGCCGGCCGTCATGGCGCCGTCACCAATCACGGCAATGTGCTGCCGGTCTTTCTCGCCTTTGTAGTCCGAAGCCACGGCCATGCCCAGCGCCGCCCCAATGCTGGTGCTGCTATGGCCCACCCCGAAGGCATCGTACGCACTCTCGCTGCGCTTGGGGAAGCCCGACATGCCGTGGTAGCGGCGGTTGGTGGGGAACTGCTCGCGCCGGCCGGTGAGGATTTTGTGGCCGTAGGCCTGATGGCCCACGTCCCACACCAGCTGGTCGTCGGGCGTATTGAAGACGTAGTGCAGGGCCACCGACAGCTCCACCACGCCCAGCGAGGCACCGAAATGCCCGCCGTAAATGCTCACGGAGTCGATGATGAAGTCCCGGAGCTCGGTGCTGAGCTGGACTAATTGCTCAGGAGCAAGCTTTTTGAGGTCATCGGGCGAGTCTATCGCCGCGAGTAGCGGGCCGGGTTCAACTATCATCAGGGCAGCGTCGGTGGGATGGTGACGGAGTGTAACCATCTGGCCCGCTAAAAGATTAGCAGGCTTCGGCAAAGGTACGACGCGCGGCGAACAGCGGTTGTGACAACCGGAATAATCCGGCCGTTTGTCGGGGTTCAGGGGTTGATAATCTAGTTTATAGCCGTTCCGGCGGTATTCGTGGGGACCTTTGCGTGTCGGCAAAGAAGAATGAGCCGGTTTGCGGTTACACTCTTTTTTGCAACCAAAAAAAGGACGCCGGGTGCAACCTCCGGGTCAATTTGCGGCACTTTGGCCGCTATGTATTGTATGAAACAAAAAGTACCGGCAACCGCCGTATTTCTGGCGGCCCTGATGGGCTCCACCCAACTGGCATCGGGCCAGCAAGCTCCCGGCACCCGTCCAATGGCGGCTCCGGCCGCCGCCCGGACTACTACCGGCCGCATCACCGGCACGGTGACGGAGGCGGGCACGGGCAAGCCCGTGTCGTACGCCACGGTGGCCGTGCTGGACGGCGCGGGCAAAGTAGTGAACGGCGGCGTGGCCGGCGACGACGGCACGTTCATCCTGGCCGGTATTCCGGCCGGTAGCTACAAAGTGCAGGTCAGCTTTGTGGGCTATAAAAACGAGGAGCGGCCCGGCGTGGCGGTGCCGGCCGGCGGGGCCGTGGACCTTGGCAAGGTGGCCCTGGAGACTTCGGCCCAGAAGCTGGGCGAAGTGGTGGTGGTGGCCCAGAAGCCCCTGATTGAGGAGCGGGTGGACCGCACGGTGTACAACGCCGAAAACGACCAGACCGCCCGTGGCGGCGATGCCTCCGACGTGCTGCGCCGGGTGCCGCTGCTGAGCGTGGACCTGGACGGCAACGTGAGCCTGCGCGGCAGCTCCAACATCCGGGTGCTCATCAACAACAAGCCCTCGGCCATTGCCGCTTCCAGCATTGCCGACGCCCTGCGCCAGATTCCGGCCGAGCAGATTAAGACCGTGGAGGTCATCACCTCGCCCTCGGCCAAGTACGACGCCGAAGGCACGGGCGGCATCATCAACATCATCACCAAGACCAACACCCTGCGCGGCGGCACCCTGGGCGTGGACATGAGCGCGGGGACCCGTAACGCCAGCCTGAGCCTGAACAGCTCGTACCGCACTGGCAAGATGGGCTTCTCCCTCAACGCCGGCGGGCGGGCGGGCTACAACATCGTGGGCGGCTTTGAGAACGAGCAGACCATCATCAACCCCGCCAACTCGCTGGACCGGCGCACGACGCGGCAAACGGCCGACAACCGCCAGAACCAGGGCGGCGGGCGCACCGCCTTGGGCTGGGACTACGACATCAACAAGCAAAACTCGCTGCAGGCCTCGCTCTCCTACGGGCTGCGCGCTTCGGACAGCCGGCAGGACCGGCTCACGCGGGTGGCCGTGCCCAGCCCCACGGGCCAGCCCCTGGACGTGCGCGACGTGTACGTGCAGGACCGTTCGGGCACCGTGGACGCCAGCCTGGGCTTCACCCACCTCTTCGCCAAGCCCCAGCAGGAGTTCAGCCTGCTGACGCTCTACAGCCGCAACGACCGCACCAACGACTTCACCAACTCCATCCTCGACCCCGGCAACCTGAACACGACCCTGGGCCGGCTCCGCAACGAAAACCCCAGCGCCAACGAAGAATTCACGGTGCAGGCCGACTATCAGTCGCCGGTGGGCAAGACCCAGGTGCTGGAGTTCGGGGCCAAAAATATTCTGCGCCGCGTGAGCAGCGACTTTGCCTTGTTTACGGCGCCGGGGGCCGAGGGTGGGTTCGTGCGCGACCCCAACGCGGCCCTCAACAACGGCTTCAATTACGACCAGAACGTGACGGCGGCCTACACCACCTACACGGTGGGCCTGCCCAAGAACATCACCCTCAAGCCCGGCCTGCGCTACGAGTACACCACCATTGGGGCCGATTTCCGCAACAGCAGCGAGACCGTGAGCATCCCGAGCTACGGGGCGCTGGTGCCCAGCGTGAACCTGTCGCGGCGCCTGACCAATGGCAATGTGCTAAAAGCGGCTTACAACCGCCGCCTGCAGCGCCCCTCGCTGCAGTTCCTGAACCCGGCCCCGCAGTTTTCCAACATCCTGCTGGTGTCGGTTGGCAACCCGGAACTGAAGCCTGAATTCACAGACAACTTCGAGCTGGGCTACAGTACCCTAATCAAGAAGGTCAACCTGAACTTCACCGCCTTTGCCCGCAACACCAGCGGCTCCATCCAGTCGGTGCGTGAGCCGCTGACCGACGCCCTGCGCGCCGCCATCGGGGCGCAGCTGGCCCCCGATGCCCAGCAGATTAGTTTTCGTAACATCGGGCAGGAAAACGCTTACGGCGGCAACTTCTTCGCCTCCATCAATGGCAAAAAGCTGAGCCTGAATACCGGCGTGGACGTGTTCTACGCCGCGCTGCGCAACAACGTGAGCGGGATTTTCAATGCTTCCAACCAGGGCTTCGTGGCCAGCGGGCGGCTGTTTGGCTCCTACAAAATCACCGACCTGTGGGGCCTACAGGGCTTCGGCTTCTACCGCGGCCGGCAGGTGCTGCTGCAGGGCGAGCAGAGCGGCTTCGGCTTCTACGGCCTGAGCGTGCGCCGCGAGTTCGCCAACAAAAAGGGCAGCTTCGGTTTCGGCGCCAACAACTTCATCACCAACTCCATCAACATCCGCAACGAAATCCGGACTCCCCTGCTGGAGCAAATCAGCACCTCGGAGCGCCGCCAGCTGAGCGTGCAGGTGAACTTCAGCTACCGCATCGGCCAGCTTTCGGCCGACCAGCGCCCGCGCCGCTCGCGCGGCATCAACAACGACGACCTGAAAGAAAAACATCCTCCTCATTGGCGCGTCTTCGGGCATTGGCCTGGCCACGGCGCAGCTGCTCAGCAAGCTTGAGGTAAACCTGTTTACCGCCTCGCGGCAC
>NZ_MDZB01000161.1 GCF_001816145.1 Hymenobacter lapidarius | reverse complement strand
CCGCGTCGTACTTGCGGCGTTTGTCGGGTTTGGGGATGTCTTTCATGACGAAGGAAAGATACCACCCAGTTCTGTCCAGCTTAACTAGACCACCTCAAACCCCCTTGAGCCAGGCATCGTTTTGCTGAGACAACGGCTTGGGGGTCCCCTTTTTGTCCAGCCCGAATACCTCGGCCGGCGCCTGGGGCAGGCTGCTGAGCACGACCAGCTTCCCGTTACCGGCCAGGGCGAAGTCATTTACTTCCCGGGCACCCCCCAACACTGTATTGATGGTGCCACCCGCCGCCGGCACCCGGGCCAGCGAGGTAGCGCGGTCGTCTTCCAGCAGAAAGTAGAGGCTCTTGCCATCGGGCGCCCACTGGGGCTTGGTGGTGTTGCGGTCGCGGCCAGCGGTGAGGGCCTTTACGGTGCCATTACCTACCTCCACCACCATCAGCTGGTGCAGGGCGTACACGAGCTGCTCGCGGGGGCCGCCCTGCACAAAGGCGATGCGCCGCCCATCGGGGCTCCACACGGGCCGGCTGCCGTAGCCGGGCGAACTCTCGGCTACGTCGGTGGTGAGCAGCGGCCGAGCCGTGGCGCCCGCCTTGGCATCCATCAGGTACAGGTCATAGTTGTCGTGGCGGTCGGGGTCGGACCCGCGCTTGCTGGAAAACACCAACTGCTGGCCGTTGGGGCTCCAGGCGGGCAGGTGCTCGTCGTACACGCCGGGGGTCAGGTTCGTGAGCTTGCGCGAAGCCACGTCGAAGATATAGAGGTGCTGGCGCTGCTTGTTGAGGTAGCCATCGACGTCCTTTTTGAACTGAAAGCGGTCGATGACGATGGGCGGTGCGGTTTTCTTTTTGGCCTTCTGGGCAGCCGTGAGCGAGTCGGGGTCGGCATCGCGGATGATAAGGGCCAGGCGCTGGCCATCGGGTGACCACACGTAGTCGGACACGCTGCCTTTGAGCTTGGTCACCTTTTCCGCCTCGCCGCCGGCCCGGTTCAGCAGCCAGAGCTGGGCGTCGCCGCCGTCCTCTTCGCCGCGGCTCGACACGAAGCTCAGGTACTTGCCGTCGGGGCTGAAGCGGGGCTTGGCCTCGCTGGCCGGGGCGGTGGTCACGCGCAGGTTTTGGGTGCCGTCGGTGCGGGCCATCCACACGTCGGCGTCGCGCTTGTCGGTGGTCGAATCGGCGCGCGTCACGGTGTATGCCACCCAGGCCCCATCGGGCGAAAGCTGGGGGTCGGCCACGTCGCGCATCCGGTACAGGTCGCTGAGCTGGAGGGGCCGTTGGGCAGTTTGCGCCTGCAGGGCCGTCAGGGGCAGCACCAGGGAGGCCAGTAAGGTAAAGGCTTTTTTCATCATACCACGCGGGGAAAAGATGCCCGCGCCAAGCGGGTTGGGTTTGTGTGCGAAGCTACGCCCGGCGTGCTGGTTGTTCCACCACAACAATCACAAGTAAGCTGGCTTATTTCGTTCAGCGAAAAGGTGCTATTGCACGCACCCTGGGTATTGCTCCAAGCATCGTGGCCAAGTACGCCGCTTCCTTTTTTTAAAGAGGGGCCACTTTAGGCGTAGGTAATTATCATCCATCATTCCCTAGGGCGATGAACACGAAAGACGCGCATGTTGCGTGGTAAGGCTGTTTCGTCTTTTGCGCAGTTGATGAAGGTGGCCGATGCGCAGGTGCATTTGCCCCGGAGGGGTCCCCGGCGACTGCTTGGGGTTCGAGGACTAGCTGCGTGTTAAGGAGTGGGACAGCAATAAAAAAAACGAGCGGGCCAGACGGTCCGCTCGTTCTGGTTTAAGAAATTCAGCGGTGGTTCAAGCTTTGGTGAAGCTGACGTGGTCACGCTGGCTACCGCTGCCGGGCGGCCCAGGCGTCCATGCGGCGCTCGGCTACGGCCAGAGGCATGGCACCGCCGGCCAGGAGCTCGTCGTGGAAAGCGCGCAGGTCGAACGTCGGGCCCAACTGCTTCTCGTAGCGGGCGCGCCATTCCAGAATTTTCAACTGGCCCGTTTTGTAGCTCAGGGCTTGGCCGGGATTGCCCATGTAGCGCTCAATCTCGGCGGTAGCCAGCTGTTCGGTGATGACTTCGTTGTCCATCATGTACTTGATGGCTTCCTCCCGGGTCATGCCTTTGGCGTGCAGGCCCACGTCCACCACCAGCCGGATGGCGCGGTGCATTTCACCGCCCAACGAACCGGCGTACTGGTACGGGTCGGTGTAGAGCCCGAGCTCCTTGCCCAAGGACTCGCAATAGAGCCCCCAGCCTTCGCTAAAAGCGCTGAAGCCGCCAAAGCGCCGGAATTTGGGCAAGGCCGTGTTTTCATTCTGCAGCGAAATCTGGTAATGATGCCCCGGAATGGCTTCGTGCAGAAACACGTCTTCCATGGGCGGCAGGGAGGTGACGTTGTATTGGGTAGCATCGAGAATGGGCACATAAAAGATGCCCGCCCGGGAGCCATCGGGCGAGCCGGCCACGTACTGGGCGCTGGCCGAAGCGGCGCGGTAGGCCTCGGTCTGCCGCATCTCAAACGGCGTTTTGGGCGTGCGGCCAAACAGCTTCTGCAGGTTGGGGAGCATGCGCTGGTGAATGGCTTCAAACCCATCGAGCACTTCCTGCGGCGTTTTGTAGGGCCGGAACCTGGGCTCGTTTTTCATGTAGGCGAAGAAGGCTGGCAGGTCGCCCTGGAAGCCGACCTCCTGCTTCACCCGCTCCATTTCCGTGCGCAGGCGCTGCACCTCGCTCAGACCGGTCTGGTAGATTTCGTCGGTCGTTTTGTTGGTCGTGGTGGCCGCTTTTACTGCGTAGCGGTAAGCCGCGGGCCCACCGGGCAGAGCCCCAAAACCCGAGGTGGTACGCGCCTTGGGCAAGTACTCGTTCTTCAGGAAAGCACTCAGCTTTTGATAGGAGGGAACCAGCTTGGTGAGAATGGCCTGCTGGTAGGCCATGGTCAGCCGCGCTTTGTCGGCCGCGGGCAGCGCGTCGGGCAGCTTCGTGATGGGGCTGTAGAACAGGCTCTTGGTGGCGTCGGCCACCACCTGGGCCTCCAGCTGCGGAATCATCTTTACCACTAGGGCCCGGGGCAGTACCACGCCGGTTTTCAGGCCCTGACGGAAGTTGGCAATGGCCGAGTCGGTCCAGGCCGGGAAGCCGTGCACCCGGCCCAGCCAGTTGTCGTAGTCCATGGTCGTCTTGAAGGGTTGGGAACCCGTGCCCGACCCAAACTGCGCCATGCTTTGTGGCAGCCCGCCTGCCTGCCCGAAAGGCATCATCCACCGGAACTGCTGCAGTCCTTCCAGCGCCGTTTCCAGCTGGTACCGGAACACGTCGTAGCTCACCTGGTCTTCGCCCGCGAGCTTGGCGCGGTCAAATTTCAGCAGCGAAGCCTGGTATTGCCGATAGAAGCGCTGCTGCTGCTGGCGGAAGGCGCGGGTCTGGTCGTTGGGCAGCTGGTCGTTGTAGCGGTTGTCGCCCTGGGCCGTGGCGCCAAAGGGAAAAAGCCGAGCCTGCTCGTTCCAGTACGCCGCAAACAAGGCCGCCAGCGGGGCCGAAGCAGACGGCTTGCGGGCCGTAGCGGCGGCGGCGGCAGTCGACTTGGCAGCTTGGGCAACCGCGGGCACCGGTAGCTGAGTGGCCAGCAGGATGCCGAAGGCAAGCGGGGCCAGTATTCGTTTTCTCATGGAGCAAAGAAGGCTAAGGTTGAACGCGCAAGTAAGAACAAGAACCTGATTCCCGCTGCCCGCGAGTTGAACGCCCACAGCGAGCCACGGCGCGGCCGCAACAGGCAGTTTTTGTAGCATCGATGAGCATCTGGCCGCGCCACCCACCAGACCGGCCAATCGGCCGTTGCCAGCCGGTTGGGTTGTTTTCCAGCTGCAGGTTTGTGAGCTGCCCGGATGGCACTACCGCTGCCGGGCGGCCCAGGCGTCCAGCGTTTTTTCCAGCACCGCCAGGGGCATCGAGCCGCCGGCCAGCAGCTCGTCGTGGAAGGCGCGCAGGCTAAATTTCGGGCCCAGCTGCTTTTCGTATTTGGCGCGCAACTCCAGGATTTTGAGCTGCCCCACTTTGTAGCTCAGGGCCTGGCCGGGGTTGCCCATGTAACGCTCAGTCTCGGCGGTGGCCCGCTGCTCGTCAATGGGCTCGTTGGCCATCATGTACTCGATGGCCTGCTCGCGGGTGAGCTGGCCGGTGTGCAGGCCCACGTCCACCACGAGGCGAATGGCCCGGTGGATTTCGGTATTTAGGGCGCCCATTTGCTGGTAGGGGTCGGTATAAACGCCCAAGGCTTTGCCCAGCGACTCGGCATAAAGGCCCCAGCCTTCAACGTAGGCGCTATTGAAGGTAAAGCGGCGGAACTTGGGCAGGCTGGTGTTTTCCTGCTGCAGGGCTATCTGGTAATGATGGCCCGGAATGGCCTCGTGCAGGAAGAGCGACTCCATGCCCCGCGTCACGTTGTACTGGGTGGCATCGGGAATGGGCGCGTAGAAAATGCCCGGCCGCGAGCCGTCGGGTGCTCCTTGGTTGTACTGGGCCGAAGCAGACGCTTCCCGGAATTTCTCCGTTCGGCGCACTTCAAACTCCGTTTTGGGCGTGTGACCGAACAGCTTGGGCAGGTTGGGGGAAATGCGCGTGAGCACTCCCCGGTACACCGCCAGCACTTCCTCGGGCGTTTTGAAAGGCCGGAACTTCGGGTCGGTGCGCATGTAGGCGAAGAAGGCGTTGAGGTCGCCCGCAAAGCCCACCTGCTGCTTCACCTGCTCCATTTCGGTGCGGATGCGCTGCACTTCGCGCAGGCCCGTCTGGTAGATTTCGGCCGGGGTTTTATCGGTCGTGGTGGCCCGTTTCACCCGGTAGGCATACTGGGCTGCCCCACCCGGCAGCGCCCCTATGCCGCTGCTGGCGCGCGCCTGGGGCAGGTATTCGGTTTCAAGAAACTGCGCCAGCTTCTGGTAGCTCGGCACCAGGTCCTGCAGAATGGCCTGGCGGTAGGCTGCTACCAGCTCGGGCTGCTCGGCCGCGGGCACGCCGGCCGGAAACTTGGCCACCGGGCCATAGTACAGGCTGGCCGTGGGGTCCGTGACCACGAAGGATTTCAGTTGCGGAATCATCTTCACCACCAATGCTTTGGGCAGCACGATGCCAGCCCGCATGCCGCGGCGGAAGTTGCCGATGGCCGAATCGGCCCACAACGGAAAGGCACGGGCGCGGCCCAGCCACTGGCGGTAGTCCTGGGTGGTTTTGAAGGGCTGGCTGCCCGTGCCCGCCCCCAGCTGGCCCAGGGTGCTGGGCAGGCCGCCGCCTTGGGTGAAGGGAATCATCCAGTCGGGCTGCCGCAGGTCGGCCAGGTTCATGGCTAGGTCGTAGTCGAAGATGTCGTAGCTGGTCTGGTCGGTGGCGTTGAGTTGCCGCCGGTCTGTTTTACGCAGCTGCGTTTGGTATTTCTGGTAAAAGGCCCGCAGCTGCTCCCGGAAGGCCTGGGTCTGGTCGTTGGGCAGCTGGTCGTTGTAGCGGTTGTCGCCCTGGGCCGTGGCGCCAAAGGGAAAAAGCCGGGCCTGCTCGTTCCAATACGCCGCAAACAAGGCCGCCAGCGGGGCCGAAGCAGACGGCTTGCGGGCTGTAGCCGGCTTGACTGGTTTGGCAGGTTTGGCCGATTGAGCGAACGTGGGAGTTGGCAAGGACAAGGCCAGCAGGATGCCAAAGGCAAGCGGGGCCAGTATTCGTTTTCTCATGGAGCAAAGAAGGCTGAGGTTGGACCCGCAAGTACGAACAAGAACCTGAATTCCAACTACCCGTGAGCTGATTGCCTACAGCGCGTTATGGTGCGGCGACCGGCATGTATCTTCCCGCTTCCGGGCGCCGGCCTCCCCGTTTCGGGGGTTTGGGGAATTCGGGCCGGTCCACCGTACGTTTTATTGACGCCTCTTTTCCTCCTCCATATGATGTCTTCCTGTACTCCTTCTCCTTTTTCCTGGAGCCTGCGCGGTGGGCGCCCTTGGTGCGTATTGGGTCTGCTGGCCGGGCTGGCGCTGGCCCCCCGCCCCACCCTGGCCCAGGCCATCATGCCGCCCGCCAAGCTCGAAGCCCTGAAGCAGGAGCTCATCGGGGAAATCGATAAGCAGCAGAAGGCCACCCAACAGATGGTGGACATGGTGTTCAGCTTCGGGGAGCTGGGCTTTCAGGAAACGGAAACCTCGCGCTACCTCACCGGCATTCTGAAGAAAAACGGCTTCGTCATCAAGCCCGGCATTGCGGGCGTGCCCACGGCCTGGACGGCCACCTGGGGCTCGGGCAAGCCGGTCATTGCCATTGGCAGCGACATCGACTGCATTCCCAAGGCCTCCCAAAAACCGGGCGTAGCCTACCACGACCCTATTATTGAGGGTGCCCCGGGCCACGGCGAGGGCCACAACTCGGGCGTGCCCCTGAACATCACGGCGGTGCTGGCCCTCAAGAAAATCATGGAGCGCGAGAAGCTGCCTGGCACGCTCATGCTCTGGCCCGGCGCCGCCGAGGAGCTGCTCGGCACCAAGGCCTATTACGTGCGCGATGGCTACTTCAAAAACGTGGACGCCTGCGTTTTTACGCACGTAAGCGACAACCTGAACGTGTCGTGGGGCGACAACGGCTACACCGGCGCGATTTCCGTCAAGTTTACTTTCGAGGGGCAGGCAGCCCACGCGGGCGTGGCTCCCTGGCGCGGCCGCAGCGCCCTCGACGCCGTGGAGCTGATGGATGTGGGCTGGAACTTCCACCGCGAACACATGGACGTGAACCAACGCTCGCACTCCGTCATCACCGACGGCGGCGACCAGCCCAACGTGGTGCCCTCGAAGGCGGCGGTGTGGTACTACCTGCGCGAGCGCACCGACCCCAAAATCAGGGAAATGTACGCCGACGCCCTGAAGATGGCCGAAGGCGCCACGCTCATGACCAAGACCACCGTGAGCCACGAGGTGCTGGGCAGCGCCTGGCCCATTCACCTGAACAAGGCCATTGCTCAGGCCATGTACCAGAACATCCTGCGCGTGGGCCTGCCCCAATGGAGCGCGGCCGACCAGGTGCTGGCCCGCGCCGCGCAGGCCGAAACGAAAGCTCCTAAAACCGACCGCCTCAACCGCCCCATCGATGGCCTGGCTTCCCGCCTCGACACCCTCATGGGGCCCCAGACGGCCACCTACGGGGGCTCGGACGACATTGGCGACATTTCCTGGAGCGTCCCCACGGTGGTGCTGCGCTACCCGGCCAACATCCCTGGCCTGCCCGGCCACCACTGGGCCAACGCCATTGCCATGGCCACCCCCATTGCCCACAAGGGCGTGACGGCCGGCGCCAAAGCCGAGGCCCTGACCCTGCTCGACCTGTTGGTGAAACCCGAAATCCTCAAGGAGGCCTGGGCGTATTTCAACGACGTGCAAACCAAGGACACCAAGTACACGCCTCTGATTTCGGCCACCGATAAGCCCGCCATTACCCTCAACCAGGGCATCATGGCCCAGTACCGCCCACAAATGACAAAATTTTACTACAATCCGGCCAAATACAAGACCTACCTGGAGCAGTTGGGCATTGCCTACCCCACGGTGCGGCCGGCATCCAAAGCGGGCACCCCGCAATAAGGGCACCGCGCGGGGAGGACCCGCTGTGGTCGTGCTAATAGCCTATCCGGATAGATTCTAAATGGTTCCAAACCATTGCTACGAATTCTGGCTTGGAGTCCGGTGAGTTAGTCAGGGGGGCTGGCGCTGGCACAACGGCAGCCCCATCGAGTTGATAAAACGCGTGCTGGGAGCCCTCAAATCGTAACATCGTAACATTATGTCTTCCGTGCCTCCCGCCAATTTTACATTACTTCTGCACGGGGGCTCGGGCCGCTTGCACCCGGCCGGCACGCCGTTTCCACAGGAAGCGGCCTACCAGCGCACGTTGGTGGCCGCCGCGCAGGCCGGCTTCGCGGTGCTGGCCGAGGGCGGCAGCAGCCTGACAGCGGTGGAAACCAGCCTGCGCCTGCTGGAAGACTCGCCCCTGTTCAACGCCGGGCGCGGCTCGGTATTTTCGCACGTCGGGCTGAACGAGATGGACGCGGCCCTGATGGACGGCGCCACGCTGCAGGCCGGCGCGGTGGCGGGCGTGCGCACCGTGCGTAACCCGATTTCGGCCGCCCGGGCTGTGCTCGAGCGCTCGGCCCACGTGCTGCTCACGGGTCCCGGCGCCGACCAGTTTGCTGCCGAAATGGGCCTGGAAACGGCCCCGCCGGAATGGTTTCGGACCGAGGAACGCTGGCAGCAGTTGCTGGCCCTGCAAGCGGCCGAAGCCCGCCCCGCGGCCCCGTCCCCACCCGCCAAGTACGGCACCGTGGGCGCCGTGGCCCTCGACCAGGCCGGGCACCTGGCGGCCGGCACGTCCACCGGGGGCATGCTGAACAAGCGGTACGGCCGGGTGGGCGACTCGCCGATTATCGGGGCTGGCACCTACGCCAATCACGTGTGCGCTGTGTCGGGCACCGGGCACGGCGAGTTTTTTATTCGCCACGCGGTGGCCCACGACATTGCCGCGCTGATGGAGTACCGGGGCCTGAGCGTGGTGGCAGCCGCCCACCGGGTCATCCATGATAAAGTGGCGCCGGCGGGCGGCAGGGGCGGCGTCATCGCCCTCGACGCACGCGGCCACGTGGCCATGCCCCACAGCACCGAAGGCCTGTTCTGGGCCTACATAAGCGCCGACGGCCGGACCGGCACCAACGTGTGCCACATGATTGTGGAGTAGCTAAAAGTGCCGGCCTTCCCCTGGGCCCGACATCCTGTGGGGCCGAACAAGTGACCGCGCCGGAAATCATGGCGGCGCGGGAAAACCGGCCCGATGCGACCAAAGAGGACAACGGGCGCGCAGCGCGGGCGCGGCAGAAAAACCCCATTTTCGGCCAAGTGCCGGCCCGCTTCCTCTCCTGGCCCGGCAAAGGGCCAATTAAGTAAACCACCACTCTACCCTACTAAACTTTAGGGCATAAAAACGGGGCAGTCCGACCTTTGGGGTTCCTACACACCATTGCCCGTTCTGCCCCGTGAAGCTAAGCCTC
>NZ_MDZB01000160.1 GCF_001816145.1 Hymenobacter lapidarius | reverse complement strand
GGCGAGCTGCCGCAGCGGCGGCCAACGCGGCTTCGCGGCGGGCAGCCAGGCGCGCGGCCCGGGCGGCGCGCGCAATTTCTTCGCGCACGCGCTCGGCAATCAGGTTGTCGAGGCGCACCACGGAGCGGCGGCGCTCCTCCAACTCCTGGCGCAGGCCCTGCTCCTGCTGGCTGAGCTGCTGCACCATCTGGTCTTCTTTGGTTTTCAATGACAGCAGGTTGCGATTTTCGGTGAGCTGGGTGTTCAGCAGGCTGCTCTTGCGGCGCTGCTGCTGGGTGAGGCCCGTGAGCTGCTGGTGCAGGCGCGTCTGCGCCCCCATGATGCGGGCCGCCTGGCGCTGCCGCTCCTCGGTGTACTGCCGCACGTAGCGCAGCCGCAGGGCAAACTGGTTGAACGAGTCCGAGGCAAACAAAAACATGAGCTTATTGAAGCCATCGGCCGTTTTGGAAGCCGTGTACAGCAGCCGAGCGTATTCGGCCTTCAGCTCTCGCAGGGTTTGCTGGGTCTTGAGCACCTCCGTGGCCGTTTGGCTCACGTTGGACTCAATGCCCTGCAGCTGCGTCGAAATCCCCTGAATGACTTCCTTCTTCACCGTCAGCTTCTCCTTGATGACATTGAGTTGGCCCAGGCTGGCTTTTTTCTTCTCCTGGGTCTGGTTCAGCTCCTGGCTGGTCCGCTGAATCTGGCGCAAGTTGCTCAGCCGCTCGCGCTCCAGTTGGGCCTTGCTCTTGGGGCGGAAAGTGGGTCGGGTGGTGGAAGTAGTTTTGGGGCGGGGCTTGGCTTTGGTGGCCGTGGTGGTGCGGGCCTTGGTGGTTTTGGCGGGTTGCTTTTTCTGGTTCGGGCGCTGCTGCGCCACGGCGGGCACGGCCAGCCATAGGCTCAGCACCAGCAGCAGCCACGTGGCTCCGCCTCTGCTCACCCCAGCAACGCCCGCTGGGCTCCTCCACTCTTCGATTTGGTGTGCCTGTTTATCCAACGTCTGGCTTGCTGAGCTTTCCTGTTATTTCTGCCGCTTGTAGCCCTTGGGCACCGAGAAGGGAAAAGCCAGCCGTTCGCGGCCGGCATTCACCTTGCTGTAGTTGATGGCGGCCGTGGCCACTCCCGCTTCAGGCTGCTGGGCCTGAATAAACGTGGCGTGTGCAAACGACACACTGCCCTGCTCCTCCAGCGGACGGAAATCGGTGTAGTCCACCGTTAAGTTGCGCTTGGTGGCCTCGTCGCTCACTTTGAGCTGCTGCACGCGGCCGGTGCCGGCTTGCAGCAGGCGCTCAATCACCACGTCGGCCAGCGGGTAGACCACGCGCTGGCGCCCTGCTTCCTCGGTGGTTACGGTGGGCGTGGTGCCGGCGGGCGCCGGCACGTAGTCGCCTAGCAGCAAGGCCTGCATTTGGGCAAAGCTTACTGGCACGTTCAGCAGTTTGCTCAGGTAGTCGTAGCCGCCCGAAAAATACGTTTTCTCCAGGCGGTTGATAACCCGCACCGAGTCGTGGGTGAGCACGGCCCGCACGCCCTCAATGCCCGCCAGCGAGGCCGATACCCAGATAATGCTGTCGCGGCGCATGCGCAGGGCCAAGTTGGCGCCCTGCTTGTTGCCTTTCAGGCTAATTTGGGCCTTGCCCTTGGCGTTCAGAAACGTGAAAGTGGTGTTGGTGGCGCGCACCGTGGACTCGGCTACCGGCACCGATGTTCCGGGACCGGTAGTAGAGGCGGTGGGCACGGCCTTGCGGGCGCAGCTCCCGAGCAGCAGCCCCAGGGCCACCAGCAGAGTGAGTTTATTCATACAGTTTTCGGTCTTTCAATTTGCGGTCCAGCAGGTCCGACGCCACGCCGGTTTTGCGGGCCCGCTGCCACTGGGCCACGGCTTTGTCTTTTTCGCCCAGTTGATACAGCACGTCGCCGTAGTGCTCCATCACCGAGGCATCTTTGGTGCTTTCCAGCGCTTTTTCCAGCGCTGCTTTGGCACCGGCGTAGTCTTTCATCTTGTATAGCACCCAAGCGTAGGTGTCGAGGTAGGTGTCGTTGTCCGGGAACTGCTTCACCACTTTGCCCGACATCTGCTTGGCCTTTTCCAGCTTTTCGCCCCGCAACGACAGGTAGTAGCTGTAGTTGTTCAGCACCTGCACGTTGTTGGGCTCGCTCACCAGCGCCGCTTCGTAGGCCGCATCCGATTTGTCGTACTGCTTCAGCTCGTGGTAGGCATCGCCCAGCTGGGCGTCGAACTGGCCCAGCAGCGCGGGGTTGTTTAGCACCAGCTTGCGGCCGTACTCCAGTGCTTTTACGCCTTTCTGGGACTGCTTTTTGAGCAAATTGGCCACACCGTTGTAGAACCAGAGCGACGACTGGTTCGGAAACAGCTCCAAGGCGCGGTCGGTGTGCACGAGCAGGGAATCGGTGTGGTTCAGCTCGGCGTCGATGAGCACGACCTGCTCCCACAGCTGGAACTTGGAATTGTCGTAGCGCAACGCCTTCAGATACGCATCGCGGGCCTCTTTCCGGTGGTTGGTCAGCGCCTGCACATCGCCCGCCACCGCGTACGCTTTGGCATCCTTGGGAAATGCTTTGATGGTGGCGGCGGCCAGGTCCTGCGCCAGCTGGTTCACCGGTTCCTTGGGGCTGGGCAGCTGCTTGATGTAGCCCACCAGTATGCGCACCCGCTCGTCGATGTCGAGCGCCGGGCTGGCGAAAGCCAGCTTGAGCTGCTCGGCGGCTTGGTCGGGTTGGTTTTGCTGGCGGTACACCTCGGCCAGCACCATGTGGGCCTGGGGGTTGTCGGGGTCCACGCGCAGGGCCTGCTTGGCCACGCGCACGGCGTCGTCCAGGCGGTTGTTGCTGGCGTACATCTCGGCCTGGGCCAGCACGTAGCGGCTTTCGTTGGGATTAGCCCGAATGAGCTTCTCCCCCTCGCCCAGCGCCAAATCCAGCTTGTTCTGCCTGAGGTATATCTGCTGCTTTTTGAAGGAGATTTCATCTACCTGCCCAAACTCCTTTTCGGCCTGCTCCAACGTAGCCAGGGCCTCGGGCAGCTTGTTCTGCACCAGGTACAAATCGGCCAGATTAAACAGGTAGCTGCCCGAGTTGGGCACCTGCTTGATGAGGGTGGCGTAGGTCTTGCTGGCCCCGTCGTATTGCTTCTGGCTGGCCTGAATGGTAGCCAGCAAGAGGTAATAGTAGGCGTTTTTCGGGTCGAGGCGGGTGGCGGCTTCCGCGTAGTTGGTGGCATCGCGCAGGTTACCACTTTGCAGGTTGGCCTCCGCTATTTTGTAGTTAACAGCCGCGTTGTCAGGGGTCAGGGCGTAGGCCTTCAGCAGGTTTTCCAGGGCCTTGGGGTAGTCTTCCAGCAGCGCATACTTCACGCCTTCCACAAACAGGGACTCGCTGCGCTCTTTTTCGCGCTCCGTGAGGGGCGGCGCCAAGGCACGTTTGGCCCGGGCCTCGGCCAGTTTCTTGTTGAGGTCGCGCTGCTCTTTTTCCAACGCACGCTGCTCCTTGCGCGTCAGCTTAGACGGGGGCTTCCCGGCGCCAGCACCGGGCTGAGCATAGCCGGAAGCCACCAGCCCCAGGCAAAACAACAGACTAAGAACAACTTGACGCATATGCAATAAAGCCGGGCACTGGGCCCGGCTCACGAAATTACGGGTAATAATGCCCAACGACGCGACCCTCCGCAGAAGACCGCGTCGCTGTAACGCATTTACTCCCTAAAATGTCACACCCGCAGCTGGTTATAATCGCCGAGGCTCAGGTCGTCGGGCGTGCCGGTCACGGTGGCAAAGTTGCCAATCATTGAGTTGGTGATAACGGCATTGAGCACCGAAGCCGACTGCTGCACAATGGAATTCGACAGGCGCGAGTCGCGCACGTTGGCGTGGTCGCCCAGTGACACGTGCGGCCCCACCACCGAATCGGTAACGATGGCGTTTTCACCGATGTACACCGGCTCGATGATAACGGAATTGGTGATTATGGCCGATTCTGACACCAGCGACTCGCCCCGCTCCTTGAGGTATTCCAGGTAACGCTGGTTGGTGAACACGGTGGCGTCCTTGTTACCGCAGTCCAGCCACTCGGTTACGCGGCCGGGCACAAACACAGTGCCTTTGTTTTTCATGTTTTCCAGAGCGTTGGTGAGCTGGTACTCGCCCTTGTCCTTAATGTCGTTGTCGAGCAAGTATTGCAGCTCGCTGCGCAGGTACTCGCCGTCCTGGAAATAGTAGATGCCGATAATGGCCAGGTCCGACACAAACGTCTGGGGCTTCTCCACAAAGTCGGTGATGCGGCCCTGGGCGTCCAGCTTCACCACGCCAAACGGCTTGGGGTCGGCCACCTGCTGCACCCAGATAGTACCGGGCACACTGGAGTCCAGCGTGAAGTCGGCCTTAAACAGCGTGTCGGCAAAAGCCACTACCACCGGGCCGCTCAGCGACTCCTGGGCGCACAGAATGGCGTGGGCCGTGCCCAGCGGCTCGTCCTGGTACACAATGGTGCCCTTGGCCCCCACCGATTCGGCAATTTTCACCAGGCTTTTCTCCACCGCGTCGCCAAAACGGCCGATGATAAACGCCACTTCCTCCACTTGGTCGCCGCACACCTTAGCAATGTCCTCCACGAGGCGCTGCACAATGGGCTTGCCCGCAATCGGAATCAGGGGCTTGGGAACGGTGAGCGTGTGGGGGCGCATGCGCTTGCCCATGCCGGCCATTGGTACGATGATTTTCATGTTATTGTCTTGATGTTATTGATAAAAAGAACGTCATGCTGAGCGCAGCCGAAGCATCTCGCGTGCAATAGTGACTCAATTATTTAGAGTAGTGGCGGCACGCGAGATGCTTCGGCTGCGCTCAGCATGGCGGTCGGGGAACGTAAAAGCGTTTATCCCCGGCCCGTGCTTCCATACCCGCCCGCGCCGCGTTGGGTTGCGCTGAGCTCCTCGACAGGCTGCCAGGAAATGGTTTCGTGCTTGGCAACTATCAGTTGGGCAATGCGTTCGCCGTCGTTCACCACGAACGGCTCATTGGATAAATTCACCAGCAGCACCTTGATTTCGCCGCGGTAGTCGGCGTCTATCGTGCCGGGGCTGTTCACCAAACCAATGCCGTGCTTGAAGGCCAGGCCACTGCGGGGCCGGATTTGCGCCTCGTAGCCCACCGGAATTTCCAGGCTGAGCCCCGTCGGAATCAGGGCGCGCTCCAGTGGCCCCAGCGTCACGGGTGCCTCCAGGTGGGCGCGTAGGTCGAGGCCGGCGGCGTGGGGCGTCTGGTATTCGGGCAGCGGGTGACGCGAAGTGTTGATTACGGGAATCTGCATAGTCAGTCAGCAAGTGAGACGCGCAAAGATAGCAGTGACACTATACTGGCAGTACCTAAACTAAACGGCTGCCGTGGCCGCCGCCCGAGGGCGCTCAATGAGCCACAGCGCCAGCAAAAACGCCGCCGTGAGCCCGGCGTGCCACACGTGGCGCGCCCACCAGTCGGTGGGCTGCACCCACCAGCCCAGTGCCACCAGCCCGGCCGCGCCCAGCAGCCACAGCCCCAGCCGCAGCGCCGGATACGGCACTGGAAAGTGCCGCTCGCCCAGCCGCCAGCACAGCACCGCCATCATAAAATAGACCACCAGCGTGGCAATGGCGCAGCCCAAATAGCCCAGCACCGGAATCAGCAGGAAGTTGAGGGCAATGGTGAGCACCGCGCCGCCCACCCCGATGTAGGTGCCGTAATAGGTTTTATCCGTGAGCTTGAACCACACCGACAAGTTGTAGTACACGCCCAGAAACAGGTTGGCCAGCAGCAGAATGGGCACCACCACCAGCCCCTGCAGGTACTCCGGCCGCCGCAGAAACAGCTGCCCAAAGTCTTCCACGTTCAGGCTGATGCCCACAAAAATCACGGCGCAGCACAGCGTGAACCACTTCAAAATCATGGCAAACGTAGCCGGCGAATTCTTCTCGGTGCTTTGAGCGAAGAAGAACGGCTCGGCCGCGTACCGGAACGCCTGAATGACCAGCGACATGAAAATACTGAGCTTGTAGCACGCCCCGTAAATACCCACCGCCGTGAGGCTGCTCTGGCCCGGATAAAAGTCCTTCGGCAGCCAGAGGGGCAGCAGAATCCGGTCCAGCGTTTCGTTCACCATGCCCGCCAGCCCCATAAACATGAGCGGATAGGCATACTTCAGCAGTGGCCGCAGCGGCTCCAGACTCAGGCGAAAACGGAAGTCCAGCAGCTCACGCCACAGCAGCAGCAGCGTGAAGCCGCTCGCCACCAGGTTGGAGAGAAAAACATAGCCCACGCCCACCGTGGGGTCGTATAGCCGCGCTACCAGCGGCTGCAGCTCCGGCAGCCACTCGCCGCGCATCACCGCCGGGCACAGCACAATAAAGAACAGGTTCAGGCCCACGTTCAGCACAATGCCGGCCAGCTTGATAGTGGCAAACTTGCGGGCCTTGTTTTCAAGCCGCAACCGGGCAAACGGAATGGCGGACAGCGCGTCGAGCCCTAGAATAAGGGCCACCCACACCACGTACCGCTCGTGGCCTGCCGGGATAGCAAGCAGGTCTGCCAGCGGGCGCGCTAGCAGCAGCAGCCCCGCCGTGAGCACCGCACTGCTCAGCAGCAGCAGGGTCAGCACCCGGCTATAGAGTTCGCGCCGGTCGGTGCCGGAGCGGTTGGCAAACCGGAAAAACGTGGTTTCCATCCCGTAGGTAAACACCACGTTCAGAAACGACACGTAGGCGTACAGCCCCGTTACCACGCCGTATTCTGCCGCCGCAAAAGCACCCGTATACACCGGCACCAGCAAATAGGTGAGCACCCGGCCCACAATGCTGCTCACCCCGTACACGGCGGTTTGCGACGCCAGTTTTTTAACTACACTCATTCTTTATAAATGAATAATGAGGAATGAATAATGAGGAATTATTGCAACTGCCACTGGGGCAATTCCTCATTCTTCATTCCTCATTCCTCATTGCCGAAAGCCTATTTCCCGGTGAACACCGCCGCGCGTTTCTCCACAAATGCCGTCGTGCCTTCCTTAAAGTCGTCGCTTTCAAACGCCCGGCCGAACGACTTTGCCTCCATGTCGTAGCCGTTGGCGTCCTTGGCATAGTGCGCGTTCACGCATTCCAGCACCATGCCCACCGCCAGGGGCGCCTTGCCCAGGATTTTGCCCAGCAGCTGCTGGCAAAACGCGAGCAGCTCGGCCTGCGGCACCACGTGGTTTACCAGGCCCAGGCGCAGCGCCTCGTCGGCTTTCACCAGGTCGGCCGTGAGCAGCAGCTCAATGGCCTTGCCCTTGCCAACGAGCTGGGGCAGGCGCTGGGTGCCGCCGTAGCCCGGCAGCAGGCCCAGGTTCACCTCGGGCTGCCCAAAGCGGGCGTTGTCCGAGGCCACGCGCATGTGGCAGGCCATGGCCAGCTCGCAGCCGCCGCCCAGCGCGAAGCCGTTCACGGCCGCCACCACGGGCTTGGTGCTCTCCTCAATCCGGCAGAAGGCTTCCTGCCCGTGTTCGGCGGCGCGCAGGGCCTGGGCGGGCGTCAGGGCCGCCAGCTCGGCAATGTCGGCGCCGGCCACAAAGGCCTTCTCGCCGCTGCCCGTCACAATAATGCCGCGCACCTGGGGCTCGTCCAGGGCCTGCTGCATGGCTGCGCCAATGTCTTCAATGGTGGCGGCGTTCAGCGCATTCAGCTTGCTGGGCCGGTTGATGGTGATGGTGAGGATGCCGCTGGCGGCGTCCAGTTCGTAGAGCAGGTTTTCGTAGGAAACAGACATAGCGAGCAAAGGGCCTGAGTGATTTGGTCACGCCAAAGATAAGGCACGGGCCCGGCGGCGCTGGGCGGGCCTACTGCCCGGCTTGTCGGCCTTGTGCCCCGGTACGCCGAAACCCACCCCTGGGCGCAGGCATTTTTTTCAATTTTGCCTCAGAAAAAGCACGTATTATTTTAATCAAATACCTAGCTTTATCAAATTCATCGTTTTTTTTCACTTTACCGCGCCGTTTTCATGGGTTTTGTTTCCGAATTCAAAGAGTTTATTTCCAAAGGCAACGTCCTTGACTTGGCAGTCGGCGTCATCATCGGCGCGGCGTTTGGCAAAGTCGTCACCTCACTCACCGACGACATCCTCATGCCCATCCTGAGCCTGTTCACCGGGGGCGTTGACTTCCAAAATATGTTTGTCACGCTCGATGGCAAATCCTACATCACCCTGGAAGAAGCCAGGAAAGCTGGTTCGGCTGCCTTGACCTATGGCAACTTTATCAATGCCATTATCTACTTCCTCATCATCGCCTTCGCTATTTTTTGGGTGGTGAAAGCCGCCAACAGCATCAAGAAGAAGCCCGTTGAAGTATCGGCCGTGCCCGCCCCCACCGCCGACCAGCAGCTACTCATGGAAATCCGCGATTCGCTGCGCACCAACCGCGGCTAAAAATCCTTTTTCGTTCGACGTGAAAAAACCGCTGTCCACCGAGTTGTGGGCAGCGGTTTTGCCGTTTTAGGCTCAAGTATTCATTTTATTGGAGATGGATAAATTGCCGAATCAAAATAAGTTGCGAGATTTGTTTTTTGTTAATTGCAATCGGCTATTATCCGGCCGCTGCATTGAACCAGCCCGGCCGCCCATCCGTTAGGCTGCCATCCCTCCTCCACTTCATCCGTCGTCGAAATGAAATTTCTGCTTGCTGCTGCACTCCTAAGCGGTCTAAGTCTAGTTGCCGTTGGCAATGCCGCTGCCCAGTCGGGCCCCGCATTCCCCACGCCCGGCCAAAGCAGCAGCGAAACCGGCGCGCGGCGCACCACCGGCAACAACGCCGAAGAACTGCTCCGCAACCAGCGCCGCGCGGCCATGACGCCCGACCAAATCAAGCAGGACCAGCAAATGGAGCTCCTGCAAGCCCGCACGGGCAACACCAGCTTCGGCAGCACCGGCGCTCCCGACCGGCAGTTCGACTCCAACCGCAGCGGCCGGGGCTTTATGGTGCGCAAGTACAAAGCCAAGAAAGGCTTCTCGGAGCTGAAGCGCGGCATGAGCCACTCAGTAGGTGGTTCTAATCCTCCCGGCAAGCCGCTGGTGCACAAGAGCAAAATGAAGAAGCAGTTCTTCATCTTTTAGCCCCAAATAGTAGCTTGGTTGCTCGTTGTTAGTTGTTAGTTGTCACTAAAACGTTACTGGTATTCTAAGTGGTAGCGCATAAGTAAACGCATAAGTTTAGGGGCCGTAGTTTCGCCCCATGCGTGCCCCCCTTGCCCTAAGCCCCGACGAAGCCACGACCCTTG
>NZ_MDZB01000159.1 GCF_001816145.1 Hymenobacter lapidarius | reverse complement strand
CCGCTCATCCCGCCGCCCAGGTCGTTAAGACCCATGAGGAAGCGCAGCTCGTCTTTGCCAAAGCCGCCCGCGAGGTAGCCAAGGAGCTAGAGGCAAACGGCCAGGGCTTAGCCAGTGGCCGCTTGCGCGAGGTGGCCAAATTTGTAGAGCGCAGCCCGGCCATTGTTGGCGGCAACGCGGAAAACTTTAAGAAGGCGATGGATGCCGCCGAGAAGGTGCCCAGCCTGAGCGGGAACAAGTTCATGGACGAGCTGCGTAGTTCATCCAAAGTGCTCGAAATGTCGCCCCCTGGTCAGGAGCGCAGCGGCCCGAGCATCGGCCGCAACGGCGGCATTGAGCGATAAACCCTCATTTTAATACACCCACCTTCCCATGGAAAACGACGAGCTGACATTCCTAGAGGAGCAACTAGCCGGTACGGAGCTGCTGGCTTGCGCGACGTGCAACGAGGACACCCTACACGCCCACGCCGAAGTTTTGGAGGTGTACCCGCTGGCCACCGAGTTACAGATGCAGTGTACTTGCTGCCAAACCGAACGGACGTGGCTGGACTGGACGCCGGCCAAGCGCCAGGCACGGCAGAACTAAAATGGGGTCCTCTCAGAAAACGGAAAATATAGCACGTTAAGGCTCAGGAAACGACCTTTGAAGCCGTGATTTTACGTGTTGTAATCCACGTTTCCAGTATGTAAAAGGGGCTACATCTCATTTAACCCACCGTTTTGCTAAACTGGGCATCGGCCAGCTGGCGGCCAGGGCTAGAGCAGGTACAGGCCATCGTGTAAGCGGACCACTTCCCGGCCTAGGCACCGGCGGTACTCCCACACCGGCTGGTCAAATGCGCGGTAGGTGCCGCAGGCCAGTGTGCGCGTGTCCACCACCGCCACGCGCTGGTGGCCCATGTCGCTGACGAACAGGTACGCGCCGTCGTACACCACCACGTCCTCGGGGTGGTCGAACTCGCCCGGGACCAACTCTTCGCTGCCGCCTACTACGCCCAGGGGCCGGCCGTCTTGGGCATAGCCGGCTACGCGGTGCATCGCCGGGTCGGCGACCCACAGGTGCTCGTCCCCGTCGACGGCCAAGGCGTAGAGGCCCATGCCCGGGTCCACGGAGGCGGGCAGCACCCGGACGATGGACCCCTCCGGCGTAAACTCACGGACCACGTTTTCGTGGAAGTGGCACCGCAGGCTGTGGCCCGAGGGCAGAAACGCCACGGCTTCCCCGTCCTGGTACGGGCCTACAAGGCCCCGGTACTTGGCTGCATTGTAGGCGGCGGCAGAGATGCTGGCCTGCTCCACGAGGTTATGGTGGAAGTATGCCGCCACGCTACCCGCGGGTCCGGGCCGCAGCGTTCGGTAAAAGAGCCCTTCTGAGGTGCTCACCACGTCGTAGGCATCCAGTTCAGCAGCGAGTTTGGTCAAGACGGCAGGGTGCGTAGCAAATGCACAAAATACGCTCCTTCAACTGAACACAGTGCGTTTACCTTGCCACCGTTTCGCTGAACACCAATCCATTTGGTCCTATTGTCCCCTAGCTTTGTCGAAGAGGGCATTGCACGGCTTGGGCCAAGCACTTCCCCTTTCATTTCACCATGAAACTTGTCTTGCTGCTCGTGTTGCTTCTCGTCGGGTCCACGTGGCCGGTTCGGGCGCAGCAGGCCCCGGCGTTGGAGGCGGCTCCCGCCAAGCGAACCGACCCGCCCCGTAGTGCCGCCGTTGGGGCCGCCGTTGGGGCCGCCGTTGGGGCCGCCGTTGCCGCGCGGGCCGACACCATTGCCGCCGTCCGGGTGCTGTTCACCTCACGTCGCACTGGCGCGGACGTGCTCACCGTGGCGGGGGCCACAGCGGCCGTGCTCTTTGTCCGCGTTGCCGTTGGACTGCAGCAGTGGGGACGGGCCGGAAACGCGTACGTGGTGCCGACGATTCTGGGAGCAGCCCTCATCGGCGGAGTGCCGGCGTTGCTGACCGCCGGCAAACGCAAGCGCTTTTCGCAGCAGCGGGAACAAGTAGTCATCGCGGCCTATGGCCAAGGCGGGGCACTGCCCGGTTACGTTTCCCAGCAATTAAGCAAGCGTCATTTTGCCAAGTAGCTGCAGCTGATAAATAAGGCTCCTTTCATCAAACGGCGCGCGTTTACCTTGGGACCGTTTCAGTAAACCAAAATGAGGCATTTCTATGCTGGTAAATAAGGCCGGCAGAAGAGGATAGCTTTGCTGAAGCACTTTTTACCTTCTCCTATCAATACATGGACGAGCCCGATGACCTGTTATGGGCCAAGCAGCACTGGCAACAAGCCGGGACGATTGCCCTACAAATAGCTTCCGAAGCCGAAATAGCTCGTTTTGCCATGGCGCATCGGGTTCAACTGCCCGCTGATTTGGTCCGCTACTTTGCCCTCGTCAATGGCACCGGCGGGGAGTACGACGAGCCTTTTTTTTGCTTTAACAGTCTGGCAGAAGTGCAGTCCGTCGCTGAGCGGTTTCATGACTACCATGGGGTACCTAAGTACAGCGACTTGCTACACATGTGGCCGGAGCACCAGCAGTTTTATGTGTTTGCCGACCACATGATTCACCTTTTTGCCTATGCCATCCGTTTGGATACATTTTCTGCCTCCACTAATCCCGTGTTCGTGCTCTGCGGAGGCAAGTACCAGCCGATAGCGGAAAGTTTTACGGAGTTTCTTGCCCTTTACAAGCGGGATTCAGCCGTGCTGTACATGGGCGATGAGGAGTTCGAAGAGTAAATCAGTTCGCTCCTTTTCGTGAACGCCTGACAACTGCATGGCACCAGGTGCCAGTGGGCCGCTGCAGGGCCAGGGGAGTTTAGGAAACTCGTCTACGATTCAAAGTTTACAAAACGTGCTGAGAGGATGAGTTTCGTAAACTCGAAAACACGCACTTTCTGGCCCTAGGTAAACAGGATTGGTGGGCAGTCGTGGGCGGGTGTTTTTCCCACTGGTTCCTGGGAATGGTCCCTTTATATAATCTAACTTCCCGGACAACTCCCGGAATCGCACCGGTTTCGGCTTTCCTTCGGGGCGCGGCCGGCGTAATACTTTTCCGGTTTGGGGCGTTATTGCAAAGGCTCATTCACTGAGCATCCGATGCTAGAGCGTGAGGACAATTATCACCTGAGCCAATCGAGGGCGGCCGCGACATGCCAAAAAGCGAGAAAGGAGACGACGGTTTTGTCGTAGCGGGTGGCCAGTCGGCGGCACTGCTTCATGCGGCCAAAAAAGCGCTCAATTTTGTTGCGGTCCCGGTAGTATTCTTCGTCCAGCGGGAGCGGCTCGGTGCGGTTGGGACGACTGGGGATGACGACGGCAATGCCCTTTTCGGCGCAGTAAGCCCGGTTGGCATCGCTGTCGTAGCTCGTGTCGGCAATGACCATGCGCGTGCTTAAGCCTTCGAGCAAGCCCAGCGCCTGCGGGCAATCGCCGGCCTGCCCGGCGGTGGCCACCAGGCGCACGGCGTTGCCCAGCGCGTCGGTGCAGGCGGGGATTTTGGTGCTCATTCCACCCCGGCTGCGGCCCAGGCATTCGGTTTCGGGGTCGCTTTTTTTTGGCCTGCCGAATGCTGGTGGGCGCGCAGCACGGTTGAATCGAGCATGACCCAGTCCAGTTCTGGTGCTTTGAGGGCCTCGAACACCGCTTCCCACTTCTTTTTTTGGGCCAGCCGGCGGAAGCGGCGGCAGACGGTGTTCGACTTGCCAAACCGCTCGGGCAGGTCGGCCCACGCCGCGCCGGTGCGCAGGAGCCACACCACGGCGTTGAAAAACAACCGATTATCGCGGGCGGTCACGCCGCAATCCGTCGCTTTGCCCGAGAGCAACGGCGCGACCAACGCCCATTGGCGGTCTGTGACTTCGTGACGATGCATCTAGCGTATCCTGATTTAGCGAAAGGTAATTGTCCTCACGCTCTAGTTAACCACGCCAAAACGTGCGTGCGCAAAATCCAGCACCACGATGTTTTCCAAGAAGAAAACGTTTCCTGTGAGGGCGTCAACCCGCTCACTTTTGTTAAAATCAAGGTGGCGCTGGCTACGGGTAAACCACGCCTTGGACTTGGGCAGCCGAACTTTCCCCAAATAGGCCTCGTGTTGCATCGGTGCCCCATAAAACGGCACTTTTTCGCCCCACGAATTCACTTTCAAGGTGTCCACTACTGCGCCCGGAAGCACCAGTTGCTGCCAGGTAGCATAGTCCGTGCTGAGGGGAAACAAGCTGGCCCCGGTGTCAAACAGGGCCCAATAGACGCGGTGGTTGACCGTAATCGGAATGCTGAACCGGCTGTCTTTCACCCGGCCCGCCACGAACGTCGTCCGGGCCCGCCAGTAGGCGTCCACCGAATCCAGCACGCACATGCGCTGCTGCGGGTAGTCGATGACCAGCACCTTGCGGTCCAAAAAATCGGCCCCAATCGTGCCGACGGGCTTTGGGGAAGGAGAGCGCAATGAGTCCAGCGGGACCGGTTCGCCCTGCCGAGTCATCAGTCGAGGAAAGGAGATAACGGCTCCTCCAAAGGCAAACGGCAAGCCGTGGGTCGCATAATGCACGTAGCCGGCATCAGTGGTTCCCCGCTGGGTTGTATCCACCTGCGCATAGAGTTGTTTCCGAGACGCAAAATAGTTTTTGATGGCGTCTTCGTACAGAAAGGTCGTGCCGCTTCCTAAGTCAAACTGCGTGACCAGATTGCCGGGCAAATCATTGATTTTAACCGGGACGAGGATGGCCACCTTGTCAAAGGGCTTGCCGGCAATCATCGTCCGATACCAAGTGAAGGAGAACCACGGATAGCGGGTCGCCGAGAGGGGGACGTTTCGCGGTGTGGAACAGGCAGTAAGCAGGAAAACGAGGAGTAATAACCGGTAGGTTAAATTCATGAGGCAATGTATCGCGGTAGATAAGTCTATCAAGGGGGCGTAAACATCGTCAATTGTTCCGTTTACATCCTGCAGACGACCGTCTCTTAAACGTTAAGTGTCACGATATTGATTTGACAACCAGTAAATTAACACATTTACGAGTTTTAATCAGCCGCTGATAATTGATAATTGGGTAGCGAAAATGGTTTGACAGGATGCTCTACACTCTCCGCTACTAGCTTGAAAATAAGATGGGTGCCGTTTATGGTGCGATAGTCCAGCTGCACAAACCCGTGGGCGGGATGGTGCCAGAGGTCTAAGGAAGAGTTGCCCACCGGGCTGCTTGCGTGGGCGCGGACCCGCCAGCATGGTAGTAAACCCAGCGGCGTGCGCAGCTCTTGTTGCCCGACCACTTGGTACTGGCTGCGCATCTGGATATTCCCCTGCCACGTGGCCCACTGCGGGTTCCCCCATTGCTCGCCTACGGTCAAATCCCATGTCCACCGATGGCCGAGCTTGGCCGGTAATTGGATGTACGGGAAAGGGCTCAGCTCCAAAACAGCGTAGGCCCCCTGCCGGGGAGGGTGGAGCCACAAGAGTGAATCGTGCTCGATGACGCCCGAAAAATTATGTGGCGCGGCGTGGGCATCGTAGCTGTACCCGAGCTTCGTCTGCCGCGTAAGGAGCGCGAATTGGGCGGTACGGAACGTATCGACGCCCATATCTAAATCGGGACCAAAGCTGGTGAGCACCACGGTGTCCAGCTGTGCTTGCTGGCGACCCAGAGCAACCTGCGCTACTTGATAAGTCAGCTTTCGGCCTTCTCTAAAGGCTTTGGCGGGGATAGGAACCTGTACCGGTTGCTCTTGACAAGCCATCAGGAGAGAAACTCCCCCAAGCAGCAAGCAGCGAGGAATAAGGCAGGACCAATGGTAGAGAGACAAAACGCAGGGCATCTAGAGTGCAAGTAAAAACCCCTAGTCAGGGTAAAGTGCCATACTGGGAGTGCCCCGCACAGAGAGGTCAAACCTACCACTTTTCCGGGGTCGGCACTATAACTAGGATTATGTTAAGGGATAAAACTCAGAAAGGCACCGGAGTAATTGCACTTCCCCACTGCCCCTAAAATCCTGTTTGTTCCGGCCCGGGAAAGCACCTGGTGGCGAGTTTACGAAACTCATCCCTTCGGAGCATTTCGTAAACTTTGATTCGTAGACGGGTTTCTTAAACTCCCCCGGCCCTGCAGGGGCCCAATGGCACCTGGTGCCGGGCAGCTGCTGGCCGTTCACGGAAAGGAGCATTATCACGAACTGAGCTAAGGCTAGGGTTCCATGTAGAACGCCCCTCGGCTGTCGAACACGACGTAGAGCCGTTGCTCAGCCGGTGCCCACACGTAGAGATAGGCCCCACCCGCGCCGTCCGTGTAGGTGGCGTACGCATTGCCGGAGTGGCCCAGGTACTCGTGGCGCGCAAATCGCCGGCTGCCGGGCCATCGCTCCAAAGCTGGGGACGTGGCCAGGCTCCGCGCTAGGGCGTGGACCGCTCCACCGGTCGGCCGCCACCCCAGGCTGTCTTTTCCCAAAACCGACCGGGCCGGTCCGGGGAACCGCAGGCGCGGCAGTGGGTTGCCCGCGCCCAGCGCCGCGTGCACCGGGGCCGTGGGCGTGTAGGCCCACAGCTCGTGGGTTTCCATTAGGTCGAAGCCCAGCACGTTGTGCGACTCGACCACGCGCAGGCGCAGGCCCGGTTGACGGAAGAAGGCCGCGCCGGCGCTCTCGTCTAGGGGCCGGTCGAACGCCCAGGCCCCATCAAGCGCCACGACCGCTCCGGCTGCTGCGGCAAGGAGCAGCAGAAGAGCAATGCCTAAACGTCGGAACCAGAACATGAGCGAAGGAGTCACAGAAAAGCGAGGAGCCAAACTTACGTTCACGAAAACGGTGGCGAGGTAAACGTGCTACGTTCAATTGAAGGAGCAATTTTTTTACAAAAACTGCGGAATCAAACAACCACGACCTCCTTTCTGGTGTCAGTTGCCGGTACAATTACCGAACCACGGTGCCGATGATGGGAACGCCTCTCCACTTTTTATGCCTGCTTTTTTTGGTGCCCGCCCTGGCCGTTGGGCAGAAACCCCGGGCACGGGACCTGGGCATTCCTTTTAGCGGGACCCCGGGCCCGTTCAACGCCATCACCGACGTCAAAGGCGTGGAGGTGGGCTACAGCACCCTTATCTCCGGGCAAGGAAAAAACGTTCGGGGAACAGGGCCCGTCAGAACCGGGGTCACCGCCGTTTTGCCGCGGGGCAGGAACAACAACCCGGTGTTTGCCAACTGGTACGCGCTCAACGGCAACGGCGAAATGACGGGCACCACCTGGGTGACCGAGTCGGGTTTTTTGGAAACGCCCATCATGTTGACCAACACCAACAGCGTCGGGGTGGTGCGGGACGCCGTAACGAAGTGGTTCATCAAAACCGGCTGGCACAAGGAGGAGTTTTGGTTTGCCTACCCCGTGGTGGCCGAAACCTACGACGGGTTCCTAAACGACATTTACGGCTTTCACGTGAAGGAAGCCCACGCGTACGAGGCCCTGAACACCGCCACGACCGGCCCCCTGCGGGAAGGCAACGTGGGCGGCGGGACGGGCATGATGTGCCTGGGCTTCAAAGGGGGCACCGGCACGTCTTCGCGGGTGGTCCAGGTGGGGGACTCCACGTACACGGTCGGCGTGTTGGTGCAATCCAACTTCGGCAAACGAAGAAATTTCACCATCGCCGGCGTGCCCGTCGGCCAGGAGTTGCGGGACACCTTGGCGTACGATTTCAAAGCCGCTCCTTCGTACCGGCAGGAGGGCGACGGGTCCATCATTGTGGTGGTGGCCACCGACGCCCCCGTGCTGCCGCACCAACTCAAACGTATTGCGGCCCGGGTTCCCATCGGCATGGGCTTGGTCGGCGGCCGGGGGGAAAACGGCTCCGGCGACCTCTTCCTTGCCTTTTCCACCGCCAACCCAACGGCCTTCCAGCGAACGAGTTTTGTCAAGGTGGAGCAGTTGCCCAACGACCTGATGGACCCCTTGTTTGACGCCACCGTCCAAGGCGTGGAAGAAGCCATCATCAACGCGATGGTGGCCGCCGAAACGTTGGAAGGCATCAACGGCAACAAAGTGCACAAGCTTCCCCAGAGCGCCGTGCTTAAAATCCTGAGAAAATACAAGCGGATAAAGTAACGGTAATCAAGTGGTTGTTGGAAGCAAAAGCAGTGTATTGATTACTGCAGCCCTGTTCAGGAAAACGGTGAATTTTGCCGACGTGACCTTCCAGGCCAACTGAAGCGCTCGGCTAACCTAGCGCGTCTGGCGAAAATGTAGTAGCCGTCGCTCAGGTCCGAGGGCCTTCGTACCAAGCCGCAATTGGGATAGGGATAACTGGTTTATATAGGAACTCTGTCAAGTAATTAGCGAGGCTTGTTATGTAAAAAATAGCCTTATAAATCAGTTACTTATATCACGTTGTTGTATCATGTGTAACCTTATAGGTGGACTTTTCGATTAAAGCTGTATATTTGTAATGTCCTAGTGGCCACTAGACTTACACCCTGCCTTTTATCTCATCACTTATCCCTTTTCTCATGGATGTCTCACAGAATTTAACCGCGCCTCAAATAATACCACCACCCAATGAAAAAGCAGATAGAAGTAGCTCTAACAGATGAAGCAGACGAGTTTGTAGAACACCTACCTCCCGCCGTCCGAAAGAAAATCGCAACGGCCTTTGAAAAAACCCAAGCCGGTCATCACGGCGATTGGTTTAAGAAATTGTCCAGCACGGAAGACTTGTGGGAATTCCGCATCGATGGCCCGAATCATACCTACCGCCTGTTTGCCTTTTGGGACAGCCGGGGTGAAACGGAAACCCTCGTTGTCTGCACCCACGGCTTGGACAAGAAAACGCAAAAAACGCCTAAGGCAGATATTGCCAAAGCGGAGCGTATTCGCCGAGCTTATTTTAGCTAAGTGAGAAGGGGGCGGCACTACACGCCCATCTCATTGCCACATTACCGTCACATCAATCGTAGCCTTACCTCGCATGGAGGTAATTTTGAAGCAAACACAATGACAAAACACACCGCTGACAATATGGGAGGTAGCGGCCCAGCGAAATCCCCGATTCGCGTCACTAAATACCGGGACCTGAAAGACAAGTACGTCGGCGCCCCTGGCACGGCCGAACGTGAACAGTTTGAGTTTGAGTTAAGCCTGGAGCTGATTCCTTTGAAGATTAAGGAATACCGCAAACAGCAGAACTTAACCCAAACCGAACTTGGCGCACTCATTGGAGTGCAGAAGACCCAGATATCCAAACTGGAGACAAACGCGGTGAATGTAACCCTCGACACATTGCTTAAGGTCTTCGGGGCCCTGCACACCAAAATTAAGCTCAGCTTCGAACCCGAAGCGGCCCACTAAAGAAGCCTCAGCCCCAACGGTCGGGGCTTTTTTATGCTTTTACGCAGGCCGCAGAGCACGGTGTTCTTACCTCAGAAGCATAATGGTGGCCTACCAATAGGTCCTTCCCACTTATAACTACGACTTTACATCGCCTAGGTATTCGCATGGGGAAAGTTCACTGATACGGTCCGAAAGGCATTCACTTTCCCGGTTCTGGGCTTGCAGCTTCGATTTCCTCCACCGTAAAGCCGTAAGCCTCGGCCGCTTTTGCGGCCGTGAACATGCCCAGTTCTACTGTGCTACGAGCCGAGGCTAGCCGATGCTGCCGGTCGGTTTCAGCATCCACGGTAAATTCACCGTGCATGGCCTCCGTCAATTCATCCTGCATCGGCCCCCGTCGGCGCTGTTTCATATCGGAAGGTAA
>NZ_MDZB01000158.1 GCF_001816145.1 Hymenobacter lapidarius | reverse complement strand
ACGACTGAGCCGCGACTTCGAATGCGAAACCAGCAGCGCCGAGGCTACCTTGTATTTGTCCAGTATTCGGCACCTTATTCGTAAATTTTAACAGGCTCTAAGCTAATACAGTCGAAGCGTTGTAAGCGCTATTCAACTAGTCGTCGGCGTAGTTTTAACGCTCCTAATTCGATAGTTTGATACATCATCAAACCAAAGAAATATGTAAGCACAAAGCAGCTTGAGTAGCCAACCAAACAATTTAGCCAGCCAGGAAGGGGACCAATAAAAGCAAGCATTGGCCAAATTATACCGCTAATAATAATACTGCCATTCAAAAGGTACATGGAGTAAGAAATTAGACTTGTATAAGTGAAAAATTTATATGCAATTCCTTTTCCTGACTTTATCTGAGTCGTGAATGGCAATAACAAGAGGGTGCCAATCCCAGTAAGCGAAAAGGAGAAGACACTTTGAAATATTCCAAATGAAGCGGACGAATAAGGCATCACACACAAAAACAATAATGCAATGCCTACTACCGCTTTTTGTCGGCTGTAACTGAGCCATGATGCAGAAGAGTACCTCATCCAATAAGCACCAATCACGCCATACATTAAGCCGTCTAACCTCATTACTACAATACTCCGATAGTTTTCGTCCCAAGTAGTTATATCAGTGGGTGGAAAAAGCAGGAATTGATTCAAACGTAAGCTAGTACTACCTACTAGAAATATTATGGCTGTCAGCAACAAAGCGCTTTTAGGCCTCTTTGAAATTCGAGTTATTGCGACGACAATACTACCTAGTAATAGGTAAAACCATTCCTCAACACTTAAGGACCAAGCTTCAGTATAGATAGGTGGCGGCGGTGATGCAAAATTCTGAACAAATAAGAACATTCGCTTCCATTCCCATAACATGTGCAGTAAATTTTGCGGGTTGACAAGTATTATAAGGATAAATAATGCGAAAAAATAGGGGGGGACAGTGCGGAACCATCGCATTAGCCAAAAATGCCAAAGTACTACCATAGTAGCCGGTTTTGTTTCCAATGTCCTTAACAGAATACCGCCGATTAAGAAACCGCTGAGTACGAAGAAAATTGATACCCCATCCAGCAAAAACCATTGGTAGAATGGCCTAAATATTTCGGGGATAAAGGGAGATGCATGGAGCATTAAGACAGTTAATATTGCTACAGCGCGTAAAATATCCAGACCATAATTGCGTTTTGGGTCTATGAATGGCAAAAAATTTGTGTTCATGTATAACAATTTTGGGTGGTGGTCCAAAGCCGGGTGATGCTCGACTTTATGTGTGTTAATCAATTCTGCTTTAAGCCACGTCAGGAAGGCTTAGAGGGGTGAAGTTCAGGAGTCATAAATTTAGTGAAATACTGAAATCACCCGGCTTTGGACCATCGCCCAATTTTGTAATAGTGATTGTGTAAAAAAATAGATATTGTTTTACACAATGAGAAATTGAAAATTACTGCGCCGCCAGAATCTCCAGCAGCTCTTTGGCCCGCACCGAAGTGTAATGCTTGTTAAGAATGGCGCGGTGGGTGTCGAAGGAGGGGGCGGGCTCGTGCAGGTAGCCGCTGAGGGTACGGGCAAACTCCTCGTAGGAGCTGACGTTGGGGCACACTTTGGGCAGCTCGTAGTAGCGGGTTTCGGCGTTGTCGGGGTACTTGCCTAGCAGCAGGCACTGCGCCGCCAGTAGCTCCAGGTAGCGGGGTGTCACGGGGTTGAAGCCGCCGGTGCGAATTTCGCCGCCGTCAATGCCGGGCGTACTGTAGAACGATATTTTACTGGCCCGCAGCAGCCCGATGTAGTCCTCACGGCTCTGGAACTTGCCCACCAGCCCGGTCTGGTTAGAGGCATAGTAATACTCGCCGTCAATCTCCTCCTGATACAAGTACTCGGTAGTGGGGTGCTGCCGCACGTACTCGTCCAGATAGTCGCGCAGCACCTGATTGGTGCGGATGTTGAGCCGGCCGGCCAGCAGGATGTCGTACTTCTTCTCGTAGTGCGTTTCGGGTAACAGCCGGTAGCGGTCGGACAGGCTTAGGGCCAGATGGGCCAGATTGAGCGGACAGTTGTGCTCCTGCATGTATTGCAGCGCTTCCAGACTGGAAATGAGTACCAGTGGGCAGCGGTGGTACGTGCGGCCGAAGTCCTGCGCTCCGGCTGGTGTGGCCGGTTTCCACAGGTCGATGAGCAGCGGAATGGTTTTGGCGGCGGTGGTGAAGTTGGGCTCCCGCGCCGGGTAAAGCTCATAGGCCAGGCTGTAGGCGTCGGCGGCCTGTACGGCGGGGCGGCCGTGCTCCAGGCGGTTGTTGAGCTGGTCGAGCAGGCCCCGGCTGAGCTTATTATAGACGGGCTTGGTGTAGCGGTTAATCAAGGCCTTTCGCAGGGGCATTTTGGCGTCGGCCACGGGCACACCCAGCGCGGCAGCCAGGTCGTCTTCCCATTCGTAGATGAGGTGGAAGGGCGGCGACAGCTCATAGGCCCTGGTGGAGAGGATATTCGTAACGCGCATAAACTAGAAAAAAATCGGGTCATGAGGGCCCAATAAAAGCCAAAAGTACGGGTCCGCTGAGGATTTGCTCTTAGGTGAGCCGTAGGGCAAGCCCGGAAATTTTCCCCGGCGGTCCAAAACTTGGGGCGTATCTTTGCCGGGCCGTACGCATATCCGCGCTACGGCTTTGTTTTGTCAGCTTTTTGCCCGTCCGCGCCCTATGCCTAACACCAGCATCGTCATCACGTCCATTTTCGCGCCCACTGAGGCCGTTACCAAGTTTGCCAACCTGCCCGACTATCAGTTAGTAGTAGCCGGCGACAAGAAGTCGCCGCCGACTGGCAGGAGCCCAACGTCACCTACCTCGACGTAGCTGCGCAGGAAGCCCTGGGCTTCGGGATGAGCGAGAAGCTGCCCTTCAACCACTACGGGCGCAAGATGATGGGCTACCTGCACGCCATCCGCGAGGGGGCCGAGGTAATTGTGGATACCGACGACGATAATATTCCCTACGACGACTGGGCGTTTCCGGCGATGAGCGGCAGCTTCGCCACCGCCCCGGCCGACAAGGGCTTTGTGAACATCTACAAGAACTTCACCAGCCACCACATCTGGCCCCGCGGCTACCCGCTCGACCTGATTCTGAATAAGGACCACAACCTGAAGGAAGCCGAGCTGACGCAGCAGGAGGCCAAAATCGGCATCTGGCAGGGCCTGGCCGACTCCGACCCGGACGTGGACGCCATCTACCGCCTGATAGATAACACGGAGATATTCTTCGACAAGCGCGACCCCATCGTGCTGCCCAAAGGCACGCTTTGCCCCTTCAACTCGCAGAATACGCTGGTGCGGCGCGAGCTGTTTGCACTGCTTTACCTGCCAGCCTACGTCACGTTCCGCTTCACCGACATTCTGCGCGGACTGGTGGCGCAGCCCATTATGTGGGCGCACGGCTACCGCTTGGGCTTCACGCAGGCTACGGTGCTGCAAGTGCGCAATCCGCACGACTACGTGAAGGACTTCGAGAGCGAAATCCCCTGCTACCTGCATCCCAACCGCGTCATCACCGCCGTGCAGCGGGCCCTCAAGCCCGGCAACACCGTGGCCGAAGACCTGCGGGCCGCTTACGCAGAGTTGAAGCAGGAAAGCATCGTAACAGAGCAGGAAACAGAGCTACTTGAGTTGTGGCTGGCCGATATTACCGGGCTGATGAAGTAGGAGACATAGTAGAAAGAGCTGGGCTTGTGCCTGTCCGTGCCGCCGCCGAACCGTTGTGACGGCCACTGTTCATTAATTCGGGCAGGAGCAAGACGTACCTCTACGCCGTTAAAATTGAATTCACTGTAATGCAGCAATTTCCTTCTATTTCCGTTGTCATCCCGTCTTGGAACCAGGGACGCTTTATTGGGCGGACTCTCGACAGCATTTTGAAGCAGGACTACCCCGGTTCGATTGAAATTATTGTGTCCGATGGCGGCTCGACGGACGAGACAGTGGAGGTGCTCGAGGGCTACGGTGACCGGATTACATGGTGGTCGGCCAAAGACAAAGGCTTTGTCGATGCCGTAACTAGAGGTGTGGCTAAGGCTACGGGCACTATTCTGGCCGTGCAAAGCTCCGACGACTACTATCTGCCGGGTGCGTTTCGGGCGATGGCGGCGGGCTTTGAACATTATCCTGAGGCCAGCTTTATTTCGGGCGGCGAGCACACCATAGATTTGGCCGGCAACGTGGTGAGTAGCGGTAGCCCACGCGGCGAAATCACGCCTCATACCATTCTGTTTCAAGCTATTCCGCCGCAGCATGCTACCTTCGTTAAGCGTCGCTATTTTGAGGAAACCGGCGGGATGCGCCTGGCCGTGGATATGTGCGCCGACATTGACCAGTGGTACCGCATCGCACACCTTGCCCCCGGCCACTATATCCCTGAGATGGTGGCAGTGTACCAGTTACACCCCGACCAGCGCACCGCTACAAGTGATAAGTGGTACCCTAACCTAGTGAAGATGGTGGAACTGACTGAGGAAGAGTCTCGTTACGGCAGCGTATTTCGCTTGAGCGACGAGGAGCGCCGTAACTTATACCCGTATTGGGAAATCAACTGGACCAGCAAGCGCGACCCCGCCGCAGGCCGCGCCATCGCCATGCGCTACCTGCCCAGCCTGCTGAGCTACAGCACCCGTACCCGCCGCATGATACTTGGCAATACCGTGAATCAGGTGGCCCGTAAGGTGCTGCCGAGGGGCTTGGTGAGCGCACTGCGGCCGACGTCACCGCCCGTGAAGGCGGAGCGGCCGGATTTGGACTGGTGGAAGGGGTAAGGGCTTCTTGGTACCGGATTAGTGTATTTTACCCCTAAGACTTCTCCAAAAGAGCGAGGACTAGTTTTAGTCGTCAGGATTTAAAAAAGTAGGTTTTTGCAAAAAAAAGATTTTAAGACTAGAAACTAGTCTGCCCTCTCTTTTGAAGAGGGCTTAGGGGTGAGATACCCTCAAGTCGACACAACCCAACTTAATGGAAAAGAACGCTAAAATCTACGTTGCCGGACACCGCGGCATGGTGGGCTCAGCCATGATGCGCCGCCTGCAACGCGCTGGCTACCAAAATATACTTACCCGTACTTCGCAGGAACTGGACTTGCGCGAGCAAGCGGCGGTGGCAGCGTTTTTCGCCGCCGAAAAGCCGGCTTACGTGGTGCTGGCCGCTGCCAAGGTAGGCGGCATCGTGGCAAACAACACGTATCGGGCCGATTTTCTGTATGAGAATCTGATGATTGAGGCTAACGTCATTCACCAAAGCTACGTGCAGGGCGTACAGAAGCTGCTGTTTCTGGGCTCGTCGTGCATCTACCCCAAGCTGGCCCCGCAGCCTTTGCAGGAAGATGCCCTACTCACCGGACCGCTGGAAGATACCAATGAGCCCTACGCGGTGGCTAAAATCGCAGGCATCAAGCTCTGCGATGCCTACCGGGCACAGTATGGCTGCAACTTCATCTCGGCCATGCCTACCAACCTGTATGGCCCGCACGACAACTACGACCTAAAAAACTCACACGTGCTGCCGGCCCTGCTACGTAAGTTCCACGAGGCCAAGGGCAGTGGAGCGACCGAAGTAGAAGTGTGGGGCAGCGGCACGCCACGCCGCGAGTTTCTGCACGCCGATGACTTGGCCGATGCCTGCCTGTGGCTACTGGAAAACTACAACGAACCCGGCCTGGTGAACATCGGCACCGGGGTAGACCTGAGCATCAAGGAGCTGGCTGAGCTGGTGCAGCGCACGGTGGGCTACGAGGGTGCCATTCGCTTCAACCCCGACTACCCCGACGGCACTCCGCGCAAGCTCATGGACGTGAGCAAACTGGCCGGGCACGGCTGGCAGGCCTCCATTGGGCTGGAAGAGGGCGTAGCCACCGTGTACGAAGCCTTCCGGCAGGGAGACGCCAAAAACGGTGCTCGGTAGCAGTAGGGTAGCTGTACTGTCAACTGTCAGTTGGCAACGTTGCCCGGCTACCGTTTCACGATTATCGTGTAGCGTCACCAGCTGAAAGCTGGTGGTACAATGCGCCGCCTTCCGGCGCTCATCATTCCCTATTGCCCAGCGCTTTGTTTTCTCGTCTTCAGCAGCTTTGGCAGCAAAACCTGCACGCCGTGCGGCAGCCCGGCTCGTTCACCCGAAACCTGGCGGTAACCTTCTCGGGCTCGGCAATGGTAACGGTCATCGGCTTCCTGCTAACGCCAGTGATGACGCGCATCTATCAGCCGGAGGCATACGGACTGTTTGCCCTCTTTGGCTTTGCCATCAGCAATATTGCACTGGTGGCCACGCTAGTGTATCCGGCGGCGTTCGTATTGCCCCGCGAGAGGCCGGATTTTTTGGCCTTGGTGCAACTCTCGCTGTTGCTAGCGACGGTTACGCTGGTGCTCAGCAGCGTGGGGGTGGGTATTTGGGCTGATGAGCTGATGGGCTGGCTGCACGCCGAAAAGCTGGGCCGTTGGTTCTACCTAGTACCGCTGCTGGGCTTCGTGGTCAGCCTCAACGGCATTATGGCCAGCTGGTACCTGCGCACCAAGGAGTTTGGCAAACGCGTGAAGGTAGACATTGCCACTAACCTAGCTGGCCGAGGCCTCACCATCGGCTATGGCCTGCTGACAGGTGGTGTCCCCACGGGGCTGCTGATGGGTGATATATTCGGCAAGCTGGTCAATTTCGGTGGTCTGTTGAGCGGGGGCATGTACAATTCGTTGGGCGAGTTGTGGCGCACCTTCAGTTGGGCCCGCATCAAGGCCCTGGCTTATGAGTACCGGGAGTATCCCTTTTTTCAGCTGCCCACATCCTACATCGGCATAATAGCCGCGCAGGCCCCCATCCTCATTCTCACCACCAAGTTTGATGCCGGTGTGGCTGGGCTACTAGCTTTCTGCGCGGGTGTTATAGAACTTCCTAGTACGCTGATGGGTAATGCTATCGGGCCGGTATTTTTACAAAAAGCCAGCGAAACTGACCTTGAGCATCCGGAACGGGTGCCGGGCATGGTGCTTGACTTGTATTATAAGCTGTTCTACGTAGGGCTACTACCGTTTACTTTTCTGACTGTATTTAGCGATGTACTGTTTCGGGTTGTATTTAGCAGCCGTTGGGAGGAGGCAGGTATCTATGCCAGCTATATAGCATATCTCTACTTGTTTCGCCTCACGAGTAGCGCCACGGCCCCGATTTTCGCTATTCGTCGTCGTCAAAATATGTTTTTGATAGTTGTGATAATTGCTTCAGCCGCGAAAGTGGGGGGGCTTGCTTTAGGGACACTGGTGTTTGACAGCGCCCGACTGGGCATCTTGCTTATGTCGGTAGGTGGCACTGTGGTCATGTTTTTGTTCGATATGTACCTGCTGCGGCTCTTACGAGTAGCCGTGCTACCCGTGATTGGGCGCGTGGTTGTGCTCTCGGCAGTGGCGCTAGTATTAATGTATAGCCTGCGGTTCGGTCTGGAAGCCTACTGGCCGCTGTTCCGGCCGCGTGTGGCGGGCTTATTGTTTTAGAACGCACTTTTACCACTCCCTCGCTTTTATTCCTGCGCCATGAAGGCCACTTTTTACGTAGCCGACGACGGGCCGGACTATCTGAACAACCACATTTTCACGGCTACACATTTCAGCAACGGACTGAAGAACTATCTGTTCATGTTTGCCGACCTACGCCGGCAGCTAGCCGCTGCGGGCATTGACCTGGCCACCCAGGACCTGCACCCGATGGCGGATTCGGAACTGGTAATTGCTATCGACCAGGTGCAGTTTTTTCAGACCTACGAGCGGCGGCCCGGTCAGCGGCTCTACCTCATTATCAACGAGCCCGCTACGTATTTCCCGGAGGTGTGGAAGCGCGAAAACCACGCCGTATTTGACCGTGTGTTCACTTATGACTACACCCTGGCTGACGGCGAAAACTACATTCATCATTACTTCGCCCTCGACTTGGCAGACTATCCCGCACCGGTGCCCGTGACAGAGGACGACTTTGCCCGGCGCAAGCTGTTAGTACTCATGGCTGGAATGTTGGAGTTGAACAAGCCACGGGCAGATTCTGTATCACTGCTCTATGCCCGCTATCTCACCCTTGCTTGGTTTGGGCGGCATTGGCCCGGCCGGTTCGACTTTTTCAGCCGCGGCATCGAGGATAAGATTTACCGCAGTTTTCGGGGGCTGGGCGTGTTGCAACGAGTGCTGCCCGCCGCCGTGACTAGCCGCGTGGCCGATGCAGTAGCCCGCCGCCGTCGTCGCTTCGTGGAAAGCCTCAACCGCGGCCCCGTGCCGGCCGACGCCAAGCTGCGCACCATCGGGCAGTACCGCTTCGCGGTGTGCTACGAAAACAGCCGCCTGCCGGGCTACGTATCCGAAAAAGTCTTCGACTGTTTGTTTGCTAGTTGCGTACCCGTGTACCTGGGCGAGCCCGACCTGAGCCGGTTCATCCCCGCGGCTGCTACATAAGCCGGGCTGCATTCGGCAGCGAAGCCGAGCTGGCGACATTTTTAGAGCGGATGTCCTACGCCGACTACGCCCGCTACCTGGCGGCCAGCGGGCAGTTTTTGCGCAGCCCCGAGTTAGCGAAATTTAGTTCGGCAGCTAATGCGCAGATACTTACCAACGTGGTGCTGACTGACCTAAAGCTACCACACTAGAAGCATCAATGACCACGAAAGCACCAACTATTTCTTTTTTAGATGTACTTTTGGGGTTCTGAAAATTAAATTTGCCGTTCAGCCTGACGCAACGGCTCCTGTTACCTAAGTTACCTTATATGAAAGTTGCCCTTATCACGGGAATCACGGGCCAGGATGGCGCGTATCTGGCCGAGCTGCTGCTCGAAAAAGGTTATGTGGTGCATGGCCTCAAGCGCCGTTCCTCACTGTTTAACACAGACCGGATAGACCATCTATATCAAGACCCGCACGAGAAGAACGTGCGCTTCAAGCTGCACTACGGCGACCTCAATGATTCGACTAATATCATCCGCATCATCCAGGAAGTTCAGCCCGATGAGATTTATAATCTCGGGGCCATGTCGCACGTCAAAGTGTCGTTTGATACTCCGGAATACACAGCTAACGCGGATGGTATCGGCACGCTACGCCTGCTCGAAGCCATCCGCATTCTGGGCCTGAAAGACAAAACCCGCATCTACCAAGCGAGTACTTCGGAGCTATATGGCTTGGTGCAGCAGGTGCCCCAGAGCGAGACTACTCCCTTCTACCCACGCTCGCCCTATGCCGTGGCCAAGATGTATGCCTATTGGATTACGGTGAACTACCGGGAAGCCTACGGCATGTTTGCCTGCAACGGCATTCTGTTCAACCATGAGAGCCCACTGCGCGGCGAAACCTTCGTGACACGCAAAATCACCCGGGGCGTGGCCCGCATCTCGCTGGGCCTGCAGGGCAAAATCTTCCTGGGCAACATTGATGCTAAGCGTGACTGGGGCCATGCTCAGGACTATGTGGAAGCTATGTGGCGCATTCTGCAACAGGATGAGCCCGAAGACTTCGTCATTGCTACCGGCGTAACGACCACCGTGCGCGACTTTATCAGAATGGCGTTTGGAGAAGTGGGTATAGTGTTGGATTTTACGGGTGAAGGTATAGAGGAGAAGGGTCACGTGGTGAGCGTCACCAACCCTGAATGTAAGCTAGCCGTGGGCGATGTGGTGGTGGAGATTGACCCCCGCTACTTCCGCCCCACCGAGGTGGAACTGCTCATCGGCGACCCCACCAAGGCTAAGACCAAGTTAGGCTGGGTGCCTAAGCACGACTTAGCCTCGCTGGTAAAAGACATGATGCACGCCGATGTGGAGTTGTTCCGTCGCGATGCGTATCTGCTCGAAGGCGGCCACAAGGTATACAGCTACCACGAGTAGCGCTACCGCGCCCGGTGCCCCAACGCGGGGGCCGGCTGCTACTACGGCAAAAAGAAGGCGGAGCGCAACACGCTCCGCCTTCTTTTTGCCGCCCTATTCCCCGCGCTGCTCATTACATGGACATTATTATTAAATCCTTTAACAGGCCCTACTATTTGGAGCGGTGCCTGCGCAGTATCTATCAGTTTGCACAGGGTGAGTTTCGCATTCGGGTACTCGACGACGGTACGCCACCCGAGTATCTAACCCGTATTCGGGAGTTGTTTCCGGAAGCCACCATTTTTACCTCATTGCGCTACGATGCCAAAGTAGCGGCGTTGCGGGCACATACAGCTGGCGAGCGTCCTTTCGACCAGCGCACCATTCCCACCGACCTCTGGCACGAGCATGTGGCAGCCGGTTCCGAGGTGTTTCTACTCCTGGAAGACGATATCTGGCTCACTGGGCCAGTGCCGCTTGATGAGGTGGCACAACAGATGACGAGCCAGCACTTCGACCTCGTGAAGATAAGCTGGCTGGGCAATGACCAAGTTATCACAGGAAAAAAAGTGCCTTTGAGCGAGCACTTAGAGGAAATTATTCCGCACATCCCGCTGGCCTCTGAGCTGCTGGTGCTGGACCGGTTCGGAGTGCGCTCAACGCTAAAAAGTCTGGGCCTTATGCGGCTGGTGCGCCGCGACTTTCAGCTTCAGTTGCCCGTGTACACGCTCTATGGCGTGGCCTCGGCATTTTTCAGCCGCGCCTACTGGCTGTACTTGTGGGATGAAAAGCAGAGCCGCGTAGATGAGGTGCAGCAGCTGCAAAAAGCCGGACAGTGGTACCGGCACCGGGGCGGGCGCTACGCCAAGAGCCGGGTGGAGCTGACGAAGACCTCCTTCATTACTTCTACCACGAATATCTATAAAGGTGTAAACCTGGATATTTTCGCTTTCAACCAGCACCTAAACGATGCCTGGCTGCGTGGGGAAGTGAACGTAATGGAAAATTTCCCCAAGGACTTCAGCCCCGCTTACCTGGGTAGATTCCTCACGGCCAGCGGTGACCCGCGCACGACGGTTGGCGAGTGGGAAAAGTGGATTGAACGGTTTAAAGCCCAGTATATTGGGTTTGGATGCCAAGTAGAATAAATAACCCAAGTTGCGGATTATAGTCCAACTTGGTCGAGGGCGTGGACGAAAATGAACAGCGCGATTTTGAGGACAAATCCCTGGGCCGTGACCGCATGAA
>NZ_MDZB01000157.1 GCF_001816145.1 Hymenobacter lapidarius | reverse complement strand
GCCGGCCAGGAGCGAGGTGACCGTGAGCGAGCCGGTGGCCAGCACGCCGGTGGGCTGCACGATGGCCACCACGCTGGCCGCCGGGGCCGCCGGGGCAGCGGGCGCGGCGTCGATGGTGACGGCCAGGGCGGCCGAGACCACTCCGTCAACCGCGACGCGCAGGCTGTAGGCGCCCGGGGCCAGGTTCGTGAACACGCCCGTGGTGGAGGTGAGGGTCGCGTTGATTCCCACCAGGGTGTAGACGCCGCCGGAGAGGGCCGCCGTCACGGTGAGCGAACCGGTGGCCACCAAGCAGGTGGGCTGCACGACGACGGCAATCGGGATGGCCAGGACTGGGGCGGCGAGCGTGGTCGCGCTCACGCCCAGCGAAGGCGGGCTGGGGCCTCCGCCAGCGGCGGCCGGACAGGTGCCGGTGACGGTGATGAGGTACGTGGTGGCGGGCAGTAGGCCCGGCACCGCCACGGTGCCGGATACGGTGGCGTTTACCGTCACGGCGGCGCCCAGCAGGGGCGTGGCCGTCACGGTGTAAGGCCCGGTGGTGCCGCCTCCCTCGAGAATGCTCACATTAAGCGTGGTGCTGTTGACCACTGAAACCGCCGGCGTGCTCACCGCTACGCACACGGCCGCCGTCACGGCAAAGTTCAGCGTATTAGACAGGAGCCCCGTGGGGTTCAGCACCGTAATGCTGTTGGTGGGGCTGGGCAGGGCCAGCAACGCCGCCGGGATGGTCGCCGTGAGCTGTGTGCCCGACGTCACGGTGGTGGCGAGCGGCGCGCCGTTGAAAAGCACCACGCTGGTGGGCAATGTACCGACCGAGGTCAGAAAGTTGGTGCCAGTTATGGTAAGCGGGACAGCTAGGGAACCCGCCGTCGCCGAGGTAGTGGAAAGCGCAGTAATAGTGGGGGGCTGTGTGAGGACCTGCGCACGCCCCACAATGGGAGCTAAGCTGAACAATAACACCCACGCCCATGCAATTGGCCATAGAAGCCTGCGGGTACTTGCCGAAAAAAGTTTAGTAAATATTTGCATGAGCGATGATTTTTAGATGTAGGAAAGAATAAAATGCACTCAATCCATTCATGACAATTTTGTCGCCAAATACCCTTTGCAAATACAACGGTCACTATATCAATTGGATGAGTGTCTATAGGGCCTGCAATTATTCCAATAATGAGAAATTACTCTATTTTTTGGATGCCTACTCTGTGCGTGATGTTTTGTCCTTACGCCCTAGCGTGATTCCCATCCCGCCCTACCAGTTGGTGCCGGTCCGGGGCGGATTTTTTGACTAAGCTGCAGGCCGCCGACGCTCGTGTCAGCGGCAACTTATCGGGCTGTTCCGTAATTGAAGGAGAGCATCAAAAAGTGTGGGGCAGATGGGCCACACCCAAGGCAGAATAGCGAGCGGCGGCGGCTGAGCTCACCGCTTTCACCGATATGTACGGCTGCTCAAATTAAGCCCAGAGGCTGATGACCATCAATGCCCCACACTTATAGATGCTCTTCTATTACGGCGGGCGTAGCCGGCACGCGGAGCCAAAGCTACTGCACCGGCGGGGCCCGCTGTTCGATAGAGCTAGGAACTCATCAGAGAACCAACCCGAAATCCACCACTTAAGGCTGCAGCGCCGCTACGTTCACCCGCAACCTGCCGCAACGCCAAAAACCAGGGCTGCGGAACAGCCCTGGTTTTCGGTAATGCGTCGTGTGCCGAACCGGCAGTCGCCTAGTAGTCCGTATTCTGTGGGTCGAAATTGGTCCAGCTGGCCAGCCAGTTGGTGAAGCCCGGGGCGTTGGGGTCGCCAAAGGCGCCGATGTAGTTCACCGGGGTGAAGAAGGAATCGGTCAGCTTGCTGTCGGTGAAGCTGGCCGGGGCGGCGGGGGCGGTGGCCGGAGCCACCGTCACAATGGGCGAACCCGTGCGGGGCAGGAAGCTGGGAGCGGTAAGGCTGAAGGGATTGAGCAGCTGCACGTTGTCGGCGGTGGTGTAGCGGCGGTTGGCGTTGGCTTTCAGCCAGGTGAGCGGGCCCACGGCACTGCCCCAGGCGGCCGAGTCGGCGCTCATCACGCTGTTAGCGGTCAGGCTGCCGGCGCCGCCCGTGGGGCCTACGTAGAGGAGCTGGCGCTGCCCGGCGGTGGAGTTGGAGCCGGTGAGGGAGCCGGCCACGATGTTATTCTTGAAGCGGGCATCGCCGCGGGCAATGCTGGCGGCCGTGGGGGCGCCGTCGATGAGTACGCCGGTGGGGAAGCCCACAATCACGGAGTTCATGATGCTCTGGGCCGAGTTGCGGCGCAGGTGCGCGCCGGCGGTGTACTGCGGGCTGTAGTTGGCCGCCGCGGGGTTTAGGATAGGGCCCACCGCGGTGACGTTGGAAAACACAGCCGAGGTCTGCGGGGCGTTGTTGGAGCCGCTGCCGTCGTTGTCCGACTCAAATACTTTGGAGCCCGACTGGTCGGCCTGCAACGGGTCGCGCAGCGAAACGGCGAACTGCACCTTGCCCGAAAAGCCGTGGTCGGTGTCAAAATCGTCGTCGAAGCCGCGGTGGGCTACCAGGTACTTGGCATTCACGGTGCCACCGAACCACTCAAACGAGTCGTCGCCGCTGTACGACACCTGAATGTGGTCGAGCGTAGTGCCCGAGCCCACGGCGGCCAGCGTGAGGCCGTTCACCTCGTTGTTGGGCGAAAAGGCCACGCCGCCGAACTCGATGCGCACGTACTGCAGGGTGCCGGAGTTATCGGTCGCGTTGGTGCCGCCGTATAGGGTGGTGGGGCCGCCCTCAACGATAGGCCGGGTGGTGCCAATCAGGGTATTTACCGGGGCGTTGCCGGCCAGAACAACGCCGCCCCAGTCGCCGTAGTTGCGCGCGCCCTTGGGTTGGTTCGAAGTGAAAACAATGGGCTTGGCGGCCGTGCCGATGGCAATGAGCTTGGCACCGGGCTCGATGATGAGGGCGCCTTTGGTGTCTTTGTCGCCTTTGATGATGGTGCCGGCCTCAATGGTGAGCGTGGCGCCGGAGCGCACGTACACGTAGCCTTTCAGCAGGTACTTGTTGGCGGCGGTCCAGGTGGTGTTGGTGGTGATGGGCGCATCGACCGTGACGGCTGGTCCGGTGGGGACGCCGCCGGGGCCGGGGCTGGTGCCGGTACCCACCACATTGGGGGCGGGCGTGATGTCTTTCTTATCGCACGAAGCCAGAGCGAGCAGCAGCGTGGCGGCAAAAGCGAGGGAAAGCGTGTTCTTTTTCATAGAAAGGGGGGGGGGATGAAAAAACTGAGCGGGGAAGGCGCGGCTGGGTTCACCTCACTCCCGGCCCCTCTCCCGCGGAGAGGGGAGCCACGGCAGCACAACGGCCTGTAATCGTCAGGCTCCCCTCTCCGCGGGAGAGGGGCCGGGGGTGAGGTCTGCCGCCTGAGCAAACTGCGGGCAACAGCGCTAGGGCAGCGGCGTAGTGGCGGTGCTGCGCGGCTCCAGGTTCAGGCGCAGGCCCAGGGTGTAGTAGGTACCGCGGCGGAAATTGGTGAGCGAGGGGTCGGCGGCGGTGTACTTGCGGTCGTTGCCGTAATCCTGCACCAGGTTGGTTTGCTGGTTAAGCACGTCCTGAATACCCGCGTTCAGTGAGAGGCGCGACGATAGCGTTTTGGTCAGGGACAGGTCGATGGTGTGGCGCGGCAGCTCCACCACGTCGGGGTACTGGTCGCTGCCGGCAAACAGGATGCGCGGGCCAAATACGTTGTAGAGGGCCGCCACCTGCCAGCTATTGTCGGGCGTCTGGAAATACAGGCCACCGTTGTACACATAGGGCGACTGGCCCTGCAGCGCGCGCTTTTTGTTCCAGGCCACGATGTCGTTGCCCAGGGTCACCTGGCTTTTGATGAGCGAGGCGTTGAACACCACCGACAGGTTTTTCAGCCCTTCGCTCACGAAGGTGAGGTCCTTTTTCAGGTCCAGCTCCACGCCGAAAGCGTAGGCGCTGGGGGCGTTGGCGAAGGTGTAGGCCAGGTTCGAGGTCAGCACCACCACGTTTTCGATGGGGTTGGTGAAGTTCTTATAGAATGCGCCAACGTGAATCAGCTCGCCGGTGCTGGGGTACAGCTCGTAGCGCAGGTCGAAGTTGTCGATGGTGGCCACTTTGAGCGGGCTGTCCGGCTTGAGGTACAGCGAGCCGTAGTTCAGCACGTTGAAGTCGAAGTCGTAGTAGAAAAACGGCGCGGCCTCGCGGAATTCGGGGCGGTTCAGGGTGCGGCCGTAGGAAGCGCGCAGCAGGCTTTTGGTGCTGAAGTTGTAGCTCAGGTTGGCCGAGGGCAGCACGAAATTGGTGGTCACGTCCTGGGTCACGGGCTGGCCGTTGATGCCGGTGGCAATGGACTGCACGTTGCGCTCGTAGCGGGCGCCGGTCAGCAGCTTCGTGTTTTCGCCCAGGGGGAGGTTAACCGACAAGTAAGCCGCTTCCAGCTCGTTCGAAGCGCCGTAGTGGTAGGTGGAGTTCAGGTCCTCGTCCACCCGAAAGCCGTCGGAACCGATGTTTTGCGGGGAAAAAATGTTGCCCACGTTCTCGTTGCGCAGGCCCTGCAGGCCTCCCGCGTTGAGCGAGTAGCCCAAGGCGCGGGCGTTGAAGCTGCGCTTGCGGTATTCCAGGTAGGTGCCGGCCGCAATTTCCATTTCCCGGTCCGCCACGCTCACCTTGTGCTTGGCGTTGGCCGTGGCGGTGAAGATGTGCTCGTCGAGCTTCTGGTACAGGCGGCCGGCGTTGTTGGCGTCCACCTGGCCGGCGGCGGGCGTGAGCACGGTCTGGGTTTCGGGGCGGCCATCGCCGGCAGCGGGCGTCACCTGGTACGACACGCGGCGCAGGTCGGGCTCGTTGCGGCTGGAGTAGCCATAGCCGCCAACCCAGTCAAAGTGAGTCTTCTCCTTGTTGAAGACGTGCGTGCCGGCCAGCTGGCTGGTGTAGGTGGTACGGCCCTGGTAGCCCGATTGGTAGCTGCGGCGGTTCAACACGCTTTGGTCGTCGAGGCCTTCGCGCGTCACCTGCTGGTTGCGGGCCTGCTGGCTAAACAGGTTGCGGAACTCCAGGCGGCCACCATCGGCGAGCTGCAGGCTGAAATTCTGAATAGCGCCGAGGCGCACGTTGTTGGTCGACTGGTCGTCCTTGAACTGGTCGGTCCGGGCGCCGTCCACGTCGAACAGGTTGCGGTTGATGTTGAAGTGGGTGTAGGCGTTGGTGTAGTTCAGCGAGGTCACGCTGCCGATTTCCAGGCCGGCGATGTTGAATTGGTCGAGGTAGGACAGATTGAAGCGCATGTCGGGCATGGCCTTCATCTTGTAAATCGCGAAGTTATTGTCCAGCTGCCGGGCGTAGAAATCCCGCTCGTACTGCTGATAGGCCGAGCTAAGCTGCGGAAAGCCGTTCGGAAGCTCCCGCTTCACAGCCCCAAAGCCGAGGGCGTCGCCGGCCTGCGTTTTGTCGGTGAAAAAATCATGGCCCGTGGTGCCGTCGCGGAAGCCCGTGGAGTAATTCACCGTGAGCAGCTTCTCGTTGAACACCGGCTTGCGCAGGTACACTTTCACCAGGCCGCCAGCAAAGTCGCCGGGCAGTTCCGGCGAGGGGTCCTTGAACACCAGCACCCGGTCGAGCAGCGAGCTGGGCACGATGTCGAAGGAAAACGACTTGCGGTCCGTCTCGGAGCTGGGCGCGCTCACGTCGTTCAGCCACACGGTGTTGTACCGGTCGCTCAGGCCCCGCACCTGAATGAAGCGGTTGTCCACAATGGTCACGCCCGGAATGCGGCGCACCACTTCGGCCGCGTCGCGGTCCTGCGTTTTCACAATCTGCTCGGAGGAAATGCCGCTCACCACCACGCTGGCCTGCCGGATTTCGTTGATAACCGACACTTCCGTGTTGGTACGGCGCACGCCGGTCACCACCACTTCGTCCAGCGCTTTGCTATCGGCCAGCAGCTGGCCGTCCACTACGGTGGTTTTGCCGGCTGCCACGGCTATTTTTTCCATCCGCACGGTTTTGTACGACACCGACGACACCACCAGGGTATACACCCCAACCGGTACTCGTTCCAGCGAATAAGAGCCGTCAACGCCCGTGGGCCCGGCCATAGTGGTGTTCTCCAGCAGCACCGTGCCGCCGATGATGGCCTCCTGCGTGGCCCCGTCCTTGAAAGTGCCTTTGATGCTGCCGGTGCCCTGGGCCGCGGCGGCAACCAGCGTGGCAAAGCTCAGCAGCAGGGCGAAGAGTATCCGAGTAATGGCGTTTTCCATAATGGGTGCAAATTTCCGGCTGGCCCGTTGCCTTAATATGCCGCCACCTTTATCGGATTGTTACCATATTGGAATACTGCCTTCCGCGTCGCGCTGGTGATGAAAGATGAAGCCGCAAAGGCCGGCGGCCGAGGCTTTGCGGCACGGGCAGACCGGGCCGCCGCGGAGCGTGCCCGCCGCCTGTAGGGCTGCGGCTTTACTTTGTAGCAAATTCTGGCTTTCCCCTCTTTCTTTTTTATTGAAAACGCCCCGCGTACTGATGCTGCCCAAGTGGTACCCGCACCGCTACGACGACCAGGACGGCGACTTCGTGGGCCGGCACGTGGCCGCCATCGCGGCGTTTGGTAGTGCCGAGGTGGCCGTGCTCTAATATTTCGGAGCAGTTTTCGGGTTAGTGTACGGGGCCTGCCGGGCAATAGCGCGAAACCCCGCTTCGCGCTATTGCCCGGCAGGACCTGACTTGAAAACTGCTGTAGAAGGGAAATCTAGTTTCGGTTCCGTAGTAGCCTAACTGGGGCTACTTGCTTCCAACAAGCTGTAGCACGGCCACAGGGGTTATCTTTGCTTACTATCCATCCTCCGCTGCCATGATTACCCGCCAGGAATTTCCTTATCTGCAAGAGTTGGTTATAAACGACGCTTACGCCGTTAAGAATCTACGCGTGCCAGTGTTTGAACCGGGGCAGGAGTTTAAGCATCTGGTGCTGACAGGTCGGAATGGGTCGGGAAAGACAACGGTTTTACGGGAAATAAATTCTTTATGGTCGCGACCCCATAACGTTCTTTCTTCGGATGGTAAATTCACTGACCATCTCAATCCTGATAAGAAGATAACCATCTATTTCACGGCTCAGATTAAAAACGAGAGTGTAATAAACCTGGCAACGTTGCTAAATAGTAAAATCGTTATAAATACTTTCTTTGAGGCCACTAGAAAAGTACAGGTTTTAGATGTTTCTTCTGTCTTGCGAGAAGATTTTATGGATGAACGTGTTCGAGGTGGGCATCCTATGCAAGGTTCACCATCCGAGTTATTTAAGCAATATTTAGTTAATAAGAAAGTTTTTCAAGTATTCGACACAATAGATGGTAACGACGAAGTAGCTGAACGTCAAGCAGTGTTTTTTGAGCGATTAGAAAAAGTATTTCGACAAATATTCGGTGACTTAAAACTGAACCTTGAATTTGTGCGTGAAAGCTTTGAGTTTTATATTAATCTCTCTGACGGGCGGCGTTTTACATTCAATCAACTTTCCGCTGGCTACTCGGCCTTCTTGAGCATTCTTACAGATTTGCTCATGCGCGTAGACCTATTGCGCAAACAAGCCAACGACTACACCTATGACCCCTGTGGTTTCGTTCTCATCGATGAGCCGGAAACGCACCTGCATCTGGAAATGCAGTATCAGATTCTGCCGCTGCTTACGAACCTGTTTCCCAATCTGCAGTTTATCGTGGCCACGCACTCGCCGGCCGTGGCGTCGAGCATTAAAAACGCGACGGTGTTTGACCTGAGCACGGGGCAGGCATTGGGTGATGAAGCGGCTGGGTCCTCTTTCTCCGAATTAATGCAAACGCATTTTGGGTTGGAAAACGAGTATTCCAACGTGGCCGATAAAATTTTGGAAGAAGTAGCCGAAGTTGGCCAGATGACTGACCGGGCGGCGGCGCTGGTGCGGCTGCAACGGTTGCTTGAGGAACAGGGGAAGTATATGTCGCCGGTGCTTCGCCTCGATGTGCAGGCGCACTTGCTTCATTTGCAGCGCGAGCAAGCAGCATGATTAGCATACTGCGCCCCTTACCTCCGGCGTCGCTGAATACGCCGGAAATGAAGCAATACGTAACCGCCTGTGCCGTTTATGCCGCCGCTTGTGCCGCTGCTTCCGACCCTGGCACCGTACCTCCGCCTGCCAAGCCCGGCGGCTATCGAGGCTCGGACGTATTGCGGGCTTTCGACACCCACTTCTTCAGCAAGTGTTACCTGACGGAGCAATGGCACGGCAGTTCCTACGAAATGGACGTGGACCATTTCGTGCCGGTCAACCAAAACCCGGCTCTTAAATTTGACTGGAACAATTTATTTCCAGCGGCTCATAAAGCCAACATGATGCGTCCGCGCCAGTGGCCGATGGGTGGCTTGCTCGACCCTTGCCGCGACCAAATAGAAAACCGCCTATTGGCGACTATTGGCCCAAATGGCCAAGCACCGCAGTTTGAGGCAGCCAATGCCAGCGACCAAGCAGCCTGTAACACCGCCGAATTGCTTAATACGTTGCATAATGGCAAGCCCGGCGACGAAGCTTCGCGGTTGAACACGCGTCATCTGCGCGTAACGATTGCTGAGCAATATGACCGGGTGCTACATGCCATTATTCGCTTTCAACAAGCCGAGCAAAGTCAAGATGCTCAACGGGGCGCGCAGGCCCGCCGAAACTTGCGCAACCTGTTGTCGAAAAAGGCTCCATTTACTATGTTGATGCGTGCCATGTACGCTGTGGTAGAGTTTGTGCCACAAGAATTGCTGGACTGATGGGCAGTGAGAGTCGCTCATTCTCTAAAGTCCTTCACCTGCCCAAGTGGTACCCGCACCGCTACGACGACCAGGACGGCGACTTCGTGGGCCGGCACGTGGCCGCCATCACCGCGCACGGCCGCGCCGGGGTAGCCGTGCTGTTTGCGGCCGTGGCCCGCGGCCCGTTGCCCGGCTTGATTGATGTAGAAGAGGATTTCACCGGCCCCTGGCCCACGCTGCGCTACTACTACCGCGCCGCCCCCACCGGCTGGGCCCTGCTCGACAAGCCGCTGAAGCTACTGCTCTACTTCTGGTGCCTGCTGCGCGGCTACCGGCGCCTGTGCCAGCACTGGGGCCAGCGGCCCGACCTGGTGCACGTGCACGTGCTGCTGCGCACGGGGCTGTTTGCCTGGGCCCTCAAGGTCGTGCGCGACATCCCCTTCATCGTTACCGAGCACTGGACGCTGTACCTGCCGCTGCGCTCAGGCAGCATTTCGGGGCTGCGCTGGGTACTCACGCGGGCGGTGGTGCGGCGGGCGGCGGCGCTGCACACCGTATCGGGTGGCCTGCGCGATGCCATGGCCGGGCTGGGCTTTGTTAATGCTAATCCGGTGGTTATTGCCAACGTGTTAGATACGAGCTTGTTTCATCCGGAAGAAAAGTCGGCTGCAAGTGCCGCGCCCACGCTGCTGCACGTTTCGGCGTTTACCGACCAGGTGAAGAATATTTCGGGCGTGCTGCGGGTGGTGGCCCGGCTGCGCGCCGCGTGGCCCGGCCTGCAGCTGCGCATAGCCGGCTACGGGCCTGACGAAGAATTTCTAAAAGAATACGCTGCCACTCTGGGCCTACTGGCCGATGGCACCGTGGCCTTCCTGGGCAAGCTCCCGCACGCCGCCGTTGCCGCCGAAATGGGCCGCGCTACGGCACTAGTGTCCTTCAGCCGGGCCGAAACCTTTGGCTGCGTGCTGCTCGAAGCGCGGGCCTGCGGCTGCCCGGTGGTGGCTACCCGCACCGGTGGCGTGCCGGAGTTATTTCAGCCCGAAAATGCCTTTGGCCTGCTGGTTGAGCCGGACGACGAAGCCGGCCTCGAAGCCGCGCTCACCGCAGTTCTGGATGGCCGCGTGCAGTTCAATGCAACCCAGCTGCGAGCCGATGCCGCCGCAAGGTGCGCCCCCGAAACAGTAGGAGAAGCCTTCGGAACAGTGTATCGGCAAGCACTGAGCCGGCACTGAACCGCACTCCCCTCCTTTTTTAAGGAGGGGACGCTTACGCAAAGCGTAAGCGGGGGTGGTGCAGTCGTTGCACGATGGATGAACGATTCCCTCATGAGTCGTTCGGCCATCGTTCAACGACCTCACCACCCCCGTCCGAGCCGTTGGCTCGAACATCCCCTCCTTGAAAAAAGGAGGGGATTTGTGCGTTCTTGCGCACTTCTTCGGCTTTTTATGATAAAACGTATTCTCCAGCACTTCGCGGCCCGGGTACTCACGGCGGGGCTCAGCTTCGCGGTGGTGTGGCTCACGGCGCGGTACCTAGGGGCAGCGGGGCGCGGGGAAGTCAGCCTGTTTTTTACGGATATGTCGGGGCTGGTGCTGCTGGCCGGGCTGGTGGGCGGCTCCTCACTGATATACCTGGTGCCGCGCCGCAACGTGTGGCACCTGCTGCTGCCGGCCTACGGCTGGGCCGCGGTGGTGAGCGGCGGGGGCGCCGCGGCAGTGGCCCTACTGCGGCCGGTAAGCCCGAGCTATGTGCTGCACCTGGCGGCCGTCACGCTGGTGCAGGTGCTGCTGTCCATCAACGTGTTTCTGCTGCTGGGCCGGCAGCGCGAGCGCGCCTACAATGTACTCACCACGGCCCAGGCGGCGCTGCTGGCCGGGGCGTTGGTGGTGGCGTTTGGCCCGTTGGAGTGGCCCAGCGTCACGGCCTATTACTACGCCAACTACGTGGCCTACGGGGTGCCCTGGCTCCTGAGCACTGCCCTGCTGCTGCGGCTGCCCGATGCCTGGCGCAGCCGCCCTGCCGGGTACGAGCGCGCGCAGCGCCGGGCGGCGGCCCGGGAGCTGGCCCGGCACAGTCGCGGCGCCCAGCTCTCCAACCTGCTCGCCTTCGCCAACTACCGCTTTGGGTACTACGCGGTGGCGTATCTGGCCGATGCCCGGTCCCTGGGCATCCTCTCAGTAGGTGTGGCGCTGGCCGAGGCCATTTGGCTGATTCCGCGCAGCACGGCCCTTATTCAATACGTGGCCCTGGTAAATGCTCCCGACAAGCGGGCCCAAACCTACGCGGCGTTTCGGGGCAGCCGGCTCACGCTGCTGGCTACGGCCGTGGCCGTGGCGGTGCTGGCGGCAGTGCCGGCCGCGTGGCTGGCGGCGGTGTTCGGTCCGGATTTCGGCGCCGCTCGTTCGGTTATTCTGGCGCTAGCCCCGGGTATTCTCATCAACGGGGCCGGCATGCAGGCCAGCGCGTACTTCAGCGGCACGGCCCGCTACGGCGTCAACAACCGGGCGGCCCTGCTGGGCTTGGCCGTCACGGTGCCGCTATGCCTTTGGCTGGTGCCGAAGCTGGGCATGGTGGGGGCCGCTGTGGGCATGTCGGCCTCCTACACCGCCAGTGTGGGGTATCTGGTGTGGCACTACCGCCGCGCGCTGGGCACCGAGTGGCGCGACCTGCTGCCCGGCTGTGGCGACGTGCAGTGGGCGTATGGGAAGGTGATGGGGGGAGAGGTTTGAGCAGTAGGGAAAGGGGCTATTAATGTGAATAGGAAATGAAGAATAACGTCATGCTGAGCGCAGCCGAAGCATCTCGCGTGCCACCACTAATCCCAACGACTGAGTTAGGACGTGTGAACAATTAAAGCCACATCAGGATGGCTCCTAGCGTGACCATTGCCAGAAAGGTACTGGCGTTCTTCTCGTAACGCGAGGCGAGGGCCC
>NZ_MDZB01000156.1 GCF_001816145.1 Hymenobacter lapidarius | reverse complement strand
GCGAGAGGCGCATCCAGAGCGTATCGGAAATCGTGAATTCTTGGGTCGTGGCCATGCCGCTAAAGTACCACTTCCTTAATCCCTATTCGGATAGGTTCTAAACTGATTGGCCTGTGGCGTATACCAGTGGCGTGGGCCAATGATTACTGGGGCTTGTCCTCCGGCTCGGCGGCGCCGTCTGGGTAGAGCCGCCGGATGAGGCGCTCCAGCGTGAGGCCCTGCCCGATGACGGAGAACACCACCACGGCGTAGGTAATGGCCACGATGAGGCTTTTGTAGGGTACTTCGTTGCTGATGGATAGCGCCAGCGCCACCGAAATACCGCCGCGCAGCCCGCCCCAGGTCAGCATGATGGGCGCTTTGCTGTCGAGCGTGAGCCAGCGGCGGGCCAGCCGGTAGGGCAGCCACACGGCAATGTAGCGGGCCAGCAGCACCAGCACAATGGATACGCCGCTGATAACCCAATACGAGTCATCGAGCTGGATAACCAGCAGCTCCACGCCGATGAGTACAAACAGCAGGGCATTGAGAATCGCGTCAATGAGTTCCCAGAACTTGTCTACATACTCCTCCGTCTGGTGGCTCATGGCGTCCTGCCGGGCCCGGTCGCCCACGAGCAGGCCCGCCACCACCATGGCCAGCGGGCCCGATACGTGCAGCCGCTGGGCCAGTAGGTAGCCGCCCATCACGGCGGCCAGGGTCAGAATCACCTCGGTCTGGTAGTGGTTGATGGAGCGCAGCAGCCGGTAGAGGACGTAGCCCAGCACCAAGCCGAAGAGCACCCCGCCGCCGGCTTCCTGCAAAAAGAGCAGCGCAATGCCGCCCGCCCCAATGCTGTCGGGCCCCCCCAACACAATGCGGTAGATGGTGGCAAACACCACCACCCCCACGCCGTCGTTGAAAAGCGACTCGCCCACGATGTTCAATTTCACGCTTTCCGGCAGCTTGAGGCGGGCCAGAATGCCTAGCACGGCAATGGGGTCGGTGGGCGAAATAAGCGCCCCAAACAGCAGGCACATGGCGTAGCCCATCTCAAAGCCCAGCCAGTGGCTGATGTAATACAGCCCCGTGCCAATGAGAAACGTGCTCAGCAATACGCCTACGAAGGAGAATAGCATCACCGAGCGGCGCTCCACGCGCAGCTGGGCCGCGTCGGTGTGAAAGGCGCCGGCGAAGAGCAGCAGGCTCAGCATCACGTCGAACAGTACCCGGTCGAAGTCGATGCTGGCCACGGTCTCGCGCGTGAGGGTAAACCAAGTGGGCTGCATGGCGCCCAGCCCCAGTATTACCAGCGAAAAGGCCAGGGATACCACCATGATGCCAATGGCATCGGGCAGCTTCAGAAACCGGGTATTGAGGTAGGCAAACAGGGCCGATACCACAATGAGTAATGTAATCAGGGTAAATAAATCCATGCGAAAAGATAAGAGGGTTCTACTACTGCGGTTTGGGTAGCCGGCTGCGGGGCTGTTCTACTGGTCCGGAGGCGTCGGTGGCGGCGGCAGGCGCTGGCTGAGCTGGTCGAGCAACGCGGGCGACACGTCCAGGGTGCGGATGGGGAAGGGAATAACGATGCCGGCCGCATCGAAGGCGCGCTTGACACGCATGACGGCCTCGCTTTTGGCCCCCACGTACTCCACCTGCTTCTGGTAGGGAATCCAAAAGCGTAGCTTAAACGTGATGGCGCTGTCGCCGAAACCCGTGAACATGACCTCCACCGGCCGGCCGGGCACCAGGTTCGGGAAGTCGTGCATGGCGGCCAGCACCGTGTCGCGCACCTGCTCCAGGTCAGAATCGTAGCCCACGCCGCATTCCAGGTCCACGCGGCGTTGGGTGGTCACGCTGTAGTTGGTCACGGCGCTTTCCACCACCTTGCGATTGGGCACGCGCACCAGCTCGCCGGTCACCTGCCGCAAATCGAGGGTGCGCAGGTTAATGCTCTCGATGGTGCCGAAAAACTTGTCGGTTTCAATGACGTCGCCCACAATGAAAGGGCGCTGCACCGCGATGATGACGCCGCTGATGAAATTGGCCGCAATGTCCTGAAACGCAAAGCCCAGCGCCAAGCCAATGATGCCCACGCCGGCCAGCAGCGAGGTCACGGTTTTCTCCAGCTGCAGCACTTCCAGGGTAAAAAACACCCCCAGCAGCAGCACGCCCACGTAGGCGGTGGTACTCACCAGGTTGTTGAGGGTAGCGTGCTGCGACATGCGCGGCAGTACCCGCACGCTGAGCTGCCGCACCAGCCGCGCCAAATACCACGTCGCCACGAGGATTACCAGGGCAATGAGCAGGTTGGGCAGCAGCAGAATAAACTGCTGCAGCCAGCGCACCAGCTTGCCGGATAAAAGGGTGAACGCGCGTTGGATATCGGTCATGCAGGAACGTAGAGGAAAATGCCTGTCCTACGGCTGAATAGTGAGCCGGGGTTGGATGTGGCGAAGAACAGGCGCAATAAAGCCCTGGCGCAGACCAAAGCGGAAGGCATGGCCTTGCTGGTTTTTGAAGAAGATACAAGACAAACAAGAATGCCTTTTGGTACTAGCCCAAGCGTTTTAACTATTCCGGCCGCTCTACCCGAAACGGTGGCGCCTGGTAACCCGGGGGCAGGTAGTCGGCCGGAACGGTGGTGTGGCTGCCGTCGCGCGCGGCGCGGTAGTGGGGCGACATAATTTCGACCCCGGCCGCGTTGAACTGGTCCTGAATGTGCTGGTGAATGCGCGAGTAGATAGCGGCCTGCCGGCTGGCCTCGCGGGTGTAGGCGTTGAGCTGGTAGCTGACGTTAAAATCGTCGAGGCTGGTTTGCAGTACAAAGGGCGTGGGCTCCGGCATTACTTCTTCCGACTGCAGCGCGGCCGCCACGGCCTGCACGATGCGCGCCCGGTACTGGCGGGCCAGCGAGTCGCGCGGCGTGCTCATCCACAGCGCATCGTTCTCAGAAATGCTCTGCACCACCAGCTCGCCATACATCAGGTCAATGGTCTGCTCTGAGGGGTAGAGCTGCAGCGAATCGGCTTGAAAGCGTACGTCGGCTTCCAGGCGGCGCACTTTCTCCGCAATGAGTGCGGCCCGCTCGCGGGGCGAAAACGGCCCCAGCTTGGTGTACACCAGTAACAGCGTATCCCGGTGCGGCACCACGGGGTAGCCGCGGGCAGTGCGCCGCAGCGAGTCGGGGCGGGTATTTGGGCCAGGGCTGGGGCGCATAGGCTAGCCCATAAACTGAACGCAAACAGCAACCTGCTCAGGGCAGTACGTAGGAATGTAGCAGGGCATAATGGTAGCATTGAAGCTAGTTGCAGACTTGAAAATTATTGTTTAGGGTGTCGTGCTCACCGGGCAGTCGCACAGTCGAAGCATGACCGGCCGATGAATAAGCTTGTTCGAAAACACACCTGATTTTCAAAAGTATTTATCAATAGCAAGAAGGCAGCGGCAGCGTCCCTCCCTCCGCCGGAATGGTTGAGCTTATTGAAAGACAACGGCCGGGCCGTGAATTCCGAAAGCATTGGCCTCTTTCGGCCGGCATTACATTTTGGAAGCGGGCTGCACCAGCAGCTGCACCACCCGTCGTTTGCCGGCGCGCACTTGCAGCCACCGGCGCAGCCGCAGCTGCTCGTCGGCTGGCAGCTTCCCCACCGTGCGCACGGCCACGATTACCGTGGTGTCGGCCCGCAGCGAGTCGGCGGCGGGCTGCACCAGGCGGCTCAGGCCCAGCTGGCGCACGGTGGGGTGCTCAGCCTGCACCTCGCTCAGTAGCGCCGGCGCGGCGGGCAGTCCCGTCAGGTCCGGGCTGTCGTACTGGGCAAGCATCTGCTGGAGCTGGGCCAGGCGGGCATCGTAGCTGGCCAGGGTTTGCTCGTTGCGGCTCCGCACGTCTTCCAGCAGGCTGATGCGCATGGTCTGGGCGTCGGCCGAATCGAGCTGCGCTAGGCCCTGGCGCACCACCAGCTTTGACTCCAGCAGCCGGTAGCGGGGCAGCGTGGCGCGGGCTTTTCGCAGCTGGGCCCGCGTGAGACGCTGGCCCGCCAGCAGCACGTTGATGGTATTTTTTTCGGCTTCGATGCGGCGCGTGACCACGTAGGAGCCGGGCAGGTTCAGCTGCTCGTCAATAAACTGCTGGGCACTGTGCACAAACACCGTGCGCTGCACAATGCGCGCCGCCAGGTAGACGCTGGGCCCGCCCGTGAGCAGGGCCATGGCCCAGATGATGAGCTGCACCCGCCGCGCCTGCGGCCGACTAACGAAGGTGTGGTGGGGCAGGGGCAAAATGCGGCTGACCAGAAACGTAGCCAGGCTGATGAACACGCAGTTGATAAAAAAAAGGTACAGTGCTCCTAGCATAAACGACCAGTGCGCCGTGGCCAGCCCGTAGCCGGCCGTGCACAGCGGCGGCATGAGCGCAGTGGCAATGGCCACGCCGGGCACCGTGTTGCCCCGCTCGCGCCGGGTGAGGCCCACGGCCCCGGCTGCCCCGCCAAACAGGGCAATGAGCACGTCCCAGGTAGTGGGCTGGGTGCGGCTCAGCAATTCGGAGCCGGCGTCGGTGAGGGGCGTGAGCCGGAAATACAGGGCCGACACCAGCAAGCTGACACCAGCCGCAAAAAGCAGGTTCTTAAGGCCGCGCCGAATCAGGTCGATTTCGACCGTGGCCGCTCCGAAACCGATGCCCACGATGGGCCCCATCAGCGGGGAGATGAGCATGGCCCCGATGATAACGGCCGTGGAGTTGACGTTCAACCCCACCGAAGCCACCAGAATAGCAAAGATGAGCACCCACAGGTTGGTGCCCCGAAACGACATGCCTTCCTTTACATCGGCCACAATGTCGGCCGGGTCGGCCATATCGTGGGAAAGGTCGAAGCGCATGCGCAGCCACCGGAAAAGAGGCAGATTCATGGGTGAGTGGTAAGGAAGCTAGTAAATGGCGCGCACCCTGGCCCCGGCCCCCGCAGGCTCGGCGCTGCTCGTGGACGTGCCGGTGCAGTGCAGGTACACGTACTGGTCGGGCACAAAGCCAACGGCCCCCGCGGCGTTGACAAAACAGAGGCGTAAAGAAGAAATCACAGAAATTTTACACCAAAAAACCGTGCACGGTCAACCTTGCTCGGCGGCTGGGCCCGGGGCTGGCCGCCGAAGCGCCCGGCTTTGGTGTGCTGCCTTTGGGCTCCGGACGCTGTTTTTCAGACCCCGATTGAATAAGGCGCCGCAAGGTCGTCAATCTATTTCTTACTCCGTGTACCGGGCTGAGGAAAGCCGGTGGTGGTAAGTTGCGCCAGCTGCTGCCGTCATCCGTAGGCGCGCCCGCTGGCCCTGACGCTGTCCACCACTGAAGTAATGAACTTAGGCAGGGCCGTAAAGCCTTTTCAATTAACTCCCTTTCACCATTACCCCGGCGGGCAGGCATGGCCTTGCCTCAACAGATAACCCGCTGCCTGCCCCGCCGCTTTTTTTATTTCCCATGTCCTATTTCACGTTGCTGCTTCCCCTCTTCGCCCTGTTTGCTCTCTTCCAGGGTCCTGCGACTGCCTACAAAAACCTTACGCCCGCCCAGTTTTCGGAAGCCATGAGCCAAAAGGGGGTGCTGCTGCTGGACGTGCGCCGACCCGACGAGTTTGCCGGCGGCCACCTGCCCGGCGCAGTCAACATCGACGTAACTGCGCCCGACTTTGCCCAGCGCGTGGCGGCGCTCGACAAAACCCGCCCCACCTACGTGTACTGCCGCAGCGGGGCCCGCTCAACCAGGGCTGCCAATCAGCTCACCCAAGCCAGTTTCGTGTATATCTCCAACTTAATCGGAGGCGTATTGGAATGGCCCGAAAAGCTGGTGCGCTAGTTGTCTCCCCGGCTTATCGATTCTACTGTATGCTTGATATGCAGCCGAGCCAGCAGCGCGAACTACACTGTTCGCGCTGCTGGCTCGGCTGCATATCTTCGGTTATGCTGCGGCCTCATTAACGGGTAGGAGAGATACAGTCCTCTCAGTTAGGAAACAGCTGGCTCAGGTGTCACCAGCTCAGCACCCGCCTTGCGCCCGAAGGCCCAGTACAGCGCTGGCATGCCCAGCAGGTTGAGCACCGTGGACGTGACCACGCCGCCCAGAATGACCACCGACATGGGGTGCTCGATTTCCGAGCCCGGCTCGTTGCCGGCCAGGATGATGGGCAGCAGGGCCAGCACCGAAGTCAGGGCCGTCATGATGATGGGCGACACCCGCTCCAGCGAACCGCGGATAATCAGCTCTTTGCCGAACGGCATGCCCTCCTCGCGCTCCAAATGCTGGTAGTGGCTGACCAGCATGATGCTGTTGCGGGCCGCCACGCCGAGCACGGTGATAAAGCCCACGATGGAACCCAGCGACAGCACCCCGCCCGTGAGAAACGCCGCCAGCAAACAGCCCGACACGGCGAAAAACAGGCTCAGCAGCCCCAAGGTGGCCAGGCGCACGGTGCCGAAGTCGGTGTAGAGCACCAGGAAAATGCCAACGAGCGAGAGCAGCACCAGACTCAACATGCGGTTCTGCGAGGCCTGCCGCTCGGCGTACTCGCCCAGAATTTCGGGGTGGTAGCCGTTGCCGAAGGCCACGCCGTCGACCTGCGCCTGCACGTCGCGGGCCACCGAGCCCAGGTCGCGGCCGCGCACATTGAGCGTCACGTCGATGCGGCGGGAGGAGGCTTCGCGGGTAATTTCATTGGGCGTGGGCACGATGCGTGCGTTGGCCACTTCCTTGAGGGGCACGGCCCCGCCGCCGGGCAGGCCGATGAGCAGCTCGCGCACGGCCCCGAAGTCGGCGCGCACCGCCGGCTGGCCCCATACGGCCACGTCGAAAATCTTCTGCTCCTGGTAGATTTCGCCCACCTTGCGCCCCTTCACCAGCGTGCTGATGGCCTGGAGCACGGTGCCCGGGTTCAGGCCAAAGCGGGCCGCCGCCTCGGGCTTAATCTTCACCTGAATCTGCGGCACCAGGGTTTGCTGCTGCACTTTCAGGTCGACCACGCCCTCCACGCCTTCCAGCTTGGCGCCCACTTCCTTGGCTTTGGTGTAGAGCTGGTCGAGGTCGGGGCCGAAGATGCGGACCACGATGGTGGCCGAAGTGCCGGTGAGGACTTCCTTGATACGCTCGCGCAGGTAGGTCAGCAGGTCGCGGTATAGGCCGGGGTAGCCGTCCACCACGGTCTGGATTTTGGCCACCGTGGCTTCGTAGTCCACCTTGGGGTCGACGGAAATCCACAGCTCGGTGAAGTTCGGGCCCACCACCTCGTCGGCCACCTCGGCCCGGCCGATGTGGGCGCCGAAGTTGCGCACGCCCGGAATGGCGCGCAGTTCCTTGCTGGCCCGCACCGTGATGCGCGACATGGCCTGCAAGGACGTGCCGGGCTTCTCCACCCAGTGCATTAGAAAGTCGTATTCCTTGAAGTTGGGCAGGAATTCCTGGCCGAAAAACGGCACCAGCAGCATCGACACCACGGCCACGCCGGTCAGCGACCAGGCCACGCGCCTGGGCCGGGCCAGCAGGGGGGAGAGCAGCCGGGCGTAGTGCCGCTTGAGCCAGGCCACCACCGGCGCGTCCTTCGCCTGCTTCTCCGCTGCTTTGGGCAGCAGCAGCAGCGCCAGCGCGGGCGTCAGGGTGAGGGCCACAAACAGCGAGGCCAGGATGGCCAGCACGTAGGCAAAGGCCAGCGGCTGGAAAAACGCCCCCGACAAGCCCGGCAGCAGGAAGATGGGCAGCAGCACCAGCGCCACGATAACCGAGCCGTAAATCACGGCCGAGCGCACTTCCATTGAGGCCTCGTACACCACCGCAAACGCCGTTTTGGGCGAGCCCGCTTCCTTGTTCAGCTGCAGCCGGCGCATGATGTTCTCCACGTCGATGATGGCGTCGTCCACCACTTCGCCCAGCGCGATAATGAGGCCGGCCAGCACCATCGTGTCAATGGTTTTACCGGAGTAGCGCAGCGCCAGCGCCGCCGCAATCAGCGACGTGGGCAGCGCCAGGGCGCTAATCAGGGCCGTGCGCCACTCATAGAGGAAAAACAGCAGCACCAGCACCACCAGCACGCAGCCGATGAGCAGCGACTTGTTGAGGTTGCTCAGCGACATCTCGATGAAGGTCGCGGGCCGGAAAATGGTCGAGTCGATTTCCAGTCCTTTCAGGCCGGGCCGCATGGCGTTCAGGGCTGCTTCCACCTGCCGGGTCACTTCCAGGGTGTTGGCGCCGGGCTGCTTTTCCACGATGAGCAGCAGGCCGGGAACGTCGTTAATCACGGCGTCGCCGATGGGCGCGGGGAAGCCCTCTACCACCTGCGCCACCTCGCCCAGCTTCAGGCTCACGCCGTTGCGAAACGCCACGGGCATCTGGGCCAAATCGGCAGCGGTCTGGATAGCCGAGGTTTGCGACACGGCCAGGCGCTGGTTGGGCGAGTCGATGAAGCCGCCGCCGGCCAGCGTGGTGGCGTCGGCCGCGGCCTTTTCCACCTCGGCCAGCGTGAGGCCCAGGGTGCGCAGCTGCTCGGGGTTCACCAGCACCTGCAGCTGCCGGTCGCGCTGGCCCCAGATGGCCACGTTGGCCACGCCGGGCACGGCCATCAGGCGCGGACGGATGCTCCAGCGGGCCAGCGTGGTCATTTCCACCTGCGTGAGGCTATCCGAGGTAATGCCGATTTTCAGCACCCGGCTCGTGGACGAGAGCGGCGAGAGCATCACCGGGGGCCGGGCCACGCCGGGCAGCGTGGGCGCCACCCGCGCCAGCCGCTCCTGCACCGCCTGCCGGGCGTTGTTGATGTCGATGCCCTGCGGGAAATACAGCACCACCGACGACAACCCCAGCACCGACTTGGACCGGATTTTCTTGACGTCGGGCGTGCCGTTCAGGGCATTTTCCAGCGGCACGCTCACCAGAGCTTCCACCTCGGCCGTGCTCAGGCCGGGCGCTTCGGTCTGCACCTCCACGTAGGGCGGCGCGAACTCGGGAAATACATCCAGCGGCGTATTGCGCACCACCTGCAGGCCCGCCACCAGCAGCACGCCAAACAAGATGACGACCACCAGCCGCAGCCGCAGCGCCGATTCTATTATCCACTTCATTCCGCTGGTTTCTAAAGCTTTATTATATGATAGGCCGTCATGCTGAGCGTAGCCGAAGCATCTCGCTCGCCCCGTCCTCACGATTGAGTTACTACCCCGCGCGAGCTGCTTCGGCTACGCTCAGCATGACGTTCTTTTTGCTTTGGGGTTCAAGCCAGTGAATTAATGGCTGCCGCCGAATTCGGTGCCAAATAGTTCTGCCGCGCCGTCGGTCACGACTTCCGCGCCGGCTTTCACGCCCCGGGAGATGACGATTTGGTCGCCCACTGCCCGCTGCACTTCCACCCGCAGGCGGGTGTACTGCAGGGGTTTGGTGCGCACGTACACCCACTGCCCGCCCGAGGCGTCGTAGAGCAGCGCGGCAGCCGGGATGGTCAACGCCGGCGTGCTGGCCGCGGCTCCTGTGGCGCCATTCGTGGCGCCGCTGGCCGCGTTGCCCAGCGGCACGTCCACGGCCACCCGCTCGCCGGGGCGGAAGGCCTCGTCGTTGTTGTCAATCTCATAAAACACGTCGGCCGTGGCCGTGCCGGCCGTGCCGCCGATGGTGGGCGCTTCCACCGGCCGGGCTTGGCGGGCCGCGCCGCCGTTTAGGGGCCGCACGGTCACCGCCTGGTTCTTACCCAGCCGGCGCAGGTCGCCCACGAACAGCGGCACGCGCACCCACACCTTGTTGAGCGCGGCCAATTCCAGCAGCACCGTGTTGGCCGTCACCACCGAGCCGGGGGCCACGTTGACGCGCTGCACTACCCCGCTGAGCGGAGCTTTGATGGGCAGGGCCTGTCCTCCGCCGGTATTGCCATTCGCGGCACCCTGGCGGGCGCGGGCATCGGCCAGCCCGCGCTGGGCCAGGGCCACGTCGGCGCGGGCATCGTCGCGGGCGCGCACGCTGCCGGCGCGGTCGGCCAGCAGGGCATCGGCCCGTTGCAGGCGGGCCTGGGCTACTTGCAGCTGGGTGCGGGCCTGGGCCGTGCCCTGGTTGAGGGTGAGGAGGTCGCGCTCGGCGGGCAGCGGCACCAGCTGGTAGAGCGTCTGGCCCTGCCGCACGCGCTGGCCGGCCGTGAGGCCGGCCCCGCCGCGCAGCGTGCCCTGCACGGGCGCCACAATGGCCACCGCCTGGCCCGGCACGGCCTGAATCTCGCCACCCACCTCCCGCGTGGCCTGCACGTTGTCGGTTTTAACAGCCACGGTTTTGATGCCCAAGCGCTTTTCCGCGTCGGCGGTGATGGTCACGGTGGTCAGGTCGGACTCCTTGACCGGGTTTTCGACCTCGGCGGGGCTCACGGCTTTGGGCTTTTCGGCTTTGCCGCAGGCGGCCGCGCTGCCGAGCAAGGCCGTCAGCACCAGGTAGCGGGAGGCCACCAGCAGGGTTGATGCGAACTTGGGGAAGGACATAAGAGGAAGATTGCGAAGGGTTAGAAGCGGCCGCCCACGGCGTAGCGCAGCCGGGCTAGGGCGCGGCGCTGGTCAGCGCGGGCGTCGGCGGCGCGCTGGCGGGCGTCGAGCAGCTGGCGGGTGGTTTCGGCCGCCTGCATGTAGGGGAAGTCGCCGTTGACGAAGGCGTTGGTGGAGCGGCGCAGGGCGTCGCTTAGGCTGGGCAGGTAGCTCCGCTCCCACAGCGCCATGCTCTGGGTGGCCTGCTCGTACTGGGCGTAGGCTTCGCGCACGTCCAGGCCCACGGTCTGGCGCAGGGCCAGGTACTGCCAGGAGGCTTGTTCCAGCTCGGCCTTCACCCGCGAGATGCGGCCCTGGTTGCGGTTGAAGATGGGCAGGCCGATGGCCGCGCCGGGGGCCAGGCTCACGGGCTTGGGGTCATTAAGGCGGGCATTCAGCGAGAGCACGAAGGAAAACACCTGGCTCCGTTCCCACCTCAGCCGCTTGGCTATGCCCTCGATGCCGATGCGAGCGGCCCATAAGTCGGGCCGGGCGGCGTAGGCCGAATCCAGCAGCGTGCGCAGCGGCGGCACCGTGGTAGCCGACGCGGGAGCGGCCGTGAACCGCACGGAATCGGCATTCATCGAATCCAGGCCCAGGGTGGCGAACAGGCGCAGGCGGGCCACCTGGGCGTCGCGGCGGGCGCGGTAGAAGTCGTCCACGGCCCGCAGCGAGTCGGCGCTGGGGGCCACGGTTTCCAGCTCGCTGGCTTCGCCCACCCGGAAGCGGGCGCGCACGATGCGCGCCACTTCGGCCCGCATCGTAATGGCCTCGCGGGCAATGCGCAGCCGCTCATCGGTCAGGGTAATGTCGGTGTAGGACACCTGGGCGTCGCGGCTCACGAGGAGGCCGCGGCTCACCAGGCTTTCGGCCACGCGCTGGGTTTCGAGTTGGGCGGCGCCCACCCGGCCGGGCCGCTGCCAGAGCAGGTCGGAGGCGAAGTTCAGGGCCAGGAACACGGGCGACGTGCCGTAGGCCGTCACGCCCGTCAGCACGGGGTTGGCCAGCAGGCCGGCGTCCTGCAAGTCGGCCTGGGCCAGCGCCAGGGCGCTCAGGTCGGCCTGAAAGGCGGGGTTGCGGGTGAGGGCCAGGCTCACGGTTTCGTCCTCGCTGAGGCCGTCCTGCAGGTTGGGCAGCGCGGGGGCCGGGGCGTTGGCGGTGCGGGCGGCACCCAGTTCGTAGCCGCTGCGCGCCTTGAGGCGCCGGGCCACCTGGTCGCGGTTGTAGGGAGATTTGGTGCTCACGCAGCCGGCCAGCAGCAGGGGCAGCGCCAGCAGCCAGAGGCCACGCCAGCGGGGCGAATAGGCGATAGGAATGGGGAAGTGTTTCGGGGGGGTAACGGTCACGGAAACTAGTGTTGGTGCAACGAAAAAAGCTCGTGCGACGGCAGTATCACGGGTCAGTAGATAGAGAAGCTGTTTAGAAAGTCGGTTTTGGGTTGATTTTTCGCAAAAAGAGGACGACAAAGGCCAGCCAGTGCCAGGCCAGCCAGTTGCCGACGCTGGTTTC
>NZ_MDZB01000155.1 GCF_001816145.1 Hymenobacter lapidarius | reverse complement strand
GTGTAATTTGTTGCAAAGGTGGGCTTGATTTTTGAGCCCGTTCCCATTGCCCGGCTTCCACCAATTCTTTCCTGCCCGCTTATGCATCGTTTTACCCTGGGCGCTTTCCTTGGCCGGCCCGCCCCTTCGGCAGCAGAACTGGGGGCCCAGGCCCCGCCGGCACCCTCTGCCGCGCTATTCTTCATCACTGCTCACGTTGGTCTTTTTCTGGTCGCCGCCTTTGCCGCCCTTGGTGGGCTGGCCGGCGGGGTAGGCCGTTACGTCGCCCACGTAGTCGGGCGGGAAGCCGTTGATTTGCCGCCACAGCTCGTACCACACCGGCACGTCGTCGAGCAGGGCCCAGCCGTACACGCCCGAGCCCACGCGCAGCGGCGCCGGCCAGGCCTCGGTGCCGGGCTCGTGCGTCACCAGAATGCGGTATTGCCCCTGGCTGTCGATGTTGTCAATCACCTGTACCACGCCGCCGAAGGTGCCGAAGCTGCTGCCCGGCCAGCCCGTGAACACCAGCGCCGGCCAGCCGTCGAACTGCAGCCGCACCCGCCGGCCCACCCGCAGCAGCGGAATGTCCATGGGCTTCACGTACAGCTCGGCGGCCAGGCGCGGGTTGGCGGGCATCATCGTTATCAGGTCTTCGCCTTCCTTCACAATCTCGCCCTCGCCCTGCTTGAGGGCGCGCACTACGTAGCCCGTTTGGGGCGCCTTGATGAAGTAGAACCCGGCCCGGATGCTGAGGTTGGCCAGCTCGTTTTTCATTTTCGCAATCTGGCCTTCGGTGTCGAACTGGTAGCCCGTGGCCGAGCGTCGGTCGCTTTCGCTCTTGGCCAGCTTGTCGGCGTAGTCGGCATCGAGCGAGGTCAGCTCCAGGTTGGCGTTGAGGGCGTCCTGCTGCGCGGCGGCCAGCTTGTTGCGCACGGCCTGCAGCTTGGCGGTGCTTTCCTGAAACTTGAGGCGGCGCTGCTCCAGCTCGGTCAGGCTTTTGAGGCCCTGCTTGTAGAGGTACTCCTGGCGCTCCTGCTGGCGCTGGGCGATGGCGTAGTCGGCCTGGGCCGCCACCAAATCGGCCTGGTCCGAGCGAATTTTGAGGGCGGCCTGCTTCACCTTGTTGCGGGCCTTGGCCAGGCTGGCCTGCAGGGCGTTGCGCAGGGCCGCCTGCTGGTTGCCGAGGGCGCCGGTTTTGGCCGTGTTCTCGCGCAGGCTGTTTATTTTGGCTTGCAGCTGCTCGCGGGTGCGCTCTATCAGTTCGGGGTCGAAGTACTTGTCCTTGATTTCGACGATTTCGGCCAGCGTGTCGCCTTTCTGCACCAGCTGCCCTTCCTGTACCCGCCACGTCTTGATGCGCCCGCCAATGGTGCTGGGCACGGTTTGGGGCCGGTCCTGGGGGCGCAGGGTGGTGAGCTTGCCGGTTGAGCGGATGTTTTGCGTCCAGGGCAAAAACCCACAGGCCAGCACCAGCAGGCCGAGGCCCGCGGCCCAACGGGCCAGGGTGCGGCCCGAGCGCGGGGTGCGCACCCGCGTAAACGCCGTGAAGCGCTTGGCGTCGGGGTGGGTTTCGGGATTGGGGTGTTCGGCAAAAGGCATGCGGGGTGGGGGACTATTCGGTTAAAAACAACATCGCGACCGGGGCAGGGGCCGTGCTAGCTCGCATCCTGGCCCATCAACGCGCGATACGCCGGGGTTTCCTGCAGGTCTTCCCGTTGGCCTTCGGCCACCAGGCGGCCTTCTTCCAGAATGGCCACCCGGGGCAGCAGGGCCAGCAGCTCGGGCTGGGTGGTGGCCAGCACCACGGTCCAGGGAAGGTCAGGGGCCAGCAGGCGGCGCAGCACCCGCACCCGCTCGGCCAGCGAGGCAGCGGGCAGCAGCGTGTCGAGCAGCAGCAGGCGCGGCCGCCCCACCAGGGCCCGGGCCAGCAGCAGCTTCTGCGTGGCCCCCGAGCCCAGCGAGTAGCCCGGCCCCACGCGGGTCTGCAAACCGTCGGGACGGGCGTAGAGCTCGTCGTGCAACCCCACCAAGCCGATGGCCCAAGCCGCGTCGGTGGCCGTGAGGTGAGCTTGGTTCAGGGTGATGTTTTCGAGCACCGTGCCCGAGAACAGGTGCTGGTGGGCCAGGCTGTCGCCCACGGCCGCGGCCAGCGTGTCGGGGCTGAGGTCGACCAGCGACATGCCCCCGTACACGACCTGACCGGTGTAGCCGCCCAGCAGGCCCGCCATGAGGCGCAAGAGGGTGGTTTTGCCCGAGCCGTCGGTGCCCACCAGGGCCAGGTGGTCGCCCGCAGCCAGCGCAAACGACACCTGGTCGAGTACGGCGCGCGTGGCTTTGGGGTAGCGGTAGGTAAGCCCGCGCACGCTCACGGCCAGGCCGGTGCGGGCCTCGGCCGGCAGGGTGGCGATGCCCGCGCCGGGGGGCACCACCTCCAGGTCCAGCACGTGGCCAATTTTGTCCAGGGCCGTGAGGGCGTCGTACACCACGTCGATTTTGAGGATGAGCTTCTCGATGGCCCCAATGGTGAGGATGATGACGATTTCGGCCGCTACAAACTGGCCAATGTTCAGCTGTTTGTCAATCAGCAGCCAGCACCCGATGCCCAGCAACGCGGCCGTCACCAGCGTCTTGAACAGCACGAAGCCCCACGATTGGGTAATGAGCACCGCGAAGTGGTCATTGCGGGCCGCCAAGTGGCCGTTTAGCAGGTCGTCGGTGCGGCTCAAGGCCAGCCCCTGCCGGGCCGGCAGCCGGAAGCTGCCCACCGTGCGCGACACGTCTTCCAGCCAGGCCACTACCTGGTACTTGTACTTGCTCTCGGCGATGCTGGTGCGCAGCCCCCGCGAGCCCGTCACCGCTATCAGGGCATAGAGCAGCCCCACCAGCAGCAGGCCGAAGGCAATGAAAATGGGGTGGTAAAACGAAAGCAGCACCAGCCCGAACAGGATTTGCAGCCCGGCCGCCGAAAATTCGATGAGCATCGTGGCCAGGCCCTTTTGCAGGGTGGGCACGTCGAACAGCCGGTTCATCAGCTCGGGCAGGTATTCGCCCTCCAGGGCCTCGGCCCGCACCCGCGGCAGGCGCACGGCAAAGTCCAGGGCCACCCGCGCCATCAGCCGCTGCTGAATGAACTCCACCAGGTGTATCTGCATGATTTGCAGCCCGCCAACCAAGGCCGTGCCCAGTACAATCATCCCGATGAGCACCACCAACGAGGTGCTCACGGCCCCGCTGCTCACGAAGCCAATGACGGACTGCACCCCCAGCGGCAAGCTCAGGCTGATGATGCCGGCCAGCGTGGCGTACACGTAGAGGTAGGTGATGTCGCGCCGCTCAGCTGCCAGCAGCCGAAACAGGCGCTGAACGGGCGAGAGCGATGAAGAATCAGACATATAACAGAAGAAAGAGCCGTAAGGGAGTATTGAATAGGTGCACAACAACCAAAGTGCGGGTATTGATAGCCGGTCAGGCCAGTGGCACGGGTGGCGGTCCGGCGTCGCTGGCGGCGGCAGTGGTTGCTGCCGCCGTTGGAGCCGCGAGCGCAGCCAGCGCCAGGTGCTCCAGAAAGCAGCGCACGTTCTCGCCGGGGTCGGTGAGCGAAGGCAGGTGCTGCGCGTAGAAAAACTGGTTGCGCGCAGCTTCCAGCAGCGTGCTAACCAAAGCGTGCGAATGGGCGTAGCCGGGGTTTACTGCCTGTATCACGGCCACCAAGTCGGCCACCAGTCGCTTGTATTCGCGAAACAGGCCCGCGCGGTTGTCCGCGTCCACTTCCTTGGTCAGGTAGGCTTTGCTGGCCTCGGCCATCACCACGCGGTAAAGCGCGGCCTCGTCAAAATCAGGCGTGGCAGGGTCGTTGGTGCTGGCTTCGCACACGGCCCGCAGTGCATGGTGCAGGCGCTGGCACGGGTCCGACACATTGTGCAGGGCCACACTCATCCGAAACCGCAGCCACGACCAATGCCAGCTCACCAGGTAGGTGAGGAGGCGGTGCTTGTTTTCAAAATACCGATAAACCGAGGCCTCCGTGGAGCCGAGCAACGTAGCCAGTTTTTTAAACGTGAAGGCTTCAAAGCCGATTTCATCGAACAGCTGCACGCTGGCGGCCAGCACCCGGCGACCCAGGTCCGTGGTCTGGGGGTCGCGCAGGTACAAGTGGTTGTTGAGGTCGGGGCGCAGGAAAGGCCGCATGAACGGGGTGAAAAGGATATGGCGGAAGGAAGCGCAAAGGTAGCCGAAGGCAAAAGGGCATGAAAGTGATGCTATCATTTTTAATAGTATTATAATCTCACACGGCAGCACCTGCCTTGCGTAGTGCCGGTCGTGACCAGTGCCGTGCCGTTGCTTTTTGGCTAATTTTGTGTCGCTTTTCACTGCGGCGAGCTTTTTCCTGGTCCAATGACGTTCCCCTTCTCCCTGCCCAAACCCCTGCTGGGGTGGTTGATGGCCAGCTTACTGCTAGCCGGCCCCGCACTGGCCCAGACGCCGGCCAAGCCGCGCCCCACCGCCCCTGCGCCCGCGCCCCCGCCGATGCCCCCACCCGCTACCGCACCGGCAAAGCCCACCTGGACCAGGGCCGCTACGAAGCCGCACTAAAGACCCTGGAGCCCCTGGCGCAGCCCGGCGCCCGCTTCGCCCGGGCCGCCGATGCCGCCTACCTGGGCGCCGTGGCGGCTACCCGCCTCAAGCAGTGGCCCGAGGCCGAACAGCTGCTCAACCTGCTGCGCACGGAGTACCCCACCTACCCCAACATGCCGGATGTACTGCTCCTGCAAGGCCAGGTGTCGTTTGAGCAGGAGGACTTCGACACCGCCCTGAAAACGCTGGCCCTGATACCAGCCGAAAAGCTGACCCCGGAACGCGAAAACCTGAAGGCGACCTACGTGCAGCGCATCAAGGACCGCAACACTTGGCTGCGCCTGCTTCGCCGCCACCCCGACGACGCCACCCTGGCCCGCGCCTACGCCGACCGCCTGGTGACCGGCGGCGCCTACACCGACGCCGACCGCCCGGTGCTGGACGACCTCATCAGCAAGTTCAGTCTGGACCGTGCCCGCTACACCCCACGCCCCCGCGCCACCCGGAAAACCAGCTACAACGTGGGCGTCCTCCTGCCCTTCGAGCTAGCTGACCCCAGCTGGCAGACCCAGCGCAAAAACCAGTTCGTGACGGACCTCTACGCCGGCCTGCGCCTGGCCCAGGACAGCCTGCAGCGCGCCGGCTACCCGGTGCAACTGTTTGCTTACGACACCGGCGCCGACACCCTAACCCTGAAGCAGGTGCTGGCCCAGCCCGAACTGGCCGGCATGGACTTGCTCATTGGCCCGGTCTATAAGTCCGGGGCGCGCCTGCTGGCCCGCTACGCCCGCGAGCACCAGATAGTATGCGTCAACCCGCTGTCGGAAGATGGTGATTTGGTGCTCGATAACCCCTGGCATTTCCTTTATGGCCCCAGCACCGCCACCCAGGGCCGGGTAGCCGCGCAGTTTGCGCTCAGCGCCTTTGGGGCCGGCCGCCCCGGCGTTATTCTGCATGAAGACAACAAGGACGACGCGGCCTTTGCCACGGCCTACAAAGCGGCCTACGAGGCCCAGGGCGGCCAGATTGGCCAGCTACGGCGTTTCAATTCGGAGGTGGATGAGAGCCTGAGTGCCGCCTTCAGTGGCCTCGACCTGCCCAACACCGGCCACGTGGTGGTCTTTTCCGACAACCGCAAAGCTGGCCCCGCCACCTTCAAAGCCCTGCAGCTGCAGCCGCTGGCCAAGCGCCCCGCCCTGCTCTGCCCCGGCTCTTGGCTCAACAACACCCGGCTGGACTTGTCGCAGCTGGGCGCGCCGAACGTGTACTTCATCCATCCCAAGTACTACGACGAGACGGCTCCGGGTTTCCGCCGGTTCCGTCAGCTCTATTTGCAACGCCAGCGCGTGCCGCCGTCCCTTTACGCCAACCAAGGCTTCGAAATGCTGTTATACTTTGGCTCGACGCTCTTTCAGTACGGCCCGGCGTTCCAGGCTAGCCTGGCCACGGCTGCTCCCACGCCAGGTGCTGTTTTCGAAGGCGCAAGCTATTCGGGCGGCGCCCACGACAACCAGGTAGTGCCCGTAGTGAAGCTCAGCGGCCTCCAGCTGCAAGTGCTCCGGTAGCATTTCGGCGCGGCGCGCTGTGCTTGTCATTTGTTTACTGCCAGCTATTTGGCGGTGAGTGGGAGACAGCTTCCGGCTTACCTGCAACGTGGGCGTCGCACCCGCACCCTCATTAAATTCAACCTGATTCTCATTTTTTGATGCTCAATCTTACTACCTCCGCGGCCCTTTTTGAACGTGCTAAAAAACTGATTCCGGGCGGCGTAAACTCCCCGGTACGCGCCTTCCGTTCGGTGGGCGGCTCGCCGGTGTTCATGAAAAGCGCCCAGGGCGCCTGGCTGACCGACGTGGACGGCAACCGCTACGTGGACTTCATCAACTCCTGGGGGCCGATGATTCTGGGTCACGCGCCGCAGCTGGTGCTAGATGCCGTGAGCAAGGCCCTGCCCGATTCCCTGAGTTTTGGCGCGCCACCAACCGCGAAGTGGAAATGGCGGAGCTGATTCGGGACATGGTGCCCAGCATCGAAAAAGTGCGGCTTGTGAACTCCGGCACCGAAGCCTGCATGTCGGCCGTTCGGGTGGCGCGCGGCTACACCGGTCGCGCCAAAATCATCAAATTTGAAGGCTGCTACCACGGCCACGGAGACGCCTTTTTGATTGCGGCCGGCAGCGGCGCCCTCACAATGGGCGAGCCCGACTCGGCCGGCGTGACCCAGGGTGTGGCCCAGGACACCCTCACCGCTCCCTACAACGATTTGCCCGCCGTGGAGGCCCTCATTGCGGCCAACCCCGGCCAGATTGCCGCCCTCATCTTGGAGCCCGTTGTGGGCAACATGGGCCTGGTAGTGCCCGCCACTGGCTTCCTGGCCGGTCTGCGCGCGCTGTGCAACAACCACGACATCGTCCTCATTTTTGATGAAGTGATGACCGGCTTCCGGCTGGCTGCTGGCGGTGCCCAGGAGTTGTTCGGAATCACCCCGGACCTCACCACGCTGGGTAAAATCATTGGCGGCGGCCTGCCCGTGGGTGCTTATGGCGGCCGCGAAGAAATCATGAATTGGGTAGCCCCCGCGGGTAAAGTGTACCAGGCCGGCACGCTTTCCGGCAACCCCATGGCCACCGCCGCCGGCATGGCCCAGCTGCGCTACCTGCACGAGCATCCCGAGCTGTACCGCGACCTGGAGGCCACCAGCGCCCGCCTGGCCGATGGCACCCGCCAGATTGCCGCCGAGCTCGGCCTGAACTATACCGTGAACCGCGTGGGCTCCATGTTCAGCCTGTTTTTCACGAGCCAGCCAGTGCACAATTTGGAAGATGCCAAGCAGTGCGACACCGCCGCGTTTGGCCGCTACTTCCACGCCATGCTGGAGCGCGGCATCTACCTGGCGCCTTCGCAGTTCGAGGCCCTGTTTGTGTCCACTGCCATCAGCGAGGAGCTGGTAGAAATGTATCTCAAGGCCTGCCGCGAGTCGCTCGTAGAAGCGCACCGCGCAAAGTAGCGCGAAGTTTGAAAATTAAGTTTCGCAAAGGCCGCCTGGCAGTAATCAGCACGGTAGCGCACCGAAGGACTTTTGCCTTCGCGTGACTCGATTTTTACTTCGCGAAACATTGCGCGACCTTTGTATCATGTTAAAACAGTTATTTCTGGTTGTGCTGCTGCTATTGGCACAGCTGGGCCATGCCCAAACGCCCGCGGCAGCCAACAAGCGCCTCTTCGACAAAACCATTGACGAGCTGAACTTCCGCACCATGGAAACGGTGTACGACAAGTCGTTTACCCGTGGCAAGTTTCCCATTACGCTGCGCACCGCGGCGGCCCGCCGCAGCTTCGATGAGTTTGGCAACAACGCTGGACTCAAGCAGCTATTTATGAACTATAACGGCGTGGCCGAGCGCTACAAAAACCGCTACGGCAAAGGCCCCAACACCCTGGCCGAGTTTGAAAAGCAGCTCAAGTCGGTGCTGCTGGATAAAAACTTCGAATTCTTTATTCATAACCTGCCGCGCGACGAACGGGTGGCCCTCGTGCGGGCCGAGCAGCGCCTCATTCAGCAGGCCACGGCCCAGTTCAACGCCTCGGGTGCGCCCGAAGACGTGGCCGCCGTGCCGCCCGCCGATGTAGACGCCGAGCCCGAAGCCGCCGTGACGGCTCCCCTCACCACGCACGACGCCGCCGCCGGCCTAGCGGCGGGCAACGACGAGGAGCCCCTCACCAGCCAGAACGACGCTACACCAGGTGCGGCCTCGCGCCACGACTGGGTAGACTACTTCACCCTGCTGCTGAGCCTGACCAGCGTGGTGATGCTGGCTTATCTGATGACCATCGTGTTGCCGAACATGAGCCGCCGCATCAACAACCTGGCGGCCGACCCTGAGCCGGAGCCCGAGCCCCGCAGCTTTGTGAGCCGCCTGCGGCCCAACCGCTCGCCGGGCCTGCGCGAAGACCGGTACGAGGAAGACGAATACGACGACGAGCCCAGGGGCCCGAACCGCCCCCACGACGACGACTAGCGCCTGAATTTTTTACCTGCCGAGCAATTCCGTCTTCAAAAATTCAGCCCCACCAGTTCCCATGATTTTAACTGACCAGCAAATTCTCGCGGAAATCGAAAAAGGCACCATCGTCATCGAGCCTTACGACCGCAGCTGCCTGGGAACCAACTCCTACGACGTGCACCTCGGCCAGTACCTCTCCACCTACCGCGACGAGGTATTGGATGCCCGCAAGCACAACGAAATTGACACGTTCGAAATCCCGGAAACCGAAGGATTTGTGCTGCAGCCCGGCAAGCTCTACCTGGGCGTGACGCAGGAGTACACCGAAACGCACGCCACCGTACCGTTCCTCGAAGGCAAGAGCAGCGTGGGCCGATTGGGCATCGACATTCACGCCACGGCTGGCAAGGGCGACGTGGGTTTCTGCAACCATTGGACTCTGGAAATCAGCGTGTCGATGCCCGTCCGGGTGTACCGCCACATGCCCATCGGCCAGCTGATTTATTTCATGGTGCAGGGCAACGTCAACACGTTCTACAACCGCAAGCTGAACGCCAAATACAACGACCGCACCGACCGGCCAGTGGAGTCGATGATGTGGAAAAATAACTGGTAGCCCGTGCGGTAAAGGCAGATTGGGTGGTCAATTCCGAACCGGCCCGGTCATTTTTGCGTTTAAATAGTCCGACCAAAGGCAGTCTTAACTGGCCCGGTCCTTGCGTAAGAGTGTATCTAACCCCTACCATGATGACTACGAAAACCGCTTTTGCTTCTATGCTTCTGGCTCTCCTGGCCGGTGCCGCTTCCGCCCAGCAAGCCTCTGTTGCGACCACTGTGCAGGTGCGGGACAAGACTCAGTCTTCCCCACGTCTAAACCCGGTGGAGGCCCGTGCCGACCGCCTGAGCAATCAGATGGTGCGCGACCTGCGCCTCAACAACTACCAGGCAACCAAGCTCCGCGCCATCAACGAGGAGAAAATCGCTAAAATGGCCGCCATCGAGCGCAAAAACGCCGGCAACCAGAAACTCATTGATGAGCAGTGCAACGGCGTGTGCAAAGAGCGCGACCAGGAGTTGCAGGCCGTGTTGAGTAATGACCAGTACAGTAGCTACTTCGGTTCGCGGTCTACCTATTACAAGTATGATAAAGACTACGCCGCGCAGTCAGCCAGCATCATGCTGACCAACGCCGTGCAGAACCCAACCCCGGCGCGGGCCAACGACGCGACCATTGCCCCAACCAAACCCAAACCAGCTAATACCCCAGCTGGTAACCTGGGCCGTAATGCGCGCTAAATAGCCTCCTTTCCCCAAGGTTATTAAACCACAAAAAGGCCCCGTCGCGCAGTGCTACGGGGCCTTTTTGCTTGCAAGCGGTGCTCCTGTTAGTGAGTAAATTTTGGTTGCAGTAGTACGGCCAATCCGTGGCTGACAATCGAAAACGAGCGACCGTTTCACACTTGAACGACTGCCTAGCTGCTCTGCTCTTGCTTGTCCAGGTAATCCGAGAGCTCCTTGCACAGAGCGCGCATTTTGGCGGCCATTTCCTTGTCGTCGGTTGCCGTCACGATGTTCTCGGCCATCGAGCCAATGTTGTCGACCACGAAGCGCTTCATCTCGTCTACGGGCATATCCTTGGTCCAGAGGTCGATTTTCATGGTGCCCGCCTGTTCCCGGTCCCACAGCGCGATGTTAATGGCCTTGGCGAAGTGAATGTCTGGCCCCGCATCGGTGGCCGTCCAGCTAATGGCCTCGGGTACTTTATTGTCGTCGAGGGCAATGCTGAAGCGGATTTCTGATTTTTTCATAATGGGTGTCTAGAAACTATATAGTGGAACACCATACTGAGCGCAGCCGAAGCATCTCTACCGTGCAACTAATCAATTTTAGTGTTGCAGTAAAGATGCTTCGGCTGCGCTCAGCATGACGTTCTGGTAAAACGTTTTGGTTACACGTAGTTGTTCAGCATCACTGGCATCACCAGCATCAGGATGCTTTCGTTCTCATCGGCCTGGGTTGGCATCAGCAGGCCGGCGCGGTTGGGCGTGCTCAGCTCCAGGGTGATTTCTTCGGAGTCGATGTTCGAGAGCATTTCGAGCAGGAAGCGGGCGTTGAATCCGATTTCCATGTCTTCGCCGTCGTACTGGCAGGTGAGGGTTTCCTTGGCTTCGTTGCTGAAGTCCAGGTCTTCGGCCGAAACCACCAGCTCGGAGCCAGCCAGGCGCAGGCGCACCTGGTGGGTGGTTTTGTTGGAGTAGATGCTGATGCGGCGCACCGAATTCAGCAGCTCGGCGCGGTTGATGATGAGCTTGTTGGGGTTGCTCACCGGAATCACGTTTTCGTAGTCCGGGTACCGCTCGTCAATCAGGCGGCACACGAGGCGCATCTGGTTGAAGGAGAAAAAGGCGTTGCTCTGGTTGAACTCCATCTTCACCGGCGTGGCCTCGGAGGGCAGCGTGCCCTTCAGCAGGTTGAAGGCTTTGCGCGGGATAATGAGGTTGGCGGTTTGGCCAGCACCCACGTCCTGGCGGCGGTAGCGCAGCAGGCGGTGCCCGTCGGTGGCCACGAAGGTCACCTGCGAGTCGGCTAGCTGCACCAGAATGCCGGTCATGGCCGGGCGCAACTCGTCGGTGCTCACCGCAAAAATGGTTTTGTTGATGGCCCGGGCCAGTGACGACGACGGCATCTCGATGGGCGAGGAACCCTTCACCACCGGCACGCGGGGGAAGTCGGCGGCGTTTTCGCCGGCCAGCTTGTAGCGCCCGTTGGCCGAGCTGATTTCGATGGTGTAGGTTTCCTCGTCCAGCGTGAAGGTCACGGGCTGGTCGGGTAGGTTCTTGAGGGTGTCGAGCAGGATGCGGGCGGGCGCGGCAATGCGGCCGGTGTCGCGGGCCTCCACGGGCAGCTCGGTAATCATGCTCGTCTCCAGGTCGGAGGCGGTGATGGTGAGCTTACCAGCCTCAATCTCAAAGAGAAAGTTCTCCAGAATGGGCACCACGGGGTTGTTCGTAACCACGCCGTTGATGCTTTGCAGCTGCTTAAGCAGCGCGGAGGATGATACGATGAATTTCATGAGGCGAGGCTGGGGATAGGGGTTGGCGGGGGGCAAAGATAGGGGGTGGGGTTGGGGTTTGGAAGGGGAAGGAGGCTACAAGGCTTCTTTCAACGGGTCGTCTTACATTCGGCCAAACAAACCTTGATTAGCCATGCTGAAAGCTACCCTGCTGTCCGGATTTACAGAACTACCAGCCGAATTTGAAAAGGATACGCTTTTCTCTTGCCTGCGCGAAGTGAAGAATTTGGAGGACCAAATTCGAGTGAGTGGACGTGAAGAATTAATCACCGTGGATGAGGTTAAGCAGATTGTCAAACTGTATTTCAAGCAGAAAGCCGAATAGCTAACCTCATTTGACTCCAAACATGATTTCAGAACAGCAAATACTTGATGCTCTCGACCATTCCAATGACGTGTACTACTGCAATTTTCTTCCATTAAGCAGTCACGCAAAATTAATCGTATAGTTTTTTCCGACTCGTTTTAGGACGTATTCAATGCGTTGGAGCAAGGTTTGGTCGGATTGGTAGTCTTCCG
>NZ_MDZB01000154.1 GCF_001816145.1 Hymenobacter lapidarius | reverse complement strand
GGAAGACTACCAATCCGACCAAACCTTGCTCCAACGCATTGAATACGTCCTAAAACGAGTCGGAAAAAACTATACGATTAATTTTGCGTGACTGCTTAGATTAGTGGTGGCACGCGAGATGCTTCGGCTGCGCTCAGCATGACGTTCACACAACCGCATAACACGGCTTATTACCCGCCATCCCATGTCCGCAGCACTCGATTTTCTCCGCACCGTGAAGCCCTTCGACCGCTTGCCGGAAGACGTGCTGGCCGAAGTGGCCGCGGGCCTGCAAGAAGTCCATCACCCCCGCGAGAGCATCATTTACCACCAGGATACCACCAAGCTGCGCGGCCTGGACATTATCGTGGACGGCGAATACGAGACCTTTTTCTACGACAGCCAGCAGAACCGCCGCGTGGTGGAACACAGCCGCCGGGGCGAATGCTACGGCGGCATTTCGCTGCTGCTGAACAAGAAAAAGTCCCTGCGCACGGTACTGGCCCGGCGCGATACCCGCGTGTATTTCCTGCATCGCCGCGATTTTCTGGCCCTGTGCCAGGGCTACGAGAATTTCTTCAATTTCTTCACGGCGCGCTACGGGCAGCGGATGCTGAACGAGGAGTACGCCCACTTTGTGCGGCCCGCCACCAGCGCCGGCTCCAGCTACCTGGCGTCGGACCAGCTGTTTTCGCGCCGCCTCGAAACCATTGAAATGCGGCCCGTGGTGCTGTGCGCGGCCTACACGCCCATTCACGAAGTGGCCCGGCGCATGGCGGCGGCCCGCACCAGCTGCTACTTCATCACCAATGCCGACGAAAACGGCCACATCATTGGCTACGTCACCGACATCACGCTGCGCGACAAAGTGGTGGCCGGCCTGGCCGATGCCCGGCTGCCGGTCGAAACCATTGTGGATGCGCCGGTGGTGAGCATCAGCTCGCGGGCGTTTGTGTACGAAGCCATTCTGTTGATGTTCAGGACTAAAACCCGCTACCTGCTGGTGGAAACCGATGGCGAGTACGTGGGCATGCTGAGCCGCAACAAGCTGCTGACCGACGACCAGGCGCAGTCGCCGTTCATCTTCATCCAGTCGGTGAAGCAGGCCCAGGCCGTGCCGGAGCTGAAGCGCCGCTGGGAACAGGTGCCGGAAATGGTGTACCAGCTGCTGAACCGCGGCGTGAAGCCCGAAATCGTGAACCAGGTCATCACCACCGTCTCCGACACCATTGCCCTGCGGGTGATTGAGGACACGATAGGCGAGCTGGGCCCGCCGCCGGCCAAGTTCGTGTACATGGTGCTGGGCAGCGAGGGCCGCAAGGAGCAAACCCTGCTCACGGACCAGGACAACGCCATTATTTACGAAGACAAGGCCAACGAACAGCGCGAGCTGGTGCGCGCCTACTTCCTGCGCTTCGCCGAAATCGTGTCGGACCGCCTCCACGAAATCGGGTTCAGCTACTGCGAGGGCGGCTTCATGGCGAAGAACGGCAAGTGGACGCACTCGCTCTCGCACTGGAAGCGCAATTATGTGCAGTGGATGACCGAATCAAACCCCGAAACGGGCATGCAGTTCGCGGCCTCCTTCGACTGCCGCTACCTCTACGGCGACGCCACCATCATGGACGAGCTGCACGAATTCCTGGCCGTAGAGCTGCAAAAGCCCGTGGACCGGTTTTTCCACTACATGGCCGTGAACGCGCTACAGTACGAGCCGCCGCTCACGTTTTTCCGCAACATCCGCACCTTCGCCCACGGCACGCAGCAGGTCTTCAACCTCAAGAAAACCATGTCGCCCATCGTGGATTTGGTGCGCATGTACGCCCTCAAGTACCGCATTTTTGCCACCAACACCGGCGAGCGGCTGGAGGCCCTGAAAGCCTTGGGCGTGTTCACGGAGCGCGAGGCGCAGGAGCTGCTGCAGTCCTACTACTACCTCATGGGCGTTCGCCTGAAAAAGCAGGCCGCCCAGATTATCAGCGACCACGCGGCGCCCGATAACTACCTCGACCCCAGCACCCTGACGAAAGTGGAGCAGGTCACGCTAAAAGAAATATTCAAGGTAATTGCCGATTTTCAGCTCAAGATTAAAGTCGGCTTCACGAAGTCTTTGGGCTAAGGAGCGGGCGCCGGCTCAGCTCTCCGCACCGGGCATCGGCGCCGCGGGCGCGTTGGGCCGGACGGGTATCGGGCGGCGGTGCTCGTCCACGGCCACAAACGTGAACAGACCCGTGACGGCGAGCTGCCGGTCCTCGGAATACATCTGCTCGACGAACAATTCCACCCGCACCTGCAGGCTGGTGGTGCCCACCCGCACCACGTTGCCGATGAGCTCCACTAGGGTGCCGCCGGGGATGGGGTGCGTGAAGTCGACTTTGTCGGAGGACACGGTCACCATTTTCAGGCGGGCGTAGCGGGTGGCCGTGATGAAGGCCACCTCGTCCATCATGTGCAGCGTGGTGCCGCCAAACAGGGTGTCGTAGTGGTTGGTGGTGTTGGGAAATACGGCTTTGAAAATGCGCGTCTCGGCGCGGGCCAGTTGGGGGTCAGCAGGATTCATAAGGGAAGAGGAAGAGGAATTTCGTGCTCGAAAGCCAGAAAATGGGTGAGGAGTCCCGCCGCGTTGTGCACCGGCCGGATGCGCACGTGGCAGGCGTACGGCTGGCCGTTGCGGCGGTAGTTGAGCACGGTGCCCACAAACGGACGGGCCTGCTGCAATCGCTGCCGAATGGTGGCGCGGGTGCGTTCGGCCGTGCCGGCGCCTTGCAGGAGATTGGGGCGGCGGCCCAGCACGGCGGCGGCGGCGTAGCCGCTCATGGCCGTAAAGCGGGCATTGACCCAGCAAATCTGCTGCGCCGCATCGGTCAGAACGAGGGCTAGGCCGGGCCGCCGCAACTCGCGCCGCCAGCGTAGCGGTAGCTGCCAGTCGTGACGGGCCGCCAGCGCTTTCAGCGCCGCCCAGTCCCCGTCGGCGGGCGCTACGGCCAAGGGCAGGAACCCGGGCCCCATGGCCAGGGGAAACAGCGGCAGGCGGGGCGGCGGGCACACGGCGCCAAGTGGCGCATCGGCGGGCGGAAAGGGAGGGCGCATACTCAAGGAAGGAAGAAGGGTTGCAATGAGCCGCTGCGCTACGTGGGCTGCGGATTGGCCTCTTGGGCTGGTTGGACGGGCTGGCAGGAGCATGCGCGGGGCTCCCGCACTACCAGTCCGCCGGGCGCCAAGGCCGCGTCAATCAGGGCCAGCGAATACTGGCTTCATTGCGTGGGTGCGGGCTACTAATGCGCCGGGAGCTAAAGTTGTGCGGGAGCATAGTACTTGATGAAAGGATGAAAAAATCATTCTCACAACGGGCGCGTACTCCCACAAAGCAACGGTCAGGCCGGCAGAACCACGGATAGGCCAGGGTGTGGGCACACCCACCGGCCCGGCGTTTGCCCGGCCGGTTTTCACCAGCACCGCAATTTCATTGGCCAGACAGCTGCCCCTGTTCGCGAGGGCATGCGTCTCATGTCGTAGGCAGGCAAGTCTCCTGGCTTGTACCATTATAATCGGCCTTCTCGCCCAGTGGGCAATGGCTGGTGTCGTGATTATAACTTGTGGCGGTACTTACAGTTGCGCGACAGCCCGTGATTCACACACGGTTCCTTTTTAATCTCGGCATTACCCGGGAGCCTTCCTACGGCAATTGAAAATTGCAAAGAATCGGGAGCTAAGATAGCGCCGCCGCTCGACAAATTAAGCAAACCGCGCCAGCGTTCGGGCGGGCCGCGGTGCCGCTAGTGCTCCACTACGCCGCGCCGCATTTCCTGCCGGCGCATGGGCATTTTATCCACCGTGCCGAAGAGCGTGGCGGGGACAATGGGCCGGGTGCTTTTTAGTTTCACGCCGCCGTCTTTGCCGATGAGCACGGCGGCAAAGCCCTGGGGCAGCACGCCGGTTTTCTGCGCCAGAAACTGCTTGTCGGTGTCACTGAGGCGGGTATAAATTAGGTCGAGCACCAGAAAGTCCCGGGTTGCCAGTCCGCTCTGCTGGGCCGCCAATAGGGCTTTTTGGGCCTCGAAATCGGGGTGGTCGGGGGTGGGTGAGGCCAGCAGCAGCACCCTTTTTTGCCAGTGATGGCGGCGCAGCGTCTGTTCGAGGCTGCTGGGCTCGGACTGCCAAGCACCCAGCAGGGGCAGCAGGCCAAGCAGCAGGAAAACACGCGGTTTGATAAGGAAGTGTTGCATACAGAAATTCGGGCACCGGCAGGCATTCGAAAGGGGATGGCCACGCCACGGGTTGCGCCCTTCTGAACGACACAGCAGGCTAAAAACTGCTGTAATTTGCAACTTGTAAGCCCGCATTGTCTTTTTCCGTTCCCTATGTCCATTTGCCGTCTGACCATCTATTGCCTACTGACCACCGGCCTGCTGGCTGCGTGCAGTACCGCCAAGCCCCCGGTTAGCGCCACCGCTGCTATGATTACTCCCGTCTGGCAATCTGATGTTTACACGCTTTACCGCGACCGGGTGGTGCAGGGCAAGTACGAGGCCCGGGCCTTGTCGGCCACCGAGCTGGTTTCCAACTACCAGAGCCCCGAAAATTCTTTCGCGAGCCCGGAAGTGGAGTTTAAATTCAGCCTCAACGGCAAGGACAACGAGATGGTGGCGGGCCTGAACCACGTGCTGAAGGCCCTCCCGGCCGCGGCCGGCGCCCCCGTGGAGGTGCCGCTCATCACCTTCGGCCAGCGCTACGTGGACAGCCGGCCCGTGCCCGCCAACACCTACCTGGCCCCGAACACGCCGGTGAAAATTCAGCTGGACCTGCGCCCAGTACTGGCAGCGTTCAGGAAGCAGGGCTATTTCACCACGGTGAAGGGCGATAAACTCTATCAGCAGGACTTCAAGCACGTGTACGTGGCTGGCGGCACCGCCCCGCTGAGCTGGGATTTCGACAATCTGGTGACCCGGCCCGAGCTGGAGCTGAAGGACCCCAACGGCGACGGCATCTACGAGGTGACGCTGCTGCTCAACCAGCCCCAAGCTGCCAAAACCACCGCCGGCCAGTGGAAACAGAGCATTGACACCGCCGACCTGCCGCAGTACACCTCGGATTATCCGCTGGCCGATGCGCTCTATAACCTGGCCCTGGAGGAGGCCCGCCGCGCCGTGGAGCCGGACAGCACCTTTCGGACCGGCAAGGAGTGGGCCGGCGTCTGGACCCGCGACATCAGCTACAGCATCATCCTGGCGCAGGCCACCCTGCAGCCCAAAGTGGCTATGAACAGCCTGCTCCGGAAGGTGTCGGCCGATGGGCGCATCATTCAGGACACGGGCACGGGCGGGGCCTACCCGTGCTCGACGGACCGCGTTGTGTGGGCCACGGCGGCTTGGGAAATCTACAAGGCTACCGGCGACGAGGCCTGGCTGCGCAAGGTGTACCCCATCATCAAAAAGTCCATCGCCGACGACCGCCAGAACGCCTACGACCCCGCCACCGGCCTGGTGCGCGGCGAGTCGTCGTTTCTGGACTGGCGCGAGCAGACCTACCCGCGCTGGATGCAGCCCGTGGACATTTACCTCTCCCAAACCCTGGGCACCAACGCCGTGCACTACCAGGCCAACGTGGTGATGGCCCAAATGGCCGGCAAGCTGGGCGACCCCGGCGCGGCGGCCCGCTATAAGCGCCAGGCCCAGGCCCTGAAAGACGCCATGAACGAGCACCTCTGGCAGCCCGAAAAGGGCTACTACGGCCAGTACCTCTACGGCCGCACCGCTCTCACGCTCTCGCCCAAAGCCGAGGCCCTGGGCGAGGCGCTGAGCGTGCTCTTTGGGGTGGCCGAGGGCGAGCGGGCGCAGGAAGTTGTGGCCCGGACGCCTACCACGGCCTTTGGCATTCCCTGCATCTATCCGCAGATTTCGGGCATTCCGCCGTACCACAATAACGCCGTGTGGCCCTTTGTGCAAAGCTTTTGGGCCCTGGCCGCCGCCAAGGCCGGCAACGAGCAGGCGGTGACGGAGAGCATGGCGGCCATCTACCGGCCCGCCGCGCTGTTCCTCACCAACAAGGAGAATTACGTCGCTGAAAACGGCGACTTCGCCGGCACCCAAATCAACTCGAGCAACATGCTCTGGAGCCTGTCGGGCAGCCTGAGCTTAGTGTACAAGGTGTTGTTTGGCATGGACTGGCAGGCCGACCGGCTGGTGTTCCGGCCGTTTGTGCCGCAGGCGTTCCAGGGCCAGCGCCGCCTCAGTAATTTCAAGTACCGCCGGGCCGTGCTGGATATCTACATGCAGGGCTTCGGCAACGAAATCAGCAGCATCACCCTCGACGGCCAGCCCCTGGCGGGGGCGGCCATTCCGGGCACCCTCACCGGGCGCCACACGGTGAAAATTCTGCTCAGCAGCGTGGCGCCCCCGGCAGCTGCCGTGACCCGCGTGGCCAACGCGTTTGCGCCCGAAACGCCGGTTATTGCCGCGCCCGCCGCCGCCGCGGGCGTGCTGCAATGGGGCGCCGTGGCAGGTGCCACGCAATACCGGGTGCTGAAAAACGGCCAGTTTCTCAGCAAAACCACTGAGCTGCAGGTGCCGGTGCCTGCCGTGGCCCCCGGCTTTGTGACGTACCAGGTAGTGGCCGTGAACGCGGCGGGCCACGAGTCGTTCGCCAGCGAGCCGCTGGAATACGGCGCCGACGCGGCCGCTCGCCAGGTGCAGCTCGAAACCGTAGCTGCCAAAGGCACGCAGCCCTACAAAGGCTACTCCGGGCAGGGCTTCGTCGAAATCACGCCCGCCAAGAACCAGTCCCTCACCATTCCCGTCACTGTGCCCGAAACGGGCCTCTACGCCCTGGATTTCCGCTACGCCAACGGCAACGGCCCCCTGAACACCAACAACCGCTGCGCCATTCGCACCCTGCGCCGCGGCCCGGAGCTGCTGGGCACCGTGGTGCTGCCTCAGCGCGGCGTGGACGAATGGTCGAACTGGGGCTTCTCCAACGCCGTGCTCGTCCGCCTCGAAAAAGGCACCCACCCGCTCACGCTGGCCTACGAGCCCGCCAATGCGAACATGAACGGCGAAGTAAACCAAGCCATGCTCGACTACCTGCGGGTGAGGAAGATGGATTAGGTCCGTTGGCTGGCGCGCGTCTGCGACGCGTGCCTACTGGCGTCGAGCCTGCGGCTCGGGCGGGAAGTTTTTACAACCCGGTTTTGACTCGTTCACCAGCGAGCCACAGGCTCGACGCCAGTCGGCAACGCGTCGCAGACGCGCGCCAGCCAATAAACAACACTTACCTACTGAACTAGCGGCACCATATCGGGCAACTCTACGCTCTTGCCGAAAACGTCTTTCAGCGCCCGGCGGGCGGCGTGGTAGCCGCACATGCCGTGCACACCGCCGCCGGGTGGGGTAGAGGAGGAGCACAGGTACAGCCCCTTGGCCGAAGTCCGGTAGGGCGAGAGGCGCAGCACCGGCCGGGTAAACAGCTGCCCGATATCCAGCACGCCGCCGTTGATGTCGCCGCCGATGTAGTTGGGGTTGTAAGCCTGCATCTGGGCGGTATTGAGGGTGTGCCGGGCCAGGATGCGCTCCCGGAAGCCGGGCGCGTAGCGTTCCACCTGCTGCTCAATGGCGGCGGTCATGTCCCGGGTGGAGCCGTGCGGCACGTGGCAGTAGGCCCAGGCCGTGTGCTGGCCGGCGGGGGCGCGGGTGGTATCAAACAGGCTTTGCTGGGCCAGCAGCACGAAGGGCCGTTCGGGGTGCTGGCCGTCCCAGGTTTGCTGCTCGGCGGCGGCTATTTCCTCTAGTGTGTTGCCGAGGTGCACGGTGCCCGCCCGCCGGCAGTCGGGGTTGGTGAAAGGAATGGGCTTGGCCAGGGCCCAGTCTATCTTGAACACGCCCATGCCGTAGCGGTAGCGCCGAAGCTGCCACTGGTAGAGCCCCGACAGCTGCTGCCCCGCAATGGTGAGCAGCTGCCGGGGCGTCACGTCAAGGAGCACCGCGTGCGCGGAGGGCAGCTGCCGCAGAGACTTCACCTGAAACCCGGTTTCGACCTTACCGCCCAGCGCAATAAAATGCGCTGTGAGCGCCGTCGCAATGGCCTGCGAGCCGCCTTTGGGCAGCGGCCAGCCGCGCCGGTGGCCCAGGGCCAGCAGCACCAGCGCAATGGCCGAAGTCGTCACTTTAGTTAGGGGCAACTGCGCGTGGGCCGCCATGCCCGCCCACAGGGCGCGAGCCTCGGGCGTTTTTAGGTGAAGGTTGGCCAGCAACTGCGCGGGCAACAGTCCCTTCAGCCCGAACCGGGCCAGCGCCACCGGGTGCTGGGCCAGCCGCAGGGGCCCCAGGATGGCCGGCGCGAGTTTTTCCCAGTCGTTAACCACGGGCGCCAGCAAGTGCTGGTAGGCCGGCGCGTCGGCGCCCAGACGGGCGGCAGTGGCCTCCAGCGACTGCTCCAGCACGGCGGCCGTGCTGTTATCCAGCGGATGAGCCGCGGCAATGGGCGGGTAGATGAACTCCAGGCCATGAGCCGCCAGCGGCAGGGTTTTGAAAAACGGTGATTCCGCGGCTAGCGGGTGGATGGCGGAACCGACATCATGCCGGAAGCCGGGCAGCGTAAGCTCCGCCGTGCGTAGGCCGCCGCCCACGGTGTCTTTGCCTTCGAGCAGCAGCACCGACAGGCCGGCCTGCTGCAGGGTGATGGCCGCGGCCAGGCCGTTGGGGCCGGAGCCCACCACTACCGCATCAAAATCGCGCTTCGTCAAGCTGGGGGGTGTTTATCTGGTCCGAAAAATGGGTAGGAGCTTTTGCTGTTCGTTTACGTAAAGGAGTGGCGCAGGGCGGCGGCCTGGGGCCTGTGCATTATAAATAGCGCTGCCAGGCCCCACCCGAAGTGCAATTACCTGCGTTCTGCCCATGCCCGACCTGCTGCGCGATACCCTTTTTCCGGTGCTGGTATTTCTGCACACGGTGCTGCTGGGGGCGCCGGCGACCACGGCCGGGGCGGGTTTGGCCGCGCCCGCTACGCCGTGCACCGGGTGGGGCGGCTGCCGGTGGCGCTGCGCGAAAGCTCGGGCCTGGCGCGGGCCGACAGCCTCGGTGGCATGTGGGTTCACGGCGATGGCGGCACGCCCGCCCGCCTCACGCTCGTCACGCTGCCGGGCACCGTCCGGCGCGAGCTGGACCTGGTGCCCCTGCCCAATACCGATTGGGAAGACCTCGCCCAGGACCCGGTCGGGTATTTCTACATTGGCAACTTTGGCAACAACGCCAACCAGCGGCAGGACTTGGCCATTTACCGGCTGCGGCCGGGCGTGGTCCATCCTGTGGTCGATACCATTGCCTTTCGCTACCCCGACCAGCGGACTTTCCCGCCGCGCCGGGGCCGCCGCAACTTCGACTGCGAAGCGTTTTTCTGGCACGACGACACGCTGCACCTGTTCAGCAAAGACCGCAGCCGGCAGCAGTGGACCAAGCACTACACCCTGCCCGCCCGCCCCGGCCACCATGTAGCCGTGCTGCGCGACAGCCTCCGCCTGAACCGCCCCGTGACGGCCGCCGACATCAGCCCCGACGGGCGCACCGTGGCCCTGCTCAGCTACGGCGGCGTGTTTCTGTTTGCGCGCCAGCCCGGCCGGCGGCTTTTCGACAGCCCCAAGCAATTCCGGCCCCTGCCCACTACGGGCCAGGCCGAAGCGCTGGCTTTTCTCACTGATTCTACCTTCGTAATCAGTAATGAGAAGGGACGGCTGTACCGGGCCACGCCCCGCTGAGGGCTGCAGAAGCGGTTGTGCTGAAATGTGCTGACCAACCATCCTCGCCCGGAAGGCGCGACGCGGCGCCCAGCGCCAGGCTCCGCACATAGCCTGGGAAATTTCCCTCTGCGGTCGCACGGCCTTCGCGGAGCCGGAAGCCGCCGTGCGTAGCCTCGACGCCGACTGGCGCTTTATTTCTGGCAAGACCCTGACTGTCAGTAGAAAATTTGATATATTTATCCGATGAGGTTCGGCGCCAAGGTTGTGTTTTGCGCCTGCCGTGTCGTTGAGCTAGCGCCCGCAGTGGCCGTTTGGAGCGATGGATATCCGCCCGTTTAGCCAAACCTCCAGGCAATTCTCAGCGTTCTTGTTTTAATGTCAAGAACTATAATCGTATCCAATCGGCTTCCTACGAAAGTCCACCGCACGGCCGAAGGCCTGGATTTTCAGCCTAGTGAAGGCGGCCTGGCTACCGGCTTGGGCTCTATTTACCGCAGCGACAATAACGTGTGGGTAGGCTGGCCAGGCCTGTTCGTGGACGACCCCACCGAGCAGCACACCGTGACCGAACGCCTGCGCGCCAACAGCATGGCCCCGGTCTTTCTCACCGAAGACGAAATCCGGGATTACTACGAGGGATTTAGCAACTCCACGCTCTGGCCTACTTTCCACTATTTCACGCAGTTCGCCACCTACAACGACGAGCATTGGCAGGCCTACGTGGCGGTTAATGAGAAATTCTGTGCAGCCGTGCTGGCGCTGGCCGGCCCCGAAGACACCATCTGGGTGCAGGACTACCAGTTGCTGCTACTGCCCGAAATGCTGCGCCGGGCGCGGCCCCAGGCCACTATTGGCTTCTTTCTGCACATCCCGTTCCCATCCTACGAGCTGCTGCGGGTGCTGCCCTGGGGCGCCGACTTGGTGCGGGGCATGCTCGGGGCCGACCTCATCGGCTTTCATACCTACGGCTACATGCGGCACTTCCTCAGCGCGGTGTCGCGGATGCTGGGCCTGAGCATCCAAAACGGCCAAATTGAAACCCCCACGCGCACCGTGCTGGTCGACGCCTTCCCCATGGGCATCGACTACCAACGCTACGAGCTGGCCGCCGCCTCGCCGGTGGTGGAGGAACACCAGCGCGCCTACCGCGAGGCCCTGCGCGATGTGCGCGTGGTGCTGTCCATCGACCGGCTGGATTACACCAAAGGCATTGCCCAGCGCCTGCTGGCCTTTGAGCAGCTCCTGCTCCGCCACCCCGAATGGCGCGAGCAGGTGAGCCTGCTGATGGTGGTAGTGCCCTCCCGCGACCAGGTGGCCCACTACGCGGCCCTGAAAGAGGAAATCGATGAATTGGTGGGCCGCATCAACGCCCAGTATCGCACCATCAGCTGGAACCCCATCCAGTACTTCTACCGCTCCTTCCCGTTTGATGAGCTGGTGTCGCTCTACCGCCTGGCCGATGTGGCCCTGGTTACGCCCATTCGTGACGGCATGAACCTGGTGGCCAAGGAGTTTATTGCCAGCAAAACCCACCAGCGCGGGGTGCTTATCCTCAGCGAGCGGGCCGGGGCGGCCGTGGAGCTGTCCGACGCTCTGCTCATCAACCCCACCAACACCAACCAGCTGGTGGAAGCCTTGAACGAGGCGCTGCTAATGCCCGAAGACGAACAGATAACCCGTATGGCAAACATGCAGGACCTGGTGCGTCAGTATGACGTGTTTGCGTGGACGCGGCTATTTATGGACCGCCTGGCCCATAGCAAGGAAAAGCAGCACACCATGACCACTAACGAACTCGACGCCGAGGCCACCGACCAACTGCTGCGCGACTACGAGGCCGCAACGCGCCGCTTGCTGCTGCTGGACTACGACGGGACGCTGGTGGGCTTCCACAACAACCCCCAGCGCGCCCAGCCCGACCAGGAGCTGCTGGAGCTGCTCACGATGCTGGCCGCCAACCCGCAAAACCGAGTGGTCATCATCAGCGGGCGCGACCGGACTACGCTGCAGCGCTGGCTGGGCCACCTGCACCTCGACTTTATTGCCGAGCACGGCGTGTGGCTGCGCCAGGCCGGGCAGGAGTGGCACCTGTTTCAGGAGCTGCGCGCCGACTGGAAGCAGGACCTGCGGCCCATCCTGGAGCTGTACGTGCGCCGCACGGCCGGTTCGTTTATCGAGGAGAAGGACTATTCGCTTGTCTGGCACTTCCGGCGCGCCGATGCTGAGCTGGGTGCCATCCGGGCCCGCGACCTCATCACCCACCTCAACTTCATGACTTCCAATGCCGAGTTGCAGGTGCTGGAGGGCAATAAGGTTATCGAAATAAAGAACGCCGGCATTAACAAAGGCACGGCGGCGGCGCGCTGGCTGAGCATGGCGCAACCCGACTTTGTGCTGGCCCTGGGCGACGACCGGACCGACGAGGACACCTTTGCAGCGCTAGCGCCCGACGCGTACACCGTGAAGGTGGGTCGCGCGCCGCGCTCCCTGGCCCGCTACTCGGTGGACGATAGCGGCGAGGTGCGCAAGCTATTGCGCCGCCTCATCTAGGCCGCAAAATCCCATTGTTTAGAGATGTTCCCAAATAATGGACCTAACAAAAAAGAACGTCATGCTGAGCTTGCCGAAGCATCTCGCGTGCCACCACTAACTCAGTCTTTTGAATTAGTGGTGG
>NZ_MDZB01000153.1 GCF_001816145.1 Hymenobacter lapidarius | reverse complement strand
CGGCGGCTCCGGCGGCGGCTCCGGCGGCTTCGGTTTCCGACCCCGTTTCCAAAGGCGAAGAAAACCCCGAAGCCAGCAACCAGGCTGGCTATGGTGGCGCGCGGCCGGCAACGAGAGCAAGGACCCGGCCACGCCCGGGGCGCCGGCTGCGGCGGGTGCACCCGCCGGTGGCGGCGGTGGAACCGTTGAAATGAAAATCCCCACCGTGGGCGAGTCCATCACCGAAGTAACCGTGGCCAAATGGCTCAAGGAAGACGGTGCCCAGGTGAGCCGCGACGAGGTGATTGCCGAGCTGGAGTCGGACAAGGCCACGTTTGAGCTGCCGGCTGAAGCCAGTGGCACGCTGCGCCATGCCGTGAAAGAAGGCGAAACCATTGCCATCGGCACCATCATTGCGCGCATTGAGGGCGGCAGTGGCGCGGGCGCGGCCCCGGCGGCAGCGACTCCGGCCGCCGCCCAGGCGGCTCCGGTTGCGGCGTTGGCTTCGCCGCGGCCAGCAGTGGCGCGGCCACGTATGCCACCGGCGTGCCTTCGCCGGCCGCCGGCAAGATTCTTGGCGAGAAAGGCATTGCGGCTACCGACGTGGCCGGCACGGGCCGCGACGGACGCATTACCAAGGAAGACGCGCAGAATGCGCAGGCCAAACCGGCGGCGCCCGCTCCCCAGGCAGCGGCCCCGGCAGCGGCCCCGACTGCACCAGCTGCGGCCAGCAGTGCTCCGGCCGCCAGCGGCGACCGCAACCAGCGCCGCGAGCGGATGTCAAACCTGCGCAAGACGGTGGCCCGCCGCCTGGTAACGGTGAAGAACGAAACGGCCATGCTCACCACCTTCAACGAGGTGAATATGCAGCCCATCATGGACCTGCGCAACAAGTTCAAGGACCAGTTCAAGGCCAAAAACGGCGTGGGCCTGGGCTTCATGTCCTTCTTCACCAAGGCCGTGTGCGTGGCCCTGAAAGAGTGGCCGAGCGTTAATGCGCAGATAGACGGCACCGACATCGTGTTCAACGATTTCTGCGACATCAGCATCGCCGTATCGGCCCCGAAAGGGCTGGTGGTGCCCGTGATTCGCAATGCCGAGCAGCTGAGCTTCGAGGGCATTGAGAAAGAAGTGGTGCGCTTGGCTGGCCTGGCCCGCGACAACAAGCTCACCATTGAGCAGATGACGGGCGGCACGTTCACGCTCACCAACGGCGGCGTGTTCGGCTCCATGCTCAGCACCCCCATCATCAATGCGCCGCAGTCGGCCATTCTGGGCATGCACAACATCATTCAGCGCCCCATTGCCGAGAACGGGCAGGTGGTGATTCGGCCCATGATGTACCTGGCCCTGAGCTACGACCACCGCATTATCGACGGCCGCGAGTCGGTTTCGTTCCTGGTGCGCGTGAAGGAGCTGCTCGAAGACCCCACCCGCATGATGTTCGGGGTGTAGGGTGTAGCGAAAAAAAGATTGCAAAAAACCGGCCTCTGCTCAACAGAGGCCGGTTTTTTGGGTGATTGGGGTGTCTGTGGCCCGACATTAAAACCAACTTAAAATGCGCCAATAAAGTAGAATGGTTCAACCATACCTCTACTTACTGTCTCCCTTTATGGAAACCCAAACCTTACTCCACTGGCTTTATGTGGGCTCGATGATAGGCGGCGCGCTGCTGTTCTGGGCCTGGAGCCGCAACCCCAAGGGCGTGCCGCAATACGAATACAGCATCGCCATGATGATTCCCATCTGGTCGGCGCTGGCGTATATGGGCATGGCGCTGGGACAGGGCAAAACCGAGGTGGCGGGGCAGGTGACGCACTACGCCCGCTACATGGACTGGGTGGTGAGCACGCCGCTGCTGCTGCTGGCGCTGGCGTTCACGGCCATGTTCTACGTGCCCAAAGACGAGCGCAGCAAAACCCTGCTCTTCGGCTTGGTGGCGGCCGATGTGGTGATGATACTTTGCGGGCTGTTTGCTGATTTATCGGAGTCGAGCAACGCCCGGCTGCTGTGGTTTCTGTGCGGCGTGGGCGCGTTTTTGGCCGTGCTGTACGTGGTGTGGGTGCCGCTGCGCCGCATCGCGGCCGACAGCGACGCCGAGCTGGGGAGCATCTACACCAAGCTGGTGAGTTTCCTGACGTTTCTCTGGTTCAGCTACCCCACCATTTGGGCACTGGGGCCCTCGGGCATCGGCTTTCTGAGTCAGACCACCGAAACCCTGCTGTTTGTGGTGGTGCCGTTCTTCTCCAAAGTGGGCTTCAGCATCATGGACTTGCAGTACCTGCGCGACCTGGCCCCGCGCAAGCCCCCGCTCCAGCACGAGTACTCGCTCCGGCCCGAGCTGGCCGGCGGTAAATAAGCCAAAATCAGGATGACAGACTTTCTGATTTTCCAAACAGCTTCATTCTGAAGAAGCGGCCGGCCGTAATTGCCGGCCTCTTTTTTGCGGAATTTCGCGGCTTAAACGCGACTCCTTCTGTTTAACAACACTCACTATTTTTCGCTATGAAACAATCCAAGAAAATGCATCGCCCGGCTAAATTCTGGCCTGTTGTCGGTTTTGCCACCCTGGCGGGCATGCGGAGCATGAGCGCCCCGGCCTTTCTGAGCCACTACCTCTCGCGGCAGCCCCATGCCGGCCTGGCCGGGTCGCGGCTGCGTTTTATGCAAAAGCCGGCTACTGCCACCGTGCTCAAGGTGCTGGCGGCCGGCGAATTGGTTGCCGACAAGCTGCCCACCACGCCCGACCGCACGGCCCCGCCGGTGCTGCTGGGGCGGCTGCTGTCGGGGGCTTTGGTGGGCGCGGTCTGGTACCGCGCCCGCCACGGCAGCGCCCTGAGCGGCGGGGTATTGGGCGGACTGACGGCCATAGCGGCCACTTTTGTGAGCTATGCGCTGCGCACGGGCATCAGCGAAGAATCGGGCGTGCCTGTGGCGCTGGTTGGCGTGGGCGAAGACGCGCTGGTGATGGCCGGCGGTGCTGCCCTACTGAGCGGGCAGCGGCCGGCGCACGGCGAGTGGCGGCCGCTGTAGGCAGCCGGTTGCTATAGCAAGGACAGCGGGCCGGGATTCATGCGATGCTCAAACATGGCTCCGATGCTCTGGGCTTTGGCTTTGGCCTCTTCGGCCCTGGGGTCCGCAAACAGCTCGTCTACGCTGGCCCGGAACAGCGCCAGCCACTGCTGAAAGTGCGCCGCCCCGATGGGCAGTGGGAAGTGCTAGGCCATGGGCCGGCCTTTGTAGCGGCTGGTGCCCAGCAGCACGCTGCTCCAAAAGTCGTACATGGTGGGCAGGTGGGCGGCCCAGTTCACCTGCGCCACGTCGTTGAAGGTGGGGCGCAGCAGCGCGTCTTCGTTCACGCGGGCATAGAAAGTATCGACCAGCCTCACGATGTCGGCTTCGATCTGCAGGTCGGGGAGGGGGAGGAGGGCCATTGAGAAGCTAGTGGTGGTGCCGCTGGAGAGGCAAAGATGATAATCGGTACGGTCGGGACGTGAAGCCCGGTATCGGAATCAGGACCCGGCCGCCATTTTGGGGGCGGCCGTGGCCACTTTGATCTTTCGCCGGCCGCCCAGTACCACCAGCACCACGGCCAGCACGATGAGGGCCGCGCCGCTCAGCATCTGAAAATTGAGCACCTCTCCGGCAAACGCCCAACCCAGCAGCACGGCCACCACCGGATTGACGAAGGCGTACGTGCCGGCCAGAGCGGGCTCCACCACGCGCAGCAGCCAGATGTAGGCCGTGAATGCCACAATGGAGCCAAACGTGACCAGATAGGCGTACGCCATCCACGACTTGGTGGTGACTTGGGCAAACTCAAAGCCGATGGCTTCGCCCCGCAGCAGGCCCAGAATCAGCATGGCCACGCCACCGCAAATCATCTGCATGCCGCCGGAGAGGAAAGGGGAGGAGGCGGGCTGGTGCTTCTTGGAATACAGCGAACCCACCGACCACATCACCGCCGCCAGCAGCACCAGCGTAACGCCGATTTCGGGATGCCCCGGCCGCGGCACGCCGGCTGAACTGGGGTGCGCGGCCAGCAGATACATGCCCCCCAGGCCCGCCCCCAGGCCCAGCGACACCCAGCGCGTGGGCCGCGGCGTGATGCCGCTCAGCCAGCCCAGCAGCGCCAGAAACATGGGCACCGTGGCCACCAGCAGTGAGGTGGTGCCACTAGGCAGATATAGCACGCCAAACGTGGTGCCGCCGTTGCCGAAGCCCAGCAGGCAGATGCCAATCAGCAGGCCGTGGCCCCAGCCCCGCCAGGTGGGCCGGGGCTCGCCCCGCAGGCGCATGGCGGCGTAGAGCAGCCCGCCCGCCAGGCCGTAGCGGGTGCCCGCCATGAGCAGCGGCGGAATGCTGGCCACGGCAAATTTCATGACCAAATATGTGGAGCCCCAAATGAGGTAAACAGCGGCAAAAGCCAGCAGCAGCGCCAGTCGCGAAGGCGCGGTGGCAGGATGAGAATTCGGCATGAAAGCAGGTAAGAAGACTGTAAAATTACGCCCGGTAGTTGGGGCGGCACGGTTATGCCATTTATGAGGGTCATGGCAAGCGCGGGGACTCTATTTGCACCGGTTCGTTGTTGCTTTGCGTAATGAAAGACAATTTGTTTCTGGCGCTGCTCCTGCTGCTTGGCTTGGCCCACCCGGCTGCGGCGCAGCTCCTGCAGCCCAAGCCCGCTTTCTCCCGCGCCGACTCCCTGCGCGGCAGCCTCACCTCGCCGCTGCGCACCTGCTACAACCTCAATTACTACCACCTCGACGTGAAGCTGGACCCCGCCAAGCGGTTTATCAGCGGCTCCAACCTGTTTCGGTTCTCGGCCACGCAGGATTTCACCCAGCTGCAATTCGACCTGTTTGCCAACCTGCAGGTGGAAAAGGTGCTCTATAAGGGCAAGGAAGTGCCCTTCACCCGCGAGGCCAATGCGGTGTTTGTGACTTTCCCTCAGCCCATTGCCAAAGGCAGCCGCGATGAATTCACGGTGCAGTATTCCGGCAACCCCATCGTGGCCAAAAAGGCCCCCTGGGATGGCGGCATGGTGTTTACAAAGGACGCCGCGGGCAAGCCCTGGGTGGCTACGGCCTGCCAGGGCACTGGCGCCAGCATTTGGTGGCCCACCAAAGACCAGCAGGCCGATGAAGTGGACTCGATGCTCATCAGCGTGAGCGTGCCAAATGGCCTGAAAAATATTTCCAACGGCCGCTTGCGCAAAGTTACCAAGCTCAAGGGCGGCTACACCCGCTTCGACTGGGCCGTGCGCAACCCCATCAACAACTACGACGTGGCCCTGAACGTGGGCGACTACCAGCACTTTTCTGATAGCTACGCCGGCGAGAAAGGCTTGCTCACGCTCGACTACTGGGTGCTGCCCGAGAACCTGGCCAAAGCCAAAACCCAGTTTGCCGCCAACGTGAAACCCATGCTCAAATCCATGGAATACTGGTTTGGCCCCTACCCGTGGTACCAGGACGGCTACAAGCTGGTGGACGCCCCGCACCTGGGCATGGAGCACCAGAGCGCCGTGGCCTACGGCAACAAATACCAGAACGGCTACCTGGGCCGCGACCGCAGCAACACCGGCTGGGGCACGAAGTGGGACTTCATCATCATCCACGAAAGCGGCCACGAGTGGTTCGGCAACAACATTACCACCAAGGACATTGCCGATATGTGGGTGCACGAGGCCTTCACCACCTACTCCGAAGCCCTGTTTGTGGAAAGCCAGTTTGGCAAGCCGGCCGGCCAGGAATACATCCACGGCCAGCGCCGTAACATTCAGAACGACTCGCCTATTATAGGCCCCTACGGCGTGAACCAGGAAGGTTCCGGCGATATGTACGACAAGGGCAGCAACCTGCTCAACATGCTGCGAACGGTCATCAACGACGACGCGAAGTGGCGCCAGCTGCTGCGCGGGCTCTCATCAACTTTCTACCACCAGACCGTGACCGGCCAGCAGGTCATCGACTATTTCAACCGCGAAAGCGGCCAGGACCTCACCAAAATATTCGACCAGTGCCTGCGCCACCGCAGCCTGCCCACATTGGAAGTGCGCTTGGAAGACGGCAAAACACTGGCCCGCTGGGTATCGGAAGTACCTGATTTTGACATGCCCGTGCGCCTGCGGCTGAAGGGCGGCGACTACCAGTTGATTCCGCTCACCACCAAATTTGCGGTGATTAAGGAGTTAGCCGGCGCCACCAGGGAGAACCTGGAGGTCGATACCTTCAACTATTACATCGGCGTACTGGTGGAATAGGAACTGTCATGCTGCCACCTGTCATGTTGAGCCTGCGAAGCATTCTCTCACGCCACCACGATTCGTTGCGCGGTGAGAGGATGCTTCGCAGGCTCAACATGACAGGTGGGACGTGATAAGATGCTTCCTTCGTCAGCATGACAGGCGTACCTTCGCGGGGCGAACCTTCACCGAACATTCGGCTCTATGAATCAATACGACGTCACCGTCATCGGCTCCGGCCCAGGGGGCTACGTGGCCGCCATCCGTTGCGCCCAGCTCGGCCTCAAAACCGCCCTCATCGAGAAATACCCCACCCTGGGCGGCACCTGCCTCAACGTGGGCTGCATCCCCAGCAAGGCCCTGCTCGATTCTTCCGAGCACTACCACAACGCCCATTCGGTGTTCAAGGAGCACGGCGTGGAGCTCGACAACCTGCGGGTGAACATGAACCAGATGATAGACCGCAAGGCCGGCGTGGTGAAAGCCAACGTGGACGGCATTGCCTATCTGATGAAAAAGAACAAAATCGACGTGCTCACCGGCCTCGGCTCGTTCGTGGACAAAACCCACATCAGCATCGCGCCCACGGCCGGCGGCGAAGCGCAGACCATCGAAACCAAGAACGTCATCATCGCCACCGGCTCCAAGCCCACGGTGCTGCCGTTCATTGCCCAGGACAAGGAGCGCATCATCACCAGCACCGAGGCCTTGAACATCCGCGAGGTGCCCAAGCACATGGTGGTGATTGGCGGCGGCGTAATTGGCCTCGAAATGGCCTCCATCTACGCCCGCCTCGGCGCCAAGGTGTCGGTGGTGGAGTTCATGGACAGCATCATCCCGACCATGGACCGCGGCCTGGGCAAGGAACTGAAGCGCGTGCTGGGCAAAATCGGCATCGAATTTTTCTTCAGCCACAAAGTGACCGGCGCCACCCGCGAGGGCGACACCGTGACCGTGACCGCCACCAACCCGAAAGGGGAGGAGGTGAAGTTTGAAGGCGACTACTGCCTGGTGGCCGTGGGCCGCGCGCCCTACACCGCCGGCCTCAACCTCGAAGCCGCCGGCATCGAAATGGAAGAGCGCGGCCGCATCAAGGTCGATGCCCACCTGCAAACTAACGTGCCCGGCATCTACGCCATCGGCGACGTGGTGCGCGGGGCCATGCTGGCCCACAAGGCCGAGGAAGAAGGCGTGTTCGTGGCCGAAACCATCGTGGGCCAGAAGCCCCACATCAACTACCTGCTCATCCCCGGCGTGGTGTACACCTGGCCCGAAGTGGCGGGCGTGGGCTACACCGAAGAGCAGCTCAAGGAGCAGGGCAAGGCCTACAAAGTGGGCTCCTTCCCCTTCAAAGCCAGCGGCCGGGCCCGCGCCAGCGGCGACACCGACGGCTTCGTGAAGGTGCTGGCCGATAAAGTGACCGACGAAATTCTGGGCGTCCACATGATTGGCCCGCGCATCGCCGACCTCATCGCCGAGGCCGTGACGGCCATGGAGTTCCGCGCCTCCGCCGAGGACGTGGCCCGCATGAGCCACTCGCACCCCACCTACGCCGAGGCCATGAAAGAAGCGTGTCTGGCGGCTACGGAGAACCGGGCGATTCACATGTAGAGAGTGGCTGACGTCCCAAGAACGTCATGCTGAGCCTGCCGAAGCATCTCTACCGCTTCGTTGAACATCACGCAAAAAGCGGCGGCAGCTCCCAGAAGCTGCCGCCGCTTTTTGCTTTACCTTTCAACATGACCAAAGCCGTCCACATTGCCCATTGGATGAATGGAGCTGACCAGCTGGTTATTTCACCCGAGCCTGCTGACCTGTGCAACCCGTGAACGGGCCCGCCGGTCAGGTAGGTGGCTCCCAGCCACGCCACTTATCCGACGAACACCCTTATGACCCGCATCGCCACTGCCCTAACCTTCTTGCTGCTGGCTGCCGGCAGCGCCCGGGCCCAACTAAGCGTCCAATCGGGCGCTAACTTCGCCACCCTCTCCACCCAGCAAAATGATGGTTACCGCCGCGCCACTGCGGACGGGCAACCAGGCTACCACTTGGGGCTGGGCTTCGAGCGGCGGCTAACCAAGCGTCTGGCGCTGTATTCGGAACTACAGTTCAGCCGGCAGCAGGTGCAGTTGGCAGTGGAAGACAACAGCATATCGGACGGCTACTACGACAGCCGCTACCGTCTGGGCCTGTCGTACTTGCATCTGCCGGTGCTATTGCGCGCCAACTTCGGCCCGACATACGTGGAGGCCGGGCCCCAGGCCAGCTTTCTGCTGGCCGCGCACGAGCGTGGCACCGAGTCGCTAAGCACCTTGGGGGGCGCGTACCAAGTATCGTTTGACCGGCCGGCCACCGACCGCTACCGGCGGTTCGATGCGGGCCTGTGCGTAGGCGCAGGTGTGCGGCTGCCGGCTGGTTTTGGGCTAGGCCTCCGAGCCAGTGCAGGCTTGGTTTCGCTCACCCATTTTTCACAGCCCATAGGTAGCTTCCGCGGCGAGTTGAAAAACCGAGCGGTACTGGTGTCGCTGAGTTACCGGTTCAGGTCCGGCTCGTAGCAACCCGGCAGCGTCGGTTTGGTCCGAAGGCTACTTTATGGGCTACTCGTTCTATCACAACAGGCCCGTGCTGGCGTATGTCTACGTCGCGGATTGTTCGCCTTGCCATTTGCACGCATCGCAGAAGTGCGCCGGCAGTAGCTAGCAGCCAAATAGTGAGCCGCACACCTTTTCGCCCGAGCAGTTCACCGACCGGGACCCCTTCGTGCAGGAAATCAAGCGTACCGGCATCGTCATCGGCGAGTGGGAGACCACTGCGACGGAGAACCGGGCGATTCACATGTAGCCCCACCCTCGTGGCAGAAACTAAAAAGCGGTTGAAGCTTCGGCGGTTTTTTAGTATTTATTGTCTTTGCGGGACATAGCATGAGCGTTCGGGCTGGCTAGTGGTCGTAGCTAACGACGCGGGTGATTTTCCAGGAGTCGCCTTGCTGTTGCCACACCATCACGAACTTGGAGTTGCCGCAGTCGTCGCGGCCGTTTTCGACGTGGCAGAAACGCTGGGTGGCAATGTGCATGGCCCCGTAGTCTTTCACGGCGTACACTTCCAGGGTGCCCGGCACCAGCGTGCGGGTGATGTCGGGGCTTTGGGCAAACAGGCGGGCGAAGCCTTCTTTGGTTTGGGCGAAGTTGCTAAGGCCGCCTTTGTCGTGGTAAAACTCCACGTTGGGGGCGAAGTATGACATGAGCTTGTCCGCATCGTGGGCGTTGAAGGCGGCAAACATTTCCGCGTCGAGTTTGGCCACCTGCTGGTACAACTCGTCCTGAGTAGCCGGCTTTGGGACTACGGCTGCGGTCGTGGGCAGCTGCCTGCCCGGCTTGGCACCGCGTGGGCCACTTTGGCCGTAAGCAGTACTGCCGGCAAGGGCAAAAAACAGGAAGAAGGCTACAGTTTTGCTATGCATAGCGTCAATGAGGCAACGTAGTTACAGGCAGCAACAAGTGCACCTCAAATAGCGCTACAAAGCGCTGGGTGGGATGCTTGACATCGCAGAAGCCCAGTTGCTGCAGGTAGCCACGGGGGGCTTATTTCAGCACGTCTTTCAACTCTTTCAACCGGAACTGCTGGTCCGATTCGATGAATTCCTTCATCATGGCAGCGTGGCCGGAGCCAACCAGCACCAGGGCCTTATCGTCTGGCGCCGTCATGTTTTTCTGCACCAGAGAGTACATGTAGAGGTTGCGGCGGTACCATTCCGACACCAGAAAAGCGCCCGCAAAATTGTCGGTTTTGCCCGCCCGGTTGAGAATGTCGATGTAAAGGGATTTGTTGAATGCCAGCTCTTCTTTCGTGTTGGTGTCCAGCAGCAGCTGGGTGAGCGTATACGTTTCAATTTTCTTGTTCTGGCGCGCTTCCAGCTCGCTGCTGGCGTCCTGCACCTTCCGCAGCAGGGCCGTTTGGTTGGCTGCCTTCATGGCATTCATCACGCTGTCGAACGGGAGAGGGATTTTGCGGTAATCGAGCGCGTGAATCCGGGTCAGTTTCGTCTTTTTGCCCGCCCGAAAAGCCAGTTGAATGATTTCGTTTTTCAGGAAAAAGTCGTGGCGATTCTTGTCGTACTTGGTCGTAACGTACTGCTCGTATTGGCCGCCGAGGTAGGCTTTGTACAACTCGTCCAGCCCCGCCTGCTCATCCCAGGCCCATTCCACGAAGATTTTATCGGGGTGAAAAACGCTGATTTTTTGGGCCACATTCTCCAGCTCAGCCTGCACCTTTGGTGTCATCACGTCGAAGGTTTTGACTTTGGCAAGGTCGGCTCCCGGGTTGTTGAAGTGAAAGGTGCCCAGCAGCAGAATGTCGCTTTTGTTGGGCTGCGCAAAGCCCGTGGTAACGAAAGCGAACGATAGAAGGAAGAAGAAAATTTGTTTCATAAACGCAAGGTTACGAAAGAGCTGGCACTGCAGGCAAAGCAGCCGCCAACGTCGTTGGGAATCGGTGCCCAGCCCGCCAGCCGCGCCCGTATGCCTGGCACGAGTTGCGCTAAACTCGCGCTTGTAAAGCGCCAGTCCCGTCCTCGTAGCCGAAACGCAAAGAGGCTGACACTTCGGGAGTGTCAGCCTCTTTGCAGCAATGGTTAGCCTGAGCTATTCGGCAGGGGCAGCGGGAGCCGCGGGGGCAGCCGGCGCGGGTGGAGGCGTCGCGCTGGCTTTCTTTACGCGCACGGCGTTGGGGCCTTTGGGGCCCATTTCTACCTCAAACGTCACCTTGTCGTTTTCGCCAATGGGGCCACCGGCTAGGCCGTTGGCGTGCACGAAAATGCTCTCCTGGGTCTGCTGGTCTTTAATGAAACCGTAGCCTTTGGAATCGTTGAAAAAGCTCACGATACCATTGCGCACGGGGTCGGCGTCGTCATCGTCGGTGCGGCGGGCCACTCCAATCTGGATGTCCTCGTCCTTGATGATGCGCTTCTTCTTGGGGTCGGGCGGCGTGGCCGAGATGTTGCCATCCTCGTCCACGTACGCAAACATTTCTTCCAGCGGCTGGCCGGCCTTGGCGTTTGCCTGGCGCTCAACTTTGCGCTCTTCCTTCTCGGTTTTCTTCTTCGCGCGCTTCTTCTCGTTGTCCTTTTTACCAAAAGTCTCTTGTGACCTACCCATAGTTTTGTGCTGCTAAATCGTTATATCTATTTCTTCCAATTCAAGTAGAGGAACAAAATAGAGGAGTGGATTATTACGAAGATACGCAATATTAAGGTGCGTTCGTTGGGTAAGCTACTGAATACTTGCCCACCGCTCCGCCTGCCACCGGGCTTGCTGGGCGGGCGTGAGGAAAGTCCAGGCCACGAGGCGGCTTTTTTTCTGGCCTTGGGCCATATCAATGGTGCGTACATCAGTAGCTCCAGCCGTTTTCAGGGCCCGGTACACGCCTGGCAGGGTTTCTTTTTTAGAGACCAGCGACGTGTACCAATAGCAGGAGCGGGGCCGCCGGCCGCTTTCCTGCACCATGCGGCGGATAAACGACGCTTCGCCGCCTTCGCACCACAGCTCGTTATTTTGACCGCCAAAATTCAGGGCCGGGCGGGGGCCGCGGGCGGTGCCCAGGTTGGCGGTTTTGCGCTGGCTGCCAGCCGCCGCCGCCGCCGCCGAGGCGTGAAACGGCGGGTTGCACATAGTAAGGTCAAACACCTCGCTGGTCTGAATGAGGCCATCGAAAATGCGGGTGCGGGCGGGTTGCAGCCGGCACTCGATGGCGCCGGCCAGGGCGGGGTTGGCCGCCTCAATTTGCTGGGCGGCGCGCACGGCCACGCCGTCTACATCAGAGCCCACAAAGTGCCAGCCGTATTCCCGCCGGCCAATGATGGGGTAGATGCAGTTGGCGCCCACGCCCACGTCGAGCACCGTGATTTCTTCGCCGGGCGGCAGGATTCCGCCGTTGCTTTCGGCCAGCAAATCGGCCAGGTAGTGCACGTAATCGGCCGGCCGGGGATGGGCGGGCACAGGTAGCCCTTGGGAATGTCCCAGTGCTCGATGCCGTAGAACTGCCGCAACAGGGCCCGGTTGAGGGCTTTCACGGCGACGGGGTTGGCAAAATCTATGGAGAGGTTGCCGTACTGGTTGGGCTGCACGAAGGCGGCCAGCTCGGGGCTGACCTGGCTGAGTTGCGGGAAATTGTAGGGTGCGCGGTGTGGGTTGCGCGGGTGCAGCTGGTCTTTTTCGAGGGGCGGGGCGGGGAGCGGTGGCTTCATGGGGCGGGGCAGTAAGGCCACAAAGGTACCAGCCTGAGCCGCGGCATGGTCCGTAGCCGTGCGGCTCAAACCGTTTTGTACAGGTACCAGCCGTCGCCCAGAGGCTTGAGGACAATGAGGTGGTCGGGGTGCATGGCGGGGAGCAGGGCGGCCGTGGGCTGATATAGCAGGCCCACCGTGCTGCGCACCTTGCCGCCGATGACGAATTCCAGGCAGCTCGCGCAGTTGGTTTCGCGGCGCGTCACCTGGGCCAGAAACAGCTTGCGGAGCAGAGCGTGCACGGCCGGGTCGGCGTTGGCGGCCTGCTCGCCGGTGGGCGCGGCTGCGGGCTGGGCCGGGGCAAAGTACCGGCCCGTTTGCACCAGGCGCAGGAGCTGCTGGAAATCGGTCCGGTTGCGGGCGAAGTGGGCAGCAATGTCGGCATCGGCGCTGGTCCACAGCCGGAGGTTGCCCAGCGTGAAGGCGTGGCTGGCATCGGGGTGTTTGTGGTCGTATTCGGCCACTTCGGCTGGGGGCATGTTCGAGAGAATATCCACCATAGGCGGCCCGAGATGCGTCATGGCCAGGTTGCGAATGGCGAGCAGCTTCCAGGTACCGGCCTCTTTGCCGAAGTGCAGGTAAAAATCCCGGCGGTCCACGGAATCGCGCAGTTCCACGGCTACCACGGCGGTGGCGGGCCCTTGCCGCACCAGCTGGCACACGCGCCGCAGCCGGGCCGGAATCCGCTGGCCCAGGGTTTCGCGCCGGGCCTGGCCGGCGGCCTCGCAGCAGAGGTAATCCCGCATTTTGGGCCACCCGGCCGGGGCCACAAACTGCTCAGCAATCTGCAGGGGCTCCAGTGGTGCGAGGGCTCGTGCCATCCCGGGCAGCCACAGCCACAGGGCGAGTAGTAGAAAGTGCTTCATCAACAAACCTAACCCCGAAACGAATGGATTTGATTCCGGCCGCCAGCCGCCAGGAATTTTGCCCCGTTGATGGCCGCCGCCCGTTCTTTACGGCCATGAAAAAACACCTTCTGGTTCTACTTGCCGGGTTGATTGGAACTTGGATTTTGCCCGGCCGGGCCGCTGCCCAAAAGCCGCCGCTCACGCGCCAGCAGTACCAAGCTGATTTTAATTATTTCTGGAACACCGTCCGCACCAACTACTGCTACTTTCCCCAAAAACAAACCGACTGGGAGCAGGTGCACGCCCTCTACCAGCCGCAGCTGGACACGCTGAATACCCGCCGGGCTTTCGTGCGGCTCCTCGAAAACGCCCTGGCCGAACTATATGACCCCCACGCCGGCCTGAGCACCAACCGCCCCGATTCGCGCCGCTTGGTGCCCACCGGTACCGACGTATGGGCCGAGTTTGCCGGGAGCCGGGCCGTGGTGCGGGCGGTGCGCCCCGCATTTGGGGCCGAGCGCAGCGGCGTGCGGCCGGGCATGGTGGTCACGGCCGTTAACGGAGTGCCGGTGGAGGAAGCCATCAAGCTGTTTTTGCCCCGCGGCCTGCGCCAGGCCGATGCCGCCGCGCGCAACTTTGGCCTGCTCCAGCTGCTGGCCGGCGACCACCGCACGCCGCGCGTCTGGAGCCTGCGGGCGGCGGGAAGTACCCTCACTGCGCGCCCCGACGAAGCGGGCATGCAGCTGGAAAACATCCGCTACCCCATGCGCCTGGAAGTCCGCCGAATCGGCGCCGTGGGCTATATCAAGGTGAATAACTGCTTGTTTGATAACGGCCTGATTGCCCCCTTCGACAGCGTTCTCACGGCGTTGGGCGACACCCAGGGCCTCATTTTAGACCTGCGCGAAACGCCCAGCGGCGGAAATACCACCGTGGCCCGCGCCATCATGGGGCGTTTCATTAAGAGTGAGGCGCCGTACCAGCGCCACGAGCTGCCGGAAGAGGCGCAAACCCAAACCCGCCGGAGCTGGCTGGAGCTGGTGGGGCCGCGCGGCGTGCGCTACGCGGCCCCACTGGTGGTGCTGGTGGGCCGCTGGACCGGCAGCATGGGCGAGGGCCTGGCCATTGGCTTCGACGCGCTGGGCCGGGCCACCGTCGTGGGCTCCGAAATGGCCCGGCTCAACGGCGCCATCTATTCCTATAAGCTGCCCAACTCCGGCATCGGTTTCAGCATTCCCGTCGAGCGCCTGTTCCACGTCAACGGGCAGCCCCGGGAAGCCTTCCGCCCGCCGGTTTACCTGGACCCGGAAGCCTCCGCCAGGGGCTCGGATGCCGCTTCTGACCCCGCTCTGCAAAAGGCCCTCAATCTATTGCAAAGCCAGAAATAAAGGGATTTGCTGTTATCAAGTGCCAGTTCTAACATTAAACAGGCTATATATTGAGCACAACAGCTTGTTGTTGAGCTGAAAAGCTAATGGCTAAGTAATTACCGCTTTGGAGCCGGTCCTTTGCTGCGGCCCCCGGTCTTGCCCCTGGCGGGGGGGCGGCTGCCCAGTTTGCCCGGGCCGCTGTTCTTTGGTTTTGAGGCGCCGCTACCGGCTTTGGCCGGGCGCTTGCTGGTGCCGGGGCCGGTGGCTTTTTCGGGTCGGGGGCCCCACCAGCCGTTGGCGGAGGGGTTCTTTTGAGAAGGCGGGCCGGACTTGGGGCGCCGGTCCACGGCGGGCGTTTTAGGGGCGTCGGTTGGCGTGGTGCGGCGGCGGCCGCCCGAGGCGTCTTCGGTGCCGCTGGACTTGGCCACCATTTTCATGATGCCGGCCAGCTCCGGCGGGGTCAGCTCGCGCCAGTCGCCCACGGGCAGGCCTTTCACCGTCACGTTCATGATGCGGACGCGTTCGAGCTTCACCACTTCGTAGCCAAAATGCTCCACCATGCGGCGGATTTGGCGGTTCAGCCCCTGCACCAGCGTGATGCGAAATATGTAGGGTGTCTCCTTTTCAATGAGGCAGGGCTTGGTGATGGTGCCCAGCATGGGGATGCCCTGGGACATTTCCTCCAGCATGCGGTCGGAGAGAATGCGGTTCACCTGCACGAGGTATTCCTTCTCGTGCTTGTTGCCGGCCCGCAGGATTTTGTTGACGATGTCGCCGTCGCTGGTCAGGAAAATCAGGCCCGACGAGTCCTTGTCGAGGCGGCCAATGGGGAAGACGCGGGCGGCGTGGTTCACGTAGTCCACGATGTTGCCGCGCACGCCCGGCTCGGAAGTGCTGGTCACGCCCACCGGCTTGTTAAAGGCCAGGTATACCGCGTCTTCGGCCTGCTTGGGCTCCAGCTTGTGGCCGTTCACGCTCACCCGGTCGCGCGGGCCCACTTGGTCGCCTATCTGGGCCGGCTTGCCGTTGAGCAGCACCTGGCCCTGCTCGATAAACCGGTCGGCTTCGCGGCGGGAGCAAAAGCCGCTTTCGCTGATGAATTTATTGAGGCGGGTGGAGGAGATGGGGGGCATTGGGCAAGGGGGGAGGTGAAGCGCCGAAACCGAAGCGGCGCGGGCGCCACCGCCGGAACGGAAACCCCAAAGGTACGGCTTGGGGAAGTGGAGCTCCGGCTGGGCAAAACCTCCGCGAGGCGTAACCCACCTAAGGCAGGCGCGTTAGGAAACAGACATTCCTTTCCACCAACCTCTCCAATGTCTGACAAACCCACCATTTTCCCGCCCCAGAAACAAGACGCCGGCGCCGGCCACCCCGGCCTGGAATACAAGATGACCCCCGCGCCCGAATTCATTCGGGAGGGTTACAAGGGGGCCGATAAGCTCAAGGGCAAAGTGGCCCTCATCACGGGCGGCGACTCCGGCATTGGGCGGGCCGTGGCCGTGCATTTTGCCGTGGAAGGGGCCGACGTGGCCATCAGCTACTTCCCCACCGAGCAGCAGGACGCCGAGATGGTGCAGGAGATTGTGCGCGGCTACGGCCGCCGCTGCCTGCTGCTGCCCGGCGACCTCAAGCAGCCCGCCGCATGCCAGGAGATAGTAGACCGCACGGTGGCCGAGCTCGGGGGGCTGAACATTCTGGTGAACAACGCCGCCGAACAGAACTGGCACGAGTCGCTCGAAGAAATCAAGGACGAGGAGCTCGACAGCATCTTCAACCTCAACATTATCGCCATGTTCCGCATCACCCGGGCGGCCCTCAAGCACCTCGCCGAGGGCGACTCCATCATCAACACCGCTTCCGTGAACGGCTTCAAGGGCAATGAGATGCTGCTTGACTATACCTCCACCAAAGGCGCCATCACAGCCTTTACGCGGGCCTTGTCGTTGCAGCTCATCAAGAAAGGCATTCGGGTGAATTCCGTGGCGCCCGGCCCCATCTGGACGCCATTCATCACCGGAATAGGCATGCTGAAGCTGCCGCTTTTCGGCCACGACGTGCCCATGGGCCGCGCCGGCCAGCCCTCGGAAGTGGCCCCGTCCTACGTGTTTCTGGCGTCGGAAGACGCTTCCTATTTCTCGGGCCAGACGCTGCACCCCAACGGCGGCTCGGTGGTGAACGCCTAAGCTGGGCCGTAGCCCCTGTCGAACCTCTGAACCAGCGCCGCCGTATCAGGGCCTAAAAATGGCTACATTGCCATTTATGGTTACTCAACTCGCAAAATCATGAATACTAAACTTCTTGGCCTGTTGGCCGCTGCCACGTTGGCCACCGCTGCCTGTTCGCAGGAAAAAACGACGGAAGTTGTCGCCACCACGCCCGTTACCGACTCCAACACGGCCGTAGTAACGGAAGATGACGTAATGGCCCGCGACGAGGCCCGCCGCATGGCCGCCCGGGTAGCCGAAGACCTGAAGCTGACCGACACCGTGGTCGTGACGCGCATCGAAAAGACCTACTATACCCGCGGCCGGACCCTGGGCGAGCTCGAAACCCGCTACTCCGCCGACACCACGGGCCGCTATACGGCCATGCGCGAAACCAACGACCGTGCCGACGAGGAAGTGCGCACCACGCTCAACAACCCCGATTACTACAATACCTACTCGGCCAACCGCGCCAGCTACGGCAACGGCCCGTACTCGGTGGCCCCGGCCCGCGTAACCACGGTTAGCACCGGCACCGGTACCCGCACCACCAACGTGGGCCAGGGTTCGGGCGTGAAAAAGCTGGAGCGCGATGGCGATGGCAACCGCAAAACCAAGTACCTGAACGATGCCAAAGTGAAGGTGAGCGACGACGGCTCGCGCAAAGTGAAACTGGCCGACGGTACCAAAATCAAAATCGACGAAGACGGCAACCGCAAGGTGAAAAAGCCGCTGTTCAAATAAGAAGTTACACTGGCAGAAAAGCAACAAGGCCCGTTCCAGCATTGGAACGGGCTTTTTGTTTGGCCCCGCCAACTAAAAACCCGAATGCCCCCCCCCTTGCTTTTTTCATAATTGATGCCAGTCGTGAATGCTCAGTGCGCGGCGTATCTTTCAGGCAGCCGGGCCCATAATGGCCGGCGGGCTTATCCTCCTTCTTATGCAACCAGCTGCTTCCGTGTCCAGTGCTGCTTCCGGCCCCGTTACCACGGCGGCCGCCAATGCCTTTCAGGCCCAGTTTGATGCCTTGCGCCAGCGGGCACCCGCCTTGCGGCGCGAAGGCGTAAGCGAGCGGCGCGCCCGCCTGCAAAAACTCGCCGACTGGCTGCACGCCAACCGCACGGCCATTCACGAGGCCCTGCACGCCGACTTCCGTAAGCCGGCAGCCGAGACGGACATGACCGAAATCTGGACGTCGCTGGTCGAGCTCAAGCACACCAGCAAGCACCTGAAGCGGTGGATGGCGCGGCGGCGGGTGAGCGCGTCGCTGGCGCTGCTGGGTACCCGCTCCTGGGTGCAGGTAGAACCCAAGGGCGTGGTGCTGATTATTTCCCCTTGGAACTACCCGTTTTACCTGGCGGTGGGGCCGTTGATTTCGGCTATTGCGGCCGGTAATGCCGTGGTCATCAAGCCGGCGGAGCAAACGCCCGCCACTTCGGCCCTGCTGCAGCGCCTGTGCGAGGAGCTGTTCCGGCCCGACGAAGTGGTGCTCATTCAGGGCGACAAGGAGGTGGCCACCGAACTGCTCAAGCTGCCCTGGGACCATATTTTCTTCACCGGCAGCCCCGAAGTAGGCAAGATTGTGATGCGCGCCGCCGCTCAGCACCTTAGCGGCCTCACCCTGGAGCTGGGCGGTAAAAACCCCGCCGTGGTGGATGAAACGGCCAACCTGCGCGACGCGGCCGAGAAAATTGTGTGGGGCAAATTCCTCAACAACGGCCAGACCTGCGTGGCCCCCGACTACCTGCTGGTGCAGGAAAGCGTGCAGCCGGCCCTGCTCGTCGAGCTTAAAGGGGCCATTCAGCGGGCCTACAACCCCGACGGGGCCGGCATTCAGCACTCCGAGTCGTTAGCCCGCGTGGTCAACCACCACCACCTAGCTCGGCTGGCCGGCCTGCTCGAAGATGCCCAGGCCCGCGGCGCCACCGTGGCCGCCGGCGGCACCGTCGATGCCGCGCAGAACTACATCGAGCCCACTATTCTGACCAATGTGCCGGCCGGTTCCCGCATTCTGGAAGAAGAAATTTTTGGGCCGCTGCTGCCCGTGCTCACCTTCAAAACTCTAAGCGAAACCACCGACTACATCAACGCCCGCCTCAAGCCGCTGGCCCAATACGTTTTCTCCAGCAGCGCCGAAAACCGCCGTTTTTTGCTGGAGAACGTCTCGGCCGGTGGTGCCGGGGTCAACGAAACGGTGCTGCACTTTGCGCATCCCGAACTGCCCACCGGCGGCGTGGGCAACAGCGGCCTTGGCAAAGCGCATGGCCACTCGGGCTTCCTGGCGTTCAGCAACGAAAAGGGCGTGATGCGCCAGCGCGTGGGCTTCACCGGCATCAAAGCCATGTACCCGCCCTACACGCCCAAGGTGCGCAAGCTCATTGGCTTGCTGGTGAAGTATTTGTAGGATTTTTTTGTTGAAAGCCAGGCTCAGAACAGGGCTGCCGCCTGCTCCGCCCGCTGGGCTGGGTTACTTTCTGCTGCTGCCGGCATGAAAGAACATGAGAACTTTGTTTGCTTGGCGTGGGGCCGGCTGCGTCGCCACCGGACTGCTGCTGGCCGCCTGCGACGAGGGCCCCGTAGTGAATTTCGCGCAGCCTTTTCCGGCAGGTGCCTTCGATATGGCGGCCTTCCCGGCGCGGCACCAAGCGGTGTACACGGCCGCTGATTCCTCAACCTCCCTGCACATCGGGCGCACGGCCGTGTGGTTACAAGAATTGCAGAGCCAGGTGCTTGGCCGGCACGAGCCCGAGGCGGCTATACTGCGCCTGACCACCGACAGCACCTACCGGAGCGAGGGTGGCCAGCTTCACTATTTGCGGCCGGTGGGCAAAGACTCCATCCGCGACAGTTGGCTGTCGCAGGACACCATTTTCGCGCTAACGGGAGCCCATGCCGGCCGCTTGCGAAGATTTCAGGGGCGCTATTACCTCAGCACGCCCACCGAAAACGCCGAAAGCTGGGAAGTGCAGCGCCTGGAACTGGCCCGGCCGAAGCTGGTGTGGCAAACCCTCGGCCGCGATACCCTGCGCCTCAGGGCGCTCGACCCCGCTACCGTGCATTACCGCCGCCGCAACGGCATCTCCTACTACCAGCTGACGCCCATGCCGGGGCCAGCAACGCGCCACGTGGGCCGCTACGCCGGGCTGTGGAACACGAAAGGGGAATTCCTGCGCCGTCGATAATGCGGCTCGCTGCACTGGTTACTGCCGCCGCTGCTGCATTTCGGCGGCCATTTTGCGCTGGTTGGCTTGCAGCTGCTTGAACTTGGTGGGGCCGAGCACAATCTGCAGCTCTTTCTGCGAGCTGGTGTTGATGCGCTTCAGCTCGGTCATCAGCTGCGGCGACTTGGGCGCAAACGTGGCTTTGGCGGCATTGGCCTGCTTCACGGTTCTGTTGAGCACCTCACGGACCTGCGTGGTTTGCTCGGGGCTGAGGTTCAGCTCAGTGGCCATCACGTCGGCCAAGTCCCGGGCTGCCGTGACGGGCGTGGGCGAGTCGGCCGTGCGCACGGTCTCCACCACCGGAATTTTTTCCCGTTTCCGAAACAAGGTGCAGCTACCGAGTGCTAATCCCGAGGCCAGGATGAACACAGAAAATGAGGCAAAACGCATAGGCGAGAACATATGTAATTGTTCCCCGAGTACGCAGAACACCGTGATAGGGTGCATTGTGCTGTAAAAAAGCGCCTGTAGGACTTGCTGAGGCACTGGCTTGGGACTGGGCAAGGGCTGCCAGGAGCATCGGCCGATTGCAACGCAGCTTTGGGAAGCATTCCACACGGCAAGCACACCATCTGCGGTCAGCGGTGAAACACCGTGAGGATGGGCAGGCCCGCCACCTGGATTTCGTGGATAGCCGTGCCATAAGTTGCGTCATATGGTGCCGGGTGCCAGCGGTACATGCCGATGAAATATTCCGCTTGGTGGTGCGGCACCAGGCGCAGCCGGGCCCGGTCGGCTGCCGGTAGCAGCAGTGAGTTGTTGTGGAGAAAGTATTTGTAGTAAAGCGTATCGCTGACGGCTACGGTAGCGCGGCGGTCGTGAGCCAGTAGCCAGCCCAGGCCCTGCCGGGCTGAAATGCCCCAGTAATCGCGCTCGAATAGCCGGGCCGCAACCGGGCCGGGCAGAAAGCTGAAATAGGTGTTTTGGTGAGGGTGGTCGGTGACCATGCGGAGAATGGTATGGCCCAAACCGACGGCCAATAATGTGCCAGCAACCACCCCCAGACGCCGGTTGGTCGAGGCCTGCGGGGCGGCCCGCCAGGTCCGTACCCCCGCCCGCAGCCCCCGCACGGCCAGCAGCACAAAGGCCGGATAAATGAAATAAACGTGCCGCCAACCGTCATAAACAACGGAATTAATGAGGATAATCAACAGCAACGGCCCCAAGCACCACGCCCCCCAAAGCAGGTCGCGCCGCCCCGTCGCGCGCCGCAGGAATGCAACGCGATGCTGGTAAAACCCGCGCAACACGCTCGCTGTTCCGCCCACAAACAAGGCGGTATAGGCCACGGGCGTGGTCACCAGCAACCACACCGAGAGGTAGTGCCAGGGCAGGCGCTGGCACGACTCCAATTGGCCGAGGTAAAACACCTGCATGGTTTGGCGGTAGCGCCGGAAACTGCCGAAATTCGCCCATAGCCGCTGCACAGGCGCCTCCCACAGGTATGGCCAAAAGAGTACCACCAACGGGCCCACCGTGGCCAGGTATAATGCAGCCGCGCGGAGCAGCTCGCGCCGCCGCACCGGCCTTGCCCACCATTCCAGGGCCCCAAAGCCCACCGTGAGCGCGGGCAGCAGCAGCCCCATGATGCGCACATCCGTGGCCAGAGCCGTGACCAGCGCGTGTACCAGCGCCCGCCCCGTGGTGGGCCGGCGCAATAAGCGCGTGAGCGTGTACCCGCCCAGCGCGAAGAGATTCATGAACACCAGGTCCTTGTAATTATAAAAGGCCTCGGCAAAAATGCGCGGCGACAGCACCAGTATTGCCGCCGCTACCAGCCCCCACTTCCAGCTGCCAAACTGGGCCATTGCCAGCCGGTACACAGCCCAGGTGCCGAGGATGAAAGTGCCGAAAACGAGGAAGTGCCGCAACCAGTAAGCGCGCTGCAAGTCGTGGCGCGAAAAAATGGCTTCCATCACCGCCATGGGCAGTTGGAAGGCCACGCCATGGTCGGCATCGCGGTAGGTGCGCAACACGGGCCAGCCAGTCAGGTAAGGGTTTTCGGGTGCGTAGGGCGCCAGGCGCTGGGCCACGTACTGCAGGCTGACGTAGCCGGCCTCCCGTTCGGCGGGCTCGTCCCAACTCATGCCATAGTCCTGGGTGAGCAGCAGCCCCAGCAGCAGCAAGCCGCCAAAAAACAGCGTTACGGCTATTCGTCGCGTCGTTACTGCGTTTTTAATTCGTTGCATGTTGGCCCAAAGTTGGGGCCAAAGGTACTGCGCGGCCGAAACGGCCGTCTCCGGTTTTCATGCCCTGGGCCGTGAAGTGGGCCAGTGCCATGATGGTGAGCATGGGGTTGACGCCGCTGCAGGCCGGAAACGCCGAGCCATCGGCCACGAAAAGGCCTTGCACCTCCACGGTTTCGCCGTTGAGCTTGAGCGGGTGGGTGGCCGCGTCGCCGCCCATGCGGCAGGTGCTCATCTGGTGGGCGCTGTAAAGGCCGAACTGGTTGGGCTTCCAGCTCAGGTGCGGCAGCTTGTCGAGTACTTCCGGGTTTTGCAGCGTGCCGTCCTGGGTGTGCAGAGTGGGCAGGGTGCCGTGGGGCAGGTACACCTCGGTGGCGCCGGCCGCCACGTGAATCTGGGCCGCCGCGCGCACGCCTTCCAGCATGTTGGCGCGGTCAAAATCCGACAGCGTATAGTCAATCAGGGCGGCGCCGTGCTTGTCGAGGCTCACGCGGCCGCCGTCGCGGTCCCGGGTGAGCACAATGAACGAGCCCAGGTGGCTGGCGTCGCGCAGCAGCTCGTGGTGCTGCCGGCCCGAAAGCCAGGGCAGCACCATGCTCAGCAGGCCGGGGTGGGTGGGGGGCGTTTCGAGCTTGGCGCCGAAGTTGGTGCCGTGCAGCATGGTGAAGTTGTCGTTCACCACGCTCATGCTCGGGCCGTGCCAGGAGTTCATGGGGTGCGGGTAACGGGCGCCCACCACCACGGTGGGGTGCAGGTGCAGGTGGCGGCCCAGGTGCGGGTGCTTCAGGCCGGAGCGCAGCAGCAAGGCGGGCGTTTGAATGGCGCCGCCGGCCACCACCACGCGACGGGCCCGCACCGTGATGCGGATTTGGCGTCCGTCTTCGGTGGTGTGCACGGCTTCGGCGCCGGTGGCGCGGCCGTGGGCAATGGTCACGCGGTCCACCTTGGTATCGGCCAGAATGCGGGCGCCGTGCTCAAAAGCCGTGAGCAAATACGTGTTCAGGGTGCCTTGCTTGATGCCGTGGGCATCGCCGAGGCTGGTGTAGCCCAGGCTGCGAAAGTGGCTGTCCGAGTCGGTGAGACCTTTTTCGTTGCGCGGAATCAACTTCACTTCCTGGCCCAGCTTGGTCGAACCGTCCCACAGGGCTTGGTTCTGGCCGTTGTGGCGGGTGTAGTTGGTGTTCACGCCGATGGTGCGGGCAACGGCATTGATGCTTTCCTTGAACTCGGGGGTGGTGAAATGGGGCGCGTCGTGCTCGCGGGCCCATTCCTGCAGCACGTAATCGGGGGTGCGGAAGGCGCCGGCCCAGTTCACGGTGGTGCCCCCGCCCAGGCAGGAGCCGGCCAGGATACCGATGCTGCCGTCCTGCGTCGAGAGGGCACCTTTCGCATCATACAGCTTGCCCAGCATGTCCACTTCGCGCTGGGTAAAGTCGCAGCCGTGGCAGTAGGGGCCTTTTTCAACCACCAGCACGTCGTAGCCAGCCTGGGCCAGCTCGCCGGCTACCACGCCGCCGCCCGCGCCGCTTCCAATCACCAGCACGTCGCAGTCGTAGTCCGTGTCCTGGTTGGGTCGCAGGGTGCCGATGGGCTTGGGCGTGTCCACGGGCTTCTCGTCGGGACCGGGGTAGCCCAGGTGGCCCCAGGCGGCGGGCAGGTCGGGCATGCTGCCGCCGTAGTAGAGCAAGGTGCAGAGCTTGCGCACTGCCTGAAAGCCCTTGCGCAGCTGCGGCACGTTGGAAGCGGCCCAGCTTTGCAGCAGCTGCTCGCGCTGCTCGGGCTCCAGCTTGCGAAAAGGTTTCAGCGGTCCAAACCAGGTGAGGCCCAGAATGGGCTTCTGCATGAGGTCGAGCAGCTGGCCGAACTCCGCCTGCGCGCCCAGCGGCTGCTCCCGAATGGCGGCTTCCAGCTTCTCCAGGTTCACGCCCAGCGAGCCAGCCGGGCTGCCATCGGCCAGCGCCGGAATAATGGTGTCGGCAAGGGCGTGCAGAACAACAGAACGGTCGGGCGTAAGCGTGAACATAAGGCGGGAAGTTTTAATGGCTAAAAGGTAGCAATTTTTCCGCAAAGTGTTAGGCGTGCCGAGTAGTTTTTGGGCGCGGTAACTGCTGTGATGCTCGCAGCCGCCTGTCATCCTGAGCGCAGCGAAGGACCTTCTCACCGCGGAATAATTACGGTGCAACGTGATAGGGTCCTTTGCTGCGCTCAGGACGACACGAGAGATTCGGCCCCGCCCCCGACCTTTGCGCTCCGCTACATTCTTTGTTTCATGCCTTCCCTCATCAAAACGCCCGAAACCACCCACCGCATCTACTTTCAGGATTGCGACATGCTGGGGCACCTCAACAATTCCCGCTACCTCGACTACTTCCTCAACGCCCGGGAAGACCACACCACGGCGCACTACTCGCTGAACATGGGCGAGCTGGCCCGCAAGCAAAGCGCCGCCTGGGTGGTCACCAAGCACCACATCAGCTACCTAAAGCCGGCGCGGCAGGGGGCGGAAGTGCGCATTTCCAGCCAGCTCATTCACTTCGACAACTCCAACCTGGTGCTGGAAATGCAGATGCGCGACGAAACCGGCACGCGCCTGCTGGCCCTGCTGTGGTCGGAGCTGACCTTTGTGACCATGCCCGCCGGCACCCGCACCGACCACGCCAACGCCATGATGGACCTGCTGGAGCAGTTGGATGTGGATGGCGTGGACTACGACCCCGACGGCTTCGACGAGCGGGTGAAAGTCGTGCGGCAGCAACTCAAGGCGCTGCGGCGCGAAGCGTAGCTGGTCAAATACGCGTTGTTTTTGCTCGTCGGTTTCAGGCTGCTTTCTCTGGTTGTTTCGCTATAAATCAGTTGATAACGCTCCTTCGTTGTTCCTGAGTAGCTCCTGTTTCGGCAGGTTGGCGGGCCGGTAGCTGGCGCTCATGGTCGGGCTGGCAATCCGCTGCCGGATAATGGTCGTAACTTTCGCTGAGCAGTACAGTATTGGGCTTCGGCTGGCCGTCAGGGCAGTTAAACCCGTGCGGTAGCGCTTCCCTGAAAAACCATTCGCTCGTTCCCGCGCTTACCAGCGCATTTTCCATTCTTTTCGACTTCCTTTCTCATGGAGCAACGCATTCAGCAGCAGGTACAGGACTACTACGGCCGCGAGCTGCACACCAGCCAGGACCTGAAAACCAACGCCTGCTGCACCGACAATATTCCTACCGCCCACAAGCGCATTCTGGCCACGCTGGAGTCGGAAGTGCTGGAGAAGTACTACGGCTGCGGGGTGTGCGTGCCCTCGGCCGTGGAAGGCCTCACGGTGCTGGACCTGGGCTCGGGCTCGGGCCGCGACGTGTATTTGCTCTCTAAGCTGGTGGGCGAGCGGGGCCACGTAATTGGGGTCGACATGACCGAGGAGCAGCTGGCCGTGGCCAACCGCCACATTGCCGCGCACACCACCAAATTCGGCTACGCGCAGCCCAACGTGGAGTTCCGCCACGGCTACATTGAGGACCTGGCCGCCGCCGGCATCGCGGACAACAGCGTGGACCTGGTGGTGAGCAACTGCGTGCTGAACCTGAGCACCGACAAAGCCGCCACCTACCGCGAAATTTTCCGGGTGCTGAAGCCCGGCGGCGAGCTGTTCATTGCCGACGTGTTTGCCGACCGCCGCATTCCCGAAAGCCTGCGCCAGGACCCGGTGCTCTACGGCGAGTGCCTGAGCGGCGCCCTCTACACCGAGGACTTCCGCCGCCTGCTGCGCGAGCTGGGCGTGAACGACTACCGCCTCATGAGCCAGCGCCGCCTCACCATCGACAACGAGGAAATCGAGCGCAAAGTGGGCAACATCAAGTTTTACTCGCTCACCGTGCGGGCCTTTAAGCTGGCGCTGGAAGACCAGTGCGAGGACTACGGCCAGGTGGCCACCTACCTCGGCACCCTGCCCGACGAGCCCAACGGCTTCACCCTCGACGACCACCACCACTTCGAAACCGGCCGCCCCATGCTGGTGTGCGGCAACACCGCCGACATGCTGGCCCTCACCCGCTTCGGGGCCCACTTCCGCCTCGACGGGACCAAGGACCGGCATTTTGGCTTGTTCCCCTGCGGGCCGGTAGCCGCCCCGGCCGGCAGCTCCTCCGACGACACCACCGGCAGTTGCTGCTAAGCCGGCCGGGGCCTGCTGCATGTTGAGTTGCGCTTCTAACTTTTTCTTTTCCCGAGCCCATGATTAAGTCCCTCAAGGCCACCGGCAACCAGCTGGCCGACTCTGCCTTCCAGCTCACGGTGCTTAGCCGGGAGGTGGCCGATACGCACCACCTGCCACGCTTTCACGAGAAGCTGCGCGATGCCGGGTTCTTCCCGCTGCGGCCGGTGGCGCCCGCGGTGATGCAAATCAACGTGGGTAAAATGTGCAACCAGGTGTGCAACCACTGCCACGTGGATGCCGGCCCCGACCGCAAGGAAATCATGACCCGCGCCACAATGCAGCTCTGCCTCGATGCGCTGGCCCAGACCGACATCGCCACGGTGGACCTCACCGGCGGCGCCCCGGAAATGAACCCCGATTTCCGCTGGTTTGTGGAGCAAATCAGCCACCTGGGCCGCAAGGTGCTGGTGCGCTGCAACCTCACCATCATCGTGGCCAACAAGAAGTACCACGACCTGCCCGAGTTCTTCAAGCGGCACGGCGTGGAGGTGGTGAGCTCCCTGCCATGCTACACCGCCGAAAACACCGACAAGCAGCGCGGCGATGGCGTGTTCGACGACTCCATCCGGGCCCTGAAAATGCTCAACGCCGTGGGCTACGGTCAGGAAGGCTCGGGCCTGGTGCTGAACTTGGTGTTCAACCCCGGCGGCGCGTCGCTGCCCGGGCCGCAGGCCGGCCTGCAGGCCGACTACAAGCGGGCTCTGTCTCGGGACTTCGGCATTGTGTTCAACGAGCTGTATGCCATCACCAACCTTCCCGTGAGTCGCTACCTCGACTACCTCATTGAGTCGGGCAACTACGCGGGCTACATGGAAAAGCTGGTGAATGCATTCAACCCGGCAGCGGCGGCCAGCGTGATGTGCCGCGACACCATCTCCGTGAGCTGGGACGGCGGCCTCTACGACTGCGACTTCAATCAGATGCTGGACCTGCACGTGGCCAGCCCGGTGCGCCACGTCCGCGACTTCGACGCCGCCGCCCTTGGGGAGCGCGCCATCGTGGTGAATCAGCATTGCTACGGCTGCACCGCCGGCGCGGGCTCCAGCTGCGGCGGCACCGTGGTATAGGCAACCGGCCATTTCGGTGCTCCGGTAAATAGTGCGAGAAAGGCCGACTAGTTTTACTGGTCGGCCTTTCTTTTTTGCTGGCAGCGCCCGCGCTAGTTGAACGAGTAGCGCAGGCCCAGCTGCCCCTGCCAGCGCGAGTTGATGGGGTCGGTTTGCCAGGGCGTGCTGGTGGGCTGTTTGAACTGGTACACCGGCCGGTTGTTCTCGATGCGCTGAAAATCGAGCAGGGCGTAGCCCGAGTTGTTGATGTTCGGCACAAAGTACTGGCGGCCCCAATCGTTGCGCAGCAGGTTGCCCAGGTTGAGCACGTCGAGGGTGATTTCCAGGCGCTGGGTACCGGCCTGGGTGAGGGGCAGCTTGGCGGTGAGGCGCAGGTCGAGCTGCTGGACCCAGGGCGTGCGGGCCGCGTTGCGCTCGGCGTAGCTGCCGCGGCGGCCCGACAGGTAAGGGCTGCTTTTGATGTACTGGTCGAGCTGCTCGTACTGCTGCTGTGCCGACACCGGCGCGGCACCCGTGATGGGCGCCAGCACAATATCCTCGCGGTTGCGGGGAATGAAGAGCAGGTCGTTTTTGGCCGAGCCGTCGCGGTTCACATCGCCCTCGTACACGAAGGAGAACGGGCTGCCCGAACGTGCGATGTAGACAAGGCTGGCCCCGAGGTTGACCTCCCTCACGTTCAGATTATAGTACAGGTTGCCGATGAACTTGTGGCGCAGGTCGAAGTTGGAATATGCAAGGGCGGGACTGTTGGCCACCAGCGACTGGTTCCATTCGTAGTTGGCGGCCGGCGACACGCGCACGCCGTTCACGATGTCCTTGCTCTGGCCGTAGCTGTAGCCGGCGTAGGCCTCCAGGTGGTTCTGGATGCGCTTGCTGAGCGTGAAGGTGGCGTTGTAGTTGTAGCCCTGGTTGGTGTTGCTCATCACAAACACGTTGGTAAACGCGGGGTCGATTTTGGCCGCGCTGCCGGTGTTGGTGAAGTAAGGCCGGTTGTCGGCGCCAGCGAAGGTGGATTTGGCATCCTTGAAATTGATGGACTGAAACAGCATGCCCGTCACCACTTTCGAGTACAGGCCCTCGGCCGTGAAGGTGAAATCATGCGGCAGCTTCACGTCGAAAGCCAGCGTGGACTTCCAGTCGCGCGGCAGCTTGAAATCGTTGTCAATCAAGTTAATTTCGGCAATACCGGGCTGCACGGATTGCAGCGCCGACAAGTCCTCGGCAATGGGCAGGGCGCCGGTGGGGCGGTAGTCGATGTTGTTGTAGCGGTTGCCCGAGATGTAGTGCGCGTAGGCGTACCACACAAACGGAATGCGGCCCGTGAACAGCCCCGAGCCCCCGCGCACCTGCACGGTGTTGGCCTCGTTGAGCTGGTAGTTGAAGCTGAGGCGGGGGTTGAACTGGGGTACGCCGCCAAACTTGTTCTGGTACTGCGCAAACTCCGGGTTTTTGAACACGGCCGGGTTCATGGGCACCTTGTCGGGGTGCAGCTGCATGTCGAGGCGCAGGCCCAGCTGCACATTCAGGCGGTCCGTCACGCGGTAGTCGTCCTGAGCGTAGGCGCTGAGCAGCATCACCCGGTACTCGGCCGAGGGCTGGGTTTTGTTGAAGGCCGCGTCGTTGTTTTCGGTGTTGTACACGCCGCGCACGCGGGTGGGGCGGTTGGCCAGAAACGCATCCACCGAAGGATACTGCCAGCGGCCATTAAAGGCCGTCAGGAAGCGGTATTCGATGTTATTCAGCTCGTTGGAAGTGCCGAAGGTGAGCGTGTGCTTATCCTTGAAAATCGTCAGGTTGTCGGTCAGCTGCGTGGTGCTTACGCTGGAGCCGTAGATGGCCGCCTCGCGGTAGGTGCCCGCGTAAATAATGGTGGAGGCGTTGTAGTTGATTTCGAGGTGCGGAAACAGGCGGTTCTGGTAGCTGCGGTTTTCATTCACGGTGTTGAAGCCGGCAATCAGCTGGTTGGAAACCCGGCTGTTGAACGTGCTTTTCAGCTCGGCCACCAGGCTGTTGGTCCGGCTGTTGTGCCGAAAGCCCTGGTTGCCGTAGTTCAGCACTGTGGGCGAGCGTTCGAGGTTGTCGGCGAAGCCGGCCACGTAGTTGTCGCGCAGCGTGAGGCGGTGCTTGTCGGAGATGTTGTAGTCGAAGCGCAGCAAAAACTTGTCGCTGTTGCGCTTGATGGACGCGCTGCCAAACGTGCCGGGGTCGTAGCCGTACTGCGCCTTCAAAAAGTCGCTCACTTGCTGCGCTACCTCCAGCGGTACGCCGGCGCCGGGGGTACCGGGCGCGAAAGACACCGGCTCCTCGCGGCGCTGCAACTCGTAGTTGCCGAAGAAGAACAGCTTGTTCTTGATAATGGGCCCGCCCAGGCTGGCGCCCGACTGGATGTCGTAGTACTTATCGATGGGCGTGCGCAGGCCGTCCACGCTCTTGCCCGTGAGCACCTGGTTGCGGCCGTAGCCGTACACGCTGCCGGCAAACCGGTTGGTGCCGCTCTTGGTCACGGCGTTGATGTTGGCGCCCGTGAAGTTGCCCAGCGTGACGTTAAAAGGCGAAAGCACCACCGAAATCTCGTCGATGGCATCGAGCGAAATGGGCTGGGTGCCGGCCAGCGCGCCGGGCGTGCCGGCCGCCACCGAGCCCGCCGCGCCGCTGGCCGGTTCCTGAAACCCGAGCACGTCGTTGGTGGCCATGCCGTCGATGCTGAGGTTGTTGAAGCGGTAGTTGGAGCCGCCGAAGGAGTTCTTGTTGCCCTGCGGCATCAGCTTGGTGAGGTCGCCGAGGCTGCGGTTCACCGTGGGCGTGTTCTGGATGGCCGTCTGGCCCAGGTGGTAAGCCTGGCCGTTTTTGTCGGTCGTGAAGGGGTCGCTCTTGTTGGCCGTGACCTGCACGCCGGCCAGCTCCGTGCTGGTTTCCTGCAGCGTGAAAGTCTGGCGCGTTACTTTGCCTAGGCTCAGGTACAGGTCCGTTTTGGTTTCGGTGGTGTAGCCCACAAAGCTCACCTGCACCTGGTAGGGGCCGCCGGGCTTAAGGTTGTTGAGCAGGAACTTGCCGCCGGGGTCCGACTGCGTGCCGCTGCGGGTGCCCGTGGGCACGTGCGTCAGCACCACCGTGGCGCCGGGAATGCCGGCGCATCCCGGCCCCCAATCTGGCCCTCAAAGGCGCTGGTCGTGAGCTGGGCAAACGTTAGGAGCGGTAGAAAGGTGGCCAGCAGCAGGAGTAGGAGTTGCTTCACGTAAAAAAGAGTAAACGGGAGAGTGTTAAGGTAAGGCGGACCGTCATGCTGAGCTTGTCGAAGCATCTCTACCGCTTCGTATGAGCCATGCAATGAAGCGGTAGAGGTGCTTCGGCAAGCTCAGCATGACGTTCTAATTTATGGTCGTTTACGAAGACTCATCACCGGCCCAGCGTGTGAAAGGCGTAGTAGAAGCCCGCACTCAGCAGCGCGGCCACTGGCAGCGTGAGCAGCCACGACAACCCGATTTTGGCAATCTCCCGGGAGTTGGCCGTGCCGTTTACCAGGCCGATGCCGTAGATGCTGCCCACCGATACGTGCGTGGTGGACACCGGCAGGCCGAATTTGCTGGCCGCAATCACGAGCAGGCTCGTCACCAGATTGGCCGTAAAACCCTGGCCGTGGTTGAGCTTCGATATCTTCTTGCTCATGGTGTTAGCCACCTTGCGCGCATTCAGCAAGCCGCCAATGGCCATGGCCACGGCCAGAATAAGCACGTTGACGGGCATGGCGAAAAACTTGCACAGCAGCAGCAGTCCCACCAGCTTGGGCGTGTCGTTGAGGCCGCGGGCAAAGCTCATGGCCGCGGCGCTGCCGTAGTGCAGGTTGTTGATGAGGGGCTGGAAATTAAGGCCGATGAATTTACCCTGGTAGAGGTTCTGGCACTCGGCCTGGGTGCCCGTGCCGGCGTGCAGCGTGGGCAGCGCCGTGAAAGCCACGGCGGGCGCCGCGGCGGCCGGCACCCAGATGTCGCCCACGCACACGCACGATTCTTCGGTGATGCCCGCCGCCCGGCGGCCCTGCCGAAATAGCACGTACACCAAGCTGCCCAGCCCCACGGCCAGCACCGGCCCCAGAATGAGCGGCAGAAAAAAGCTGGCGCCCAGCTTGGCAAAATTTACCGCCGTGCCCACTGCCACCAGTCCGGCCCCCACCAACGCGCCCACCAGCCCGTGCGTGGTGGAAATGGGAAAGCCATACCGCGTGGCCAGCAGCACCGTGACGCCCGCTGCCAGCGCCACCGACAGCGTGAAATCAACCGACTGGATAATGTCATCGGGCACCAGCCCTTTGCCCGAGAAGTTCTTAATCAGCTCCTCTGCAAAAAAATACGAGCAGACGGAGCCGGCAAACGTGGCTATGGTGGCCAAAATCAGGGCCGGGCGGTAGGCCAGCGTACCACTGCCCCACAGCGTAGCCACGCCCTTGAAGTTGTCGTTGGCGCCGTTGGAGTACGTGAGCAGCAGGACCGCCAGAAATAGAAAAAGTAGCAGCACAGCGCGCAGATAATAAGAAAAGCCGTCAGTTGGTATCTACCCAGGAGCTTTGGGCAGGCCAACTTACGGCTTTTCTTTTTTAATCGGATTTTAACGCTGAGGTTTTAATCTGACGAGCTTCGGGGGGCGGCTAGCGCTGCGTCCACGCGTTGTCCTTCTCGTTGGCATCCAGAAAAACGCCTTGCTGCAAGGTCACGGACTTCACCGTTTTGGGCACGGTGATGGTCGCCTGCTGCTGGTTGACCTGCCAGATGGCGGGCGACTGGTGCAGGGTGGCCGTGGTGCCGTCGGTGTAGGCCACGGCCACATCGAAGGGAATGGCGAAGCCGCCCACGTTTTGCACCGTAACGGTGCTGCCGCTGGCCGTCACGGCCAGGTCAATGTAGCTATTGGTGAAAAACCAGTTCTGGAAAAACCAGTTCAGATTCTGGCCCGAGGTGGTGCTGAACGAGTTGAAATAATCCCACGGAATGGGGTGCTTGCCGTGCCAGTCGGCCATGAAAGCGTGCAGGCATTTCTTGAACAGCACATCGCCAAGCATGTCTTTCAGGGCGAAATAGCTGAGCGAGGGCTTGCCGTATGCGTTGTTGCCGTAGCCGGCGCGCAGTTCGCTGCTGGGCGTGATGATAGGCAGGTCCTGGGCCGAGTTGCGGTCGTTTATCCAGCGGCTGACGCGGAATTTCTTGTAAAACTCGTCGGCATAAGCCGCGCCGTTCTGGCTGGTGTTGATGAGCCGCTCAAACGTGGTGGCCCAGCCTTCGTCCATGTAAGCGAAGCGGCTTTCATTGATGCCCATGTAGAAAGGGAAGTAGGTATGCACGATTTCGTGGTCCTGCACAAACTGGCCGAATTTGGGGTCCTCCTGGGGGCTATCGTTCAGCATCATGGGGTATTCCATGTCGGCAAAGCCCTGGAAAGCCGTCATTTTGGGGAACGGATACGCCACGCCGGGCCAGTTTTTGGGGTCCGAAAACCAGCCCAGCGCGTATTGCCCAAACTTCACCGACTGGTGGAAATTGGCCGTGGAGTCGGCAAAAGCGGCCTGCATGCTGGCGCGGCGCTTGGTGCGGGCGTCCACCACCACGCTGGCCGCGTCCCAGACGTAGCCGCTGCTCAGGCCCACGGTCACGTCGGAAATGTCGGTGGCGGTCCAGACCCAGGTGTTGGTGGGGTTTTGGGCGGTGATGGACTTCTTGGCCAGGTCGGCGGCGGTGGCCACGTGAATGACTTTGTCGCTGGTGAAGGACTGTTTGAGGCGCTTGGCGGCGGCCTTTTGCAGCACCTGGTCGGGGTTTTGGAGGGTGCCGGTGGCCCACACGATGTAGTTGGCGGGCACCTGCACGCGCAAGCTGTAGTCGTTGAAATCGTTGTAGAACTCTTTGCTGTCCACAAACGGCAGCCGGTCCCAGCCGGCGTAGTCGTCGTACACGGCCACGCGGGGATAGAAATAGGCCAGGAAAAAGGTATTGGGGTCGATAACGCCCTCGCGGCCGCTCTCAAGGGAAAGCGGAAAGTGCCAGGCAATGGTGAATTTAATGGAATCGCGGGGCGCGAGCGGCTTGCCCAGGGGCAGGCTGCGGGCAGTGCCGCCGTCAGCAAAAGGTGCCGGCCGGCCCTGGCCATTCACCTTAAAAGTGTCGATGACGAGGCCGGAGGTGAGGTAATCGGGGTTGGCGTCGCTGTCGCGGGCCGCGCCGGGCTGGTGGATGTTCATCGTGAGGCGCATCACCACCTGCCGCAGCGTGTCGGGGCTGTTGTTGAAGTAGGTGATGGTTTCGCGGCCCCGAATGTCGCGGGCCGGCGGCGCGGCCTGCATGGTGATGTCGTAGCGGGCGCGATTTTGCCAGTATTTGGGGCTGGGGCGGCCATCGGGGCTGCGGGTGCCTCGGTCGTAGGCCCGCTGAATGTCGCGGGGCATGTAAAGCGTTTGGGCCGCGGCCGGGCACAGGGCACCGGCAAACAGGAAGGCAAGAAAAATTCGAATCATAGAAAAAAACAGACGGCGGGAAAATAGGAGGTGTTGCAGTTAAGGTGAGCAAAAGTAGCCCGGCGCCACCGCCAACCCGCACAATGCCGCACCCCACATCTGCCCGGCTGATTCTGTCCTTCTGCTTTACGGCTTCACCTCCACCCAGCCCTTGAACCTGCGGCCGTCGGTGTAGCTCACGAGGTAGAAGTAATTGCCGGCCATGCCCGCGCCGCCCCAACGGAAGTTGCGGTCGGGCGACTGGTACACCACCTGCCCCCAGCGCGAGTAGATTGTGATGCCGGCGAAGCTGCGGCCGCAGAAATCGGCCGGCAGGTCGGGCATGCTGAGGAAGTCGTTTTTGGTGTCGCCGTTGGGCGTGATGATGTTGGGCGGGCGGAAGGCGGCGGAATCTTTTTCGGGCACTAATTCAAAGCGCACCACCCGCTCCCTGGGGATGGGCACGCAGGGGCCGGTTTCGGTCAGCCGGAAGCGCACGGTGAGGGAGGTGACGGTGCTGCGGCCGGCATCGCAGTTGGGCTCCCAGGTGAAAAGGCCGGTGGCCTCGCCGGGGCCGTTTTGAGCGGTGAAGCGCATGCCCCGCGCCGCCAGGTCGAAGCCATCGCCGGTGGCGGTCAGAGTCAGGGCGTTGCGGTCGGCATCGGTGCCGAGCAGGGTGGCGGTGTAGCGGCTGCCCAGCGCCACGCGCACCACGGCCGGCGGCGCGTTGGGCAGGGGCAGGGCCGGCTCGGGTGGGAACGTGCTGGTGAGCCGGGGCGCGGCATTGGGCGCCAGCGTGGCCGTGAACGCCACGCGCAAGGTGTCGCGCCGGGGCAGGCTGCAGCCATTATCGGCCACAATCAGGTCGAGCAGGTACACCTTGCCCTGGGTGTCGATGCAGTCGGGGAAGCACAGGGTGGTGGTGAGGGTGTCGGGGGCGCCGGGCGCGCGCACGGTGCCGGTGCGGCTGGTGGTAAAGAGCGGCGTGGGCCCGGTGAAGTTAACCGGGCGGCTGCTCAGCGTCAGCACGGAGTTGGGGTCGGGGTCGGTGTAGCGGATGGTGAGGCAGCGGTTGCCGCCCGGCACCAGGCGCAGGGTGTCGCGGCCGGGCCGGTACAGGGCCGGGCTGCCCGTGGCCCGCACCTGCAGGCGCGGCGTGGCGTTGGTGGGGCAGTTCAGGACAAACAGCTGGAAATCGCGCCGCGTCTCGCCGATTTTCACGCCCCGCCGGTACTCCGAGCAGCGCACGCCAAATACGTACAATCCCAGGCTGGCCGGACGCACCGTGAGGCGGCCGGTGCGGGCGTCGATGCCCAGGGCGGGGCTGCCGGGAATCTGGTTGGTGATGCTCCGGCCCGCGCTCCACTGAATGAGGGGGTAGGGCGCGCTGCCTGCCTGCGCCACCGACGGCAGGACCGATGTGGTGAAGCCGTTGAGGGGCGTCACCATGTCGTAGGCCAGGGAATCCTGGTCGGGGTCCTGCCCCCCGAAATCGTAGTAAAACAGTTCGCCCCGGCAGGCGTAGTCGCCCAGCGGCGGGAAGATGCGCGGCGTGGAGTCAATAAACGCGGCCCCGTTGCGCACCACCGCCGGAAACTCCAGGTAGAACGCCTGGGCGGCCCCGCCGGGGTTCACAATGTTGCTGATGGTGACGTTGCGGCAGCAGCGCTCCACGGCCACGTAATAGCCCGCGGGGTTGCTGTAGAGGGCGGGGGCGAGGGTAAGGTCGCGGGTGTATACCAGCTTGCGCGTGCTGAGCGAGCCCACGGCGCAAGCCGGGCTGGTGTAGTTCACAAAGGTCTTAGAGGTCAGCGTCAGCACCACGTTGGTGATGCGCTCGTTGGTGGCCTTCGAAAAAATGCTGGCCGTGAGCTGCGGGTCCAGGGCCCCGGGGGCGCCGTTAATAGCGTCGAAATACAGGTTGAGGCTGAGCGTGTAGGTTGTGCCTGATTTGTGCTGCAAATCCAGTTCGCCACCCACAATGTGCGTGGCCGAGGCCGCCAGTGGGGCCACCAGTGCCAAAGCCAAGGCGAGTAGAAAACGGCGGCAACCAAGCAGAACCATCCAGCAGCGTATCATAGGCAGTAAGATACCCCAAAAAATGAATACAGTGCACGGGCTGGGTTCTATTTCAAAGGAAAAAAATACAAGCTTGGGCCGGGCGGTTCCGCCTCGCGTGCCCCGGCAGTTATCGGCGGCATGCAAACACCGGTAGGAGAGCAATGTGCGGGGCGCGCGATGGCACTGTTTCACGCAACGGAAACGTCCGGGACTGGCATCATTTGTCCTGATTTCACCCTAATCACCCTCCGGTGCCGGGCGAACCAAAGGAGCTGCGGGGCGTAAAGCAATAGGCCCGGGCATATCTCCGGCCTTTCCATTACCGCTACCCTACCTATGAGCATCTTCAGCAGCGACAAACTCAAAGGCAAGAAAATTGCCATCATCGCCACCGACGGATTTGAGCAATCCGAACTCGACGAACCCAAAAAATACCTGGAAGGCGAGGGCGCCGAAACCCACGTCATCTCCCTCAAAAGCGGCTCCATTAAGGGCTGGGACGGTCCCGTTAAAGACTGGGGCAGCAAAGTAGACGTCGATAAGGTCATTGGCGACGCCAAGCCCGCCGACTACGATGCCCTGGTGCTGCCCGGTGGCCAGATGAACCCCGACATCCTGCGCATGGATAAAGACGTGGTGGCCTTCATCCGCGAATTTGCCGGTTCCAGCAAGGTGGTGGCCGCCATCTGCCACGGCCCCTGGCTGCTCATCGAAGCCGATGCCGTGCGCGGCAAACGCGTGACCAGCTGGCCCAGCCTGCAAACCGACCTGCGCAACGCCGGCGCCCACTGGGAAGATGCCGAAGTGGTGTGCGACCACGGCCTCATCACCAGCCGCAATCCCCAGGACATCCCTGCCTTCAACAAGAAGATTGTGGAAGAAATGCTCGAGCCCCAGCACGGCGGTAATAGCTAGCCTGCCAGTGCCAGCGCAGCAATGTGCTGGCTGCTATTCAAACACAAAGCCCCGACTCTGCATAGAGCCGGGGCTTTGTGTTTGAATAGCAACTGGTTAGCAGACAAAATGCTCTGGCAATGAGCAGTCCGGTTACTGTTGAACTACTACTTCCTACTTCTGGCCCAGAATCCAGGTGCGGATATCAGCTGGCGCATCAATCGAAACGGGGGCGGGCGACATGCCCGCCGCAATGGCACTGGTAAGCTGCAGGGCGTGGTTGAGGCCTGGGTAGTTCTTCTCGGCCACGCGGGGGTTGCCGTGCAGTCCCTTTTTCAGGAGCGAGGCGTTCACCAGCGGGTTTACCACGGTGTCGTCGTCGCCTTGCAGCAGCAGCACCGGGCAGCGCACCCCGGCCAGGCTGGCCTGTGGGTCAAAGGTGAGGTAGCTGCGGTAGGCGGGCGTGGTGAGCAGCTGCACGCTGGCTTGCACATCGGCCGGCGCGATGCCGGGGTAGCGCTGGCGCAGCATATTGGTTAGAATGGCCTGGGCCTGGGCATTGTCGGGCGTTTGGCGCACAATCTCCAGCATGGCGCGCTGGTGTTTGATGAGGCTGGCTTCGTCGCGGCGAATGGCCATTTTCTGCCGCATGCGCTGCTGGTCGAGGTAGGTTTGCACCTGTGCGGCGTTGGAGCCGTTGGCGCGCATTTTCGCAGCTTCCTGTTCGGCCGCGGCCAGGTCGCGCCGGTACTGGCGCTGGCGCTGCATGTCGGTTGAGTCGTTGCCCAGAAACTTGCCGTACATCACGGGCTGGGTGGCCAGCACCTCGCGGCCGGGCAGGCCCGCCGCCGCCAAGGCCACAATAAACGTGGGGGCCAGCGGCTGCGCGCCGGCCAGCAGGGCCACATTGGCTCCTTCGCCGTGACCGATGAGGCCCAGGCGGGTCACATCGAGCTGCGGCCGGGTGCGCAGGTAGTTCAGGGCCGCAATGGCATCAGCCGAACGCTCGCTCAGCGTAGTGGTGCTGAATGAGCCTTCCGACCCGCCCTGGCCGCGCTCCTGCAGGCGCAGCACGGCCATGCCCTGGCTCACGAGGTAGTCGGCGAGGGTATTGAGCAGCTGGTTATCTGCCGAGCGCGGGTTGTCGGCATCGGAGCCACGCTCGGGCAGCAGCACCACGGCGGGGAAAGGGCCGGGGCCGCTGGGCATCCGGAGCAGCCCGCTGAGCCGCACGCCGCCAGCCGGCGAAGTCAGGGCAACGGTTTCGGTGCGGTCCAGCGGTTTGGCTTGCAGCGCAAAGCTGCTGGTGAGCAAGGTGCAGAAGGTGGCGAGGGCGGCGAGGAACTGACGCATGAGCGAAAAAGCAGTCGGAAATTGTAGCAGTCACCTGATTGCCCGGCTAGGCTAAAAGGATGGCTCAAAATTCCGCACTTCGGCAGCACCGTTATAAGTTTTAGGTTGAACTCTGCAATTTCCACGACTTATGGATGGATTTGCCAAGCGAACAAACTGGCAGTTTTCTCATAATGGGCCAGTTGTCCCATTGTGGGACGACAAGGCGCAATTTGATTATTTCACGTTAACTGCTGCACCCACGCCTGACCCTGCCAATGAAGCAATGCCCACATCATGGCATCGAAAACCAGCAAAAAACCGCCCTGCACCCACAGTGAACGGCCAAACCCGAGCATTCTTTCGGGCCTTTCCCGGCCGGGATGTGCTCCCAGGGCGCGCAGGTAAAAGCCCGTCATGATGTAGGCCACATCGAGCCCGGCATTCAGCAAAAACAGGTTTTCGTTGAGCAGCTGCTCCCGAAACAGGTCGGCCACGCTCACGCCCGCGGGCACTGAAAACCGCAGTTGCAGGATGCTCCAGCCCGCCAGGGCCGTGTTTACCAAACCCCAGCCTACGTTCATGGCCTGGAAATAATACGATTCGTAGCGGCGGTCGGCACGAGCCAGCAGGTACCCGCCCACCACCAGGTTGAGCAGGGCCCAGGCCGCCAGCACCGCCAGGCCCCGGACCACCACTTGCTCATTGCCCTGGAATATGACTGCGATTTGGGCGGGCGTGAGCATGGGCAATGGAATGTAAGAAGGGCACGGAAAGCAGCAAAAAAGGAAACCCCAGGGCTTCAATTCCAACAAGCAGCAAGGGGCCGGATGGTATTACCGAAACCCGATGCCATATGCTTTCGACGATAAATTACCGTCCTGGGCATAAGCCGCCGGCCCTGGGTGGTCCTTTCCCCAATAATTGCCCGGCCGCCAGAAGGTTTTATAAACAACACCGCCACCGCGGGCCGCCCGCCAGGCCGGGGTGCGGCATGCCCATAAAAAAAGGAGGCTGATTGAGCCTCCTTTTTTGGGAAATAAACCAGGCAGCCTGACCTATTGGGTAAAGCCGATGCCCACATACACCTGCACGAGGCTGTTGTATAACTTGCTGTTCGAGAAAGACGGGTTGATGATGCCGGTCTGGCTGTTGCCGTCTTCAAATAGCTTGCCCAGGCTCAGGTTGTAGCGGGCGCCCAGGCGGGCGGGACCCACGCGGGCTTCCAGACCACCCACGGCACCATAATCAAGCGAATTGAAGCCGTTGGCGGAAATATCCAGCGTCTTTTCGTCGCGGCGAATGTTGGTGAGCAGCGACACCTGCGGGCCCACGTGGAAGCTGAGGTTTTCGGTGAAGTTGCCCACGTACATCACGGGCAGCATAAAGTAATCCATGCGGTAGCGCTGGCGGGCCGAGGCTCCGGCGCCGACGCCGGTGTTGGCTTCGAAGCCCTGGCGGGAGTACAGCAGTTCGGCCTGCACCGACGAAAACTCGTTGAGTCCAAACTGGCCGTAGAACCCGCCGTGCAAGTCGCTGCGCGACTGGCGCTCAATGCCCGAAATATCGTCGCCGCGCAAGGTGTTGAAGTTGTAGCCGCCTTTAATGCCGAAGCCGGTGTTGCGCGATTCGGTGACGCCGCCGCCGGTGTAGTCCACCGACGATTGGCTACCGCCCGGGCGGGCCTGGGAAAAAGCTGCCGTGGAAGAACCCACAGCCAATAATAGAAAGAGAAGAGTCTTTTTCATGGGAGAAAGAAGATGAGGAAAATGAAGCCTAAGGCGGGGTAAGATTACTATTCCCGTTTGCCACTATACTTTACCGGGAGCATAAGGTTGCCGCAGGGCCCGGACGAAGGCCAAAAAAAGCCGCCGCTGCCCGTGCATCTGCCGCCGCTGCGTGCTACCTTTGGGCGTGCCGCCACGCAGTGCGCAGGCATTCCGGGGTGTTAGCTCAGTTGGTTCAGAGCGCCACCCTGACACGGTGGAGGTCGTTGGTTCGAGCCCAATACGCCTCACGAAAACCCTCATTGCCCGGCGCAGTGAGGGTTTTTATATTGTTTGCCCCCGTTTTTGCCCCCGGTCTAGTAAGCGCGGGTCATTAAGATTAGCGTAAATCCCTAGTAAACGGCCTACCAGTCGCAAAACTTTTCCAACTTCTTCCGCCAGCCTGAATGAACCAACAGTTACTCGATGCGCTAGAGCAAATCGTCGCGCGTATCCCTGTACTCGATGCGACTCGCCAATACTGGTTTATTCGAACTAATGGAGGGGCATTCTTTCAGGACTTCCTAGATTCCGGGAGTGTGGGCATTGGTTACAATCTGGTCACCTATGCGCAAATCAAGCGTGCTCTGGTGCAACGTGACAAGACGGAGGGAGGAATTTTGGGAGCCATCATCAATCGGTACCCCGAATTCGACAAGAACAAACTCGGCCGGGTGCTAGGACTTTTCACCCGGTTTTACACGGACATGCAAGAGGGGGACGTAGTCGTGATGCCTTCAGCTGGTTCCAATGAATACGCCTTCGGCATCGTAACGGGTGACGAAGCATTTGAGGTGGACACCACCACCACCGACGATAAGACCATCTACCGCAAGCGCCGACGTGTCGAGTGGGTAGCTAGAAAGCCATCTCGCAGCCTCGACTCTAATTTGTACGAAGCCTTCCGCGCTCCGCAAGCAATGTCGACGCTGAACCCTCACGCCAGTTACCTGGACCGGGAGATGCACTCTATTTATACTAAAGACGGGCAAACGCATGTTCGACTCGATATCACCACACCGGACGGCATCGATGGCCGCGATTACTTTGCCATGGGAGGCGCATTGTTTGCCCTGTGCGAGCAATTCTGCGAGGATGCCAACATTGACGCAGCCTGCGGCGAAATCGACGTTCGCCAGAACATCCAGTCGCCGGGGGTACTCGAGTTCATTGGTAAGAACCGAATGGTGACAACCTTTCTGGCTTCTACGTTAACGGTTGCGCTCTTTGGGGGCCACGTTAAGGCAGACGCACTGAAAATAGACATTGGTACGGAGGGAATTTTCCCCATCATGCTCGAGGCCTATAAGGAGCACAACCGACAGGAAAACATGCGAGCGGTTCTGGCTCGTACATTAGGCGCCATGGAAGCCAAACAGGGACTGGACATGCTGCGTATAGTCGCTGGCCAGGCCCCCGTCGAGCCGAGGGCAACCGAGCAGGTTTCTGAAACAATGCCCGTCGCAGCTGTTGATACTTCAGTCACCGGCGCCATCTCTGCTGCAGGGAAAAGAGCAGCTACGGCTTCTCTTTCCCAGTCGCCTACCGGAGGCAGCTCTCCAGCGGCGGATAACGGCCCAGAGAGGCCAGCACCGACCAGGCAATAGTCTGCCCAACCGAACGAAAAGGCCACTAAATTCTGTTATTTAACCATGAATAACTTGCAACACTGGGTGTCGGTAGCCGCTTCGTTGGGGCTTGTGTTCAGTGTCATTTACTTGGTGATGGAGTATACCATTGGGTTCATACCGTTGCTACGTCAGTGGACGCTGCCGGGTAATATTCCTGGTCGTAGATTGGTGTTTACCGTCGTTGCTCTAATCTGCATTATTGAGTGCGTGACGTTTTAACGGTCGCTTACTTTTTACTCAACAAAGCCTCGATTCATCGGCGGGGCTTTTCGTGCCCATTGCCTACCTTGTTAGCATGGCCCTCGACCTGTTCAAATCAAGGCCAATTTTGTAGCGCAGGCCACACATGCTTACCGAGGGAAGTTCTTTGGCAAGCAGTGCTGGGAGTAGCGCAATCGGCAGTAATTTTGCGTAATTCTTTGTAAATCGAGGAAGCCAAACTGGTTTCCTTTTGTTGCATTCATGTCTCCACATCGCAATTTGCGACACCAATGCAGCTTAATCGTTCTATAGTTGACCCCTGTTATAACTATGCCTTATCGCAGGTATTTGGGGCTTCTTTAACGAAGCGCCTGGATGATAGTGTCCACGAAGAAAGCATTCGGTCCCTGCTATATCATTGTGGCCTTTACCCGACCACTGAGCAGTGGGACTTGGTACAGGGTTTGAGCATCGCTTACCAATACCTGCGAAAGAATTATCGATGTGAATACGTTTACAAAAACGAAATCGCTAACCAAATCCTGCTGCGTTACCACGGTGATAACTCTGCCACGCTGCTTCGGGAAGTCGCTTCTGACCGGTCAATAGCCGACATCGTAATCATCAATGGCCAAACAGTCGCTTATGAAATAAAAACGGAACTGGATAATTTTGACCGCTTGGCTGGACAGTTGGGCTCTTATCAATCCTTATACGATTGCCTAAACATTGTAACCCATCCGGGAGGAGTTGACGCCATCAAGCAGAAAGTCGACGAAACCGTGGGCATCATTGTTTTGGACAATAACGCCAAAATCGAAACCATCCGCCCCGCTGTTTCAACCACTCAGCTTTTTGACCCAAGCAAAGCAGTGCTAACCTTGAGACAAACTGAATTGGTAGCTGCATATGAAAAGTGGGTGGGCAAAATGCCTTTAATGGGCACGGCTTTGGTTTACACATTTTGCCACGAATGGTATTTGGGATTGGACAATGAATGCGCGCATATTGTCTTCGCACAGGCGTTGAAGTCACGTCGCCCGAATACGCATCAATTTAATTTAATATCTGATTGCGATAGCTCCTTGAAAATGTTGTTCTTTGGACGCGAGTTATCCAAACGCTATTGTGCTACCGCACGAGAACGATTGGGACTGCCTGCATAACCATCACCAACCTTTCCGCTACCGCATGTATTTTCCGTATGTACGAGGCAAGCAATTTGAAATGCTTGCCTTGGTGGGTGTCCCCATGGCTACCTACACCACGATGCTGCCTATCGTTGAGCACGTCGCTTCCGCTTCGGCGCGTTTTTTCACACGGATGGCCCAAGATGGGCGGCCATTCATCCTCATCGTGAATCCGTTTCACCCCAGGGGAAGCGGGCGTATTCAGATAAGCACAGTACAATCGTTGCTTACTGGCGCTTGGCAGTCCACAGTGGATTGCATCTGGGATACATCGTGGACCAACACGCTAGCCCTGCCCAGTTGCAAGCGTTTTTGGCTTCTAATCCTGCAAACGAAAAGGCAGTGATTTTTCGGCACATTCCCTTGCCAGTCAACATGACAGCCATCGATGCTGTGCTGAGGGCTAATCCTCCCAAATACCTGATTTTTGATGAGACAAAGTCTCGGCGCTTGCGGCCGACGTTAAGCTGGCACAGTGGACATGTGATGCTCGTTGACGGTTTCGAGAAGCAAGAACGCAATTCGGAATATCCAGCGCTAAGCAATTTTGAGTCAAATGTTGGCACTTGGCGAGCGGATGGGCTCGTAGGAATGGGGGACTACCTCATCAACGGCGACCATTTCAGTGAAGGTGGTGGCCAGCCGAAGGTCGTTACCTTACATCTCGCAGGAGCCCACGCTACGGGGCTCGTAATGCACCATTTTTCTTCCACTGTGAACGCGGGTATACAAGGAGCACCAGCTCCTAAGTTTGCACAAGCATGTAACACTCTAGTGAGTTCTCCTTCTGTAGCAGCAATGCCATTATCAAGCGGCATTGCCATGTTTCAGAAGTGGGACACAGCAAGTCATTACCCCGGTTTGGGTTCGCCCAAACAGGCATCTATGCAACATCATATGGAATTGCTGGCTCGGTTAGTTTAACCTGGTACTAAAAAAGCCCCATTTACCCAATGGGGCTTTTTCATGCCCGCTCTCTACATTACTGCTGTGACCTTCCACGACTTCAGCCTGCTTTCCGATGAAGTGCAGCTGGCCTACCTGCTGCGGGAAGGCACCTACCTTGCCCGCCGTTGGGGCGACGTGCACCAGGCCGTGCAGCTGCACCAACTGCCGGGCGGGTTCTTTGCCGAGGTGAACTACGATGTGAACCGCAGAGAAATCACGCACGTGTTCGCCTTCGAAGCCGGCAGCGAGGACGACCGGCTGGAACACTACGCCATGTTCGTCAAGCTGCCGGACTGGATGGGCAACACGGCGTAAAACCCATCACCGAAGCGTCGATGGATATTCTATTGAAGCACAACGCGCCGCGTCAGCACAGCGTTGTCCGCATGTAGACGGAGCGTGTACACACCCGCCACTAAGTCATTCGTTGCCACCAGCAGACGCGTGCCCTCGCTGCGTAGCAGGGCGTGTTGCCGGCGAACTACTTGGCCCAAAGCGTTGAGCAACTCCGCTTGCAGGTGGGAGACGCCGACTATTCGCGGCAGCTCCAACGTGAAGCCTTCGTGGGTGGGGTTGGGGTACAAACTCACGTCGACGGCCCAAGGTGCGGGTTTCGTAGCTAAGAAGGTGCCCGTGTTGCGAAGGATAGCGGCCGTGGACGTCGCGTAGTTGACAGCGGCGATGTCGGGTCGCCCGTCGCCATCCACGTCGCCCACCGCCACGTCGTGCGTGCTCTCTCCCCCGCTGTTGAAGGCCGCGGCGACGGCGGGGAACGTACCCGGAGCCGTCGCGGAATTCAAGAACACGCCGACGCTCGCGTGGGCTGGGAAGGTTTGGTAATTGCCCGTCACAATGTCGAGCCGGCGGTCCCCGTTGACGTCCCCTAAGACCACGCTAAACGCGCCGTCGTTCCCTGTGGCATACGTCGTCGCCGCGGCCGGGAAGGTCCCGGGGGCGGTCGCGGAGTTGAGCAGCACGCCCACGCTCGCGTTGTTGCCGGTCGCCACGACGATGTCCGGGCGGCCGTCGCCGTTCACGTCGCCCACCGCGACATCCTGCGGATACGACCCGCCGCTGTCGTACGTGACGACTGGGGCAAAAGTGCCGGGGCGGGCGGCCTGGTTGAGCAACACGCCCACGCGGCCGGTGCCCCCTCCCCCCACGACCAGGTCCAGGCGTCCGTCGCGGTTGACGTCGCCCAACGCAATGCCTTGCGCGCTGGTCCCGCCCGTAGCGTACACCGCGGGCGGGGTAGAGAAGGTGCCCGGGATGGCGAGGGAGTTGAACAGCACGCCCACGGTGCCGTCGGTGAGGTTGAGGGCCACGACGTCCGGCCGGCCGTCGCCGTTGACGTCGCCGACGGCGAGTGACCGGGGGTCCCCCTGGGTGAGGTAAGTAGTCAGGGGCAGAAACGTGCCCGGCGCCGCGGGGGAGTTCAGCATGACGCCCACGCCCCCGCCTTGCTGCATGGCCAGCAGGATGTCGGGCCGTCCGTCGCCGTTGACGTCCGTCACGGCCAGCCGCACGGGAAACCCCGCCACGCTGGGATAGGTCACCGCCGGCGCGAACGCCCCCGGCGCGGCGGGTCGGTTCAGCAGGACGCTGACCGAACCAGACGCCGTGATGGTCACCACCAGGTCCAACCGCGCGTCGCCATCCACGTCGGCGAGGGCAATGCCCTGCGGGTTCGTTCCCAAGGGATACACGGTGGGCGGCCCAAAGGTCTGGGCGGATGCCTTCGGAGCAAAAAATCCTAAAGCAAGCAGCAGCAGCGCGCCGGCGGCGGCAACGCCACACGACGGGTTGTTACGCGAGTAAGACCAAGACATAAAAAAGGGGAGGGGGGGAAGGCAAAGCTACCATTTGCGTAGCGCAAAAGCATTCCGCGATGGGTCCACTCAACTCCCCGCCGCGCTGCCGAATTGCGTAGTGGCTCTGCCCCGGTCCTGTCTGCTCGGCCGTCCAGTTAGCCTGGGGCATCTTTTCTTTGAGCCGACGGCCGGTGTGGGCGTTCGACGGCGCGCGGCCTCGTTAAATTTGAGCCATGGACTTTCAGGAAAAGAAATACACCTTCCGTGGTATGGACGGCTTCGCGGGCTTTCGCCACGGCCAGGCCTACGAATTGGAACTGCGCACCATGGAAGAAAGCGAGGACAGACCGGCCGAAGTGGTGATGGTCAATCCGGTGTCGCGGCTGCACGCTTACTGCAGCAAAGAGGACTTCAACCTGAACTGGAAGCGGGAATAGCACGTACGGGCGGTTCTGCTACGACGTAGGCTACTTGATACTGGCTAAACAGACGCCGTCCGTTGGTGGGGCTGGCTGCGGCTGCGCAGCGCCTTGCACTGGTTGGCCCTACGGAAAAACTCCACCATTACTGCTGGGGCTTTTTAGGTCGCTGGTATCCGTTCGTTTATGGTGCCGGCACTCCACGGCATCTCCCCAGCCGTGGGATTGCCCGTGGGGGTGCCCGATACTACCGTACAACCTCTACCCACCCCTTGTACACCAAGTCTTTGCCTGATTGGGTCAGAAGGTAATAGTACGCGCCTGGTGCAGCGCTCGGGCCCCATTCGTTCCGGTAAGCGTCAGTGGAATAAACACGTTGGCCCCACCGGTTGTACAGCTGCAACGCCCAATTGCCGTTCAGCCCCAGGATGACGAACTGCTCGTTGAGCCGGTCGCCATTGGGTGTGATGATGGTAGGGATGGTCACGCAGGGCCGATGCAAAACGGTTCGGCTCGCTGTGAGCACGTCGCAGGCGGTGACGAGCTGCACGCTGTATGTGCCTGCTTGCGTGACCCGCACCGTGGGCGTCGTGGCACCAGTCGACCATCGGTACGCCACGCCGGGTGCCAGGCCCGCGGGTGCCGCCAGCACCAGGGCGCTGCCTTCGCACACGGTGGTGTCGCGGCCCAGCGAAAACGCAGGCACCGCGGGCACGGCCCGGATCCGCAGCTGGGCCCGGGCCGTGCATCCTCCTGGGTAGGTCGCCACCACCAAATACGTGCCGGGCTGGCTGAGCGTCACGCTGGGCGTGGTCGCGCCGGTACTCCATAGCAGCCCCGTGGCGCCATTGGCCTGGGCGGTCAGCACCACACTACGCCCCGGGCACAGGAGCGAATCACCCCCGATGGTGGCCACCGCCGTGAACGGGGCCACGACCTGCGCTGCGGTGCTGGTGAAGCCGCCCGCAAACGTGGCCGTGACGGTGTAGGTACCGGGGAGGGTGATGGCAAGCGTTGGCGTCGTGGCACCCGTATTCCAGCGGTACGCCACTACGGTAGCCGTGGCTGTGGCCACGAGCTGCGCTGGATTGCCTGGACATAACACCGTGGGCCCGGCGATGCGCACCGCGGGCGGGGCCAGCTTGACCGGCCACATGTCGAGCCGCTGGGTTGCGCCTAGATTCGGCTCGGATTTGTCGGCCGAAACGCCTGATGCCGAACTGCAGGCCAGGATGTAGCCGCCGTCGGTCGTGGGGTGCAGCCGGTCCACGACGTCCGCTTCCGGACCGCCAAGGGTGCGGTCCCATTGCTTCGCGCCCTGGTCGTCGACCTTGACCAGCCACGCGTCGGCCCCGCCGCGGCCCGGCTCGGTTTTGTCCGCGGACGGGCCCGAGGCCGTCGTACCGCTCAGCACGTAGCCCCCGTCGGCCCCGGGGCACACGTCGCTCAGGTTGTCGTAGGCCGACCCGCCGAAGGTGCGGTCCCACTGCCGGACGCCTTGCGCATCCGTTTTGACCAGCCAGTAATCGCCGGTGCCACGACTCGGCTCGCTCTTGTCGTCCCCCACCCCCGAATCGGAGGTGCCCCCCACGGCGTAGCCCCCGTCGGGCGTCTGGAACAGGCCGAACAGCAGGTCCGTGCCCGGCCCGCCGATGGTGCGGTCCCACTGCTTCGCGCCTTGCGCCGTGAGCTTGACGAGCCAAAAATCAGCGTTGCCGCGGATGGACCCGGTGAGGTCGCCGCCCGCGCTGCTGCCGATGAATCCGCCCAGGATGTAGCCCCCATCCGCGGTCTGGCGCACCCGCTGCAACTGGCTGGCCCCGTTGTTAAAGGGGCCGACCGAAAAGCTGCCGAAGGTGCGGTCCCATTGCCGGACGCTTGCCCGTCCACTTTCACTACCCAATAGTCCGATACCCCGAGGCGCGGCTGCGTTTTTTCGCCGCCCGCGGGTGAGCTGGAATAGCCGCCCAGGATGTAGCCCCCGTCCGCGGTTTGGTGCAGGCTCGCGAAGTAGTCAGGTCCAGTGCCTCCGTAAGCCCGGTCCCACTGCTTCACGCCCTGGGCATCGAGCTTGATAATCCAGTAATCGTAGTTGCCGCGGCTGGACGCTGTGCGCTCGCCGCCCACGCCGGAATCGGAATAGCCGCCCAAGATGTAGCCGCCGTCAGCCGTTTGCTGGGCGTCCTGAAGGTAGTTGAGGCTGCCGCTGGCGCCACCGAAGGTGCGGTCCCACTGGCGGATGCCTTGCGCATTCACCTTCACCACCCAGTAATCGTCAACGCCGCGGCGGGGCTCGCTTTTAAACGCGCTCACCGGCGAATTGGAGTAGCCGGCCAGAAAGTAGCCCCCGTCGGTGGTTGGCACCACCGCCTTGAGGTAGTCGTTTTCCGTACCCCCCAGCGTGCGGTCCCACTGGGTGAGCGGGGGAGGCACCGGTTGGGCCTGTGCATACGCCAACGGGAGCAGTACGGTCAAGCAGGCAAGAAAAAAACGGCTAAGGAGCATCGGTAAAGCTTGGTGCATCGCGTCAACGGGTAAGAAAATTTTGGCTGACAAAATTAACGAGATGGTGCTTGTAGCGGCGTTACTGTCATTTCCGCGGCAGCTCGCTCCAGCAAGTGCTTACGGCACTACATCTCTATCCCACCATCAGACAGGGCCGGCCCACTTTGCTCCCGGCCTTTCGTTTTCCCCACTGCCTCCCGGAACTGCTCCATGCAGTCCCGCCCGTTGGGGTGCAGTTCGTCACTGCTGTAGCGCATCCCAAGTTTGGTGTGCGTCAGGGTAAACTTCTCTGGAGTGATGACCTCTAGCACGTAGTTATGGGCCAGGAACGCGGGGGCAATGTCCGTCACCTGCTGCAGAGGTAACCGCAGCTGCTTGGCCAATAAGCCTTCGATGTTGCGGTGGTCCTTCTGGCGCCGGCCCTGTGCCCAGGCCGTTGATTTTTCCGTCAACGGTTCCCCTTGCACATGCTTCATGATTAAACGCATGCACCGCAGGTCATTCTTATCAGCGCGGTCTTTTTGGTCCGCCAGCTCCACGGTTCGGGTGGCGAGTTCCTGTTGCGCCTGCTGCAACTGCGCGGTCAGCTTGCTGGTTGCGGTGGTCAGCTCCGCACGGGTCTCCACCACCAGGTTCTGGCTGCTGGCCAGGCGCTTCTCCAGCACCCGGGCCCGCTCCCGCTCGTGGGCATTGGCCGTTGCCACGGTGGCCAGCTGCTCAATCTTCTCGTTGGCTTTGTCCAGCAGCACGGTGAAGGCGAAGCGGAAGCCGGACTGTGATTCCTGGCGGTACTGCTCATCTGTCATTTTCTCATGCTTCGCCGGCAACCGATGCGGCGCGGCATCCAGAGGGCGGGCCAGCTCCGCCAGTTGCTCCTTGCTCATCAGCTGGGCCCCGTGGTAGCGGCGCACGTCCTCGTGATTGGCCGTGCTGTACTTGATGCCCCGCTCCAGCCCGTGGGGCGCCATCGCTTTCGCGTAGTCGGTTTGCAGCTGGTGCAGGCGGGCCGGGCTGAATACGTCCCGGCAACTAAGCCGGCCGTCGGGCGTTAGGGGCACGACGAGCACGTGAAGGTGCGGCGTGATTTCGTCCTGGTGCAGCATGACGCCGACCACGTTCTCCTCCCCGAACTGCTTGCGCACGAACTTCAAATTATCCGCTACCCACGCCGAGTCGCGCATGTCAGGCACCCGCCCATCGGCACCGCGGGCAAAGCCGTCGGCACTGGCTGTCAGCACCAACTCGACCAGGCGCACCGCGTCCCGCCGGCGCGGTACCAGCTCGAGCTCCGCCAAGCGTTCGTTGGCCAGCTCCAGGTACGGGCGGTGCTCGTGGTTCACGTACTCCTGGTTGAGCCCCATGCGGGCCGGGTCGGCATTCGGCGTTTCCTCCAGCCGGAAATTGTGCTGGGTGGCGTTAGTGACCATGCCCGGAGTGGTGAGCTTCTTGACAAGGAAAATGGCGTAGGGCATAACGGGGTGGGGTAGAAGCCGCAATGCGTAATGGGTTACACATAGCAGCCGGTGGAGACACTAGAAGCATTTTTTCAGTCCTATCCGATGCGTAATGGGTTACACATACCACTTGGCCGGCGAAAAACCCTAGGTCAACCGTAAGCTAGTTATCAGGTGGTTATGGTTGCAACATTCTCCTGCTTACCGTCCGCAAATAGATTGCTCGGGTTTTGGTTTACGCTTACAACTCCCTTACCAATGGATGCCACCTTCACCTTGCCCAACGAACTCCTGGCCGCGCTGATTGCTCCCCACCTGGAACGCTGGAAAACCGAATACCTGGCCACGCTGCCGGCACCCGACCCGTGGCTGACGATTCCCGAAGCGGCCGCCTACGCCAAGCTCACGGACAAGTACATGGCCCAACTCGCGTACGGCAAGCCATTCCGTGCTGGTACCCTCGACCGGCCTGAGCGTGCCGCAGTGCTGCCCAAAATTGCCTCGGGTGACACCGGCTTTGCTCGTGGCGCCCGCGTCAAGCAGTCGGCAGTAGATGCCTATCTGATGCGCCATGCTTATCGTAAGAAGTGAGTATGCCTGCTATTATTGAAGTTGTTACCGCTGCCGAACATCAAAAATTGGTTGATGAGGTCGCCTCCCTGCGCACACTTTGCACAGATTTACTGAACTCACTTAATGAGGACGTGGATACCAAAACCGCGCTTAAACTCACCGGCATCAAGTCCTGCACCACGCTCATCAATGAGCGCCAGCGCCCCGGCACCCTGCTTCAGTTCTCGAAACTTGGCCGCCGCTGCGTGTACTCGCGCGCTTCCTGCCTAGCCTACAAACGCGCCCACCGTTTTCGGTCCTAGGCTTAACAGCAATCCTTTCTATCGCTGGACCATGGTATGAAAGTATGACAGCCGACACTTGTACCTTGGTGCCATGAAGAAACTGCTGCTGCCATCGTTACTCTGTATTTCCGCTTGTACCAACTCCGAATCTGAACCCACCCATGCCGCCGTGGCCTCTTACCTAAAGCAGCATGCCAACGACCCGGCCAGTTACGAAGCGGTGCGGTGGGGGCAGCCAGTACCTTACACGCGGAAGGATTCAGCTGCAGCTGCAGCCGAACTGCTGAGCAGCGAGTACGATGTGCTCAAAGAGACGGAAGATGCTGAGCGCCGTGCTCAAGTGGGCAACATGGCTATTAAGTTAGAAGCCATCACCGACACCACGCGCATCGGCACCCGCCTTACCCATGCCTTCCGGGCCAAAAACAAATTGGGCGCCCTCGTACTCGACAGCGCCCAATTCGTGGTCTACAGGAGTGGTCAGGTCCAGCCGATTTAGCTATTAGCCAGCGACTGAGTGTACTTGATTTTGTCCATGGACGCTATTGTTTCCTGCGTCTTGGTGTAGATTTTTACCTTGCTCATTTCTTGCCCCACTGCCTGGGCTAAGCGAGCATAGTCTATAACGGGTACCCCTCCCAAAGAGTCGCGCATCAAAGGTGCGGTCATGCCACCTATCGCCATGCGTGCCGTCCCTACGCTGTAAGGGAATAACGCCCGACCCCCACCCGCCTGGTTTATCTGGCTGAGCAAGGGCAAAAATAGGGCGGTGCTGCGCTTGTTAATCACGGCCTCGCCCGCTTCGGCCTCGCCAAACCAGTGCCCGTTCCGGCCATAAAGTTGCGTTCCCCCTTCGGCGTGAGAAGCACCTCCCAATACGGTGCCTTGGGCAAACTGCGATTTAGGTGGGGCGGCAATCGTGGCTTTAATGACGCCTTTCCCCACGGCGAAGGCAGCAGTAATGGCGGCCGTCAGCAGCGCTGCTTGCGCGAAACCCGCCACCCCGCCAGTTAAAATAGATTGCGGGGACGCCACGCTGCCCGCGGTGGCCGTGAACACCGAGGACGCCACGGTGGCCAGCATCTGTTTCTCCAGCACATCCAGCAGCAAGATGAGCACATTGCCCACAAAACTCTCCAGCGTGGCACCTTGCTCCGTCAGCAGGTCAGCAAAGAGTTGGCCGGTCTGTGCCCCAAACTGCTGACCAGCGGCAATCCGTTCTTGAATTTCGCTCTTGTAGTTCGCTGTGGCCTGTGCATCGAGCGCGGCCCCTTCTCGGTTCAATTCCGCTGTGCTGCGGTTGTAGTCTTGATTCAGAACCTTCGCCGCTTCCACGCGGGTTTGCTGGTTCGCTAAGAGTGCATCTTGGTACTTCTTATCCGACAACCGGCCATTGGCGTGGTCCGCTTCAAGGCGCTGCGCTACGTCGGCAAAGTAGTTTTCCAAGTTGCGCAGGCTCTGCTGGTATTCCAGGTCGGCCAGTTTCTGTGTGGCTTCGGCACGCAGGCGGTTTTCCTGCGCTTCCCGCCCTTTCAAGTCTTTGCGTTCATCAGTGCCAGCTAGGTCTAAGGCCAGCTGCTGACGAATCGATTCCTGCTTGATGCGCACCTCTTCATTACTTCCTGCCTGTACGCCGGCCAGCTCGGTGCTCAGGTTGTCGAGGCTGGCTTGAAAGGCAGCCACGGCGCGGCGCTGGGCAAATGCACTAACGGCTTTGAGTTCGGTGGCTTGGCCGTTGGCTAAGATTTCTTTGCGAGCTGCTACCAGTGCTGCTGCTTCTTTTTTGGCCAAGCCAACCTGTGCCCCCGAATTGGTGGCGAGCTGGATAGCCGTGGCGTTCCTCGCCTGCTCCCGCAACAGCCGCAACTCTTCCGCACTGCCTTCTTTCGTCAGCTCCAGCGCGCGAGTAATTTGCTGCTGACGGTTCTCCAGCACCTTGGCGCGGCTGGCAAATTCGTCTTTTAGGTTCTGCTCGGCTAGTTTCTTGGCCCGCTCTCCCGCTGTTGCTGCGTCATCCAACTCCTTTTTCCGAGCGGCGGCGCTGGCCTTTTGCCGGGCTTCGACTTGGTCCTGGGTGGCCTGCTCAAAATCGGAGAGCGCCAGCTGCGCAGCTGCGATTTTCTGCTCCCGTTCCCGGCGCTCGTCAAAAAACTTCTGCTCGGACTTACTGAGCTTTTCATTGGCTGCTTTCTTCGCATCGATTGTAACCAACGCCTCAGCGCGGCTTGCGTTTTGCGCTGCATTATCAATGCGCAAGGCCTCCAGATTCTTGGCAAATCCCTCTCGCTCGGTAGAACGGTACTGCTCAATGGCAGCACCTGCCTTTTCAACTTCCCGCGCCCGCAACTGATAAGAAATGATTTCCTTCTCAGAATTCTCTACTGCATTGGCCGACGCCTTCGCCGCTTTTTCGGCGGCGGTGTCGAGCAAGCCAATGGCCTCGCCCGCTTCCCGCCCCACGGTGGCGACTTTACCAGCGACAAAATCAAACGCCTCACCCAGCGAACCCAGCACGCGGCGCACCGTTTCGCTCTTTTCGCTTAGCTTTTCAAAGCCGGTGATGATGAGGCCAATGGGCGTACCAAACCGCAGTACGGTTTCGGTGATGTCCTTAACCTTTTTTTGGGTGGCATCACTCGCCCCGCGCCACGCGAAGTATGCGCCAACGAGTGCGCCCACAGCCACCACCACGAGGCCGATGGGATTCAGAGTCATGGCTAGGTTCAAGGCCCGCTGGGCAATGGTGGCGCCCCCAGTGGCCGTGGTCTGAACGACGGTGGCGCCGGTCTGGGTGACGGTGGCCGCCGAAGCAGCCGCGGTGACCGTGGCCTGCTCCGTGAAGAGCAGGTTCCGAACCTTCTGCAGCCCGATGGCCACGGCATCCTGGGCGTTGGCCAATCCAATTTGCAGCGTGCGCACCGCTTCGGCGTTGGCCAGAAACTGGGTGGCCTTCGCCGTTACCTGTGCTGCATCCTCCTGGTCGTCCATGGCCAACGAGCTCAGTTGAATTGCAGCCGTGACTCCTCCAAAGGCATCGCCTAGCGTGTCAATGTCCTCTTTGCGGCTGTTTTTCTGCACCCGGTCGCCAAACTCATCAATCTTGCCCTCGGCTTGCTGAATGGCCGTGCGGGTGTCGAGGATGGCCCGGTTTAGCTCCTCGAATTGGGCCGTGCCCACGTCGGCCGTGGCGCGGGACGCGGTCAGGTCTTCGAGCTGCTGCTTAAGCCCGATGAGATTATTGGCGTAAGCTTTCACCGCCGTGCTGGCCTCGTCGAAGGCCCCCGGGTACCCACCCACCTGGCGGATGAAGAGCGATTGGTCGGCATCGGTTTTTTTCAGGGTGTTGCGTAGGCCATCGATGACTTCCGAAAGGGCTTGGGTCGACTCGGTACTGTTATCAGCAGAGCCAGCCAGCACCTGGTACTGGCGCTGTGCCAGGCTGAGTGCTGCTTGGGCAGACTGATACGAGCCTTCCACGCCATTGACGGCTGTGCGGTACAGGGTCAGGTCCTTCGTGAGGTCGCGCTGCTGCGCGCGCTGGAGCGTTAGCTTGTTGGCCAGCTCCACTGTTTGCTTGGCAAAATCAGCATCGGCTAACGTGCCCGCTTTTCGCTCAGAGGTGAGGGTCGCCTGGGCCTTCTTTGTCGCCTCGATGGCCAGTACGACTTGCTGCAGTTTCTCCTCGGTATCCCCTTCGGATAACTTAATGGAGAGAATGATGGTGTTCTGTGGGTCAGCCATGATTAGGATGAATAAGTGAAGCGATAGGGGACGATTTCAAGAGGGCAAGTCATGAAGCACGCAAGGGGACGAGACAGGTCGGGTTCGGTCCCCACGCTCCCCAGGGCCACAGCCGCCCTTTCAACCATAGCCAAGTCCATTTGGGCGCAGGTACTGTTTTCATGATGCGGGACAACCCCGGTTGTATGGGGCCATCGGTCCTGATGCCGGCAGCGCAGCGCTCGTAACTAGCTAGGAAGTGGGCAGCGTCGGCATAGACTTCCGTAACAGGGCGCGCCAGAACGGCCGCGTGAGCTGCGGCCACAGCCTGCTCATCGACGGAGGTGGCAGCCGGGGTGGAGTAAAGTGCATGCAGATAAGCGCCGAAAGCCAGCGGCGAGGCCTCGGGGTGAGCGGCCGCGTGCCGCTGCGCTTGGAGGAGCAGTCCACAAGAGCAGTTGCAGACTTCGTAGAGGCCCGGCGTCGGCAGCAACTCTCGCAGCGGCGCATCGTCGAGGACGAACATTAAACGGTCAAGGAGCTGCGCGCGGGTGGCCTCGGGAAGCGTGGCCAACTGCTCAGGGGAAAGCCCAGTGAGTACAGCGACCCAGGGAGCCGCCGGTGCCCGGAGTGCTAAGTATTGAGCCAGGGTAATTTCTGGCCAGGCCGTGGGGGCTGTGAGCCGCTGGCCTTCCGTGTCGGTGGGCGGGATGAGAGGTAAGGGTTCGGTCATGGTAAGTGGGGATGAGCTATAGTTCTTTATACATTTTGGCTTTTGACGCGCCGCGAGGGCCTGTTCGGGTATCAGGCATTCTTAGGCAGTATGCGATAGGTAGAATTCGTGCAGCTGGGATTCGATTGTGGCGTTTATCTCAACAATTCTCAACAATCCAGCACCAGTCCCTTTTCTAAAGCCCACCGCCGAAGCCAGCAGGAGAGTGGCTAATTATTGGTGCACCGATTTTGTGCAACAAGGCACCAACCCAGCGCCGGCGCGGGCTCGAGCACCAGGCGTAGCGCTGGCTGCTCACGTGGCACCGCGGCAAACAAGGCCACCGCTAAGCTTGGTGCTCGGAAGCGCAGGTTACCCCGGTCGCTCCGACCCACTAGCTGTATGTCGCCCAGCAGCCCACCGGTAGCCGGCACCAAGACCCAATGCGGGCTGGCCCGATTCGGAGGGAGGAGTAGCAGCGAAGCGGCACCTGCTGGCAGGGCGCGGGTGGCCTCGCCGTTGAGGTTGGCCAAGCCATCGCGGTAAAGGGTCAAGGTCAGGACGTCAACGATGAGGGGCATGCTTACTGGATTAAAGTGGAGAATCGGTGCCGAAAACTGCGGGCATTGCGGCGGGTGCATCTGCTGGAAACCTTAGCCTTTCTTAGCCTTTCTTAACATTTCTCGGCATCGACCGCTCTAATTGGTGGCATGGTTTGGCAACTCGGTGGCGCGGACACCTAATTGAGAAGATGTCACTGGCTAGACATGCAATGGTCTGTTAATAGGCCAGTGCCAATTTGAGCCAAGAAAAACCTTAGCAAATTTTAGCAATTGCACCACCCAGGGGCTGCGACTTGCTGCCAGTTGCTGCTGCATTTTTGGGCCGTGTGCTGCGCCACTAGGTGTCAGATGTGAGGTTTTATGAGGTTTGCGCTTGAAAATGCTGGCAGGGTTTGGTAGTAAGCCTTGAGCGACTTCCCCATTCAAGTTGGCATAGCCGTTGGAGTAAATCGTGTGGCTAGGTTCATCCCGGTTAGTAGGGATGGGTTTAGCAGCGGGAGCGGGCTGGGCTGACGTCATGAGATAAGCGTTGAAAAGAGGACTTTAGAAGTTGGCACCAGTAAGTTGGCACCGGGCAAAAGTGCGTTTTTGATGCTGTATAAGCTGTTTTTAAGCCCTGGTGCCAACTTTCAACTTGGCACCAAAACCTTTTTATAGAGAGATGTTATTTTACTTTTTCTAATATTTCACGCGACAAATAGTATTAAAGAATGATAAAGGGATAATTAGCGTATATAAAAGGTTTTGGTGCCAAGTTGAAAGTTGGCACCGACCCCCAAAAACAGCCCTAGCAGGGCCGTAGTGACGGTTCAGCCCGGTGCCAAGTTGCCGGTGCCAACTTTACAGGAAGCCTGCAGGTGGCTCCGTGGGTAGCGTGTAGTGCCATTGAAAGCGGCGGGAGTCGCCGTAGAGCCGGCCTAGGTTTTTCACCTTCTCAAACCCGAACTGCACCATCTTTTTGCTGAACACCTGCGCGCCGGTGCGCTTGTCGCCCGTCGCTTTTTGGTAGGCTTCGTAAGTATCGGCCAGCCACAGCGGGGCCTTTGGCTCCTCGCCCTCTTCCGCTGGCCGCTTGGTTTGCTCCAGCAAGTCCGAAGCAAACTCATGGAAGGTGGCGCCCACCTCCTGCATCAGCCCACGGGCGGCGATGTTCTCATCCTTGAGCAGCAGCAAGCCGTGCATCAGGTACTGCTGCACCCAGAGCATGGCCAGGTTGAAAAATCGGTTGTACTCGATGGTATCCCAGTGCTCACCAAAGAAACCCGTGCCGAACTCGTCGCGGGGCGTGTAGGTTGCCGAGTAGCATTTGGCCAGCGCAATCTCCACCTTGCGGCGGGTGCTGCTGTCGTCATCTCCTGTCACCACTTCGTTGGTGGCTATGGCGAATTTAGGCGCTTCGGCAAAGGCCAGCGTCTTCTTGGCCTGGTATTTCCGGTTGATGGGCAGCCCGCCGGTGAGCGTGGAAAACAGGGCCGTGAACGGGTTGCGCGTGGCTTTCCACTCGTCGAAGAATACCACCCGTGCCGTGTCGGTTACCTCTTCGTAGCGGAAGGGGTCGCGCAAGTCAAACATCTCCCCGTCTAGCTGGGCGACTTCCACCAGCTGCGCTACAGCCTGCATGAGAAGGCCCTTGCCCGTCCCGCCGGAGCTGATGCCCACCTCGCCGATGGCGTCCATAAAAATCACGCAGCGCGCATTGGTCACGTCCTTGTAGGCGTGGAGCAGGTAGCCCAGGGCCCGTTGCAGCTGGGCCAACCGCGTGGGGTCTTGCCCGGTGACATTACGCATGAAGGCATGGAAGTCGCACTGCATGGCTTCCAGGTCATACAGCAGACGAAAGTCGAACGAGTGAACCTGGTTCTGGTTAATAAGGCCTGGCAGCTCCGCGTATGGCCTTACCGTCACGCCCTGCGCGGTGACCTCCACCCAGCCGTTGCGAAAGAAGAAGCGGGCCGTCGTGCGGGTATCGCGCAACAACGGCGTGGTGAGCTGCGGCAAGCAGTCGAGCGTTTCCTTGTCGAAAAGGCTTTTAATCTGAATCATCAGCGCTTCGTCCAACTCGTCCCGGCTCACGCTGTCAAAGCGCGGGGGCAGCTGCTCCACGAAGTCGAGTACGTACTGCTTGAGGTGGTAGCGTTCTACGGTGCGCACAATGTTGTGCTCGGTGCGCAGGAACTCCACCGCCCCGCCTGCGCCCGCGGGCCGGAAGCTGAAGCCTTGCATCGAGAGCCACTCCCGAAACTTGGTGCGGTCAATCTGGAGCTTGTAGGTGTCCTGGCTGGTCTTGGTGCCTTCCTTGTACACCACCCGCCAGAAGGTGAGCAGCGCCGGGTTGGGTTCGTCCAGCACGGCGTCAATGGCCACCGTTAGCTTTTCAGGGGCGATGCCGGCATTGGCCGATAGGAACTGAATGATGGCTTCGCGGGGTACCTCCGCCCGCTGCTGCTCGCGCACCTGGCGCTGCAGCGGGCTTGGCAGCAGCGGCTTCTTCGCGCCGTCGCACAGGGCAATGCGGATGGTTTTTAACGCGTGCGCTTCGTTGTTCAGCGGGTGAGACAGAATCGCCTGCTCGAGCGCATAGTAGGCTTCGTCTTCGCTGAGAAAGCCACTGCCCACCACGCCGCCAAGTGTGAGCGCTGCCTTGTTGAGCACCGTCCGCTTCTCCCCATCGGCCGCGGCCAGCACTCGTTTGACAGCGGTGTTGAGCATGGCTGCGCCGTAACCCTGGTCGGTGGTCGTGTAGGGCTGGCCGGCCGGGTAGGCGCGCGGGGTGGGCTTGGCCTCTTCCAGCGTTTCTTCAAACGTCGGGGCCTGCTCATGCAAGTACAGGTCAGGGTCCGAGGTAACAAAGCGCAGCCGCGTGGGGTCGGGTAATCCGTCGACGACCACGGCAAAACGTTTCTTGTAGTACGCCGCCAGTGCCCGAAAACTACCGTAGGGGTCTTCGGTGGGCACCCGAAAGGCTACGGCCAAACCGTCACCGGACAGGCTCAGATGGCAGGCATACGTGTAGCTGTCGGCCTGAATTCGACTGCGGAGCTCCGCCACGTCCATGCCCGGGTTCTTCTTCCGGTCAATGTCGAGATAGATAATGCCGCTGTGGGCCTGCAGGTCCTTTAGGGTGCGGCCGGTACAGAACTTGTGCTGCCCGTGCTCATCGCTCACGGCCTTACCCTGCTCGTCGTTCACGTAGTAACTGGTGGCAAACACCCCCGAAGCGGCGACGCTCGGCATGCTAAGCTTCGCCTGGTCGTATCCTTTGCCAGGATAGAGCGCCCGCGCCTCCCGAACCTGCACATCCCAGCGCCCGGTTTTGACGCCGGAGAGGAATTCAGTGAATTCAATGTCGGCGGCCTTGCCTTTGTGTTTAACGGGGTAGTATGAAACCAGCATGCTCAATTCAGTGTGGGAAGGATGGTGGCCACTGCGAACACGGTCGTATTGGGCTCCGTGGGCTCGGGCAGTGATTCCGCAAATGCCCGGGCCTGCTCGTTCAGGTACAGCGCCGGGTCATAGCTCACGAAGCGCAGGCGGCTCACGTCAATGAGGTTATCTACTACCAAGCCGTGGGTCTGCTTGTAGTGGGCCCTCAGGCTACGGAAGCAACCCGCGTGGTTATCGGCTGGGATGCGGACCAGCGCACACAGCCCCACACCGCCGGCGCTGGCAAAGCAGGCGTAGGTGGCGGGGTCGGCTTCTACCTTTCGGCGGGCCGCAGCCAAGTCGACGCCTGCGTTCATCTTCGCATCAATGTCGAGGCAGAGAAAGCCCGAGTGCTCGAGCAGGCCGGTCGGGATGCGTCGTTGGAATCTGCCCGAGGCAGTGAAGCTGGGTAACTTCTTCTTTGCCTCGCGATAGGCTGCGCTGGTGGGGTCCAGCGCCCGTACGGCCAGCACCTGTTCAGCCCAGTGCCCGTCCCGGATGTCGGCCAGCAGCCCAGGCAGGTGGAGCGCTTCGGTGGGCTCAGAATTCATTGATTTAGAGAAGAAGGAGACTAGCATACTTGGCTCAGTTCGGGGTGGGAAGGATGGTGGCCACCACGTCAGGGGTAGCGGTTTCGCGTAGTTCGTAGCGCAGCACCACGGCCAGCTCGTGGAGCCGGAGAATGGTGGCATGGCGTGTGTCGGGTTTGCCAGGCGCCAGCCAGCCCCATATCAAGGCAATGCACGGCGCGGCGGGGTGGACCAGTGCGTTTTTATGCACTTCGCACGGCTCCAGGCTGCTCACGGTGCACCGGCGGCTGGCGCGCAGCACGAGCAGCTGGTGGCCGGGTTGCAGGGCACGCCACTCCGCCCGGGGCACCCGGGTTACCCATAGCTTACGGCCATTGGCCAGGGCTATTTGCTGTTCACCGGCGGGTAGCTTTAAGTGCGCGGGCTGTGTTAGCCGCCGGCGCATGGCTTGGGAGAAGCTTCCCACGTTTAAGCCGCTGTGGAGTGAAAGAGGTTGACCAGCACGTCAGCAGTTTCGGAGGTACTGTGCGTTGCGTTTGGCGCCACTGGCACGCACAGGGCCAGTATAGCCGGCACGTAATCCGGCTTTCCGTTGCTAGTGTGGCCACAGAGTTGAGTTTCGTACGCGTCGCGCTCGACTTCTTGGTGGGCTAAGACGATTTGCCGTTCCAACTCGCGCAATTCTGAATCCAGCGCGTCGCGCAGGTTCGAGTAAATGTCACCAACCTGCGAGCCGGCCGGCAGGCGCAGGGCCAACTCCTTGCCGGTGCCACTGCGCAGCACAATGTCGGGCTGGCCCTCGTCGAAGAAGAAGTAAAAAGCCTCGAGCTGGGCGCACTTGGTGGCGTAGATGCGTTGCAGGCGGGTCAGGTGACGTCCGATGCAGCCACGGTCAAAAGCGAAGATGTTGCTTTCGTTTTGGGCGTCAGCGATTTCTGCGAGAGGGAAGGAGGAAGTTTCCATGGCATCAATGGGGAATGAGTGGAAAAAGTGAAGGCAAAGGCGAGGCCTGACTGGTGTAGGCCAGCGGACGGTAAATCCAGAAAATCAGGGGGTTAAGGCTGATTTATCGCGTATTGGGTGGGGCGGCGGCGTCGCCTAGAAACTCCCGCACGGCCAATTCAGTGACGCGGTACGCTTTAAGACCGCAGCAGGTATAGCGGATGCGGCCCTCGCGCAAGAGGTCGCCCACCACCCGCACGCTGATGCCGAGCCGCGTGGCCAGCGTGGCCACGGTGTAGATGGTAGCGAGGGCTGCCTGCTCTGCTTCAGCAGCCAGGCGAGCCGTCTGTTCCTGGGCAAGTACACGCAGCACCGCTTCGCGGTCTTCGAATGCCAGCACGCCGTTGGCCGTGGTGAAGGAGACGTTGTGCAGCATCGGGCTAAGCGGCTTTGAGTGTTGCCAAGCCTTGCGCCACTTCCAAGGCACCCGAGTTTTTAGCAAGTAGGTAGGCCTCCCGTACCGCGGGGTGGCTGGGGCGGGCACGACGAATGGCGGCGCTGGTCGCACAGGTCGAAAGTCCAAGTTTCGCCGCAATAGCGCTCACATCTCCGGGAGCCAGCAGGCGAGCAAGGTTGAAATTTGGTTCCATTTATCTACATTTGTTGATGTATTGCTGCGATGCAACAAACGTAGTCAACAGATGTGAATAAAAGCAACATTTGTAGTTGAATTATATACAACAAATAAGGATAAATGGAACAAGGCTCTGTGAATCAGCGACTAAATTTATTGGTCGACCTGTTCGAAAAAGGTAAAAAAGCGGCTTTTGCCAGAAAGGCAGGTATTTCCCCACAGGGTGCACAAGAACTATTGGCTGGTAGGAAGGGCGACCCGTCATTCAAGGTGCTTATTAAAATACTTGAAGCTTATCCGCAGATAAGTACAGACTGGGTGTTGTTTGGAAAGGGTGATATGCTGCTTCCGGAAGCACAACTAGGCCACCCCGCGCGCATGGCAGCAGAGAATGAAACAGTAGAGCCTTTCCTACCTCCCGGGTATAATATCGATAAGGTATTCGAGGAAATGTGGGAGGAGCGGAGTAAAGCGGAGGATGAGAAACGCGAGAAAGACAGGTTAGCTATTTGGGGGTTGGTCGACTACCTGGCTAAAAATGATGACTCCGGTGAGATTGCGAAGATTCGACAACTCCTGGCTTCGGCTCTGGCTCCCGACATTGACCCGAGCAAGGTGGTTGAAATAACGGATGTCTATTACCGAGGGGCAGGGTTTGAAGACCCCATAGGAACAGAGGAAAAGCAGGGCCGCAAGAGCGTGAAGCAGAACACGAAGCAAGCTGGTCAGCAATAACCCTGCATTTGCCTCATGGAACTCATCTTCCGCCAGCGCCTCGACCGCCCCGACAAGGCCGGGCGCGCCAACATCTTCGGGGACCTGCACTGGGCCGGTGGCCACCGCTGGAAAATGCCCACCGGCGTCAAGGTGGTGCCGGCGCACTGGCAGCCCACCAAGGCCCGGCGCATCCACACCAGCGCGCCCGATGCCAATCAGCTCAACCTGCGGCTGGGCCGGCTGGTCACGGCTGTGGGCAGCGTGTTCCTGAGCGCCGAGGCCGCCGGCCGGGCCGAAGCCGACGTGACGCAGGCGGAGATTGAAGCCGCTGTGAGCGCTGCCGGCACCGGCACCCGCCGCCGGCCCAAACAGCAGCAAGCCGAAGCTCAGGCCGCCGTCGAAGCTCAGTTGACCCCCACCACGCCGTGGGCGAAGTTTGCAGAGCGCTGGCAGGCAGAAAACGCGCATCTGCTTTCCGCCAGCACGCTGCGCCTCTACGGCCAGGTGGTGAGCAGCCTCGGAGAGTTTGACGCGCGGTTGCGGCTGGCCACGCTGACCAAGGAGCGGTTGGCCCAATACGTGGGCTGGCTTTACGCCCAGGGCCGGCGCGACTCGACGGTGCAGCGGCACTACGCCTTTCTGCGCGAGTGCCACCGCCTGGCGGGCCTCGCGGTGCCGAAGTGGCTGGGTCGGCTGCCCGTGCGCTACGGCCGGGCCCCCACGCTGCGCCGTGCCGAAGTGTTGGCCCTGCTCAGTGCCCAGCTGCCCGCTGACCTGGCCGAAGAGCGCGACGTATTCCTGTTCCAGCTGCTGTTGCTGCTGCGCGACGTGGACCTGCGCGCGCTGCGGCCGCACCACGTCGGCTTGCACGAGCTGCCTGGCTTCGGTCCCACGCACTGCGTCGAGCTCTACCAGGAAAAGACCGGGGAGCCGGTACGCATCCCGTTGCCCCCGGAGGCGGCCGCCATCTGGCAGCGCTGGGAGGGGCGGTTGCCCATGCCCACCCAGCAGGAGCGCAACCGCCGGCTCAAGCAGCTGGGCCAGGCCGCTGGCCTCACCCGCGAGTTCGTGGCCAACTCCTTTTCGGGCAAAACCCGCCACGAGGAGGTCGGGCCGCTCTGGCAGGCCGTCACCACGCACACGGCCCGCCACACCGGGGCGGCGCTGCTCGTGCTGGGCAGTGAGGGCGACCAGCAGCTAAAAGAAATTGCGCTCGGCCACGTCTCGGCCAGCGTATACGGGTATGACACGCTGGAGCGCTACGGCCCGCAGCTGCTCCAGGCCTGGGCGGCGGCGCTGGGCACCCCACGGTAGGAGAGGAGTTCGGCCCGCCGGCACCACGGAAGGCTCTGCGAACGCAGAAGGCCGGCTAATGTGCCCGAAATGCTCCAATCCATATCAAATAGCTGGCACGGAATGGCATATTTTAGCAGTCAAACAAACCAAAATCTGTAACGGGCCGTTACATTTGTGCTGCTTGACAGGTTGTCAAGCGGAATCCCCGCCTATATTCTGGGCCTCGCAAATCGCCCCCACCATGCCCTCGACCGTTCAGAAAATTGATTGGAACAGCGTAGTCAAGCAAATGGATGCCGATAAAAAGCGCATTCAGGCGGCTCTGTGCGGCAAAAACAAAAAGAAATCGGCGCTTGATGACGTCACCTTTATTCACCCATTCTCCGTACCAGGTCACTAGTACGGAACAAGGGTATGCGTTCACAACGGATTTAGGGGAGCGTTATCTCATCTACTTTTCGGATGCCTCCGGCTATTTTGATGGACTGGACTTTGCGCCCCATGCGTTGATGATGGGCTTGGCGCGTCGAAGCGGTGGCGACCCGCTACAACATGACCCGCGAATCCTGGCCACGCTCATGCAGAGTCTGGAGGCAAGTTTACAAGATGTAAAGCGGGTGCTGGTCTATGTCTGCGACCAATCGGACGGCAAGCAGGAATACCGGCACAAGCTGTTTGGCCTCTGGTTTCAGCGGCACAACGCTGGCCGGTTCGTCCGGCATGTAGTGGCCGCGGCAAATGGATTGTATGCCTCCGTCATCTACAGTAAAAACAACCCATTCACCTCAGAGTTGGAAGATTCCCTTCCCGAGCTTACCAATAAGATAAATCAGTAGTGGGCCGTAACCGGGGCAGCAAACCGGACCGGGGGCAAAAGTCAAAATTGCCCCCGGTTTCCAGGAATATCAGCGCCGGAATGTGCCAGCAAGCGAATACCGAAACGCCATACACACCGTATTCAGGGGCGTTTTGCTAGCATGTTTCGGCGTGCTCTGGCAAATGGCTGAGCCCAATACGCCTCACGGAAACCCTCATTGCCTAGCGCAATGAGGGTTTTTTATTGAGCTGCCCTGGGGTTCAGGCGGCGCACAGTTTCGGTGCGCCAGTGGGTGTTGCCAAGCGGTTGTGCGCTGCCGGGCAGCCAAACTCTGCGGTTAATTTGTTGCTGCCCTATGCTGCCCATTGCCTTCGCACCCAACTACGCCCACCCGCTGCCAGCCGGCCACCGCTTTCCCATGCTGAAATACGAGCTGCTGCCCGAGCAGCTCTTGCACGAGGGAACGGCCACCAGCGCCGATTTTTTTGTGCCCACACCGCCCCCCGTAGCCGACGTGCTGCTGGTACACGCTGCCGACTACTACGAGCGGCTGCGCCTGGGCCAGCTCACCCGGCTGGAGGAGCGAACGACGGGCTTTCCGTGGTCGGCCGAGCTGTTTGAGCGCGAAATCACCATTTTGGGCGGTACCATCGAGGCGGCGCGGCTGGCCCTGCAGCACGGCGTGGCCTTCAACATTGCTGGGGGCACGCACCACGCGTTCCGGGCGCGGGGCGAAGGATTTTGCCTGCTCAACGACCAGGCCGCCGCCGCCATGTGGCTGCTCACGCACGTGCCCGCGGTGCGCAAAGTCCTCATCGTGGACCTCGACGTGCACCAGGGCAACGGCACGGCGGCTATTTTTCAGCACGAGCCGCGGGTATTTACCTTCTCTATGCACGGGGCCCGCAACTATCCCGCCCGCAAAGAAGCCTCCGACCTGGACTTGCCCTTGCCCGACGGCATCGATGACGCCCACTACCTGAAGCTGCTGGGCGAAACCCTGCCGCGCCTCCTGGACGAAGTCCAGCCCGATTTCGTGTTTTACCTGGCGGGCGTCGACGTGCTGGCTACCGACAAGCTGGGCCACCTGGGCCTCACCCGCGCCGGCTGCCGCCAGCGCGATGAGCTGGTGCTCAGCCTCTGCCACCGCCACCGACTGCCCGTGGTGGTGTGCATGGGCGGTGGCTATTCCGAGCGCATCCTCGACATTGTGGAAGCCCACGCCAACACCTTCCGGGTGGCCGCCGCACTCTATTAGCCCTGGCCCGCAATAATGACCTGCCAGCGGAACGCCCAGCGCCAGCGCAGCTCGTAGCGCCGGATACCAGCGCGCGCCAGCAGCGCCACCCAGTCCTGGCGGCGGAAGGCCCGGGCCACCGACAGCGGCGCGTCGTGCCGCACCAGGTAGGAGCCGCCCAGCAGCCGCGTGAGCCATTTAATGCTGTGGTAAGCCAGCCAGTGCCGGTGCAGGTCGTTAATCACCACCGCTACTTGCGCCTGCTGCTGCCATTGCCGCAGCAGCGTCACCAGTTCATCGTCCTCGAAATGGTGGCAAAACAGGCTGCACGTGAGCACGTCGTAGGGCTGGGCCTGAAATTCGGGGGAGAAAATGTCGAATTGCTGGTAGCTGATTTCCGGATATTCCCGGCTTTTGGCGGCTGCGTAATCCAGCATAAAGCGGTTGGCGTCGATGCCCGTCAGGGTAACCGGCACGCGGTTGCTGCGGGCCCAGCGGGCCACGTGCCGCAGGGTGTCGCCGCCACCGCTGCCCAAGTCGGCCAGGCGCAGCGCCTGGCCCTGCGGAAAGCGGCTTTTCAGGCGGTCCAGGGCATTGAGCACCGGCTGGTAGCCGCCCAGCCACGTGTTGATGGTTTCCAGCTCGTCGAGGTTCTGGCGCAGCGCATCGGTGGCCAGCGTCAGGTCGTCCATCAGCTCGGGGCCGGAAGCGCGGGCAGTAAAATTCACGGCATGCGGAAATTAAACGACCTCCGCCGACTCCTTGGCCTTGCTGCTCACCGCCGCGCCGGCCGCCTCGTGCACCACTTCCAGCAGCATGGCCTCCATGGTCAGCCCCGGCCCAAAGGCGAAGCTGAGCACCGGCGCGCCGTGCTCGGCGGGCGTGGAGTGGGCCAGCACGTCGCGCAGCACAAACAGCACCGTGGCCGACGACATGTTGCCGTAGTCCCGCAGTACGCGGTAGGCGTGGCGGTTGTCGTCCCGGCTCAGCCCCAGCTCGGTCTCAATGGTTTCCAGAATCTTGCGCCCCCCCGGATGGATGGCAAAGTGCCGAACGTCGGCCAGCTCCACGGGCAGGCTTTGCAGCAGCCCATCGGTGAGGTTGCGAATGCCGCGCTGAATGAGCTTGGGCACGTAGCTGGACAAGGTCATCTCAAACCCAAAGTCGTTGATGTGCCACGCCATGTCGTCGTGCCCGTCGGGCTCCAGGCCGCAGTGAAAGGCCTGCAGGGCCAGGCTGGGCGCGCCATCGGGCAGGGGCTTGGCCTGCACCAGGCAGGCCGCCGCGCCATCGCCAAACAGGGCGTTGCTGATGAGGTGGTCTTCCTCCGGGCTTTTCTGAAAATGCAGGGTGCACAGCTCCACGCTCACAATGAGCACGCGGGCGTTGGCATCGGCCAGGCAAAAGGCGTCGGCCAGTTTCACGGCGTTCACGGCGGCGTAGCAGCCCATAAAGTTCACGCAGGTGCGGCGCACGTCGTGCCGCAGGCCCAGGGCCTGCACCAACTCAATGTCGAGGCCCGGCGCGTACATGCCGGTGCAGCTCACCGTCACCACGTGGGTGATGCTGGCCATGGCCACGCTGGGCACCTGGCGCAGGCAGTCGCGCACGGCTTCGGTGGCCAGGGGCAGGGCTTCGCGCCGGTACACGGCCATGCGCTGCCCCACGCTGGGAAACGGCTCCAGGGTGGGCGTATTGGGGAAAAACGTGTACTCGCCGTTGGGGCGGCCGTAGTCGGGCAGTACCGAGTAGCGGTGCTCAATGCCCGTCACCCGGTACAGGGCCCGCAGTTTGCGCGCGTCGTTATCGCCAAAAGCCAGCGCCTGGGCCATAAATTCGGCTATTTGCGGCTGGGCAATGCGATGAACGGGATTCGCAGTGCCGATGGCACCTAGGTAACTCGGCATTCGGGAGGAATTACAGATTCGAAAGTTGGGGAAAGGACGCTCCTTCGGGCAGCTCAATGTACGGAAGCCCGCGCATCAACAATGCCTAACTACGGTAAAACAAACATTTTTGCGCGGTGCTTAGATTAAATAATCTGCATAACATTCTGGCCTTGCCCGGCCGCCGGGCCGTGTTGCAAGGGCAGCCTTTGCCGGAAACGGCTTAAAACACCTGGCCGTGCGTGCGGCTCATCAGCGCCTGCACGGCGCCGGGCCAGTGCCGGAGCCCACCCACCACCAGCTCGCTCAGCACGGGCCCGCCAAACAGCTTTTGCACCGTTCGGCCCATCCGTAGCCGGCTGCCAAACTGCGCGTTCCAGGCGCGGGCGTAGCCGCCTTCCATAGCGGCGCGGGTAGTAGTGCCGGCCAAAAAACCGTGCGCGGCCGCAGCCGCCAGCGCCGCGCCGTGCAGCGCCATGGCCATGCCGTTGCCGCACAGCGGCGTGATAAGGCCGGCGGCATCGCCGCACATCAGCACGTGCTGCTCCACCGGCTGCTTGGGGGCAAATGAAATTTCGTTGATGACCTCCGGCTGGGGGTACAGCATCTCGGCCGTGCCCAAAATCTCCCGCAGCCGCGGATTTTTGCTCAGCACCACCGCCTCCATGGCCGGAATGGTGCCGTGGTCCTTCAGGTTCTGGCGGGTGGTGAGGTAGCAGAAGCACAGCTTGTCTTCCTCAATGGCCGAAATGCCCGCGTAGCCGTTGGCAAAATTGTGCAGCGCGATGACATCGCGGGGAAAGCCCGGCAGGCGCAGGTGGTATTTCACGCCCAAGTAGGGCGAGCGCTGCGCAAAAAACGAGCGCTGCAGCTGCCGGTCCAGGTTGGTGCGCTTGCCGTAGGCCCCCAGCACCACGCGGGCCGTGAGCACGCGGCCGTCGGCCAGCGTCACGTGGTGCTGGTCGGTGGCGGCGTCGAAGGCCACGTCCGTCACGGTGTTTTTCAGGTAGAACGTGACGCCCCGCGCCAGGGCCAGGCGGTACAGAAAATCGTCCAGCACGTAGCGACTCACGCCAAACCCGCCCAGGTCGAGCCGGGCCGTGAGCGTACGTCCGCCCGGCGACGACAGCAGAAATTTCCCGATGGCGGCCGGAGCCAGCGCGGCCGGGTCGGCGTGGAGGCGCCGCAGGTAGGGCAGCACCTCATTGCTCACGTATTCGCCGCACACTTTATGGAACGGATACTGCTTGCGCTCCACCACCGCCACGCGGTGCCCGCGTCCCGTCATGTCCAAGGCTGCTGCCAAGCCGGCCAGACCGCCGCCAATCATCAAAATATCCACTTAATATGTCAAAAAAAAGAGAACTAAGAACAGCAAACCAGCGTAATCTATCGAAGTTTCTGCATATATTACTAGCGCTTGTGGCTTAAGGGCCTTACCTTTGCTAACTAAAACCGCCGCCACTCGTTAATCCTGAGCGCCCCGCGCTTGTTTCTGCCGACCTCTAATTATTACTATGATGCAACGCTTACTCTTACCATTGATTTGCTTTATTTGCTTCGGCCTCAGCCTGGGCACCCTATTCAACGCCCCAACGGCGGCGGCAGCTACCCTGAGCAGTCCTGGCCAGCAAACCAAACCCGGCGACGATAAAACCCTGCTGCTGTACCCCAACCCCAGCACCGGCATCGTGCACCTCACCATCAATAACCTGCAGGGTAAAAAAGTGCAGCTGAGCGTACTCAACGTCATTGGTTCGGTGATGTACCGCGAAACGCTCACTGAAATGAACGACCGCTACACCAAAATGCTGGACCTGACCAAATTCGCCAACGGTCTGTACTACGTCCGTCTCGAAGCCAACAACACCAGCCAGATGTGCAAGCTCGTAATTCGCTAAGTAGCCGCATCAGCAACACGTTATTCATAGAAAAAGCAGCCCTAGAGCTGCTTTTTTTGTGCCTTGTCTCTGCGATGAATACTACTTCACTCGAACGCGTACGGGAGCGAGTTTAGGCTTGTCAGAAGAGAATGTGTCGAGAGTGAGCGCGAAAATAGCGGCGAATACGCCGAGCATGACAATAACCATAATGGTAAAGGCGAATCAGGTGGATAAAAGCGTGCCCTTACTGGGGGCCGCTTCTGTTGTACTCAACCCGGAAAGCCGGGCCGGGGTTTCAATAACATTCAGGCATTTGCAATAACCCGGCCACAATCCGCTTGGCATCCGGCCCGGCCCCGTTTAGCAGGGCCGAGCGGCGGCTATCCAGCCAGTCGAGCCCCAGAAAAGCGACTCCCGGTGCCTCCGTGAGCCCCCGGTGGTGGCGGGGCTGGCCATCGACCTCCAAAATGGGCAGGTCTATCCACGCGTAATCGGGCTGGTAGCCGGTGGCCCACACCACCGCGTCTAGGGGAGGGGAAGCCTCCCGCCGGCCCCGAATGGCGCCGGTCGGCAGCACGCCATCGGCCCGGCCAATGAAGCGCGCATTGGCAAAGCCGCGCAGCTTTTTTAAATCGCCGCTCACCACCGGCTCCGGGCTATTGCGCATTTTGCGGCCCAGCCAGGAGTGGCGCGACACGCCCAGCAGGCCGGTGAGGACGAGGCCTGCCCACATGAGCTGGCCGTTGGGCATGGCCGGGGTGTGCTCATCGAAAGCCACAAACACGGGGCGGCCGGTGGCGGCCACATCGGCGGCAATCTGCAACGCGGAGTTGCCGCTGCCTACCACTGCCACCGGGCCGTTGCCCGGCAGCTGGGTGGGGCGCTGGTAGTCGCGGCTGGGCAGCTGGGCCACCGCCGTGGGCAGCTCTGCCGCCCAGGCCGGTACCTTGGGCGTGGTGTAGGGTCCCGTGGCTATAATTACCCGGCGGGTGTGGTACGTGCGGCCGGCGGCAGTGCACACGGTATATCCCGCCCGGCCGGTGGAGGCCGCCAGCCGGGTCACGCGCTGGTTCACATCCAGGGGAAACGCAAAGTGCGCCGCATAGCTGCACAGGTACGCGGTGGTTTCGTCGCGGGAAGGGTAATGCAGGGGCTTAGCCGGCCAGGGCAGGCCGGGCAGGCCGCTCACCCAGGCCGGCGAAAACAGCCGCAGCGAGTCGTAGCGGGCCGGCCACGCAGCACCCGCAGCGGACGCGGCTTCCAGCACCCGGAAGTCGATGCCGGCTTGCTGCAGATAGTACGCGGCGGCCAGCCCCGCCTGGCCCGCCCCAATCACAAGGGTATTGGTTTGAATAGGAGGCTGGGCTGGGGAGTCGGTCATGTAAGTAGGGGCAGGAATGAGGCTGACACGAGGCCGACCCGTCCGGACGTAACAACGCTGGAAGGACTATGGCTGCTCCGGGAACTCCTGCCGGAGTTCGGCCATCACCTGCTCGGTCACGGCGCGCACCTGGGCCACTTGCTCAGCGGCCTGTTCGGGGGCGGGCGGGGTGGCTCCGTAGGCTTCCACTTCCCGAATGGTATGGCGCAGGCTTTCTACCCCCAGGCCGTCGAGCGAGCTTTTGAGGTGGTGGGCGGCGTCGCCTACGGCTTCCCAGTCGGGCTTGGTCAGGGCCTCGTCGAGGGCGGTGAGAATGGCGGGCGTGGTTTCGATGAACGCCCAGGCAAGGCGCCGGACGATGGCTTCATCGCCGCGCACCAGCTGGCGCACATTACTTAAGTCGTATGAAGGGGTTGCAGAAGACATGGTGGCAAGTGTGAGAGGCAATAGAGAAGTGGTGTGCGTGGTGTGGCGGGCCAAAACGGCCTGCATGGCCTGAAGAAGCTGCTCTTCCCGGTAAGGCTTGGCAAGATAGCCCGCAAAGCCAGCCGCTGCTAGGCGTTCGGCCTCGCCCGCCTGGGCCCGCGCCGTGAGGGCAATGACGGGCGTGGCGGCCCGAATGGCGTCGGGGTGTTCGCGCAGGGCGCGGGCGGCCGTTTCGCCGTCCATGCCGGGCATCTGAATGTCCATCAGCACGAGGTCGAACGGGCGTTGTTCAAATAGTTGAATGGCGGCCAAGCCACTGGCGGCCGTGGTCACCTGCCAGCCCCAGTTGCGCAGCACGGTTTCGGCCAGCAGGCTGTTCACCATATTGTCTTCTACCAGCAGCACGCGGCCAACAGCCGGAGCCTCGGGAGCCGCGGGAAGGGGCAGTGCGCTGGCGGGCGCGGCCTCGGGCACCGGCGCGAAGGCCAGCGTGAAGGCAAAGGTGCTGCCGCCGCCCAGCTCGCTGCTCACCCGCAGCACGCCCCCCATGAGGGCCACGAGGCCTTCGGAAATGCTCAGGCCCAGCCCCGAGCCGCCGTATTCGCGGTCGGTGCTGGCGGTGGCTTGCGCAAACGGCTCGAACACTTTGTCCAGGGTTTCGGGCGCAATGCCCACGCCGGTGTCGTTCACCGTGAACTGCAGCCACACGGTGCCCGCCGGCTCCGCGTGGCGGGCCGGGGCCGGCACGCGGCGGCACCGCAGCAGCACCTGGCCCGTGGCCGTGAATTTGATGGCGTTGCTCACCAGATTGAGCAGCACCTGCCGCAGCCGGTGGGCATCGCCCAGCACGCGGGGCAGGTTCGTGGGTTTTTCTACGCGCATGCGCAGCCCTTTTTCGCGGGCCCGGGGCCGCAGCAGGGCGGCGCAGCCCATGAGCAAGTCTTCGGGGCTGAAGGGCTGGGCCTCGGCCCGCAGCTTGCCGGCGCCGAGGCGGGCCGTGGTCAGCACGTCGTTCAGCACGGTGAGCAGGTGCTCCGCCGACTCGCTCAGCAGGTGCAGGTAGTCGTGCTGGCTGCGGCTGAGCGTGGTTTTGGCCAATACCCCGGTCAGGCCCAGAATGCCATGCAGCGGCGTCCGGATTTCGTGGCTCATATTGGCCAGAAAGTCCTGCTTGGCCTGGGCGTCCACCTCGGCTTCGCCCACCGCCGATTCCAGGGCCTGCTGCATCAGCTTCAGCTCGGTGATGTTGCTGTCCACGCCCAGTACCTGCGCCGTGCCGTCGGAGCGCACAAAGAGGCGCTTCACGCTGCTGAACCACGCCACCTGCCCGTCGGGGTAGGTGTAGCATTCTTCCAGGGTCAGGTCCCGGCCAGTGGCCAGGACCTGCTGGTCCTGGCTGAGGTAGCGGTCCGTCTCGGGACCGTGCTCCACCCGCGTGTTGGCTTCGCCGTAGCGTACCAGTTCGTCGGGCGTCATGCCGTAGAGGGCGGCCATGGTGCGGTTTGCCAGCAGGTAGTTGCCGTGGCCGTCTTTTAGGTAGATGGGGTGGGGCAGGGCGTCAATCACCTGGTGAAACAGGCGGTGCTGCTCGGCCAGCTTATCGGCGGCGGCCTGGCCCTGGGCGTCGGTGGCCCGCCGCTCCGTCACGTCTTCGGCCACGCCAATGATGCTCGTTACCTGGCCCTGGGCATCGCGGGCAAACGGCGTGTGGGCGCTCCGCAGCCAGCGCGTGGTGCCGTTGCGGTGCTGCACGGCAAACTCCAGGGCGAGCGTCTCGCCGTCGGGCAGCTGGGCTACTTCCTGGAAATGCGCCCGCAGCTGCGCCAGCGTATCGTCCGGCACAATGCTTGGCAGCAGCGTGCCCTCGCGGAATTCCAGCAGCTCTGCGCTGCTGATGCCCAGGAACTGCTCAATGCGCTGGTTGGAGTACGTGTTGCGTTCTTCGCGCAGGTCGTAGATGTAAATGAGGTTTGGCACCAGGTCCACTACCTGGCGCAGGAGGTGGCGGCTTTGGCGCAGGCTCTCCACGGCGGCGCGATGCCGGGTCACGTCCTCGGCGCTGCCCATTATTTCCCGCACCTGGCCATCGGGCCCGAAAACACTGGCCCGGAGGCGGATGCGCAGCCAGCGCCAGCCGCCGTCGCGGTGGCGGAGGCGGCAATCCCAAGTCAGGGCCCGGTTGCCGGTGAGTACGTGGTGCAGGTCGTTGCGCTGGAACTGGGCCAGCGAGTCGGCGTGCAGCATGGTTTCACCCAGGGCCTGGCCCATGCTTAGCAGCTCTTGGCTGGAATAGCCCAGCACCGTATGGCAGTGCCGGTTGCAGTGCAGCAGGTGCTGGTGCTCCACATCGTAGCTGAACAGAATGAGCGGCACCCGGTCGGCCGAGCCATTACCAAAGAGGGGCGCCGTGCTGCCGCCGCCTTCCACTGCAGGCACGGTACCGCTGGCCGCGGTGCGGGCTACATGAGCGGCTACTCGGCGCACGGCCGGAACCGCCGCCCGGCGGGAAAAACGAGGACGCATAAGGCAGGAGCTCGGCTAAACGGGAGGAATCAGGCGCAAATAAAGGCAACAGCGCCGGCCGCTCACGGGTTTCAGGCCAGGTGCAGCTCGCGTTGCTGCAGCATGCGGTAGATGGTGGACTTGCCAATGCGCAGCTTCGCGGCCACGGCCAGCACATCGCCGCCCATCTCATCGAGGCAATGCTGCACAATGGCCGTGGTCTGGTCGCGCAGCGAAAGCTGGCTGCCCGCGCCCACGGCGGGGCGGCTGTCGCGCAAGGGCAGGTCGGCGGCCTGAATCTGTTCGCCATCGGCCAGCACCGCGGCCAGCTCCACCACGGCTTTCAGCTCCCGTACGTTGCCCGGAAAGGGGTGGCTCAGGAGCAGGCTGCGGGCCCCGTCGGAGAGCTGGCGCGGCGGCAGGTTGTTGAGCGCGCAAAAGTCCCCCACGAAAGCTTCGGCCAGCAGCAGCACGTCGTTGCCGCGCTGGCGCAGCGGGGGCAAGGCCACCGGCAGGCCCAGCAGACGGTAATAAAGGTCTTCGCGGAAGCGGCCGGCCTGCACTTGTGCCAGCAGGTCGCGGTGAGTGGCCACAATCAGGCGCACGTCAAACGCCACCGACTGGTTGCCACCCACGCGCGTTACTTCCCGCTCCTGCAGCACGCGCAGCAGCTTGGCTTGCAGGCTCAGGTCGAGGTCGGCTATTTCGTCCAGAAAGAGGGTGCCGCGGTTGGCTTCTTCCAGCCGGCCCACGCGCCGGGCCACGGCCCCCGTGAAGGCACCTTTTTCGTGGCCGAACAATTCGCTTTCCACCAGCTCGCGGGGGATGGCGGCCATGTTCACGGCCACGAACGGCTGGTTGGCCCGGCCCGACTGGAAATGAATGGCCTTGGCCACCAGCTCTTTGCCGGTGCCCGTTTCGCCGCTCACGCTCACCGTAATGGTGGTGCGGGCCGCTTTGGCAATGAGGGAGTGCACCTGCTGCACCGACGCGTGCTCGCCCAGAATGGCTTGTCCGGGGCTGTAGCGGGCGCCAATCTGCTGGCGCAGGCGGTTGTTTTCGCGGCGCAGGCTGGCTTGTTCGCTCACCTTGCCCACGATGTTCCAGAGGCGGTCGAGCGTGTTTTCGTCCTTCACCAGGTAATCGTACGCCCCTTGGCGCAGCATGCTCACGGCGGTGGTTACGTCTTCCTGGCCCGAAATCACAATGACTTCGGTGGCCGGCAGCCGCTCCCGAATCTGCCGCAGCACCTGCTCGCCTTTGCTGTCGGGTAGGGAATAATCGAGGGTGATGAGGTCGGGCTGCTCGCCTAGTTGGTCGAGGCAAGCGCGGGCGGTGGTAAACCGGTGCACGCTGTAGTCGGGGTTCTGGCCCAAGCGGTGCAAAAGGAGTTCGCCGTACCACTTGTTGTCCTCAACCACAAAAATTTTGAAGGGTATGGATGAAGTCATGCGAATAATGAGAAGAATGATTGGATAGGAACCGCATTTAATCAACTCTCAGAGTCGTTAGTAGTCCGATTGTCGTATTGAATCAGGTGAAAATTATTGAAAAAATTATATTGTGATACTGGGCCAGAATAATTGGTGAGAATAAAAAACTCGACAAAATGAGGCACATACGAGGCATAATATGGAATAGTTTGACGCTAAAATCTTATGTGTTTCTCGATTTAGGAACAAATTCCAATAATGGGATAATTGTGGCAATATTACGAAAAACATATGTGATTGGTTACTAGCTCAACAAAAAGAATTTTCGCGCATGGACAATGAATTGCACTAAGCTGAACGGCACTGTGCCAGCTGCTTAAAATATTTTCATAGCCTATCATGCGAATCTTTACTCCTACTTCCGTTTCACTGGCTCGAGTTCGAGTTCTATCCCTTATAGCAGCTATTTGTTTGGTGGTGGGCAGTGCCTTTGCCACTGGGGCATCAGCCCAGTCCTTGCCTGCTTACTATTCCACGGGCAGCAACTTGTTTCAAATCACGCAGCCCTCGCCCCAGGTGACGGGCAGCGGAAACGTGACGGCTGGCCTGAATGCCTCGGATGGGGACTTCAGCACCTTTGCCGTCCTCCGGACCGACGCGACCGCGACGCTGGGCAAGCCCGTGGGGCTGCGGCTGCAACTCACGGGCGAGGCGCCAGCCGGCTACCGCGCCGGGGTGCTGCTGGCCAACGCCAGCGGCCTGCTCAGTCTCAACGCGCTGGGCACCGTTACGCTGCGCACCTACCTGAGCGGGGCCACGCCCGAGCTGCGCGAAGAAAAAGTGGTGCGTGCCGACCTGGTGCGGGCCTCGCTGCTGGCCACCGACCGCCCCACGCAGCTGGAATTCTCGTCGTCTAAGTCGTTTGATGCCGTGGAGATTGAAATTGGCGGATTGGTCGGCGTCAGCTACACCACCAATATCTATTACGCCTATGGGGTGCAGCCGGGCGTGCAAACCCGGGCGGCGGGTTACCTGTCGCAATTCGCCGCGCCCACCAGCGCCGAGTTCAACACCCGGGACTACACGGGCCTGGCATGCGTGCTCACCGACGTGGACAATCCGGAGCGCGTGGCAGACTTTGACCTGACCAACTTCGCCACGTTCCGCAGCGTGCTCACCGTGGACTGCCAGCCCTCGCTGCGCACCAAACTGGCGGGCGTGCCGGCCAGTGGCGTTCCGGCCGGCCACTACGCCGGGTTTGTGGTGGGGCAGGCGGGGCTGCTCGATGCGGGCGTGCTCAGTGGCTTGCGGGTTAGTACCTACCGCAACGGCGTGCTACAGGAGTCCCGCACTGGCACCGGCCTGCTGGAACTGAACGTGCTTCCGGGCGGCAAAGCCCAGGTCTCGTTTCCAACCACCCTGCCCTTCGACGAAGTCGGCATTTCGCGGACGGGCCTGCTCACCGCCGTCGACAATTTGAACGTTTACTACGGTTTTGGCTTGCAGCCGCAGTTTTTTGAGGGCTTGAACCCCGTGCTTACTGACACTACGGCCCCTACCTCGCCCGAGCAATACCTGGCCAGCGCCCCACAAACCATTTCGCTCGTTGGTCTGGGGCTGGTCACGCTCTCGCAGGTGGTTGACCCGGAGAACGCCGCCGATGGCATCTTGACGAACTTCGCGCAGCTAAATACCACGGGTTTGGGACTTATCACCGGAACGACCAGGGCCAGCCTGCGGCTGAAACTCAACGGCACTGGCCGCGCGGGCAACCGCGTGGGCGTGGTTATTCAGCAGGGCGCGGGGCTGCTCGACCTGGCCGCACTCCAACGGCTGACCCTGCTCACTTACGACGCCGACAAAAATCTCATCGAAACCAAGACCGGGTCCGACTTGCTCACGGTGAGCTTGCTGGCCGGTTCGACGGACAAGTTCAAGGTTTCGTTTCTGGCCACGCGCGACTTCCAGTACGTCGCATTGGAAGTGAACAGCGCCGCATCCATTTCCTCCAACACGCGGGTATTCTACGGGTTTGCCGAGGACATACCGCTGTTCTCGTTTGCAGCCCCGCTGCCCGTGGAACTCTCCGCCTTCACCGGCCGCTGGGCCAACGGTGCTGCCGACCTCAACTGGGCCACCGCCTCCGAGAAAAACAGCAGCCACTTTGTAGTGGAGCGCTCCACGGGCAAGGATGCTGGCTTCCAGGCCATTGGCCAGGTGCAGTCGGTGGGCAACAGCAGCCGTACCCAAACCTACACCCTGCGTGACCAAGAAGCGGCCACCCAGGGCGTGGCCATCCTCTACTACCGCTTGCGCCAGGTGGATGTAGACGGCAAGCAAGCCTTCTCGCCCGTTGTTTCGGTGAAGGTGAACCAGCGCATCAGCGCGACGCGGCTGGAAGTGTACCCCAACCCTGCCTCCGACGTGCGTTCCGTGATGATTCGCCTCCAGGACCTGCCCGCCGGCAGCACCGTGCAAACCTACTCGCCGCTCGGTCAACTGGTAAGCCAGATGCCGGTAACCGGAGCCGGGGCAACCCGCCTGGTGCTGCCTGCCACGTTGGCCCCCGGCATGTACCACGTGGTGCTGCGCGGAGCGAACGGTCAAGCGCTATCCACGCAACGCCTCGCAGTAGAGGGCCGCTAAAGCACCTCTCTTTTGTGCAGCCACAGGGCCTCGCTGGTACTTCCAGCGGGGCTCTTTATGCCGGCCCATCTGGTTTTTCCAATACCCGAAAGTGGGCCTGCACGGGCGGAATCTGCCAAAGTAAAGCCAGCACTTATAGCGCTACACGGTTGTATAAAAAGCACATAATGTTATAGGGCACTTAATTGCCAGCATCTTTTCCTGCGCGTAACATTGTAGTGGTGGTAGCGAAACTCCTGCCGGAGACCTTTGCTGCCACTGCCCACTCCACCATTTTCTCATTTCGCTCACCTATGAAGCTTACTTGTATCAGAATTAGTAGCCTGGCGCTACTCGTGGCGTTGGCCACTTCGTGTTCGAAACAGGAAATGACCCCCGTTGCCGAACCAACCGCCGCCGTAGTGGCTCAGGACGCCACCCGCGACAGTCACCTGGCCATGGGCAACCCCAGCGGCGCCACCACCAATACCACCTATTACTACAACTACCTCCTGTCCAAGTCACAGTACGCCATGTCGTACCACCGCGACCGGGGCACGCCCAACTGGGTGAGCTGGCACCTGAGCAGCGCCTGGCTGGGCAGCACCCCGCGCCAAGACGACTTCCGCGCCGACGCCACCCTGCCCAGCGGCTGGTACCGCGTGGGCGGCAGCAGCTACTCGGGTTCGGGCTTCGACCGCGGCCACCAAACCCCCAGCGCCGACCGCACCGGTTCCATCACCGATAACTCGGCCACGTTTCTCATGACCAACATGATACCCCAGGCCCCCAACAACAACCAACGCACCTGGGCCAGCCTGGAAAGCTACTGCCGCAAGCTGGTAAGCGAGGGCAAGGAGCTCTACATCATCTGCGGGAGCTACGGCAAGGGCGGCGATGGCACCAACGGCTACGCCACCACCATTGACGCAGGCCGCGTAACCGTGCCCAACAGGACCTGGAAGGTGGTGGTGGTGCTGTCCGAAGGCAGTTCCGATGCCGGCCGCGTAAGCACCAGCACCCGCATCATCGCCGTGAACATGCCCAATTCTCAAACCATCAATTCGGACTGGGGCACCTACCGCTGCACGGTCAACTCCATCGAGTCGGCCACGGGCTACAACATCCTATCGGCCGTCTCCACTTCGGTGCAGGACGTCATCGAAGCCAACGTCGATACCGGCCCCACCAGCTGAGCCAACCCCGGCAGGATAAGCCGTTGCTGACAAAAAAAGACCGTGGTACTCAGACGAGTACCACGGTCTTTTTTGTGTCCGGAAGCAAACATTGCTTTTATCTCGGAATAAAGAGTCAAAGTTACGGGGTTTCCCAAATGCGGCGCAAGCGCAAAATTTTGTTAGAAAAAGATTTACAGCACTATACCTGCTAAAAATCCCGGCTATCTCTTTTGATTCGCATAAAATGACGGGCGAAAAAAAAGTTGAAAAAAAGTCGTAATTAAAACTTAACATCACCTATGATTTGCCCGGCGAAATGATTCCGTAATTTTGCATCGTGCTTCAACCCAATCACCAATTGATGAAGTGCGGGACGCTGAATACAGCCCCGCAGCGAGACCGGAAGGTCTTAGCCGCCGTCGGTTTTGCCGATTTTCATTTCGTTTTTTCTGGTTGTTGCCCCGCCGCCGTTTCGTGATTCGAAACGGTTTTTTTATGTCCAATCGGTTCAGTTACCTCGACTAATCTTACTTCTCTTTTAACCCCCATACAAAAGAAAAATGGACACCAACACCCTCGCCCCGAAAGTGGCCGCTGCCACCCTCGCCTCGGCTCACGCCGGCAACCGCAACCTGAGCACCGACCCCAAGCGCATGGCGGTAATCAAAGTATGGGACGCCATGATGCGCGGCGCCCGCAAGTACTGCGAGCAGGAAGGCTTCGTGACCATCCACAACATGCCCCACATTGTGGGCGTGACGGGGGCTTGCGAAAACACCGACACCCTGTTTACCCTGGACTGGTACGACGGCAAGAAGATGTTCCTGCCCCAGTCGAACCAGCTCTACATCGAAATGCTGACCCAGGCCGTGGAAGGCGGCCGCGTGTGCGGCGAAATTCAGAGCTTCCGCAAGGAGCTGAACGCCGACAACCGCCGCCTGGCGCAGTTCACGCTGTTCGAAATTGAGCACCTCGGCGACCTCGACGAGCTGCTGGGCCACCTGAGCGGCATTGTGCGCACCGCCGCCAACGAAGTAGCCACCAAGTGCGCCAAGGAGCTGGCCCTGTTCGGCCGCGACGCGGAGGATATCAAAGACCTCACCTTCAAGCGCATGACCTACGCCGACGCCATCGAGCGCCTCAAGCCCGAGGGCTTCCCCGACCTGCAGTGGGGCGACGACCTGGGCGCGAACGAAGAAAACCGCCTCACCGAGCTGGAGGGCCCCATTTTCATCACCCACTACCCGGCCGACATCAAGTTCTTCAACATGCGCAACAACGACGACGACCCCCGCGTGGTGAACTCCTCCGACCTGCTGTTGCCGCTGGCCGGCGAGTCGGCGGGTTCGGCCGAGCGTGAGTTTGACGGGGCCAAGCTGCGCCACAAGCTGGAAACCAGCTCGATGTTGGCCGGTCTCATCCGCCAGGGCATGAAGCTGGAAGACTTTGAGTGGTACCTCGGCTTCCACGAGGAGCACGACGTGAAGTTGCACTCGGGTGCCGGCGTGGGCATGGCCCGCGTGGCCCAGTTCATCCTCGGCCAGACGGACATCCGCGAGTGCGTGCCCTTCCTGATTAACCGCGACAACGTTATCTAATTATAGTTGTAAATTGCTGGTTGTCAGTTGTTAGTGAGTGGGTTGGGCGTTGCCCGGCTCGAAGCTGGCAACTGACAACCAGCAATTGTTTTCCCGTTGTGCTAACTTCAGGAAGCGGAATTCCCCGGTTGAACGCGCTATTACACGGCCCGACAACCAACAACGAGCAACGAACAACTGAAGACTATGAAACTCGGCGCCATTACGTTACAAAATTCTGTGTGCCTGGCCACCGCTCCCTGGGAGCTTGACGGGACGGGCTACGAGCAGCTGGGCGCAATATTCACCAAAACTGTGACCATGGAGCCCCGTGCCGGCCTGCCCGGCGATGAAGGCATCCTGCAGGTAGCCGACCAGACCCTGCTCAACCGCACCGACCTGCGCACCGAGGGGGCCGAGTTGCTGGTGCAGGAGCACCTGCCGCGTCTGTGCCGCTTCGGCGTGCCGGTGTTTGTGAGCATCACGGCGCCCGGCGTGCCGGGCTTCCGCAAGATTGCGCGCTACCTGCAGCGCGAGGCCGGCGAGCAACTGGCCGGCGTGGAAGTGTACATCACGGCTCCGCATTCTGGCGCGGGTCCTGAGATAACGGCCCGCTACGTGCGCGAAGCCACCGAAGCCGTGCGCACCGAACTCCGCGATGACGCGGCCGTGATTGTGAAGCTGCCGCCGTGGCCCGACCACATCCGGGGGCTGGCCCTGGGCGCACAGGAGGGCGGCGCCACCGCGCTGGCCGCCACCAACACCCTGAAAGTGATGCACCTGCCCGCCAACCCCAACGCCGCGCCGCTGGTGGGCGGCCTCTCGGGCGAGGCGTTGCGGCCGCTGGCCCTGCGTTGCGTGTGGGAGCTGGCGAATGACGAGAAACTGCAGCTTCCTGTTTTTGGAACGGGTGGTATTTTTACCTTGCGCGACGTGGAAGACTACCTTCGGGTGGGTGCCCAGGCCGTGCAAGTGGCCAGCGGCGAATGGTTGTCGCCAGGCCTCTCGGCGCGGTTGGCCTCGGAAGTAGCCCACAAAGCACCCGTGGCCCGCTAGCCTGATTCGTACTTCTTTTCCATCCAAACTCCCCGCCCTTTCCGATGCAAAAGCTCCTCAACCGCGTTCAAACTGCTAATTCCCTGCTTTGTGTGGGCCTCGACCCCACCGGCGACGACGCGGCTGTGGCCCAGCGGCTGCGCGAAGTGGTAGCCGAAACCGCTGCCTACGCGGCCGCATTCAAACCCAATCTGGCGTTCTTTCTGAGCCGTGAAAACGGAGTGGCCCTGCTCCAGCAAACAGTGCAAAGCATACCCGATGACATCCCCGTGATTCTGGACGGCAAGTTTGGCGACATTGCCAACACTGCCGAGCAGTATGCCCGCTTCGCCTACGACATTGTGGGCGCCGATGGCGTGACCGTGAACCCCTACATGGGCGACGACACCATCCGGCCCTTCGCCCGGCCCGGCAAGGTGGTTTTCTCCTTGGCCAAAACCTCCAATAAACCCCAGCACGGCCTGCAGGACGCCGCCATGACGCGGGGCGGCTCCATCAGCGACTGGGCCGCCCGCTTGGCCAAGCTCATGGACGAGGAACTGACCGAGTCCACCGTGGGCCTGGTGGTAGGCGCTTCGGAACCCGAGACAGTGGCCAAGCTGCGGGCCTCATGCCCGGAGCAATGGTTCCTGGTGCCGGGCATTGGGGCGCAGGGCGGCGACCTTTCGGCCACGCTACAAGCTGGCTTGCGCGCCGATGGCAGCGGCCTGCTGATAAACTCCTCACGGGGCATCTGGCAGGCGAAAGACGCAGGCGCTGCGGCGCGCCAGCTGCAAGAAGAAATCAACCAACACCGGGTTGTGACAAGCCCTCAATCTGCCTGACCAAGAAGCCGCTTCACCGCGGCTTTTTGCGTATTAGATTTTCTGCAACCAATGACCCCAACCACCTTAACCGCCCCTTTGCCCATTGCCCTCGATGCCGAGCGGGTGGAGCAGCAGCTGCAGCAGGCAGATGCCCTGTTGCGCGGGCACTTCCGGCTTTCGTCGGGCCTGCACTCCGATACCTATGTGCAGTGCGCCCGCTTCCTGTGCCGTCCGGAGCTGGCTGCACCCGCCGCGACCGCGCTGGCCAGTCAGATTAAGGCTGCTGGTTTACAGCCCGATGTGGTAGTCGGCCCCGCCATGGGCGGTGTAGTGATAGGCTACGAGCTGGCCCGCCAGCTGGGCGTGCCCGGCATTTTCACGGAGCGCGACGCCGATGGGCAGATGACCCTGCGGCGCGGCTTCGTGGTGACGCCGGGCGAAAAAATCATCATCGCCGAAGACGTGGTGACGACTGGCAAAAGCACGCTGGAAGTAGCTAACGTATTGCGGGCTATGGGCGCCGAAGTGCTGGCCGTGGCTTCGTTGATTGACCGCACGGGCGGGAATGGCGGGCTGGATTTCCCGCATTTCGCGCTCCTTTCGGTGCAGGCTGCCACCTTTGCCCCCGAGAATTGCCCCCTGTGCGCCGCCGGCGTACCGGTAGTAAAGCCCGGCAGTCGGCCGGAAAAAGCGTTTTGATTTTTGGTTGTTGAAAAAAACCGTCATGCTGAGCGAAGCCGAAGCATCTCGCTTGCAATCACTAACCAATAATGCTACAACGATTGATTTACTGCCACAAGCGAGATGCTTCGACTCCGCTCAGCATGACGGTTTCCCCCTGACGTTCTGATTTCTCAATGTCCGATAACACCACCACCCACACCGTCCAGCTCACGCTGAAACCCGGCCAGCACGACGGCGACGGCCAGCGCGTGGCCGAAGCCGCCGCCCGCCACCTGGGCCTGGCCACCGGCAACGTGCGCAGCGCCGCGCTCTACACCGTGCGCTACCCGCTGAGCAAAACCCAAGTGCGGGATTTTGCCACCCGCTGCCTCGCCGACCCGGTGCTGCACGACGTGCGCCTGAATGAATTGGCCGCCCCCGGAGGCTTTGCCACTTACATTCTGGTAGCCCGCCGCCCTGGCGTGACCGACGATGAAGGCACCTCGGCCCAAAACGCCCTGGCCGACTTGCTGAACGAGCCGCTGGACACCCATACCCAGCACATCTTCAGCAAGCGCCTCTATTTGCTCGAAAACGACCTGCCGGAAACCGACCTGCGCCGCATTGCGGAAGAGCTGCTCGGCAACAAGCTCATCAACTGGCTGGAAGTGGGCCGCGTGGCCGATGGCATCCGCGACTACACGCCGCGCCCCGGCGGCGGCGCCGAGGCCATTACCGAAGTTATTTCGCTGACCGGCCGGAGTGATGCGGAACTCGTGCAGCTCTCAAAGGAGAACATTTACGCGCTGAACCTAGAGGAGATGCGGGCCGTGCGCAACCACTTTGCCGCCGCCGACACGCAGGCTGAGCGCCAGGCCGCCGGCATGCCCGCCGACCCCACGGATTGCGAGCTTGAAATTATTGCCCAAACGTGGTCGGAGCACTGCAAGCACAAGGAGTTCTCGGCCCTCATTAACTACAAAGACCTGGAAACGGGCGAGGAGAAGCAGGTTGATTCGTTGTTCAAAACCTACATCAAGGACGCCACTTCGGAAGTGGACCGCCAGCTCCGCGCCAACGGCAACGACTGGCTGGTGAAGGTGTTTTCGGATAACGCGGGCGCGGTGCGCATCAACTCCGATTCGTTATTTGTTTGGAAGGTGGAAACGCACAATTCGCCCAGCGCCATCGACCCATACGGCGGGGCCATCACGGGGATTCTGGGCAACAACCGCGACCCGCTGGCCACCGGCATTGGCGGCGCGCGGCTGCTGTTCAACACCAACGTGCTGTGCTTCGGCAACCCGGAGTACGACGGGCCGCTGCTGACCGGGCAGCTGCACCCGCGCCGCATTCTGGAAGGCGTGCGCAAGGGCATTGAGGACGGCGGCAACAAGTCGGGCGTGCCGACGGTGAATGGCGCCATTGTATTCGATGACCGGTATGCCGGCAAGCCGCTGGTGTACTGCGGCACCGGCGCCGTGATGCCCATGCAGTTCGCGGGCAAAAACTCGTGGGAAAAGAACATCGATGCCGGCGACCGCATCGTCATGGCCGGTGGCCGGGTGGGCAAGGACGGCATCCACGGCGCCACGTTTTCGAGCATTGAGCTCGATGAAACCGCGCCCGCCACGGCCGTGCAAATCGGCTCGCCCATCACCCAAAAGCTGGCGATGGATTTCCTGCTGCTGGCGGCCCGCCGCGGCCTGCTGAAATGCAGCACCGACAACGGCGCGGGCGGCCTGTCGTCGTCCGTGGGTGAGCTGGCCGGCATCTCGGGCGGTGCGGTGGTGGAGCTGGAAAAAGTGCCGCTGAAATACCCCGGCCTGCGGCCCTGGGAGATTTTCGTGAGCGAGTCGCAGGAGCGGTTTACGCTGGTGGTGGAGCCGGGCAAAATGGCTGAAATAATGGCGCTGGGCCAGGAAATGGAAGTGGAGCTGACCGATATTGGCCACTTCACTGCCGATGGGTTTCTGGACGTGCGCTTCGATGGCGCGCCGGTGGCGCGGCTGAACATGGGGTTCCTGCACGAGGGCGTGCCGCGCAAGGTGCTGGAAGCAGAATGGACCCGGCCGACGGCGACGGAGCCCCTGTTCACCTCACCCCCTGACCCCCTCTCCCGCGGAGAGGGGGCACCGGGAATGCCCACAACGGAATTGTCTGGCTCCCCTCTCCGCGGAGAGGGGCCGGGACCGTGCCCGGCAGGGGTGAGGTGAACAAGCCGCACATCATGCTGCCAACCGACTACACCGCCACCCTCGGCCAGCTACTGGGTTCGCTCAATATCTGCTCGCGCGAGTCGGTCATTCGCCAGTACGACCACGAGGTGAAGGGCCGCACGATTGTGAAGCCGCTGATGGGCGCGACGGGCCAGGCCCCGCAGGACGCGGCCGTGGTGCGCTTCAACTTTGAGAGCTGGGAAGGCGTGGCCGTGAGCAACGGCATCCTGCCGCGATACGGCGATTTGGATGCTTACCATATGTCGGCCGGCTCGTTTGACGAGGCGGTGCGCCAGATTATCGCGGTGGGCGGGAAGCTCCCGAACCTGACGCCGGGCGATGGGCTTTTCTGGTCGGTGAACGACAATTTCTGCGTGCCCGATTCGGTGTACGACCCCGTCAGCAACCCCGACGGCAAGCAGAAGCTGGCCAAGCTGGTGCGCATGTGCGAAGCCCTGCGCGACGCCACGACGGCCTACTGCATCCCGCTCACCAGCGGCAAGGACTCGATGAAAAACGACTTCAAGGCCGATGGCGTGAAGATTTCGGTGCCTCCCACCGTACTCTATTCCATGACGGCTAAAATGGAGGACGTGCGCCGGGCCATCACCTCCGATTTCAAGCAGGCTGATGACGTGGTGTACCTCCTCGGCGAAACTTACGACGAGCTGGGCGGCTCCGAATTCTACGCCCTGCACGGCGAGCTGGGAGCCAACGTGCCCAAGGTTGATTTCGGAAAAGCCAAGGCACTTTATACCCTCGTGGGCCAGGCCAACGACCAGAACCTGATTCAGTCCTGCCATGACTTGAGCGATGGCGGCCTGGCCGTAGCGCTGGCCGAATGCACGTTTGGCTACCACTGCGGCGCCAGCATCGACCTGCCTGAAACGGGCCTGACGTTGCCGGCGCAGTTGTTTTCGGAGTCGCACTCGCGCTTCCTGGCCACGGTGGCGCCGGAAGATGTGGTGGCATTTGAAGCGCTGCTCGGCAGCCGGGCCACGCGCCTCGGTACCGTGACAAAGGATGTGCGCCTGGTGGTGCGCCTTGGCGGCCACGAGGTGATTTCGGCCGACACGGATGTGCTGCGAAGCGTGTGGACCAATGGCCCGGTAAACAGGCTGCTTGGCGTGGCGTCGAAGGAAAACCTCAGCCACTCCAATTCACTGTAATGGCACAAGACTCAATTCCATTGGCCCAAAACACTTTTGAAATGGTACAAGAAGCCATGCAGGCAGCACATAAAGTTCAATCGGAGGCACAAACCCAAGTGCCTGCTTCGGCTGGTATGGTGCGGGCGTTGATTCTGACGGGCTTTGGCATCAACTGCGAAGAGGAATTCGCCGCCGCCTACCGCATGGCCGGCGCCGAGCCCACCATCGTGCATCTCAACCAGGTGCTACACGGGCAGGTGAGCATCCACGATTTTGATACCCTGAACTTCCCCGGTGGCTTCAGCTTCGGCGATGACCTGGGCTCGGGCGTGGTGCTGGCCAACAAGCTGCGCTACCGCCAGACCGGTGCCAACGGCCGCACGCTGCTTGACGACATCAAGCAATTCATCGCCGACGGCAAGTTCGTGCTCGGCATCTGCAACGGTTTCCAGGTGCTGGTGAAGCTGGGCCTGCTGCCCAACCTGAGCGGCGAAATGACCCCCGAAGTAACCCTGACGCACAACGCCAGCGGCCGCTACGAAGACCGGTGGGTGACGCTGCGCGTGAACCCCAAATCCCACACGCCCTTCCTGAAAGGAATCGACACGCTGGAAGTGCCCGTGCGCCACGGCGAGGGCCGCCTCGTGATTTCCGATGCCGCCATTCAGCAGCGCATCGAAACTGGCGGCTTCAACTGCCTGAGCTACCTCGACGCCAGCGGCGATGGCACCGACATTTACCCTTTCAACCCCAACGGTGCCGCGCTGAACTGCGCGGGGCTGACGGACCCGACAGGGCAGGTGTTTGGGCTGATGCCGCACCCGGAGGCGTTTTTATCGGCCTACAACCACCCGGACTGGGCGCGGCGGCGGCGCCAAAACCCCAGTGCTACCGAAGAAGGAGAAGGCCTTCAGATTTTTAAAAATATTGTGGAGCACATTGCCCATACGCGTACTGCTGTAGCTTCCGTTACAGAATTTGCCATTCAGAAATAGTCTCCTTACAAGTCACTAATGAACACGCTCACTCACTTCGCTTCCCCCCAACTTCCTCTCCTCCACCGCGGCAAAGTGCGCGACAGCCTGCGCGCGCCTTCCGGCGACCGCCTCATCATCGTGACGGACCGTCTTTCGGCGTTCGATTCGGTGCTCGAAACCGCCATTCCGCACAAAGGCGCCGTGTTGAACGGCCTGGCCAACTTCTGGTTTGAAAAGACGGCTCACATCATCCCAAACCACGTCATCAAGCTGGTGGATGCCAACGCCATGCTGGTGAAGGAGGCCGAGCCCATTAAGGTGGAAATGATTGTGCGCCAGTATCTCACCGGGTCGATGTGGCGTGGCTATCAGGAGGGCCAGCGCACGTTTTCGGGCGTGACGGTGCCGGATGGACTGACGAAAAACCAGCCCTTCCCGCAGGCCATCGTGACGCCGACCACCAAGGAGGAGTCAGACCGCGAAATCACGCCCGAAAACCTGGTGAGCGAAGGCTGGGTGACCAAAGAGCTGTACGACCAGATGGCCGTAAAATCCCAGATGCTGTTTGCCGTGGGTTCGCAGCTGCTGGCCGAAAAGGGCATCATCCTAGTGGATACCAAGTATGAGTTTGGCCTGCTCAATGGCAAGCTGATTCTCATCGACGAAATGCACACGCCCGATTCTTCGCGTTTCTGGGCTGCCGAGGACTACGCCCGCAACCCCGAAACCGCCGAGCAGATGGACAAGGAATACGTTCGGCAGTGGCTCATCGCCAACAAAAAAGACGGCAAATACCTTCGCGCCCTCACTCCGGAAGTGGCCCAGGAAGCCAGCCGCCGCTACCTCGACATCTACCAGCGCATTGTGGGCCAGGCCCTGCCCACGGCTGAAACGGAAGCCGCCGACGCGCCCCATACCGGCCGCCAGGACGCCCGCGCCCGCCTACTGGCCAATCTGGTGCAGGCCGGAATGATTAAGGATGCCTGGGTGAATATCGTGATGGGCTCGCCCGCCGATAAGGAGCACTGCGAGAAAATCCGCCAGCAGTTTGAGGGCTACGACGTCTTCACGCAGCTGCGCGTGACTTCGGCCCACAAAAACGGCGAAGCCATTGCCGGCATGGCCGAAATCTGGAACAACAGCATCGAGCCCGGCGTCATCATCGCCGTGGCCGGCCTGAGCAACGGCCTCGGCGGCGCGTTGGCAGCCAACGTGAATGTGCCCGTGATTTCGTGCCCGCCTTACAAGGACTACGCCGAGCTGGCCATGAACCTGAACTCGTCGGTCATCATGCCCAGCGGCACGCCCAACCTTACCGTGGTGCGCCCTGACAACGCCGCCCAGGGCGCCCTCCGAGCCCTGAACCTGCCGCGTCTGCGCGAACGTCTCAACAAGGACATCCTCGCCACCAAAGCCAAGCTGAGAGCAGCCGACGAGGAGTTGCGGATACTTTAAGCAACCAAGCTACTGATGAACCCCGCCGAGCCTAAGCAACTGGTTGAAGCCTACATCGAAGCGTACAACCGCTTCGACGTAGCGGGCATGCTTGCACCCTTACACGAGAACGTGGTGTTCCGCAACATTGCCAACGGCGAAGTAAACCTGAATTTGATTGGCAAAGAGGCTTTTCGGCAGCAGGCCGACCAAGCCAAGCCCTATTTCTCCGAGCGCGAACAGCGCGTCACTGATTGGCAAGTGAATGGCCAACAGGTCGAAGTGGGCATTGATTACAAGGCAATTGCGGCAATTGCATTTCCGAATGGTTTGAACCCAGGCGACCCCTTGCATTTGCAAGGCAAGTCCATCTTTCAGGTTGAAAACGGTAAAATTATTTCCATCGAAGACATTAGCTAACCCTCGGCGCCAGCCTAAGCCCTTACTTTCTTGACTGACTCCAAAACCCTTCTCCTCCTCGGTTCCGGCGCCCGCGAGCACGCCCTGGCCGAAAAGCTGACCCGCGACGGGGCCACGGTGCACGTGCTGCCCGGCAATGCCGGTATCCCCAACAGTCACCCCGAGGTCAACCCGTTGGATTTTGAGGCCGTGAAAGCCCTCGCTCAGGCCCACGATGCTAAGCTGATTGTGGTAGGACCGGAAGCGCCGCTGGCGGCTGGTATCACCGACTTTTTTGCTGGTTCCGACATCCAGGTTTTTGGCCCGACGCGCTCGGCGGCGCGGCTCGAAAGCTCCAAGGTGTGGAGCAAGGAATTCATGCGCCGCCACGGCGTGGCCACAGCGCAGGCCTGGCCCTTCAGGAGCGACAACATTGCGGCGGCCCGCGTCAAAGCGGCCGAGCTGGGTGGGCACGTGGTGGTGAAGTACGACGGCTTGGCCGCCGGCAAGGGCGTGTACGTGTGCTCGTCGCCGGAAGAAGCCGATGCGGCTTTCGACGACTTGCAAACGAGCTATTCCGGCTGGTTTTCCTTCCTGCTCGAAGAGAAATTGACCGGCCCCGAAATCAGCATCATCGGCCTCACCGATGGCCACGTTATTAGCCTGCTGGCCACTTCGCAGGACCACAAGCAGCTGCTAGCCGGCGACTACGGCCCCAATACCGGCGGCATGGGCGCCTACTGCCCCGTGCCCTTCGCCGACGACAACGTGCTGGCTACGCTGCGCCGCGACATCGTGGACCCCACCCTGCGCGGCCTGCAAATCGAGCAGTTCGAGTTCCGGGGCTTCCTCTACTTCGGCATCATGCTCACGCCCACCGGCCCCAAGCTGCTGGAATACAACGTGCGCCTGGGCGACCCCGAGGCCGAAGTTCTGCTACCCGCCTTGGAGAGCAGCCTGCTCGATTTAATTGAAGCCACGCTCAACGGCACACTGTCCCGGCAGGGCGTGGTGCAACGGCCCGGCGCGTTCGTGGGCGTGGTGCTGGCCTCGAGTGGCTACCCGGCCCCGAAATTCCCCACCGGCTTCCCCATCGCTGGCCTCGACAACCTACCCAATGACGTGCGCGCCTACCACGGCGCCACCCGCCGCGATGACGCCGGCCAGCTCGTAACCAACGGCGGCCGGGTTCTCGTGCTCACCGCGCACGGCCATGACTTGGAATCGGCCATAGCCCGGGCCTACGAGGCGTGCGCTCAGGTCACGTTCCAGGACGCTTACTTCCGCACCGACATTGCCCAACGCCCGGCGCCCGTTCTCACTGCCAGCGTTGTAAATTGAAGTTGAAAATCCGTCCATGAACAGCCCCACTTCCAAAGAGCAAATTCGTCAAGCTACCCTCTCCGCAGGCGAGGGGCTGGGGGTGAGGTTACCCGGCGAGGAAGGCCGCAAAGTCCGTCTGGCTATTCTGCTGTCGGGCCGTGGCTCCAACATGCTCTCCTTGGTGCGGTCCACGCAAACCGGGGTGTTGAAGGACTTGGCCGAAGTGGCCGTGGTGTTCAGCAACAAGCCCGATGCGCCGGGTTTGGACCGGGCAGCTGCCCACGGCTGCCCGGTGGCGGCGCTGCCCAGCCAGGGCCGCAAGCGAGAGACTTTTGATGCTGAAGCGGCCGAGCTGCTCAAGCAGTACCAACCCGACTTGGTGGTGCTGGCGGGGTACATGCGCATCCTGTCGCCGGCCTTCATTCAGCCGTTTGCGGGGCGCATTCTTAACATTCATCCCGCCGATACGCACCAGCACCAGGGCCTGCACGCCTATGAATGGGCCTTCGACAACAAGCTGTCGGAAACTAAAATCACCGTTCACCTGGTAGACGAGGGCCTTGACACCGGGCCCATTCTCGCCCAGCAGCCCGTGGACTTGCGCGGGGCCGACACGCTGGCCGAAGTCGAGCGCCGCGGCCTGGCTGTGGAGCACGAGCTGTACGCAGAAACGCTGAAGCGTTTAATTATGGATTATAAATTATGAGTTATGAATGTGCCGTTCTGTTCCGGGGAAGGCCATTTCTGACTCAAGGATAATAATTCATAACTCATAATTCATAACTCATAATTCAAGCGAAGCCCATGTGTGGAATAGTAGGTTTTCATGGCCCCGATGATGTGGTTGCCGACATGGTGGTGGGCCTCACGGCGCTGCAGCACCGGGGGCAGGACGCGGCCGGCATTGCCACGTTCGACGGTTTGGCCTTCCACCTGCACAAGGGGCAGGGCCTGGTGAACGACATGTTCAAGCCCAAGCACCTCAAGAAGCTGAAGGGCAACAGCGGCATCGGCCACGTGCGCTACACCACCCAGGGGGCCAACGATTCCGACCTGGCCCAGCCCTTCACCACCAGCTACCCCTTCGGGCTGGCCATGGTGCACAACGGCAACGTCATCAACTTCCGCGACGTGGCCAAGCGCCTGCACGACAAGTACCACGTGCTGCCCAAAACCACCAACGACCTCGAGCTCATCATGTACACCTTCGCCTCGGAGCTGCGCGTGAAAGACCTCGACCACCTCTCCGTCGTGGATATTTTCGATGCCGTGGAAACCACCCAGGAGCTGGTGGAGGGCGCTTATGCCACCATCACGCTCATTGCCGGGCACGGCCTGCTGGCCTTCACCGACCCGCTGGCCATCCGGCCGCTGGTGCTGGGCCGCCGCGACACGCCCGCCGGGCCGATGTACGCCTTCGCGTCGGAAAGCACCTGTTTCGATTTTCTGGGCTTTGAGTTTGTGGAAAACGTGGGGCCGGGCCAGGCCATTTTCATTGATAACAACTTCCAGGTTCACCACAAGAACCCTTACGAACTGCCCAAGAATTTCTGCGCGTTCGAGCAGATTTACTTTGCCCGCGAGGACTCTATTATTCACGGCCGGCTGGTGGCTCGCGAGCGGGTGCGCCTGGGCAAGCGCCTGGCCCGCAAAGTGGCCGACGCCGGCCTCAAACCCGATATGGTCATCGACGTGCCCAGCAGCGGCTACTTCGCCGCTTCCGGGCTGGCCGAGGCCATTGGGGTGCCCTACCGCCGCGCGCTGGTGAAGAACAACCACATGGGCCGCTCCTTCATCGTGGCCACCCAGGCCGGGCGCGAGGACGTGGTGAAGAAGAAGCTCAACCCCATTCGCGAGTTTGTGGAAGGCAAGAAAATAGCCGTAGTGGACGACAGCATCGTGCGCGGCACTACCTCGCGCCGCATTGTGCGGCTGCTGCGCGACGCCGGCGCATCCGAGGTCTACTTCATTTCCAGCGCGCCGCCTATCGTGTCGCCCTGCATCTACGGCATCGATATGGCCATGAGCACCGAGCTGATTGCGGCCAACTACACGGAGGACGAAATCTGCCGCTACATCGAAGCCGACAAAGTTATCTACCAGGATTTGGAGGATTTGCAGGAGCTTTTCTCCGAAGAAAAAGGCCACGGCGGCAGCTGTTTCGCCTGTTTCTCGGGCAAGTACCCCACCGGCGACGTGACCCACTACCTGCGCCACGTGCAGGAAGAGCGCGCCAGCCACCGCCCCGAAAAAGGCAAGAAAAACCTGTCCGTAAGTGCCAAAGCGCCCGAGCCGACGGAGCATTAATCAGAAAATGAGGGGGGGAGCATGAAACTCCCTCCCTCAGATGAGGAGGGAATGTGAGCGCCGAAGAGGCGCGAACGGGGGCGGTTGAAGTCGTTGAACGACACCCGCCTGCTGCTTTTTCTCACGCACATCGTTCAACGATTCAACCACCCCAGTTGCCGCGTCGCGGCAACGTCCCCTCCTTGGTAAGGAGGGGAGTTTGACGTTCAAACTTCCCCATGTCCGCATCCCCCGAAAACCCCGCCGGCTATTCCATCGAAGAAGGCAACGCCGCTTCGCGCAACGCCTACAGCTGGGCCAAAAAAACCTTCCAGAACCGCGCCGGCAAGCCCGGCGAAGCCGCCCAGGACCTCGACGGCGGATTTGCCAACGAAATCCGCTTCGGCAACGCCCGCCTCGGCATCAGCTCCGACGGCATCGGCACCAAAATCGAGGTAGCCGAGCGCGTGGGCCGCTACGACACCTTGGGCTTCGACCTCGTGGCCATGACCGCCGATGACCTCATCGTGGCCGGTTTCGTGCCCACCAACCTCTCCAACATCATTGATGTGAACCACCTCGACTACGACGTGGTGGACCAGATGATGCGCGGCCTGCACGACGCCTGCAACTTCGCCCAACTGGCCATCACCGGCGGCGAAATCGCGGAGCTCGGCAACCGCATCGGCGGCTGGCCGGGCGCTAAGATGAACTTCAACTGGTGCTCCACGGCCATCGGTAGCCTGCACCCCAGCCTGGCGCGGCCCCTGAGCGGGCACACCGCCCGGGCCGGCATGGCCGTGGTGGCCATTCAGTCGCCCTCCTTCCGCTCCAACGGCTACTCGCTGGCCCGCAAAACGCTGCAAAAAGTATTCGGCGACAACTGGCACGAAGCCCCCTACGACGGCTCCGACGCCGAACAGTACGCCACCTGGGGCGACGCCCTGCTGGCGCCCTCGCTTATCTATTCGCCCGGCGTGGCGGCCCTACTCGATGCCGGCCTGCCCCTACACGGCGCCGCCCACATCACCGGCGGCGGCGTGGCCGACAACTTCCAGCGCATCCTCAAAAACAGCCTCGGCGCGGTGCTCGACAAACTATTTGCGCCCCTGCCCGCCATGCAGCGCCTCTGCGAAATCGGCGACCTCAGCCCCGAAACCGCCTACCTCTACTGGAACATGGGCACCGGCATGCTCCTCGTCACGGAAGAAGCTTCAGCTGCGGCCGTGGTGGACTCGCTGCAAGGCAGCGGCTACGCGGCGCAAGTGGCCGGCCACCTCACGGCCGAGAGCGGCGTGACGCTGCGCTTGGGCACGGGGGAATTGCGGTATGCATAATTTCTAAAATTTGCATCTGGGATTACATGAAACCATACATGCTTTGCCTAGGGCTACTACTGTTGGGTGAGCAAACAATTGCTCAACACGTTGTTACCCAAACCCAGCAATTACTCAACTCCGTAATAAACCGGAGGGGTGCTTTAGTGGAGTTGCGGCCTCTCCATCGACTGTATTGGTCAGTGGGCGATACCGCCGATTCAATGGTTAAACGCCGTGGGGGACCGTTGGCCTTGGACGTGATTTCCAAAAGAAAATTGGCGGAAATCATCAGCAACAGTGCAGGTTTGGACACTGCTGCATGGACCACGCAGGAGTTGGATAGCGTGATATTCGTTGTCAATCAGGAGCAATACCTGCGCTCCCAAGTTGAAATCAAAAGGTTGAAAATTGCTGATAAAAGGTTGATTTCTTTCTATAAAAAAATCATCTGGCGTTACAATAATACCTCGCCGGCCAACAGGCGCGTGACGGCATTTTCAAGGCCGGTGTTTGATAACAGCGGTACTTACGCAGTTATCGCATTCGATAATGGCTACCTACTAAGCGGGGGTGGAGCAATTATTCTTTATAAGCGCGACCCTGAGTGGCGAGAAGTAGGACTCATCAAGAAATGGGCGCATTAAAACTTACGCCCCGCGCACCGGGCGCTTCTCTAGAATAAGCTGCGTGCGGTAGTCGCAGAGGGTTTTTTCCAGGCCCACGGGGTACACGTGTGGGTTGAGGAAGCGGCGGATGCTGGGGTCCAGGCTTTGCACTTCGCGCTGGGCGTGGGCGCGGCTTTCGGCCAGGGTGGGCAGGTCCAGTACGCGCTGGCCCTGGCGGAACACGGGCTCCAGCAGCTCGCGGAACTTGGTTTCGGGCTTGATGGCCAGGCGGCGGGTGTTGTCGGCCGGGTCGATGAGGGTGAGCTGGTCGGGGAGGGGCTCGGCGGTGTTATAGAGCATGTCGGCGCGGGGCTTGCCGTATTCGTTGAGGTAGCGGCGCACCTGCAGGATGCCGGGAATACTGGTTTTGGCCACCTGCTCCGAGAGCTTGATGGTGAAGTCCCAGCCCGAGTCGTCGGCTTTGCGCAGGGCGGCCAGCTTGTACACGCCTCCCAGCGCCGCCTGGTTGTAGGCCGTCACGAGTTGCGTGCCCACGCCCCAGGTATCGATGCGGGCGCCCTGCTGCTTGAGGCTGGTGATGAGGTTTTCTTCCAAATCGTTGCTGGCCACGATGCGCGTTTTGGTGAAGCCGGCCTCATCCAGCACGGCGCGCGCTTCCCGGCTCAGGTAGGCCAGGTCGCCCGAATCGAGCCGGATGCCGGACAACTCGTGGCCGTTGGCGCGCATGTCGCGGGCCACTTTTATGGCCTGGCGCACGCCCTCGATGGTGTCGTAGGTATCGACCAGAAACACCGAGTCGTCGGGGAAGGCCTGCGCGTAGGCCGAAAACGCCTGCGTTTCATCGCCAAACGCCTGCACCCAGCTGTGGGCGTGGGTCCCGCGCACCGGAATGCCGTAACGCTGCCCGGCCAGCACGTTGCTGGTGGCATCGGCCCCGCCCAGATAAGCTGCCCGGCTGGCCCCCAGGCCGCCATCGAAGCCCTGCGCCCGGCGCAGGCCAAACTCCAGCACTTGGTCGCCGGGCCCGGCAGCTTCCCGGATGCGGGCAGCTTTGGTGGCAATCAGGGTTTGAAAATTGAGGAGCGTGAGCAGCGCCGTTTCCAGCAGCTGGGCTTGCAGCAGTGGCCCGCGCACGCGCATCATCGGCTCGTTGCCGAATACCACGGTGCCCTCCGGCACGGCGTCGATGTCGCAGGTGAACTTCAGTTGGCGCAGGTATTCCAGGAATTCAACTGGAAATAGCGCGGCACCTTTGCTGCCGCGCAGGCTGCCCAGATACGTCAGGTCGTCGTCCGAAAATTGCAGGTTCTCGACCCAATCCACGGCCAGCGCCAGTCCCGCCGCTACCGCGTAGCCGCCCTGGAATGGCGCCTTGCGGAAGTACAAGTGAAACACGGCCTCCCGGTCCTGCATGCCCTGCTGCCAGTAGCCATAGGCCATCGTGAGCTGATATAAATCGGTGACGAGGGCCAGGGACGGGGCGTAGAGGCCGGAAAGGGGAGCTGCGTTCATACAAACAGGGCCGGCAATGAAGCGAATGCCGGAGCCACAAAGGAAACGCAGGGAAAAGAAACAAAGCCGGCCGTCGCCGTCGGGCGGCCCCGCATCTTGCGCCCCATGCAGCCCTCTACCTCCGCTTTTTTTCGTCTGGCCACCACCTGGGCTCCATCACAGCGAAGTACCGGCTGCTGATTGGCCTGGCCCTGGGGGCCGTGGCTTGGACCCTGGCGCCGGCCGGGGCAGACACCACCAGCCGCTGGGTGGCGATGTGGGACGTGTACGCGGGCCGCACCCTGCTGCTCGTCGCGGCAGCCATGTTCACGGCCGACGCAGCCACTATTCGCAAAGTGGCCAACAGCGAAGACCTTGGCCGGGTGGTGGCCTTTGTTTTTGTGCTGGTGGCGGCTGTGGCCAGTCTGCTGGGCGTGGTGGCCCTGCTGGGCACCCTCGACAACTTACCGCGCGGCGCCTTTGTGCAGCACGTGGCCCTGAGCGTGGCCGCCGTGCTGGAGGCGTGGCTGCTGGTGCACACGGTGTTCACGCTGCACTACGCCCATATTTACTACGACAGCGACGAGCGGCACGGCGGCGACACCGGCGGCCTAGAATTCCCCGGCAACGACCCCGAGCCCGACAACCTCGACTTCGCTTATTTCACCTTCACCATCGGCATGGCCGCCCAGACCGCAGACGTTACCATTCCCGGCCGGCGGCAGCGGCGCACGGCGTTGCTCCACGCCATCATCTCCTTCGGGTTCAATACCGCCATCGTGGCCCTGAGCATCAGCGCCGTAGGCGGACTGCTGTAGATAAGTTTTGGGGGTTGCGTGTTAAATATTGAATTAGGCAGAGCAGCACTCAAAACTTAACACTCAACCCTTTACGAAATAAGCCCGCGGCTCACGGCCAGCTTAATGAGTGCCGCCGTGTTCTTGGCCTGGGTTTTGGCGATAATGTTCTGGCGGTGGGTTTCGATGGTGCGCTTGCTGGTGAAGAGCTTATCGGATATTTCGCCGTTGGTAAGGCCCTCGGCGATGAGCTTGAGCACCTCCAATTCGCGGGCCGTGAGGTCGGCCGTGGCAACGCCGTCGGTGGAAATAAGGGGAGTGCCCGGCGCATGCGCAACGGCTTTGTAGAGCATGCTCATCCCAATTTCGGTGCACAAAAACGAGTTGCCCGCTGCCACCGTCCTGATGGCGTGGGTGATTTCGTTGATGGTCGCATTTTTCAGCACGTAGCCCGAGGCCCCGGCTTCGAACATGCGCGTCACGTAATTTTCGTGGTCGAGCATAGTGAGTACCAGCACCCGCACTTCCGGAAAGCGCTGGCGTACCTCCGGCACAGTGGCAAACCCGTCGAGCACCGGCATCTGCACGTCCATCAGCACTACGTCGGCAGGAGTCGTTTCGAGCAGTGAGAGGACCTCGGCACCGTTGCTGGCTTCTCCCACCACTTCCAGGTCGGCGTCGGCCGAAAGCAGGGCCCTGATGCCGTCGCGCAGAATGGTGTGGTCGTCAGCGAGCAGAATACGAATCATGGCCAGTGGAAAAGGAAGTGCAAAGTTGAGGAGAAATAACAGAGTTATGCCCGTCCCGTATACGCAAAAAAGACTCCGTATTTGTACGAAAATAGCCCTTTTTGGTCCTGATTTACTGGTATTAATACGGCTTTTGTGTACGTAATCCAGATGTAGGCGGGTGCGCTCTGTACTTTCGAGGTGGTGAAAATTAATTTCTCGGCAAATACTCCGGCGAATTAAAAACTCTGGTCTACCTGCACTGTCTTCCCGCTTATGATTCGCTTACTGCTAACCGATGGCCACGCGGCCGCCCGCGAGGAACTGCGCCTCGGGCTGGCCACGGCGCCGGGCCTGGAGATAGTGGGGGAAGCCGGGACCGGCGATGAGCTGCTGGCGCTGCTGGCCAGCGCGGCGCCCACCGTAGTGCTGCTCGATTTAAACCTGCCCGGCCCCGATGCTTTCGCGCTCTTGCCGGCCCTACGGCGGCAGTACCCGCAGGTGCGCGTGCTGGCCCGGGGTGACCAGTCCAACGAGCACTACGTGAGCCGCGCCTTCGACCTGGGCGCCCACGGCTACCTGCTGGCCAATTCCCTGCCCATGGAGCTGCGGCACGGCCTGGCCACCGTGGCCGCGGGGCGGCCTTTTTTGTGCACCGCCATCGGGCTGGGCCTTGTGGGGCATTTCTACGCCGAAAGCCCTGCTTCGAGCGACGCTGTGCGCTCGACCCTGGGCTTGAGCAAGCGCGAAATGGAAGTGCTGGGACTCGTGGGCGAGGGCTTCACCAACGCCGAAATAGCCGCCAAGCTCTTCACCAGCAAGCGCACCATCGAAACCCACCGCCAGAACATTATCACCAAAACCAACACCAAGAACACCGCCGCCCTCATCCGGCTGGCCGTGCGCCAGGGGCTGCTGCCAGAATGAGGTGAAGTATGGGTGGTTTGATGTTTCGGCTACGCAGGTGCTGTCATTAATGCGTCAAAATCAGCACATTGCTATTTTGCGTGTGGCTGGTTTACGCCCTCGCTGCCCTGCGCGGCAATGATGAATTCGGCCAGCTCGCGGAAGCACCCGTGGCCGCCGGCCGCCTGGCAGTGAAAATCGGCTTCGGCGCGGGCAAACGACGTGGCATCGCCGGGACAGGCGGAGAGGCCCACGAGGCGCAGGATTTCCACGTCATTAGTGTCGTCGCCGATAAAGGCCACTTCCTCGGCCCGCAGGCCGGTGCGCACCAGGATTTCGGCCAGGCAGGCGGGTTTGTCCTTGATGCCCAGGTGTAGCTCCTCAATTTGCAGTTTGGCCGCCCGGGTGCGCACCGACGGCGACATTTCACCCGTGACAATGCCCGTGGCAATGCCGCAGTCGCGCAGCCGGACCACGCCCATGCCATCGCGGATGTGGAAGCGCTTCATTTCCTCCCCGCGCTCGGAATAATACACGCCGCCGTCGGTGAGCACGCCGTCGCAGTCGGTGAGTACTAAGCGGATGCGGCGGGCGCGGGCCAGGAGTTCGGCTAGTTTCATAAAAACAAGAATAAGCGGATGCCAGAAGGGGGAAAAAGCGGCCCTGTCGCTGCAATGCAGGCGCAAGAACGGCAAGAATGCGCAAACCTGAGGCAAGTCGAAATTATGATTATCCCGGAAATCGTATCTTCGCTATAGAAAGACTGCTACGATTGTATCCTATGAAGAATCAATTGACTATCGGGCTGGCCCTCGCCCTCGCATTACCGGTTACGTCACACGCGCAGTCGGCACACGATGCCGTGGTAGCTGCCGAAACGGCGTTTATTGCCACGGCCGCGCAGGCCAGCACCAAGGCCGCGTTTCTAGCCCACGCCGCGCCCACGGCCCTCGTAGCCGAGCAGGGCAAGTGGGCCAATGCCCAGGAAGTGTGGAAAAGCCGCCCGGCCCAGTCCGGCAGCACGCTGGCCCGGTACCCTGTGCTGGCCGGTGCCGCCCAATCCGGCGACTTGGGCTATACCACCGGCCCCTGGACTTCCTTCCAAGACGACAAGCCGCAAACCACCGGCGAGTACGTGACCGTGTGGCGCAAGCAGCCCGACAGCAAGCTGAAAGTGGTGGTGGACATGGGCATTGAGCGCGTGGGTACCGCCCCGGCCAAAACCGCCAACGTGCCGCAGCCGCGCCTGCTGCCGGCCGCCGCAGTGCCCAGCACCGCCCCCTCGAATATTGTGCTAGAAGTTGACCGGAAGTTTGCCGCGGCCGAGCTGCTCAAGCCCGGTGCTACTTACCAGCAGTACCTCAGCTCCGAGGCCCGCCTGTACCGCCCCGGCCTGAGCATGATGCAGGGAGCTGCGGCCGCCGCCAACATGAAAAACCTGGACGGCGGCTACCTGTTCGTGGTCGTGGATGGCTACCTGGCTGCTGCCGGCGACCTGGGCTATGTGGTGGGCACCCTGCGCCGCCCCGGCACCGCCAAGCGCCCCGAAGAGAACGGCACTTACCTGCGCATCTGGCGCCGCGAGGCCGTGGCCGGCTGGCGCGTGGTGCTGGAAATTTTCAACTTTGCACCCAATGCCAATGCCACTGCTGATGCGGTTCCGGCCAGTACACCGGCAGCCGCATCAACCACCCCGGCTGACATGAAGAAATAAGTTGGTTGGCATACTAACCACATGAAAAGCCCTCATCTGCGCAGATGAGGGCTTTTTTTAGGGTTTCTGCGTTACGGCGTCCGGGTGTGCGCCGCAACAAAAACAGCAACCAACGGACTCTGGTTTGGGCCTACGCTCCGGGAGCCAGGCGCACCACCAGCCCGTCGGTGCGGGGCGTGAGGCGAATCTGGCAGCTCAGGCGGCTGCCCAAGTGCACCACGGGTAGGGTTTCGAGCATGTCCAGTTCGTCGTCGCTGGGCTCCGGGAGGGCTGGGCCGGCCAGCACTTCTACGTGGCAAGTGGCGCACAGCGCCATGCCGCCGCAGGTGGCCATGATGTTATAGCCGCTGGCTTTTAGCAGCTCCATCAAGCTCAGGCCCATATCGGTGGGGCCGATGAGCTCCGTGCGTTGGCCTGGCGCTTCCTCGACGTAGATGCGGATATCTTCTTCCATAAAAGTGAAATGGTGAAATGGTGAAATGGCAAGGCAGTGAGTTTGATGTTCCGTCTGCGCAGGTAGCGCGGCTGGAACGTCAAACTCACCATTTTACCATTTCACCGCCTCACATAGAGGGAGCCCCGTTTACCGTCGTGTATTTGAGGGTGTATTTTTTGTCGGGGTAAATGTATTTGAACGCGCCCTGGCACATGAGCGCGGCCTCGTGGAAACCGCAGAGAATGAGCTTCAGCTTGCCGGGGTAGGTGTTGATGTCACCAATAGCAAACACGCCGGGCAGCGAGGTGCTGTAATCCACGGTGTCGACCACAATGGCGTCGTCGGTGAGCTCGAGGCCCCACTCGCCGATGGGGCCGAGCTTGGGCGTGAGGCCGAACAGCGGAATGAAGTGGTCGAGCGGCACGGTTTCGGCGGTGCCGTCGTTGCCGGTAATGGTCACTTCGGCCAGCTTGCCGTTGCCGTGCAGGTGCGTCACGTTGGAGCTGAGCACCAGCTTGATTTTGCCGGCGTCGGCCAGCGTTTTCACTTTCTCGGCCGAGTCGGCGGCGCGCGGAAAGTGGTGCCGCGGTGCACCAGGGTCACATCGGCCGCTACATTGGCCAGGAAATTGGTCCAGTCCAGGGCAGAGTCGCCGCCGCCGGCGATGACGATTTTCTGGTCGCGGAAATACTCGGGGTCGCGCACCATGTAGTGCACGCCTTTGCCGCCCTCAAACTGCTCGAGGTTTTCCACGGCCGGCTTGCGCGGCTCAAACGAACCCAAGCCGCCGGCAATGGCCACGGCCTTGCAGTGAATTTCGGTGCCGTCGGTGGTGTAAAGCTGAAACGAGCCGTCGTCGAGCTTAGCAAACCGCTCCACCCGCTCGCCCAGCGTGAAGGTGGGGTGGAAGGGCTCAATCTGCTTCATGAGGTTATCGACCAGGTCGCCGGCCAGAATCTCAGGAAAGCCCGGAATGTCGTAAATCGGCTTCTTGGGATAGATTTCGGAGAGCTGGCCGCCGGGCTGGGGCAGGGCATCTACTACGTGGCAGCGAAGCTTGAGCAAACCGGCTTCGAAAACGGCAAATAAGCCGACCGGGCCGGCCCCGACGATGCAGATGTCGGTGGAAATAGTATTGGGCATAATAGCAAATAGTGCCTGACGAGGCGCCGAGTGAAAAGCGGCCGCACCCTTTGAGGAGCTGTTCGGCAAAGGTACGGTCCGCAACCGGGGCCGCCAACGACGTCCCGGGTAGTAACAATCGCGGCGCCCAAATCGTTGGCTGCTACCCAATATTGGGCTAGCGTAGCACGGCGGCGTGCACGGGCACCAGCGCGGGCTCCACGCCCACGTCGTCCAGGAACTGCACCGCCTCCCACACGGTCAGGAAGTGGCGCACGGGCATGGCCTGGGCCGTGGTCACCCCGTCGCAGCCGCGGCGGGTAGACAAGCCGGGCACGTGCACCTCGGCTACCATGCTCACCCCGCGCGCCACTATCATCTGTTCCACGGCCTGGAAAATGGTTAGCAGGGCCTGGTTGCACTGGTTCACCACCTGCATGTCGCTGAGAATGCTAAACCCCGGACGTACTTCAGATAGTGCCCTCGTCCAGTCTTCCAGGTAGTCAGGCAGGGAAACGGCCTGCTGCATCTGCCCAAAGTTTTGGTAGAACAGCCGGTTTTTCTCGTATTCAACAGTAATCTGGTACTCGGGTCGGGCAGCAATAACACGCATATCTTCAATCAATACATATAGCAACGCGCGTCCGAATAACTATCCAGAACTCGGTGAGCTGGCAATATTAGTACGTAGAACGTTACCGTTGTTCGGCAAATATATTAATATGAGGTGGCTAAGCTATGCGTAAGCTGCGCGTGGTAATGGAGCGACGTACCGCTCGCAGCTCTGGTGCATGGCTTCGCGGACTTCGCTGTCATTAATTCAAAATCAGCTTTTAGCAGGTACACTGGTTGAGTTTAAAAAGTGAGCGCCACCCAAAAAACCGGAAGTGCCGCTTGCAGGATATAATATTTCCGGTGACGGGAGCTACTACCGGACAGCAATCGCCGCGGCCAGTTGGCGGGCATTGCCAGAAGCATAAAACAGGGTGCCACCTGCCCAGCCCTTACGGGAACATGTAGGTTTGCAGAAGGGCATGTACCAACACCTGCCTCTGACACGTTGTAAGCCCGACGGATTTCGGCCGGGCGGCCATCGGCTGCGTAATGCCTATACTTCGGCCCAAAACCTCGTTTTCTCTGCTTATGCCATCATTTGTTTCCGTGGGGCCGCGTGTGCGGCGGTTTTCTCATCGTTTGGGTTTTGTCGGCGGGCTCCTCGGAGCGCTGCTTCTGAGCAGCTGCGGCTCCGAAGAGCCCGCCGATACCAAGTCGGGTAGCCCTGGCAAAAGCAGGAAGCCCGCCGCTACCGCGCCGGCTGCGACTGAAGCCGCGCCGCTCCGGGTTAATGTTTTTCTGGAATATTCGGGGGGCATGAAAGGCTTTGTGCCCCGCGGCGGCGCAAGCAAGCCGGCCACCGAGTTCCAGCAGCGCATTGGCGCGCTCATTACCGAAACCCAGGTGAGCGGGGCCATTGCCGACCGTAAATATTATCTCTGCGAAAACGCGGCGCCCCGCGCGGTGCCCTTTCAGCAGCTGCGCGACGTGGTGCAGGGCGAAGTGAACCAGGCCGCCCTGGGCACGGAGCTGCCGCAGATGCTCGAAGGCATCCTCAATATGCCACAGGCCACGCAGCAGGTGAGCGTGGTGATTTCTGACTTTATCTATGGGCCGGCGCGCAAGTCCGATTTCTCGCAGCTGCCGAACCTGATTCGCACCTCTATTGCGCCCGTGAGCCAGAAGCAGCTGGCCGTGGCCGTTTTCGGCGAAACGTCGCGCTTCTACGGCACCTACCACCCGGCCGTGAAAACGCCCGCGACCAAGCGCACGCTCGATGGCGAGAAAGTGCCGTACTACGTGTGGGTAATTGGGCCGCCCGCGCTGGTGGCGCGCTACACGGCCGAGGTATTCAAAAATGCCCCGGCCCAGCAGGCGTTTTTTGGGTTGAAAACGAGCACGCCCGTCTTCGTGCCCCTGCTCACCAAGCTCACGGACCCCAAATTAAAGCCGAGCGGGGGCACCGTGTATGCTGAAAACAACGGCCTGACCCTGAACCCTTCCGACGACCCGGTGGACTTTTCGGTTGGTATAAATTTAGGGGAATTGCCCGCGGCGTGGCAGAAACCAGCGTTTTTGGCCCAACATATGCAGGTGCGCCTGCCCAACGGCCAGGCTGCCCTGCTGCCGAACTCGGTGCGCCTGCTCACCGACGACGAGCAAAGCGGCCAGCCGGTGTTGGCGCCCTACACCCACGTAATGCGCCTGCGGGTGAGCAAGCTGGCCGCTCCCACGGCTACCCTCAGCCTGGCCCTGCCCGCCCCGGAAACGCCGGAATGGGTAGCGGCCTGGTCGACCACCAACGACAATACCCCGGCCCCGCGCACGTTTGGCCTCGACCAGATTCTGACCGGCGTGCGGCAATCGTACCCAAGCCCGCTACCGGCCGTATTCACGGTTCAGCTTCCCCTCAAAAACGACAAATAACCTGCTTGCTTTTCTATGCAAACCTTCTTCACTAGCCTGTACTCGGCCCTGATTTCCATCTTTCAAAGCCAGCGCCCGGCCGACTTCGGCTTGTATAAAACCGACCTGTTTTCGCTGGTTGGGTGGAGCACGCTTGGCGTGGCCCTCCTGCTGGTGCTGGCTTTCTATTATCTATTCAATTCGGCCCTGCGCACGGGCATGTTCCGCACCACGCACTGGGTACTGACGCTGGCTCTGGCCGCGGGCCTGGGCACGCTGCTGGCCAACACGCTCAGCAAAAGCCACGGCGCCGAAGGCAGCAGCTACCTCGGGTATTTCATGGTGGTAAACTTGCTGGTGGCCGCGCTGTGGTTCCTGTTGTTCTCAGTGCTACTCAAGCGCTGGAGCACCTACGCCCGCACTACCCCGTTTGTGGGCCCTCTTTAAGACGAAACCTCACCCCTGCCGGGCACGGCCCCGGCCCCTCTCCAAAAGAGAGGGGAGCCTGATGCTTTTTGGGTGGTGATTTTGAAATTATCAACAGAAACAACCATGCTGCTGAGGCTCCCCTCTTTTTTGGAGAGGGGTCGGGGGTGAGGTTCTCACGTTAGAAACAAACAAATGCCTAAACTCTTCATCTTTGCCGTGGGCGGCACCGGAGCCCGCGTGCTGCGCTCGCTCACCATGCTGCTCGCTTCGGGCGTGCGCATTCCCCATTGCGACCAAGTGGTGCCCGTGCTCATCGACCCAGATACCCAAAATGGCGACGTGACCCGCACCGTGGCCCTGCTCAAGCGCTACGCCCGCATTCACGAGGCCCTGTACGGCGATGGCCAAAAGGAGAAGGAGGGCTTCTTCAGCCAGCCCATGAACACGCTGGCGCACCTCAACACCGGAGGCTCGGAGGAGCTACGCGACTCGTTCGTGTACGACTTCGGCGGCATCAGCCAGCCGTTTCGGGACTACCTGAAATACAACGACCTCTCGGTGGAAAGCCAGGGGCTGGTCGATTTGCTGTTTACGCAGGACAGCCTCGCGGCCAATCTGGACGTGGGTTTCCGCGGCTCGCCCAACGTGGGCTCGGTGGTGCTGAACGCCGTGGTGCAGTCCAAGGAAATGCGCTACCTGGCGCAAAGCCTGCAGGACGGCGACCGTGCCTTTTTCATCAGCTCGATATTTGGGGGGACCGGCGCGGCCGGTTTCCCGCTGCTGGTGAAGAACCTGCGCGATGGTAACTCGCAGCTGGCCCACCCCGAAGTGCGCCGCCGCATGAAAGCCGGCGCGCTGGTCATGCTGCCATATTTCAAGCTACAAGAGCCTTCGGTGGACGAAAAAGCCGCCGGCCAGGACTTCATCGACTCCAATACCTTCATCACGAAGACCAAAACCGCGCTTTCGTACTATGCCGACAACCTGCAGGGCCTGGAGGCTATGTACTACCTCGGTGACCAGCCGGGCCAGCCGCTGGCCAACCACCCCGGCCGCGCCGAGCAGCGCAACCAAGCGCACCTACTGGAGCTGCTGGGCGCCCTCGCGGTGCCGCACTTCATGGAAGTGCCCGACAACCAGCTTGACACCAACCAACCCCTTTACCACGAGTTTGGCCTGAAAGCCGACAGCCCGGAAGTAGACTTCGGCCAGCTGCCCCCCGACCTGCGCCAGGAAGTGGCCCGCCCGCTGATTCAGCTGCATTACTTCGCCCGCTACTTCCTCAAGCACACGCCGGACGACGCCAAAGCGCCCTATTACGAAGCCGGCAACCTATCGGCTCAGCTGCGCAACAACCGCGCCCTGCGCGAGCTGAGCGACTTTTTCGGGGACTACAATGAATGGATTCGCGAGCTGGGCGTGAACCAGCGCCGCTACACCGCCATCCGCGCCGAGGAGATGGACTTCAACAAAATGGTGGCCGATAAAACGGTGGAAACCGGTATTTTCAGCAAAGGCATCACGCCCGGCTACTTCCGGGATGAGCTGACCAAAGCCGTGGGCAAAGCCACGTTGTCGAATCCGACCGAAAACGAGGCGCTGCGCTGGGTGGTGAAGGCTTTTGAAGAGGCCACGGGCGAGATTCTTGACAAGAAGCTACAGTATTCGTAGCCACGGAACCTCACCTCACCCCCAGCCCCTCTCCCGCGGAGAGGGGAGCCAGACACAATCTTGCTTAAAATAAACTAGAATCAATTTTAGAGGTCATTTGCGCCTACCGAAATTCCTCTCGGCTCCCCTCTCCACGGGAGAGGGGCCGGGGGTGAGGTTACCGCCGGCCGCGCCTCTCTCAACATAAAACATGGCTAAAATCCTGCGTTTGCACGATACCGGTTCCAGCACCCACGAGGGTTGGGGCCCGACTGGTAAAATCGGTCCCCACGAGGTGGAGCGGCTGATGGACCCGCAAGGCGGCCGCGCCGCCAAGGTGGCGGTGTCCATCCCGTCGCCCTTTGCCCGGATGCACCTGGTGGAAACGGCCCTGCGCTTTGTGGGCCAGGGCGGTGCGCACCAGGATTCAGTGTACCACCAGCTGGTGAGCCATTTCTGGGACGTATGGGAAATGGTGTTCAACTACCACCAGCGCAAGCTGGCCAGCCAGCGCCTGCAAATCCGGGCCTGGCGCAAAGACGAGGAGCTGGCCAAGCTGCGTGCCAACCCCGGCACCCGGCCCCTGGCCGATGTGCTGAGCCTGTACCTCGACGGCCGCTTCGCGAAGCTGACCGAGATGCACCTGATTTATTTCCCCGGCGCCAACGGCGTGCCGCAGCTCATTGGCGGCACCTCGCCGCTCACGCTGTTTTTTCCGGCGCCCAACGTGAAGCCCTTGCCCGTGCAGCGGCCCCAGGGCGGCGGCTATTATTTTGATAATCAATACGTGGCGCTGGCCAGCCGCGAGACCGCGTTCCGCGACTTCGTGTACCAGCAGTTTGTGGGCGACCCGGCCCTGATGGCCCTGGCGCCGCTGGTGCGTGACACCCTTGACCGTGGCATTCTGCAGAAGTGGGCCATGGACGGCAGCGCCAACCTCGGCACCTTCCCGGTGCTCACCGATGCCTCCAACAACCAGATTGACGTGGCCGGCGTGCTGCTGCGCGTGCGCTCCGATGAGGGCACCGTGCGCAATTCCGACCTGTTTATCCGGCCCAGCAAGCCCGGCGTGGCCGGTCCGCTGCCCATCGTGCTGCGCCCCGGCCTGAAGGCGGTGGGCAAGCGCTACTTCAACGAAACGATGTTTGCCGACAGCGGCGCCATTATTCCCGCCTCCGACCCGCGCCCGCTGAAGGAACGGACGCTGCCCGGCCCGGAGCTGCCCTACCCGTACCTCACGGTGAACGACTTGCTGGAAGAAACGCTGCTTACCGTGCCTTACGAGGTCGATGAAACGCGTTTTTACTGCGGAAACCTGAAAATTGCGCCCGGCTTCAAGCCCAGCACCTGGCCGCTGCTGCCACTCAAGCCGGCTTACTTCGACTACTTCTCGGCCCAGGATTTGGCCGAGCATCTGAGCCTGGAGCTTGACCCGGCCTGCGTGCGCGTGAAACTGCGCGTGCCCGTGAGCGGCGGCGACTTTGTGGACTTTGAGCGGGCCTATTATTCCAACCCGCAGGGCGACAACGTGGGTCGCCTGCTGGTGACCAACGTGGCCCTGTCCATTTTTCCCTTCGTGAAGGTGGCCGATGCGCCGCAGTACAACGACTTCTACAAAATCATGCTGGTGGATGCCAACAACATCGACCCGAGCATGGTGACCAAGAAAGTCGACCTGAAATTCTGGGTGGATGGCCGCCCGCTGGGCGAGACCGGCACCGGCCAGAGCGCCACCCGCTACGAGCGGACGCACAAGACCGGCCAGGACGAAGGCAGTACCTATTTTGAAGTGCGCGGCACCCATTTCGACTATCTGGAAGTGCTGAATCCGGCCCCGGCGGCCGGCGCCGCCCTGATTATTCCGCGCTGGCCCGAGGTGCGGCAGGGCACGAAGGAATTCCGGTTTGCCATCGACTTCGGCACCACCAACACCCACGTGGCCATGCAGGATAGCCCCGGCCAGGAGCCCAAGCCCTTCAGCTTTGGCCTGACCGATACGCCCGTGGCCCTGCTGAAAAAGAGCACCAACGAGCCCGACCGCAGCGCGTACGAGCGCCTGTACCGCGGCATCGACGACGACCCGGCCAACTTCGTGCAAATCAAGCGCTGGCAGCAGTATCAGGAGCGCGAATTTGTGCCGCCCATTATTGGGGCCGACAGCTCGCCGTACGCCTTCCCGGCCCGCACGGCCACCTACGAAGCGCCCAACTACGCTACCCAGGAACTGAGCGTGCTGGGCAACATCAACGTGGCCTTCGGCATCATTACCGAGGAGCAGCGCCGGCCCAACTACCACACCAACCTGAAGTGGGACAACAGCCTGAACCAGGCCAGCACCAACCGCGTGCGGGCTTTCTTCCAGGAAATCCTGCTGCTGTGCCGTGCCAAAGCGGCCATGAACGGTGCTAATCTGAGTGCCACGCAAATCACTTGGTTTGCCCCGTTGAGCTTCTCTACCTACCAGCGCAATCTGTACCAGCGCGAGTGGGACACGCTGTTCCACAGTATTTTCCACACAACCAACTCCATGCCTTGCATGGTGGAGAGCACAGCCCCGTACTACTACCTCACCCGCCGCAATATCGTGACGCTGGGGCCGGGCGAAAACGCGGCCTTCATCGACATCGGTGGCGGCACCACGGACGTGCTGCTGTACGCCGACCGCAAGCCGGTGCTCAGCACCTCGTTCCGCTTTGCCGGCAACGACCTGTGGGGCGACGGCGGCGCCGAGGTGCGCGGCTCGAAAGACAACGGCCTGGTGCGCTTCGGCGTGGCCGGGGTGCAGAGCGCGGTGCTCTCGCCGGCGGCCCGCCGGGCCCGCGAATACGTGCTGGTGGCCGAGGGAACCGATAATTTTGGCTCCGAAGACGTGGCCAGCTTCCTGTTTAACTACGACCAGCTGCTGGGCTTCAGCGAGCGGCTGCTGCGGGCCGAGCACCTGCGGGTGCTGTTCTACCTGCACTTCGGCACGCTGATTTATCACGTGGCGCAAGTGGTGGCGGCCAACGGCCAGCAGCTGCCGCGCTACCTGTGCTTCACGGGGCGCGGCAGCCTCTACGTGCGCCTGCTGGCTGCGGGCTCCAACCTGCAGCCGGTGGAGCGCCTGGCCCGCCTCATCATGGAAAAGGCCACCGGCCAGACTGTGCCGGCCGATTTCCGCATCAAGCTCGCCGATGACCCCAAGCAAACCACCGCCAACGGCGGCGTGCTAGCCACCGGCCAGATGCCGCAGGACCCGCCACTGGTGCGCCCGGTGGGCGTACTGCCGGATGCGGAAAACCTGCAGGCCGACAAAGGCGAACACCACCTGGAGGCTGCGGCCGTGACCGACGAAATCAAGCAGGCGGTATTGGCCAATGCCCGCGCTTGCCTGCAGCTGTTGCTCGAAGACCCCGAAGTGAAGCGCCTGCAAGCCGACCTGGGCGTGAAAAACGACCCCGGCCTGGTGATGGGCACGCTGGACCGCCACCTTGGCGACTCCTTCAACCTCTACCGCCAGCAATACGGCGAGGTGCTGCGCGACGGAGACACCATTCCCGAAACGCTGTTCTTCCTGCCGTTCAAAAACGCCCTGTATGAGCTATCCAAGGTGCTTCATGACGCGCAGCCGCTTAACTAGCCCGCCCGGTATGGGTAATCCATCATTGCTGGCCGGCTTCCCGCGCAAGAGAAGCCGGCCACTGCTGCTACTCGCGTTGCTACTGGGGTTGGGTGGTGGTGCGAGAGCGTGGGCGCAACCCGGGACCGGCTCCGAAGTGCCCGGTGCCGCTATCGATTCAACGGCGGTGGCTGGTGCGGAAGTAGTTGCCGAGCCTGCGTCAAGCTGGACCACGGCGTGGGCGGTACTGGGTGGCGTTGGCATTGGCGTGTTAGGTGCCTGGCTGTGGGCGCGGCGGGCGAAGCAGCCAATGGCTGCGGATACCGTAGTGCCTGAAGCGCCGGAAACGCGGGCCGCGCCCATTCAAAAAAGGCCGGCGGAAAACGTGCGCAAAGCTGCTCCACAAGCTGCCGCTTCCACTGAGCTGCCACCTGCCGCGCCGGAGAATTCGTCTGCTGAAAATGCGGGCAAGGGCGTGTCGTTTCAGTCGCTGCGAGAGGTGCAGGGCACGGTTCCGAAATCCGCCGGCAAATCTTCGGGGGCGGGCAAGAAGAACAAGTCGAATTTTAATTCCCGTAGCTCCGCGTCGGCCAACTCGTCCGGCGGCTGGCCTGCGATGCCTCCTCGTCCCGCCACCATGAACCCAACTTTGCCATCCGTACCGCCCGTTGACGGCGACCAGCCCCTGGAAACCGGCCAAACCATAGAATGGGCAGCGCCTACCTCAACGCCGCCCGCCATTCAGGAAATGATTGACGCCAGCGCCGGCCCCGCCTCGGAGCCGCAAACCTCTGCCCCGGCGCCGGCGGCCGCTCCCGAGACGGCCAGTACTCCCGCGCCTGCTGCTTCCAACGGCCCCATTCACTACTACGCGCCGGCCCCCGACGTGCCCAGCATCGAGCACCGCAAGCTCAGCCCCAACCCGCTGCCCCAGATGCCGCTGCTCATCACCTTGGCGAACGCCGAGGCGGGCACGGCGCAGTACTCGTTCAGCCCGCAGGCCGACCAGTCACGCATCATCGGCAACGGGGTGCGGGAGCTGAAGGAGTTTTTTTCGTTTGAGCTACCGCCCACCGAGCAGTTCACCACCATCACCAACCTGGTGGCGGGCAAGCTGGAAAAGCGCGAAGACACGTGGCACGTGGTTCAAAAAGCCACCATCGCCCTGCGCTAACGTCCGGCCGAAGACTGTAGCAACGCATCTTTGCGGTTCTGTTACCTGATTTATGCTTCTAATTGAAATCGTATTAGTTCTGGCGCTGGTGGCCTGGCAGGCGTATGTGTTCTGGCACAACCGTCAGCTCACCGCCCGGGTGCAGGCCATGTACCCTGCCGCGGGCGCGGTGGCGGTGCAGCCAATTACCTACACCGCCGCAAACCCGGAGAAAAACTTCGCGGTGCATTACGATGCCCTCATCACCCGCGACGCCTCACCGGAGTTCGGGCAAATCATTGCCGACACCAACGAGTACCTGCAAAACAACCGCGGCGCCGCAGCCGACTTTGGCATTCTGAAAGATATTTCCGAGCGCCACGCCGAAGCGCTGGACGAGGAGATTCAGGCTCAGATTGCCACGCCGCTGTACCTGGGCCTGCTGGGCACGTTCACGGGGGCTATTCTGGGCCTGGTGGCGCTGGTGGGCAATCCCTTCGCGGAGGTGGCCGTCGACCCGGCCCTGGATACTTCGTTCAGCAACACCGACGTGCAGCACTTCCTGGGCGGGGTGCTCATTGCCATGATAGGCAGCTTGTTCGGGCTGGCTTTTACGCTGGCCGGCAACCAGCTGCTGAAGCAGGCCCGCGCCGCGCGTGACCGCAACAAGAATGCCTACTACACCTACCTGCAGAAGGCCCTGCTGCCCAAGCTGAACTCCGACATGCAGGCCGGCATGGCCAACCTGAAATCGGTGCTTGATACGTTTAATACCGATTTCTTTAGCCAGATTCAGAACGACTTTTTCAGCAAAATCCACGAGTTTACGCCGCTCATTGCCAGCATCACGGAGAACGTGAGCGTGCAGAAGCGCTTCCTGGAGCAGCTGGAAAAAATCGGGTATTCGGAGCTGGCCAATGCCACCATCAAGGTGTTCGATAGGGTAGACGAAAGCGCCCAGACGTTCGAGAAATTCCTGGGTTACCAGCAGGCCCTAAACACCACCGTGACGCACAGTAACGAAGCGGCGCAGACCATCGGCGCCCTGCTCAACCGCCTCACGGCCTTGGAAAAAGGCCTCGCTAGCGTGCCGCAGTACCTGCAGCAGCACGACGATGCCCTGCGCCAGCAGGTAGCCTTCTTTAGCCAGCACGGCAAGCTACTGGCCGATTTGGGTGCCCAGGTCCGCCAGGGCGTGAGCGAAGGCGTGCACCGCATGGACCAGGAGCTCGACGGCCGCCTGCAGGAGCTGCAGCAGGAAGCCACCGAAGCCCACGAGCAGTGGCAGCGCCACTTCCGCGAGCTGAACAGCAACAACGTGTACCAGAAAATCACGGAGTACCTCGACCCCTTCACCCAACTACCCGCCCAGCAGCAGCAGCTGAACGTGCTGCAGGAACGCCAGGCCGCACTGGCCGCCCAGGCCATGCAGCGCATGGAAGCCCGATTGCTGGCCGATGCCCAGATTCAGCAGCAGCTCCTGCAGCAGGTAGACCGCACCAACAAAGTGCTGGAAGAAATCACCCGGCCCAACTGGTTTCAGCGCACCGTGCTGGGCAAGAAGTAAAACTGAGCCTGGGAAAAGTTGTCATGCTGAGCGCAGCCGAAGCATCTCGCGTATGGTAAGTAATCAAGATTGCTACAAAGATTGAGTAAGTAAGGCACGCGAGATGCTTCGACTGCGCTCAGCATGAAGTCCTAATTAAAACCTAGTAAAAGCCTTCCTAAACATGAAAGAGAGCAAGGACTTCTTCTGGCCCAGCTACGTGGACCTCATGACGGCCTTGTTTCTGACCATGCTCGTGCTGTTCGTGCTCAGCTTCAAGCGCTTCAAAGACAAGGAGGTAAGCCTGCAGGTTGCCAACAAACAGCTCAACGTGCAACTGCAGGAAAAGCGCAAGCTCGATGAGATAAAAGCGGCCCTGAAGCGACTGGAAAGCGACTACTTTATTTACAACCAGCGCTACAAGCGCTACGAGCTGAATTTCCCGGTCACGTTTGCCCCGCAGAGCGCGGTGCTACCCGCCGACGCCCAAACGCCGCTGGTGAAAGCCGGCCGGTTCCTGCTTAGTCAGATGAAGGCCCTGGAAACCAACGACAACGTACAGTACCTCATTGTGGTGGAAGGCCGGGCCGCCAAAGACATGCGCTACCCCGCCTCCGACCCGCGCAACCTCGACGGCCCGGCCGTGCGCCAGCTCAGCTACAGCCGGGCGCTGGCCGTTATCCGGCTATGGGAGCAGGCCGGCCTGCGCTTCCCCAGCAACCTGGAAGTGGTGGCGGCGGGCAGCGGCTTCCGGGGCGTGGGCCGCTACGTGGGCGCCCAGGAAGGTCTGAATAAGCGCTTTATTATTCAGGTTCAACCCAAAATTGGCTCGATTGGGAAGTAGGACGGACGCCTGCGGCTTAATGAGGAATGAGGAATGAGGAATTGGCTTTTGGGCCGTTCTCAATACTTCATTCCTCATTCTTCATTCCTCATTAAGCCGCAGGCGTTAAAACCGGCGGTTGATGCAGTTCAGGTCCTCGAATGCCTGCTTGAGGCGCGTTACGAAGGTTTCCTCGCCCTTGCGCAGCCACACGCGCGGGTCATAGTACTTCTTATTGGGCGAGTCGGCTCCGCCGGGGTTGCCAATCTGGCCCTGTAGGAAGCCTTCGTTCTTCACGTAGTAGTCCTTGATGCCTTCCCAGAACGCCCACTGCAGGTCGGTGTCGATGTTCATTTTGATGGCGCCGTAACTGATGGCCTCCCGGATTTCCTCCTGGCTCGAGCCCGAGCCGCCGTGAAACACGAAGTCGATGGGCAGCAGCTCCGCAATGTTGTGCTTCTGGCGCAGGTGCTCCTGCGAGTTGTGCAGAATCTTGGGCTGCAGCTTCACGTTGCCGGGCTTGTATACGCCGTGCACGTTGCCGAAAGCGGCCGCAATGGTAAAGCGCGGGCTGATGGCGCTCAGCTGCTCGTAGGCGTAGGCCACTTCCTCGGGCTGGGTGTAGAGCTTGGAGCTGTCCACGTCGGAGTTGTCCACGCCGTCTTCCTCGCCGCCGGTCACGCCCAGCTCAATCTCCAGCGTCATGCCGATTTTGGCCATGCGCTCCAGGTAGCGCTTGCAGATTTCGATGTTCTCCTCAATCGGCTCCTCCGACAGGTCCAGCATGTGCGAGCTGTAGAGGGGCTGGCCGTGCGTCTGGTAGTATTTCTCGCCGGCGTCGAGCAGGCCATCAATCCAGGGTAACAATTTCTTGGCGGCGTGGTCGGTGTGCAGCACCACGGGCACGTCGTAGAGGGCGGCCATCTCGTGTACGTGCTTGGCACCCGAAATACCGCCCGCAATGCTGGCCTGTTGCTTGTCGTTGGGCACCGACTTGCCGGCAAAAAATTGGGCGCCGCCGTTCGAAAACTGAATCATAACGGGCGAGTTCACTGCCTTGGCGGTTTCCAGCACGCCGTTCACGGTGTTGGTGCCGGTCACGTTCACGGCGGGCAGCGCGTAGGCATTGGCCTTGGCGTGTTGGAATAGAGCCTGCACTTCGTCGCCGTGCAGGACGCCCGCCCGCAGGCCGGTAAGGGTTTGGTCAGCCATAAAAACAAATTGTGCGGCAGCGCCGCGATGGTGAGAAGTAAAGCAACGGGAAACCGGCCGCCCGTGCGGGCGCCGGACAGCAAAGTACGGTCGGCGCTGCCTAACCTGAAAGTCCGGTGCCCGCAGCCGAGGCCGAGCGGCTGCCGCAGGCGCCGCGGTCGGCCCCAAAAAAGAGGCCGGCCGTAGCAACGGTCGGCCTCGCATTCACTTCCTCCCGTCACTTCCTTTTTTGTTAGCCTGCCGTCATTGGCTTGCTCTGGCGGTATACCCCGCGGCTGTTGGTTACTTGCAGTTGGTACGTGTAGTCGCCGGTCCGCAGGCCCAGACCACTCAGATTTAAGTGGATGGTGTGGTTGCCCACGCCCATTTCCTTCCGTAGGATGCTTGCTACTTTTCGGCTGGCCGCGTCGAAAAGGTCGAGGCGAACATCGCCGCCGTTGCTGAGCGTAAACGGAACGGTGGTTTCGCCGTGGTACGGGTTGGGGTAATTCTGGCCCAGGATGAACTGCCCCCCAGTTTCGCGGTCCAGCACGATGCGGGGGCTGGGGGCCAGGTCATGCGGCGCTCCGGCCACGGCCAGGCTGCCAGGGGCAGGCACGCCGGAGACGTCGGCTCCGGAAGCGGGGGTCGTTGGCTGGGCGTCTTTGGTTTCGACAACAGAAGGAGCGCCGTGAACCGAGTATCTCGATTTTCTGGGGCGGAGTGCAGCTATAAAAGGCACGGGAAATGTAAAAGATGGTGGCTCGGGGTGCCAAGTTGCGGAATTTCTTTTAGAAAAAAAAGAAACAAAACAAGATGGGAAACCCCATATAGCTGGTTAAGGTGCTGATAGCCTTGTAAAGGTGAATAAGTAAGGGCCACAGGCTTTTTTTAGTCGACGGTTTGTAGGAAAAACATGCCAGGTGGCCCATTGCAAGCCGCGGCTGCCGGGCGCATGCCATTCCCAATTACCTGAGCCAACCGAAACATCCCCACCAAAAAAGCGGGCCGTAGCAATGGCGCTTTCCCGCCTGCCACAGCCGATTTCGGGCCCACAAAAAAAGAGCGAAAAATTCAAGCAAAAATCACATTGACATAACAAGCAAATGGCTAACTTGCAGGGCATATGAGCCCCTCCCATTCCGATTTTTTTGACACGGACGGCCGCCCTGAACCAGCGGATGCCGCCAGCCTGGAAGCCGAGCGCAAGCTGAAGGTGTGGGCCGTGCTCAACGCTGTGGACCAGGGCCTGATGAGCGCCGAGGAAGCCTGCCGCGCCTACGGCATCAGCCGCTCCGAAATGGAGACGCACCGCGCCGGCTGGCTCGATTTTGAGTCCGGCAGCCGGTAAGCGCAGCTAAAAGGCATAGCGGGGAGTGGGGGAGGGGCCGGCCCAAGCACCCGGGTGCCCGCCCGTTTGGTGGCGGCTGCCTTTTGGGCCCTCGCACCTTGCAAAGGCAATTTGTGGGGAGGGGTACGCCGGCTGAGCCGCGGGCGCAAAACAAATGTGCCCGCTCCGCAACTAACTTTGACTTAATCTAAACCCCCTACATGCAAGAGTTTCGCTCGTCTGTTGCCCCCGCATTACCCAAGCTGCCCAAGTCCCCTACGGGTATCGAAGGGCTTGACGAAATTACCGAAGGCGGCCTGCCGCTGGGGCGTCCCACGCTGATTTGTGGCAGCGCCGGCTGCGGCAAAACCCTGATGGGCATCGAGTTTCTGGTGCGCGGCATTCAGGACTACAACGAGCCGGGCGTGCTCATGGCCTTTGAGGAAACCGCGCCGGAGCTGGCCGCCAACGTGGCGTCGCTGGGTTTCGACCTGGTGGAGCTGCAGGCCCGCAAGATGCTGCGTGTCGACCACGTGCACGTCGACCGTTCCGAGATTGAGGAAACCGGGGAGTACGACCTCGAAGGGTTGTTCATTCGCCTGGGCCACGCCATCGACTCCATTGGGGCCAAGCGCGTGGTGCTTGACACCATTGAGGCCCTGTTTTCGGGCTTTCCCAACCAGGGCGTGCTGCGCTCCGAAATCCGCCGCCTGTTTCACTGGCTGAAGGGCAAGGGCGTGACCACCATCATCACGGCCGAGCGCGGCGACGGCACTCTGACGCGCCAGGGCCTGGAGGAGTACGTGTCGGACTGCGTGATTTTGCTTGATAACCGGGTTATCGACCAGATTACCACCCGCCGCCTGCGCATTGTGAAGTACCGCGGCAGCACCCACGGCACCAACGAATACCCCTACCTCATCACCGAAGACGGCATTTCGGTGCTGCCCGTGACGTCGCTGCAGCTCGACCACCCCGTTTCCGACAACATCATGGCTTCCGGCGTGCCGGCCCTCGACGAGATGTTTGGCCGGCGCGGCTTCTACCAGGGCACCAGCGTGCTAATAACCGGCACAGCGGGCACGGCCAAAACCACGCTGGCCGCTGCCTTTGCAGAAAAAGTCTGCCAGCAGGGGCAGCGCTGCCTGCTGTTTGCCTTTGAAGAATCGCCGCAGCAATTGCTGCGCAACATGAGGTCGGTGGGCATCGATTTGCAGCAGCACGTGGCGGCAGGGTTGCTGCGCATCGAAGCCTCGCGGCCCACCATCAACGGCCTGGAGCAGCACCTCGTGACGCTGCACCGGCTGGTGAAAGACTTCAAACCCGCGGCGGTGGTCATCGACCCCATCACCAATCTGATTTCCGTGGGCAACGCGGCCGAGGTGCGCAGCATGCTCACCCGCCTCATCGACTTTTTGAAGGTGAACGGCATCACCGCCTTCTTCACCGCCCTGGTAAGTGGGCGCGGGCTGCAGCAGGAAATGACCGACGAAGGCGTGTCGTCGCTGGTAGATACCTGGATAAGCGTGCGCGACCTGGAGGGCATTGGCGAGCGCAACCGCGGCCTGAGCATTTTGAAATCGCGCGGCATGGCCCACTCCAACCAGGTGCGCGAATTTATTGTGACCGAGCATGGCATTGAGCTGCTGGACGTGGTGGTGGGGCCCACCGGCATTGTGACCGGGGCCAGCCGCCTCACGCAGCAAATGCAGCAGCACGCCCAAACGCTGGCAGCGCAGCAGGAAACCGACCGCCGCGACCGGGAGCTGGAGCGCCGCCGCCGCGTGCTCGAAGCCAACATTGCCAACCTGCGCACCGAGTTTGAATCGGTGGAAGAGGAGCTGCGGCAAATCTATTCCGACGAGCAAAACCGCCAGCAAACCCTCACGAGCGGCAACCAGCGCATTGCCGCCGCCAACCCTCCCGCGCGCGCGACGCCGGCCCCCGCCGAAACCAAGTAGTAGCACATATACCCAAAATGCTATTGGCATTTGCCCCATCCTTTCCATGGCTGAAGAAAACGACGAAGAAACTTGGGAACTGCGCTTGTACGTAGCTGGCCAAACGCCCAAATCTGTAACGGCCCTGGCCAACCTGAAAAGATATTGCGAGCAGCACCTCAAAGGCCGCTACAAAATTGAAGTAATCGACCTGTTGGTGAACCCCCAGCTGGCCGAAGGCGACCAGATTCTAGCCATTCCCACGCTGGTGCGCAAGGTGCCCGAGCCCATTCGTAAAATCATCGGCGACCTCTCGAACGAGGAGCGGGTGCTGTTGGGACTGGACGTGCACTATCTCACCCGTTAACCCCCGGCCCATGGAACCTCAATTGGACTCGGACGACGCGCCGGAAGAACATTCCGGCCCCGAATACTTGCTGCACCTGTACATCACGGGGGCCACGCCCAACTCGACGCGGGCCGTGCGCAACATCAAGGAAATTTGCGAGCAGTTCCTGAAAGGCCGCTACGAGCTGCTGATTGTGGACGTGTACCAGCAGCCCGAGCTGGCCCATGAAATGGATTTGATAGGCGTGCCCACGCTCATTAAGCGGCGGCCGGGGCTGGTGCGCCGCCTGGTGGGCGACTTTTCCAACCGCGAGCGGTGCTGAAAGCCCTGGGCATCACCCCACCTACTACAGGGCCCGTGTGGGAATGAGTGAGGACCGGCCCACGTCCGCTGCGCTGGCCCGTGAGAACGAGGAGCTGCGTTACCAGCTTGAGGAGGCGCAGGAGCTGATTCACGCCATCCGGACCGGAGCCGTGGACGCCTTGGCCGTGCAAGGCGCCGAGGGCCCGCGCATTTTCACGCTGCAGGGCGCCGACCAGGGCTACCGCACCCTGATTGAGGAAATGAACGAGGGCGCCTTGCTGCTCACCGAAGACGCAACGGTGCTGTACTGCAATGCCTGCCTGGCCGGGCTCATGGGCCGCCCCCTGAGCGAGCTGATTGGCAGCGCGTTTGACGAGTTTGTGCCCCCGGCCAGCAAGGAGTACTGGGCCGGCCTGATGCTGCGGGGCTGGGGCGGCAAAAGCAAAGGCGAGCTGCTGCTGCAAACCAAAGCAGGGGCGCTGGTGCCTTTCTCGGTGTCGATGAATATGCTGCAGTTCAACGAAACGCCCACGCTGGCGGTGATTGTCACGGACTTGTCGGCCCAGCGCGAAATAACCGCCATTCGGGCCCAGGTAGCCGAGCAAAACGCCCTGCTCGACCGCAAAACCCAAGCGCTGAAGCGCGAAGAAGCCGCCCGGCTCGTGGTTGAGCGCGCCGCAGCCGAAGCCAGCCGCATGCTGGAAGGTATCTCTCAAATTGCCTGGACCACCAACGCGCTGGGCGAACACACCTACCGCAACCGCCGCTGGTACGACTACATCGGGCAGCAGCAAGGCCAGGGCCCCGCGGCGGAGCAATCCTGGCGCCAGCGCCTGCACCCCGACGATGCCGCGCCCACGCTGGCGCGCTGGCAGCAGAGCTTGCAAACGGGCCAGCCCTACGAGGTGGAATGCCGCATTCGCAACGCCCAGGGAGACTACCGCTGGATGCTGGGCCGCGCCCTGCCCTCACGCAACGAGCAGGGCGAGGTGATGCAATGGATTGGCACCTACACCGACATCCACGAACACAGGCTGGCCCTGGAGCGCATTGACCACGGCCAGCGCCAGCTGCGCGACAACAACGAGCAGCTCACGCGGGTGAACGTGGACCTGGACAACTTCATTTACACGGCCTCCCACGACCTCAAGGCCCCCATCAGCAACATAGAAGGGCTGCTGCATGCCCTGCTGGTGGAGCTGCCGCCCGCCACCGTGCAGACCGAGCCCGTGCAGCCCATTCTGCACCTGATGCAGGACTCGGTGAACCGCTTCAAGCGCACCATTGAGCACCTCACCGACGTGTCGAAGCTGCAGAAGGAGCACGGCCTGCCCACGCAGCCCGTGGGCCTGGCTGGCATTATCCACGACGTGCGCCTCGACCTGGAGCCGCTTGTGCAGGCAGCCGGCGCGCGGCTCGACGTGGACGTGGCGGCGGTGCCAACCGTGTTGTTTTCGGAGAAAAACCTGCGCAGCGTGGTATTCAACCTGCTCAGCAACGCCCTCAAGTACCGCGACCCCGGCCGGCCGCCGCACGTGCGCGTGCGCGCCCGCTCCGAAGCGGAGTATATGGTGCTGGAGGTGGAGGACAACGGCCTGGGCCTGGATGCGCATAATGAGCAAAGACTGTTTGGCATGTTTCAGCGCTTCCACGACCACGTAGAGGGCTCGGGCATTGGGCTTTACATGGTGAAGAAAATGATTGAGAATGCGGGCGGGCGCATAGAGGTTAGCTCCCGGCTCGGCGTGGGCACCACGTTTTCCGTATACTTCGTCCGATAGCCCGCGTTTGTTTGCCGGTTTTGAGCGGCCCATACCCTTCCATGCAAAAACTTAGCAGCGTCTTGCTCGTCGATGACGACCAAACGACTAATTATCTCAACCAACTGTTGTTGAATCGTTTGGGTGTAACCAGTGAGCTGCTGGTAGCCACCAATGGCCAGGAGGCGCTGGGCCTGCTGGAGGAGCATTGCCAGGGTGCCACCACAGACTGCCCGGCCCTGATTCTGTTGGATGTAAAAATGCCTGTATTAGACGGGTTTGGCTTTTTGGCGGCCTACGACCTGCTGCCTCTCCCGGAGAAACAGGCCATCATCATCGTCATGCTCACCACCTCGCTGCACCCGCAGGACGTGGACCGGGTGGGCAAGCTCAACATTGCCGGCTTTCTGAACAAGCCCCTTACGGAGGAGAAAATCAACACAGTGCTGCACAATCACTTCAACCGCAGCCTGCCCACCGCGTAGCCCGCTCCGCTGGCTGGAACGAAGATGGCCCACGGCTAGACAACGGCGGCGAGTAGCATCTACATGGGTACAGAAAATGGGGCAACCGGGGCCGTGGTAACGGCTGCTCCGGTTGCCCCATTCGCGTTTTGGGTAAGTCGCGCCTAGTTGCGCGGGTCGGCCTTGGGCTTCATCTCGTAGTCGTGCGGGGGCTGGGCGCCGGCCAGGTGCTGCACGAAGTAGTCCCAGCGGCGGCGCGTCATGTAGGGTGAGTAGGCGCCGTAGCCGTGGGCCGCGTTCGGGAACACCACCAGGTCGTAGCTCTTGTTGGCTTTGGTGAGGGCTTCCACCACCAGCAGGGTGTTGTAAGGGGGCACGTTGTCGTCCATCAGGCCGTGGGCCAGCATGAGCTTGCCCTTCAGGTTTTTGGCAAACGTGGCGTTGGCCTGGTTGTCGTAGTTGGTGGTGCCGTCGGGGTTGGTTTTGAGCAGGCCGATGTAGCGCTCGGCCCAGTCGTCCTCGTAGTTGCGGTTTTCGTGGTTGCCCGATTCGGAGATGCCCACCTTGAAGAAGTCCGGGTAGCGGAACATGGCCGCCGCCGTGGCATAGCCGCCGCCCGAGTGGCCCCAGATGCCGGCCCGCTCCAGGTCGATGTACGGGTATTTCTGCGCCAGCTGCCGCATGCCCGTCACTTGGTCCGATAGCGTGTTTTCGGCCATGTTGCCGTAGCAGGCATCGTGGTAGCTCTTGGAGCGCAGGGGGTTACAGCTGCCTTCGATAACCACCACCACAAAGCCCAGCTCGGCCAGGGCCTGGTGGTCGCTCCGCGCCGCCGAAAAAGACCAGTTGCCCACGCCGCCGCCCTGCGGGCCGGGGTAGATGTAGTTGATGATGGGGTATTTCTTAGCCGGGTCCAGCGTGCTGGGCGTAAACATGAGGCCGTACAGGTCAATCTGGCCGTCCTGGTTTTTTACCGTGATGGGCGTGGGCGCCTTCCAGCCGGTGGCGGTGAGGCGGGAAATATCGGTCTTTTCCAGGGGCAGCAGCAGCTTGCCGTCGGCCGCGCGCAGCACCGTGGCGCCCGGCCGGTCGGGCTGCGAGTAGCTATCAATAAAGTACTTGCCCGAGGGCGAAAGCGTGACCTGGTGGTTGCCAGCTTCCGGCGTGAGCAGCGTCAGTTTTTTGCCATCCAGCCCCACCCGGTAGAGATGGGTGAAGTAGGGGTTGCCCGGCTCGCGGCCATCGGCCAGGAAATAGAGCTGGCGCTTGGGCTCGTCTACTTTCAGCAGCTGCGTCACTACAAAATCACCTTTGGTAATCTGCTGCTTGGCTTTGCCGCTAGTGGCGTCGTGGAGGTACAGATGGCCCCAGTTGTCGCGCTCCGAATACCAAATGATTTCCTTGGTTTTGGGCAGGTAGCGCCAGTTGATGGCACCCTGGCCCGACTCGTACTGCGTGGCCACGTTTTCCTCAAATACTTCGCGCACGGCGCCGGTGGCAGCATCGGCCACGCGGATTTTCTCCTGTTTGTGGTCGCGCGAGGTCGACACGAAAGCCAGCTGGCTGGCGTCGGGGCTCCAGTCTACGTCGTCGAAGGTGCCGCTGCTGGAAATATCGTCCGACAGGGTGCCGCGGTGCGCGTCGGCGGGTATCTGCAGGCGCACCACTTTGGCCGGATTCACTTCCACAATCACCCGCTCAATCATCGCAATGTCTTTGTCGCCGGGCAGTGGGTACTTCCACGCCTTCAGCGTGGGCTTGCCAATGTTGGTGGTCACCAGGTACATGTCGCTCACGTTGCGCTGGTCTTGCCGGAAGGTGGCAATCTTGCGCGAATCGGGCGACCAGCGCAGCACGGGCTTGTCGCTGTGCGTCCAGCCGGCGTTGTCGGTGGCGTAGCCGTAGTCCTTGGCCCCGTCGGTGGTGAGTTGGGTTTTCTGGTCGGTTTTGGTGTCGCGCACCCACAGGTTGTGGTCCTGGATGTACGCTGCCAGCTGGCCGTTGGGCGAGTTTATCTCATTCTCGGCATTGGGGCCGGGCTTGGCCGCGGGCGTGGTGTTGGGGGTCACCTGGCCGCTTACTACGTCGTAATTCCAGCTTTTGCCGCCAGTGACGAAGGAAATGACCTCTTCATCGGGCGAAAACGTGAAGCTGCGAAACGGCAGCCGGGCCGCCTCGTAGGGCTGGCCGCTGGCCGCTGAGAGCCCGGCCGCCAGCCTGGCGTGGTCGAATGCAGCGGTGCGGGTTTTGCGGGCCGGGTCCACCAAAATGAACTCGCTGCCCTGGGCCGTCATCACCCGGTACCAGAACCGGTCGTTGGCCAGCCAGTTGGGGCGGCCCATGCTGCGGTCTACCAGCGCCTGGGTGTTGTAGCCCATGAAGCGTTCGGCGCGGGCGTAGTCTTGCGCCGTGAGGGCCGGTAGCTGCTGGGCCGTGGCCGCCTCCGGCAGGGAGAAAGCCACCACGGTAAGAGCCAATAAATACTTGTGCATATGCTTTGCAGGGAACGGGCTTATGGTCAGAATTTTCAAAAACGAAAGGTAGAGCGAAATCCGCAACCGGTATTGGCGCGGCGCGGTTTGGTGGGTTGAACGACCCGGCAAGCTGAATCCCCGCGCCTGATGCATCATCCGGCCTGCTCCGCTTTCATTAGCAGGGCGGTAGCCGAACATCCGCCCCGTATCCCCTTACTTTGAACCCACTACGCCGTGCTACCCCGCCTACTTCATGCTAACGAACCCCACTTCTGAGCCCGCCCAGCCGTTCGGCCTGACGGACGCTGACAATGCTGTTTCCAACGGCTGCGCTGCTGTTGCGGCCGGTGCAGTAGCACCACGGCCCCGGCGGCTCGATGGGGCCTTGGTTTCGACAGCCAGCCGCCTCTTGCCCTTGGTAGAACTCCTGGATTCGCTGCAGCCGTACGTGGTTAATGAGTCCGTGTTTCGCATTCGGCGGCGCCGGATTATTGCCCAGATTCGGTTGGCGCAGGCCCAGCTGAAAGCCGAAAAGCCGCAGCGGCAGGCCCTGCTTCACGCGTTTCAGACCATGGGGGAGCTGTTCGCTCACGAAATCCGGGACATCAGCGGCGACGAGGCCAAACAAGCGGCCCGGGAAGTGGTGCTGGCCACCCTCCGGAATGCCCCGGGCCTGATTAGCGCCGCCCACCAGGCCCGGCAGCTTTCGTAAGCCGGAGCCGCCAGGGGCTGCACCACCACTCCCTACCAGGCGCTCCCGATGGGGTGGGCATCAAGATATTGCCACACCCACCGCAGCACCGCAAAGCTGCCCCAAGCCACCAGCCCAAACACCACCAAAAACCCCAGCAGCAGGAGCGCCACCAAGCCCTTGCCGCTGCCGGTGTGCCTGCCCTCGGCGTAGTGGCGGCGCAGCAGGGCCACGTTGCGCTCATTGCTTTTGTAGGCGAAGTCGAAGATGTTGCCCAGCATGGGAATGGCCCCAATCACGGTGTCGAGCAGGATGTTGAAGGCCATGCGCACCACCACCGCCCCGCTGGCGCCGTGGCGGAGCATGGTCATCAGCAGGGCCACCGACACGGCCAGCGACGACAAGTCGCCCACCACCGGCACCAGGCCCAGCAGCGGGTCGAGGCCGAAGCGAAAACGGGTGCCCGGCAGCCGAAACTGGCTATCCATGAGCCGGGCGATACGCTCCACCCAGCGCAGCCGCTCGTTGGCATCAAAGGAAGAGGGTGGGAGTGTGGTGGGCTGACGCGACTGAAGCATGGGCGGGGAATTTTGTGCCTAATACGTTCCGCAGCGGCAAAAGGACACCGGGAACGACAGGAAGCAAAAGCGCGTTACATCGGTGGTAATGCCGCGTTTGTGAGTCAGTCGGTTATCAATTGATTGCCGTGCTTGTCATTATGGCCGCTGTATTGCTTATTGCCAAGGCGAATGCGAACACCAGCTGCTGGCAAAGCTGAGGAAACCCCAGAGACATCAAAGAAAAAGCCCTAGCCACGCTGGTCAGGGCTTTTTTTTCAGCGGTGCAGACAGGCTTTTCGCATGGAGCACGCCGTCAGCAACGGGCGGCGCTGCCCGAACAATGGATGTTTTATTACTGGCTTGAAAAGCCCGGCAGCTACCTGCGCAGCGGAGCCAGGCTGGTGGGCGGCGGCTGGTGTACGTCAAAGGCCTGGAGCAGCGCCGACAGGAGCCTGTCGCTAGCGAATGCATCCGGTGCCTCTTCCTGAAGGAGCACGGTTTCGAAAGCCCGCACCACGGCCGAGCCGGCCACGCGCCCCAAGGCCATGTCCCAGTTGCCGAAGCGCCGCTTTGGCCCATGGCCTTCGCTGACGGTGACGACGTGCGTGTGCCGGGCATCTTGCTGGATGCGGGCGTAGAGGGCCTGCACGACGGCTTTGGGGCCTTCCAATACCTGCACGAAGCAGCCGTTGCTGTGCAACAGCAGCCCGGTGAGGTGGTGCCGGGTGTTATAGGAGCGGGCCGCGGCCAGCAGCTCCTGCAGCTGGGCTTCGGAGAAGGGCCGGGTGGCGTGGCTGCGGTATAAGACGTGGTAAGGGCTAGCGTCTAGAAGCGTTAGCACCTGCTCGCAGCTCACCTCCTGCCGCTGGTAGCGGGACAGCAGCTGGTGCTCGTAATGCCGGGCGTGTGGGGTAGAAGCGGCGGCTAGGTCGGCGGCCCAATCCCTAACGCGGCACTGAGCCTCGGTATCGAGGGGAGAAGGGAACATCTGCTGCCTATACGCGGCTGTGGCGCTTTGGGTATGAAAATTTTTAAGAATGCTCATACATATGCATAGATGCTTTTAGGAATTAATGCACTCATGAGCAGGTAGCAACACCTTGAAATCGTCGCGCTCGACACCCTGCGGTTGCGGGAATGAAGGGTATAATTCGCCGGCACCTTGCCTGCCTGGCTGAAGCAGTGCGGCCACCGCGGCTAATGGCTCTTACGCCCCGGCCCGGCCAATTCCGCTATCACGGCCGCGTTGTTGTGCCCACTTTTAAAAGCTACCCGAGCAAGCATAACAGGGCTTATTGCCGCTGCTGCGGCAATGTTCTTTCAACGTCGAGACGCAGCGTATTGCGTCTCGACCCTCCCTACAACAACCCCAAAACAGGGCTAAGTTATTTAAATCCAGGCAGTAGCTGGTGTTCTTGCTTTAATACCCACTTTATACCATCTCCTCAAGCCACGCCCGTGCCAGGCCGGGGTCATCGAAGAGCCGGTAGGTCATGGCTGCCGCCTGGGCGGTGGCAGCGGCTACTTCGGCCGGCAGCTGGGCAAACGCTTCTGCCGGTAGCAGCACGGCCCCAAACAAGGGGTGGCGACGCGGCTGGGAGGTGTTGAGCCAGAGCTCGGTAATCCAGGTTTCCTCTTCCGTGGTAAAGGGCACCATCATCCGATGGTCGCCCAGTATCTTGTGCCATTCGCGTTTGGCCAGCAGCAGTTTAGCTTGGCCGAGCAGGGTTTGCACATCGGCAAAGCGGCGCGGGCCGGGATTGTGCTTTACTATCACATAACCGCCTACGGGCAGCGCCTGGGCGAGGACCTGGCCGACGGAGTTTTCAAAAAATAATCGTAACGAAGCAGGGGGCATAAAGTAGACAACAACAGGGCAATAGTGGCACAAACGTACGAACCAGCACGGCGAATGTCGCCCCGGATGGTGCGTAAAGCCGCATTCGCGCTGTTTGTTTAGGAAGTTGAAAGAGTTGGCGCGGCGCGGGCAGGCGCGCCAAACTGGCCACTGGGTGCAACGGCGTTTTTTGCCATTGGCCGGTGCATCCGGCCGTCGAACCAGAGCCGAACTTCACGCCTTTACTAGGCCTACTCAGCTGTCAGGCAACAGCTGTCAGTTGCTCGTTGTTAGCTGCTGGTTGAGCAATTGACCAATGACTGGCGACCCAATTACTTTTGAACGGCTACTTCCCGGCTTTGCGCCCGCATATAGGCCTGCACCACGGGCAGAAACAGCGGCACGGCTGCATCCACGTAGTCGCGTTCGGCGGCGGTCCAGTGGCGGGGGTGGCCAAACACGCAGGGCTGCAGAATGCCCCAGAGCTGCTCGTGGTGGGTGATGTGGGCGTGCACCAGGGCCCGATGGCCAAAGGTGCGGCGCTCAAATTCCTGATTGAGCACGTCGGGGCCGGCTTCGGTCACGTCATCGACAAACACGGCGGGCGCGGCGGCCAGCGCGGCCCGGAAGAGCGGGTCTTCTATGGGCAGGTCGCCGGTGTCGGCTTGCCAGTCGTGGCGCGGGTCGGGCACGGCCTCGTCGAGGCGCCAGACGAAGGCAATGCGGCCGCGGCCCTGGGCCGGGTCGCGCACGTACAGAAAGCACCGGTCGGCGCGCAGGTGCGGGCCCACCAGGTCGAGGGCGCATTGCAGGGCTTCGGCTGGGGGCGCATCGGCCGCCAAGGCGGCTTCGAGCTCGAGCAAGGGGGCAGCAGGATGCATGGGCTTAAGCAAAAGCCCTTATACGTAAACCGCACTCCGGCGCTCGGTATTTGCGGGACATGCCCGTCCGTTTACCGCCGAAATGCTCCGAGCCTAAGCAAGGCGGCTGCGCAGCGGCTAGTCCGGTTGGGGGCAAATAGTTGCTGCACCAGGGGCAAAGGCCTCGAGCAGGGCCTGCAAGTGGGCATTCTCCATGCGCAAACCAGTGGGCGGGTGCGGGGCCAGTACGGCGTCGAGCACCCGGTCGACTTCCGGCGCTGCCACGTGCCCAAAGCCCATGTTCCAGTCGGCAAATAGCCGCCTGGGGCCGGGGCCTTCGCTCACGGTCACCACCTGCTGGTGGCGCGGGTCGCAGCAAATGCGGGCGTAAAGGGCTTCCACATCGTTCCGGGCGCCTTCGAGCACCTGCACGTAGCGGCCGTCGCTGTAGAGCAGCAGGCCCGTAATCTGATGGCGGGCGTTGCTGCGTTCCGACTGTTCCAGCAGGGCCCGTAGGTGGTCTTCGCTTGGGGGTTGGGTAGCGCGGCTGTGGTAGAAGATTTGGTAGATGCTTTGGTCCAGCAGCCCGCTCACCTCGTCCAGGTCCAGAATGCCGGCTTCGAACAGGGCCAGCAGGTCGCGCTCGTAGCGCTGGGGGGCGAGCGTGGTTCCACTCGTGAGGGCGACAGCAAAGGCCACGGCGCGGCGGCGTTGGGCAATGCTATTGAATGAAGGCGTGGGCATGCCTGCTTTACGCAGGCCGCCGGGCGTAGATACCCGGAAATTGCGGGTATAAATACGGATTTGACTGCTCGCGCAGACGGACGGCGCGGCCAGCTCAAATTGCCTGGCCTGCTGCCCGGGCTCGAATTTCCGGTGGTCGTGCTGTGGTCTTCAAACAGGCTGCTGTCGCTTTGCGGGAAATAGCAAAGGCGCGTTGTGCTGCCTGGCGCAGCACTCTTCGGCCGTACCTTTGCCCCTCGCATTGGCGTTTTTCGCCGGCTCCTTCTTCAAGCTCGCCCCACTTCCACCACTGGCGTAGCATAGCTTCTGCCGCCCCGTCCTGCCGGACGGGTGCGGCTTTTCTTTTGGCCCGTTTCAGTGTGTTTATGTCCCGAGTTGCTTCCTATTTCCAGCAGTACACCGTCAATGTGAAAGATGAAGTCCTGGCGGGGCTCACCACGGCCCTGGCCCTGGTGCCCGAGGTGGTGGCGTTTGCGCTGCTGGCCCACATCAGCCCGTTGGTGGGCATTGGTTCGGCCTTTATTATTTGCCTGGTAACGAGTGTGTTTGGTGGCCGGCCGGGCATGATTTCGGGGGCGGCGGGCTCGGTAGCCGTGGTTATTGTGAGCCTGGTGGCCACGCACGGCGTGGAGTATCTCTTCGCGGCGGTGGTGCTCATGGGCCTGCTCCAAATCGGCATCGGGCTGCTGCGGCTGGGCAAGTTCATCCGCCTGGTGCCCCAACCGGTGGTGTACGGCTTCGTCAACGGCCTGGCCCTGATAATCTTTATGGCGCAGCTGGAGCAGTTCAAGGTGCGCGATGCGGCCGGGGCCGAGCAGTGGCTCTCGGGCGGTCCGCTGCTGCTTATGGCGGGGCTGGTGGCCCTCACCATGGCCATTGTGTACGGGCTGCCCCGGCTCACCAAGGCCGTGCCGGCCTCGCTGGTGGCCATCGCGGCGGTGTCGGCCCTCGTGATTGGGGGCGGGATAGCAACCAAGTCGGTGGGCGACATTGCCTCCATTGCGGGCGGGCTGCCCACCTTTCACCTGCCGCAGCTGCCCCTCACCTGGCAGGCCCTGGGGGTGGTGCTGCCCTACGCCGTCATCATGGCGCTGGTGGGGCTCACCGAGAGCCTGCTCACCCTCACGGTAGTGGATGAGATGACCGATACCCGCGGGCGGGGCAATAAGGACTGCGTGGCCCAGGGCCTGGCCAACGTGGCGTCGGGCTTCAGCGGGGGCATGGGCGGCTGCGCCATGATTGGCCAGACCATGGTCAACCTGGAGTCGCGGGGCCGGGGGCGGCTCTCGGGCGTGGTGGCCGCCGGGGCGCTGGCCCTGTTTGTGGTAGTGGGCGCCCCCGTGATTGAGCGGCTGCCGCTGGCCGCGCTGGTGGGGGTGATGTTCATGGTCGTCATCGGCACCTTCGAGTGGGCCAGCCTGCGCATTCTGCGGCGCATGCCCCGCACCGATGTGCTGGTGATGCTGCTGGTGACCCTGGTCACGGCTGTTTCGCAAAACCTGGCGCTGGCCGTGCTGCTGGGCGTGGTGGTGTCGGCCCTGGCCTTTGCCTGGGAAAACGCCAAACGCATCCGCGCCCGCAAGCACGTGGACGAGGCCGGGGTGCGCCACTACGAAATCTTCGGCCCCCTGTTCTTCGGCTCGGTGCAGGCTTTCGGGGAGAAGTTCGACGTGGCCGGCGACCCGCCCCAGGTCGTTATCGACTTCCGGGACAGCCGCGTGGCCGACATGTCGGCCATTGACGCCCTGCACAAGCTCACGGAGCGCTACCACCGGGCCGGCAAAACCGTGCACCTGCGCCATCTCAGCCCCGACTGCCGCAAGCTGCTGGGCAAGGCCAGCTCCATCATCGAGGTGAGCATTCTGGAAGACCCGCTCTATACCGTGGCCGGAGCCAACCGCACGTATTAGCCGGCTACCCGGGCCTGCCTGCATAAGTGCTGCTTTGCCCGGCTCAGCAGGGTATAAGCGGGTTCCGCTGCCGCTACTGGGCCTTCAGTACCTGCGCAGCCGCCCATTGCCCGGACTCAATGGCGCCATCCAGCCGGCCCCATTCGCTGACGGACGTTTCGGCCCCGGCCCAGTACAGCCGGCCGTCCCAATAGGGCTGGCGCAGCCGGGCCGGGCCCTGCAGGGGAATCTGGTCGGGGAATTGCTCATCGCCGGGAATGCTGGTCAGCGGCTCCTGGCTCCAGTCCAGCTCGTGGTAGGCCAGCGGCTGCAGGGCGGCCGGGCCAAACAGGCGGCCCAGCTGCTGCACCACGGCTGCCTGCCGCTGCGCGAGCGGCGCGTTCCGCAGCGGGTGCATCGGCGCGAAGAAGCCAAACAAAGCCCCCAGCGGGCCAGTTGCCGGGGAGGCATCGTGGATTTCGCCCAGCGGCCCCAGCTGGCTGGCCCCAAACCCGGACCAGCCGGCTGCGCGCCAGAAGGGGGTGGCGTACACGGCCACCGCTTTCATTGAATAGGCCATCCAGGTGGGCACTTCCCGCAATGCCTGCTGCAGCGCCGCCGGTAAGCCCGGCGCAAACTGCAGGCTGTGCGCCGCCAGGCGCGGCGGCAGGGCCACTACCACGGCCGAACCCCGATAGGTGCGCGGGCCGCCTTCGTGCTGCACCTCAACCGTGATGGTTGGGTGGCCGGCCGGGGCGTGCAGCTGCGTCACCCGCGCATTAATCAGCAGGCTTCCGGCGGGCAGCTGCCGGGCCAGCGTGCGGCAAAGGGCTGCCGCCCCACCCGGCAGGCGCAGGTAGCCCGTGGAGCCGGACGGGTGCTGCGGCAGGTGATGCGTGCCAGCCACCGTTTCATACGCCGTGGCGCCGGTGCTGGGCTGCACAAAGGGCTGCAGGCCCAGCTCCTGGCACAGTTCCATCAGGTAGGGGTGATGCGACCAGCCCCAGGTGGCGCCCAGGTCCAGCCCTTCGGCTTCGGCCGAGCCGGGCAGCGCGGAAACGGCCAGGGTGCGCCCGCCCACCCGGTCCCGGGCTTCGAGCACCAGCACCGCGCGGCCGGTCGCGTGCAGGGCCCGGGCCACCGTGAGGCCCGCCAAGCCGGCGCCAATGATGATGACAGGTAACGCCGGCGCCGGGGCCGTCAAAGATTCTTCTTTCAAGGGGGTAGTTTTTTAGGCGCGAAGGGCGCTGGTCAAGGGGGCTGGCTGGCACGGCAGTTGCTGTCGGGCGCCTCATCAGCCAAGTCCTGGCTGCTGCACCAGTATTGGTAGGTGCGTGAAATGGCGCAGGCCGGGGCTTCGACCCCCACCTGCTGCCACTACTTTTTCAGGAAGCATACCGGCACGTCTTCCCTAATGTTTCGCCAAAGGGGGGCGGCCGGAGCCACTGCGTTTTAAGCAGATAAAAACCCGGTGACAGTGCCTGAATGCGTTAGCGTGAGCTGGTGCATGGCCCGGGTGCACGCCACGTAGAGCATGCTTTTATCGACCTCCGTTTTATAATTATGGGCGGAGGCGAAGGGCACAATCACGGCGTCAAACTCCAGGCCCTTCGCCAGGTGGGCCGTGGTGATGATGATGCCCTCCTTGAAGAGCGTGGACTCGTCGGTGAGCAGGTAGACGCCAGCGGCGTCCAGCGCCGCGTGCACTTCCTCGGCCTGCCGCAGGGTTTTGCAGATGATGCCCAGGGATTGGTTTTCGGAGCTTGGGAAGGCCGCAACCAGCCGCTGGATGGCCTGCAGCTCCTCTTCTTTGCTCGCGAAGCGCGCCACTACGGGCTCCTGCCCGTGCCGTTCCAGCGGGATGATGCGCGGGTTGGGGGTGATGCGCTGGGTGAAGGCCGTAATCTCGACGGTGGAGCGGTAGCTGCGGTACAGTTTCACCACATCGGCTTCCGGGAACACGCGCTCAATGGTTTCGGCCGAGGAAGAGCTGTACGGATTCACTGTCTGGCTGACATCGCCCAGAATGGTTTTGTTGCACAAAAACAGGCGGGACAGCACGGCGTACTGCACGGGCGTGTAGTCCTGCATCTCGTCCACCAGCAAGTGCTTCACGTGGGCGTAGGCGCTGATGCCTTCCAGGCGCAGGTGCAGGTAAATCAGGGCAAAAACGTCGGCGTATTCCAGGTGCTGGCGGTGGTCGATGCGCAGCAGCTCGGGCCGGCCCACCCAGCGGAAAAAGTCCCGGTAGAGGTCCAGCACCTGGTGGAACTTGAACATGCGCGGAATGGCCTCCCCAATCCGGGATTTCTCCTGCCCAGTTAGCTTTCGGCGGGTGGCGTCGCGCACGTAGGTGCGCACGTCCTCGGCCACCAGCGCAAACCGCTTCAGGAGCGGCACCCGGTGGTAGGTTTTGAAGCGGGCCAGCAGGAACGGCAGGGGCACGGTGAGGTTGCCTACCCGCAGCTCGGTGACCGTGAAGTAGGTGTTCTCAACGTGGAGCAGGTACTGGTTGAGCTGGCTGAGAAACTCGAACGACGATTTGAAGCGGATGCGCTCAATAAACGCCGCGTTGTGGCTGTCCAGCAGCGCCGATACCTGCTCGAAAAAGGTCTGGAACTGGTACCGGTGGTCGAGCAAATCGGCGGCCAGCTCTTCCATGCCCAGCTCCGGAATGTGCTCTTCGCCCAGCTCGGGCAGCACGTTGGAAATGTAGTCGGCGAAGACTTTATTGGGCGAGATGATGAGCACATCCTTGGCCGCGATGGTATCCCGGTAGCGGTAGAGCAGGAACGCAATGCGGTGCAGGGCAATGGATGTTTTGCCCGAGCCGGCCACGCCCTGAATGACCATTACCGGCGCGGTTTCGTTGCGAATCACCGCGTTCTGGTCGCGCTGGATGGTCGCGACGATGTTCTTCATCTTGTCGTCGGAGGACTTGGCCAGCTCGCGCTGCAGCACGTCGTCGTGAATGTTCACGTCGTTTTCAATCATGAACTCCAGGCGGCCGTCCCGGATTTTGTACTGCCGCTTGAGGTCGATGGTGCCACTAACCACGCCGGAGGGCGTGGTGAAGGAGGCGTCGCCCAGCTCAAAGTCGTAGAACATGGACGACACCGGCGCCCGCCAATCGTAGATGAGGCCCCGCCGCTGCTCGTCCATAAAGGAATATACCCCGATGTACACGGGTAATTTGTCCTTGCCCTGGGGCGCAAAGTCGATGCGGCCAAAGTAGGGCGACTGCCCCAGCTTGAGGAGCTTCCGCTTCTGGCCAACGGCGGCTTCCCCCGTAAACGCCATGCGGTCAATGGACTGGCCGGCCGCCACCATGTCGGCATCGTCCATGCCGGACTGGTGCTCGTGGATGTACTCCTTTTTCTCCCGCAGCTCCTCCGAATATTGCCGCACCGAGCCGTCTATCCGCCGAATGGCCAGCGTCAGCTTCTCCTTAATTTCTTCCAGGTATTCTTTTTCTTCCTGCTGCGTTGCGTTCATCCCGGGGTGCTTGGAAATAGACCTCAAAGGTGAGGTCAAATTTCGGGTTGAAGAAGCCTTGTGCGCATTTTCGCAGGGCGCATGGCCCGTCGTTGGCAACGCGGCGGGGCCCTCAGTAGGACCGTTCTAAACCCGCACGCCCATTACGGATGCACCAGCGCCCCGCCCTCGGCCTGACGGATAATCAGCTTGCCGTTGCCGGTGGGCACCACGGAAATGTAGGGCAGCATGTCATCTTTCGTCAGCTTGTAGGCCTTCGTTGAGTTCTCGCACTGGGCCAGAACCACGCCCGCCAGCACATCGGCCTCGTAGGGCTGGCTGCCACGGCCCGTATTTGTGCTGCCGCGCCGAAAACGCATCGGGGTAGGGACCAAACGGATGGTCTACCGGCTTTTCGCTGATGTCCGGCCAGTCGCGTTGGGCAGAAAGATGGGGGCGGGGCTGCGAGTTCACGAAAGCCGCCACGTCCCAGGCCTGCTTGTTGGTGAGCTACCGAGCCCGCTGGACCCAGGTACTGCGCCGTGTTGGCAATCAGCTTGCGGCCGTAGCGAATCTGGCGGCCGGCGGCCGTGCGCGGAATAGTGGCCGTGTCGGGGCGGCGGGGTGGCGGTAGCTGCCGGGCAGCGGCGGGCCGTCGGTAGCTTCGTTGGCTATCACTTCGGGCGCGGCCGGAGCCGGCCCGTAGGGTTGGGTGAGCACCACCATGAGGACCAGGAGCACGGCCGCGGTCAGCAGCATTAGCAAGCGCACCAGTTGGGGCAGCTGCTGTACCCGTCCTTCCGTGGGTTTCATGGTTGGTAGGGTCGAGTTAGTGGGGGAGAAATTAGTAGGGTAGCTTTTCGCGCAAGGCGCTGTAGGTCCAGGTGCCGGCCAGGGCCGCTACAATCATCACGGCCGCTGCGCCTACGCCGCTGCCCAACTGGGCAAACAGCGGGCCGGGGCAGGCCCCGGTAATGGCCCAGCCCACTCCGAAAATGAAGCCGCCAATCCAGATGCCGTGGTTGAATTTCTTGTCGGCGAGCTTAATTTCTTCGCCGTCGATGCTTTTCAGGCGGTTGCGCTTGATGAGCTGAATCGAGATAATGCCCACCACAATGGCCGAGCCAATGACGCCGTACATGTGGAAGGCCTGGAAGCGGAACATTTCCTGAATCCGGAACCAGCTGATGACTTCGCTTTTGGTGAGAATGATGCCGAACAACGTGCCCAACACCAGATACTTAAAGTGTTTCATGGGGTCAGAAAGTATAATTAAAACATCATCGGATAAACCACCCAGGTCATCAGCAGGCCGCCGGCAAAGAAGCCGATAACGGCCACCAGCGACGCCCACTGCAGGTTTGAGAGGCCCGAAATGGCGTGGCCCGAGGTGCAGCCGCCAGCGTAGCGCGTGCCGAAGCCCACCAGAAAGCCCCCAAAGACCAGGAAAAACCAGCCCTTCCAGTTGGCCAGGCCATCAAGCGAAAACAGCTCGTGCGGCAGCAGACCCGAGAAATCGGTCAGGTGCAGCTCGGTTTTGAGGTCGTTGATGGTTTCGGGCGAGATGCCCACCACATCGGGGTGGCCCATCACCTGGTAGCCGATAAAGCCGCCCAGGGCCACGCCCAGCACAAACACCAGGTTCCAGATTTCGGCCCGCCAGTTGTAGGTGAGGAAGGGAATGCCGGCCGGCATGCAGGCCGCGCACACGTGCCGCAGCGAGGAGCTGATGCCCAGGGCCTTGTTGCCGATGAGCAGCAGGGCCGGCACCGTCAGGCCAATCAGGGGCCCGGCCACGTACCAGGGCCAGGGCTTTTGCAGAAGTTCAAGCATGATATTCAGAAGAGAAAAAGAAGCGTCCGGCCCAGCTCAGAGCCGGACGCTCGGAAGAACTTAAATCAAGAACTACCGCGTGGTCAGCGCCTCGGGCCAGTCGAGCACCCCGCCCAGCAGGTTGCTGACGTTGGCAAAACCGGTTTTCGTGAGCAGGCCGGCTGCGCTGGCCGAGCGGGCCCCGCTGCGGCAGTACACGTAAGTGGGCGCGTCTTTGTCGAGGCTGGCCACGCGCTGGGCAAAGTCGGGCGCGGTGACTTCGATATTCACGGCATCGGGCAAATGGCCCTGGGCAAACTCCTCGGGGCGGCGCACATCCACGAGCACCGCGCCCGGCTGGCGCAGGCCCTCGGCGAACTGTGCGGGGGTGAGGTTGTGGAAGGCGGAGTCAGCGGATTTATTAAAACCGAACATGGCGGGGGATTTTTGGGGAATGAGGTGAAATGGTAACGGTCATGCTTCGACAAGCTCAGCATGACCGTCTGATTGGGATAACGGGCCCTTTAATAAGCGGCGTCAGGCGTCTGAAAAGACTTCACAGCCTCGCTCAAGTCCAGCACTTCGGTGCCGGGCAGGGCGGAGGTCACAATGCTGCTGCCAGCCGCCGAGCGGTAGCCGCCGGCGCAATGCACCACCACGGGCTTACCGGTTGGAATCTCGCCCACCCGCTCGCGCAGCTCGGGCAGCGGCAGGTTGATGGCGCCGGCGAACAGCGGCTCCGCTTTCACCTCCGAGGCGTTGCGGATGTCCACGATGGTGTAGTTCTCGGGGTGCTTGCGGAAGGCCTCCACGTCCATTGTGGGTAGGGTTTCCTGGGTGGAAGGCGTGCCCACCAGCGCGCCCTTAATCAGGGGCTCATAACCGATTTTGGCCGTTTTCTGAATCAAATCCGTCAACGTGGCCTCGTCGGCCGCCAGCAAGTAAAACGACTCCTCCGGCCCCACGATGGAGCCCAGCCAAGTTTCGAACTTGCCGCCCTGCTGAATGTTGATGGCGCCGGCCGCGTGGCCCTGCTTGAATTCGGCTTCAGTGCGCGCATCCACTACCACGACACCGGCGGCCAGCGTTGCGTCGGCGGCCAGGCGGGGGACTTTGGCGATGCTCGGGGCAAAGTCGGGCGCACCGGCCTTGTTCAGGTCCACGTCGTAGCCGAAGTACTTGGGAATGAAGGGCTGGTCAGCCAGCAGCTCCTTCACGAAGTCTTCTTCCAACTGCGGGCGCAGGGCGTAGTTGCCGGCCTTTTCGGCCCCGATGGTGCTGCTGTTGGCCGAGTTGGTGGCCTTGCTGCAGAGCGAGCCCGCGCCGTGGGCGGGGTACACCAGCACGTCGTCGGCCAGGGGCATGAGCTTTTCGCGAGTGCTGTGGTATAGCTGCTTGGCCAGCTCCTCACGCTTGGCGGTCAGGTTGCCGGCCTTTTCGCGCAGGTCGGGCCGGCCCACGTCGCCGATGAGCAGCGTGTCGCCCGTGAACACGGCCACGTCTTTGCCTTCGCGGCTGAGCACGGTGCTCACCGAATCGGGCGAGTGGCCGGGCGTATTCAAGGCCCGAAACGTGAGCTTGCCCACCGTGAACGAGTCGCCCTCGTCGAATGCTTCGTGGGCATATTCGGCCCCCAGTAGCTTGCTGACGCGGATGATGGCGCCGGTCTTCTGCGCGATTTCCAGGTGCGACGACACGAAATCGGCGTGGGGGTGGGTTTCGAGCACGGCCACGATTTTGGCATCGTGCTGCTTTGCAAAATCGTAGTATTGCTGCGGGTCGCGGGCGGGGTCTACCAGCACAATCTCGCGGGTGCCCTCGCTCAGAACAGCATAAGAGAAATGGGCCAGACCCTTGTCTTCAAATTGCTCAATTTTCATGACATCTAACATAAAGAGTGGGGAAGAAAACGGGTTAGGGTTGGTGAAACAGGAGTTCTTTGGTCAGAATAAATATGCCCATGGCCAGCGTGAACCAGCCGAAGGCGGGCTTCAGCTTGGCGCCCGGAATGAAGCGGGCCAGGTAAGTGCCCAGCACGATGCCGCCAAGCGCAAAGGCCAGAAAGCCCAAGATAAAAGGCCACGCGATGGGCGTGCCCGCGCTCAGGTCGCCGGTGAAGCCGATGAGTGAGTTCAGGGCGATAATGGCCAGGGAAGTGCCCACGGCCAGTTTCATGGGCAGGCGCGCGCCCAGCACCAGGGCCGGAATGATAAGGAAACCTCCCCCCGCGCCCACAAAGCCCGTGAGCGCGCCCACCACCAGGCCAATGCCCAGAATGAGTGGGTAGTTGAAGGCGTGCTTGCAGTGCAGCTCCTCATCGAGCACTTCCTCCGCCTGCTTGCTGCGAATCATGGAAACGGCCGCGCCCACCATGAGTACGGCGAAGGCCACCAGCACCAGCAGGTCTTTGGTAAACACGATGCTGCCCACCGTGAACAGCTCGTGCGGAATGGCCGGCATGAGCACCTTGCGCACCAGAAATACCGACGCCAACGACGGAATCAAAAAGACCACGGCCGTTTTCAGCGACACCAGCCCCTTGCGGAAGTAGCCCGCCGCGCCCAATACCGAAGTCGAGCCCACCACAAACAGGGAGTAGGCCGTGCTCAGCACCGGGCTCACGCCCATGAGGTACACCAGCACGGGCACGGTGAGAATAGAGCCGCCCCCGCCCATAATGCCGAGCGAAAGGCCAATAAAAATGGCGGCGAAGTAACCGATGTAATGCAGCATATCAGAAGGGGGAGCGCAACGAATTCAAACGAGGTAACGCATGAATTTATGAAAATTTGTTCATGTGTAAGGGCAAAAAAAGCCGGCCCCCTACAGAAAGGTACAGACGGCCAGGCACTGAATTACATTAATAACTTCACGCATTTTCAGTGAGTAGTAGATGTTTTTGCCCTCGCGGGTGCTGCTCAAAATGCCCTTGAGTTTCATGCCCGAAAGGTGGTGCGAGAGCAGGCTCTGCTCCACGCTCAGCTTGTTGCTTATTTCCGTTACCGACATGCTTTCCTGGGCCGCCAGCAGCTGAACGATGGCAATGCGCGTGGGGTGAGCCGTGGTCTTTAGAATGAAGGCCACTTTCTCCATCTTTTCAATGGAGAGGCCCATATCAACAGCAACGGGGGAAGCAGGGATTGTCATGTGGGATACAAATGTATGAACAAATTATCATACGTACAATTGTAAGCCCTCGATAAGTTCACGGAGTTTCGGTATTTCCTCCTAATCCTGCTCTTTCAACCCGTTTGAAAAATTCCCTGCGTCCTCTCCAAAAAGCCCGCGTGGGCCTGTCCGCCGTTGTCGTGCTGGGCGCGGACCTGCTACTGGCGGCCTGCAAATCGGCACCGCAACAACAGGAAACGGCCGTTGCCAACGCAGGTGGGGCCGTCAGCGGCACCGTCACCATCCTGCACACCAACGACGTTCACGGCCGGCGCCGGCCCTTCGCCGTGGCGTCCGGCAATGCCACGTCGCAGACCGGCGACCCGGGCCGGCCGCCCAGCTCGTTTGAGCACGCGGGGGGGCACCGTAGGCGGCTTTGCCTACCTGGCCACCGCCGTGGCGCAGGTGCGGGAGCAGCGTGGGGCGGCCAACGTGCTGCTGCTCGACGGCGGCGACACGTTCGGCGATAACTTCTTGGCCAACCAGACCAAGGCGCCGCCAACATCCGCCTGATGAATGCGCTGGGCTACCAGTTCATGGCGCTCGGCAACCACGATTACGACCACGGCAGCGCCCGGACCCGCGAGTTGCAGCAGCTGGCCCACTCCCCAATGCGCGGGGCCAACGTAACCGACAAGGCCACCGGCCAGCCCTTCCTCAGCGACCCGACCCAGGTGTTCACCTTGGACGGGGTGCGCGTGGAGCTAAAGGCAAAAACCTGCCGGTGCTTGACAAATGAAATCTTGTTCATATTTACTGTGTCATGCCTTTAATTCTCCCAATTATGAATCACAAGACCCTCACCTCCTGGCTCCCGCTGGCCCTCTTTGCCCTCGTCATGTTTTCGCCGCTGCGGCCCATCGTGCTTGGTGGCCTGCAGCGCGGCCTGCTGGCTACCGGCCTCATGAAAGCCGATGTGCCCGTTGCTCCCGCCAACGAAATGCCGGTGGTGCTCGCCAACGGCAGCGCCTACCCCCACAACCTCCCCATGACCACCCTCGACGGCAAAGCCGTGAACCTGAGCGACCTGAAAGGCAAAGTAGTGTTCGTGAACCTGTGGGCCAGCTGGTGCCCGCCCTGCCGCGCCGAAATGCCGGGCATTGAAGCCCTATATAAGAAGGTAGACCGCTCCAAAGTGGCTTTCGTAATGCTTTCGCTTGATGATGACGTGGCCAAGGCCCGGAAGTATGTGCAGAGCAACGGCTTCACTTTCCCCGTGTACATGCGTACCGGCGATTTGCCCGCGCCGTTCGATTCCAACTCCATTCCCTCCACCGTCCTCCTCAGCCCCGATGGCCAGGTGGCCGCCCGCCACGAGGGCATGGCTGAATACGACACGCCCGAGTTTTTGACCGCGCTCAACCAGCTGGCCAAAGAAGTAACTCGCTAAACGGATACCGATGCTACAAGCAAAAGCACGATGCCCGGATGGCGAGCCTGCCTAAGCAGAAAAAAGCAGGCAGAATGCTCTGCCTGGCGTTTTTCTGCTTAGGCACAAGGTTATTGCAGGGCTTTCCCCGCCTGCCCTCAGGCTGGCCCGGCCATTCGCTTGGGCGGGGTCAGCTCGTTGGGCGTGGGCTGCCCGGCCAGCCAGCAGCCCAGGTTTTCGAGGGAAGTGGTGGCGATGCTGGTCAGCGCGTCGTGGGTCAGGAAGCCCTGGTGGCCGGTTACCAGCACGTTGGGGTGGGCCAGCAGCCGCGCCAGCAGCGTATCCTGCAAAGGCTGTTGGGAGTGGTCGTTGAAAAACAGGCCTTTTTCGTGCTCGTACACATCGAGCCCCAAGTAGCCCAGCTGGCCCGATTCCAGCGCCGCCAGGGCGGCCTCCGTGTCCAGGAGCGCGCCCCGGCCTGTGTTAATGAGCATGGCGCCGCGCTTGGTGCGGGCCAGCTGTGCCGCGTTTATGATGTGCCGGGTGGCGACTGTGAGCGGGGCATGCAGCGAGATGACGTCGGCCTGCGCGCATAGCTCGTCCAACGACACGTACTCCAGGCCGTAGCGTTGGGGCAGCTCCGCATCGGGCTGGATATCATAGCCCAGCAGGCGGCAGCCAAAACCGTGCAGCAGGCCCGCCAGCGTGCCGCCAATGGTGCCGCAGCCGATGATGCCCACCGTCTTGCCGTGCAGGTCAAAGCCCACGAGGTTGTCGAGCCGGAAGTCGGCGCGGCGCATCTGGGCGTCGGCCTGGCGCAGGTGGCGGTTCAGGGCCAGCATGAGGGCCAGGGCGTGCTCGGCAATGGCGAAAGGCGAGTAGTGGGGCACATTGGCCACGCGCAGGCCCAGCCGGTGGGCGGCGGGCAGGTCCACGTTGTCGTGCCGGCGGCGCGCACCAGCAGGTAGCGCACGCCCAGCGCCCAGAGTTTTTCGAGCACCGGCGCGGAAGCGTCGTCGTTCACGAAAACGGCCACGGCGGTGCTGCCGGCGGCCTGCGCGGCGGTGTCCTGGGTGAGGGCCGCGTCCAGGAAATTGAAGGCATGCTGGCCCTGCGCGGCCGTGGCGAGGTAGGGGCGCTCGAAGGGGTAGGAGCTGAAAACGGTGATGGTCATGGCGTGTGGTATCTATTGAGAAAGTAGGCTGGCTGGCCACGCGGCCGGCCCTGAAAGCCCGATGTCGGCGGGGGTATTCTTCAGGAAATGGGCAGAAAAGCGGGAATACAAGGATACGCCGCTCGGGTGGCCAGCTACTTGATGAAAGTCATGCCGGAGCCTGACATTGCGCATGTCGTTTGTCACGCGCCACCCGGTTCTTTGCCCGTGAAGCTACTCCACACCTCAAACCTTGCCTTATGACGCCTGCTCTGCTGATTCTTACCGACTTTTTTCGGGCCGCCAACAAGGCGCTTGATTACGCCACTAACCTGGCCGGCCCCCTCGGGGCCCGGCTGGTGCTGCTGCACGTGCGCCGCGATTCCATCCTCGACTCAGAGCGGCTCACCGGCGAGCTTTCTGACCTGAGCACCGAAGCCACGGCGATGGCCATGAAGCAGGTAGCCAATGACCTGGCCGTGCCGGTGGTGGCCGAAATCGGGCACGGCCGCGTGGCCTTCGCCGTGGCCGATGCCGTGAGCCGGCACCACCCGCTGCTGGTGGTGCTGGGCCGGCCCGACTATTCGGCCACGCCCGACGAGCTGGTGCGCACCACCGCGCTCGACCTCCTGCGCACGGCGCCGTACCCCATGCTCATTGTGCCGCACACGCTCACCAGCACGGTGCTGCCCCGGCGCGTGCTGCTGGCCGTCGACGGAGAAGATTTTACCATAGGCCCGCACGCCGGGGCCATGCGCCACCTGTCGCGCACGCTGGGCGTGGAGTTGACGGTGTTGCACGTGACGCCGGATGCCGACGCCGACGTTTCGGAGGACGACGTAATGGCGTCGGTGCGGCGCACCGGGCTGGGCCTCGACTTGCCGACCCCGATGCGCTTCCGGCACGCGGTGGCGGCCAATCCGGCCGAAGGCATTCTGCACGCCGCCCAGGCCGGGGGCGCGGACCTGGTGGTGGTGCTGGCGCGGCCCCGTAGCTTCTGGGGGCAGCTGTTTCACCGCAGCGTGACGGCCGAAGTGCTGCTGCACAGCCCGGTGCCCGTGCTGGTGCTGCCCACCCTCGCCTGAAGCCGCCGCGGGGTTGGCGCCCTGCCTTTCGGCCGCCGAGCGGGCCCGGCTTGCGCTGCCGTCTCTCAACTATAGCACAATTGGATTAAATGGTTTCAAATCCTCATTCTGAACCGTAACCGATTTAATGCCTGATAATAAAGTAATTGCAGGGATTGGTCGGTGTCGGTTCTGACACCGGCGGTTGGGCGCGCTAACTACACCGTTTGCACTATATAAAACTGAATATGAGAGCGTTTTGATTGTCCAGTATTGATATGTTACAAAAAATAACATATCTTCTCAAGGCAACTCAATCAGAACGGTAGGACTATATAAGTTGTATATCATTTCAGACAAGTACCCGATGAGCATGACAGGGCCTGTTTGGTTGTACTCTGATTCAATTTGTCCTTTCCAGACAACACAGCGGACTTTATGGATTTTTCGATTGCTTGGCAGAAAATCAATCAGATAGGTCGTGATTTTATGCTGCTGCTGCCAAACCTGCTGTTTGGCATCGTGGTGTTTGTGGTGTTCTATTTTGTGGCGCGCGGCGTGCAGTCGCTGGTGGAACGGGTGATGAGCCGGCAACAGAACCAGAACCAGGGCCTGAAGACGTTGCTCCGGCGCCTAAGCTTCGTGCTGGTATTAATTCTGGGGGTGCTGGTTACGGTCACCATCATGGTGCCGAGCTTCACGCCGGCCAGCCTGATTAGTGCGCTGGGCATTGGTGGCGTGGCCATTGGCTTTGCCTTCAAGGACATCTTCCAGAACTTTCTGGCCGGGGTGTTGCTACTGCTCACCGAGCCCTTCAAAATCAACGACCAGATTCGCTACAAGGACTTTGAGGGCACGGTGGAAACGATTCAGACGCGGGCCACCACCATCAAAACCTACGACGGCCGGCGGGTGGTGATTCCTAATGCTGAGCTGTTCATCAACGCCGTGACGGTGAACACGGCCTACGACAAGCGTCGCCTGGAGTACGACATTGGCATTGGCTACGGCGACGACATTGCGCAGGCCCGCCAACTTATCCTCGAAGCCATGCGCGGCGTGGAAGGCGTGCTCACCGACCCGGCCCCCGAGGCACTGGTGGTGGATTTGGCCGGCAGCAGCGTCAACATCCGGGCCCGCTGGTGGATAAACCCCCCGCGCCGAGCCGACATCATGGGCGCGCAGGACCGGGTGCTGGAGGCCATCAAGAACACGCTGGTCGCCCACGGCATCGACCTGCCTTTCCCAACGCAGCAGATTCTGTGGCACGACCAGACCGAAGCCACCGACGGCAACCGGCAGCTACAGCGCGAAGGCTGGCCGGCCGGCTCGGGCCAGGTGCCCAAGTCACGGGCTGAAGTTCAGCAGGCCCTCCGGAAGAAGGATGCCTCGTCTGAAGCGGAGCCCCGGCCGGAAGCCGACAGCCCGGAAGCCGACAAGCAATAAGAGTCTATCCGAATAGGGAATGAGCGTCAGCCAAAAAGACAATTATACCACGTGATTCTCGCGCAGGCAAAATGGAGCATGGCCAGGTAGTTGTCCGG
>NZ_MDZB01000152.1 GCF_001816145.1 Hymenobacter lapidarius | reverse complement strand
CCAGGTAAATATCCAGCGTGAGCGGGTCGAAGGTGCGCTGGCTGGAGTAGTCGAAGCTCAGGCTTTTAAGCAGATATTTATCGGCCGCCGCATACATGGCGTAGTGGTGGCCTTCGTTGAGCACCACGGTGTAGTCGCCGTATTCCGGGTCGGACGTCACGAACTGAATGAGTTCATCGGTATCCAGGTCGTAAAGCTTGACCTCGGCCTTGAGCGGCTTTTTGGTGTTGGCATCAAATACCCGCCCTTGCGTGTAGGTGCTGGTTTCGCGGGCCTTAACGGGTGGCGGCACGGCAAAGCCGAACAGCTCAACGGGCCGCTCCCGCACCATGCGCGAGCCCGCGGCGGGCTCATCGGTAGCGCGGCTGCGCGAGCAAAAGCCCCGCTGGTTGTCGGAGGTGATAAAGAGGGACGCTTCGTTTTCGAAGGTATTGAGCGGGTAACCCAGGTTGCGGGGCTCGCTCCAGGTGCCAGCAGCCGTCTTTTCGCACCGAAACACGTCGAGGCCGCCCATGCCCACCAGCCCGTCGGTGACGTAGTAGAGCGTGGTGCCGCTGGCGTGGATGAAGGGGGCCATGTCCTTGCCCACCGTATTTACCGGTGTGCCCAGGTTTTTGGCGGGGCTCCATTTGCCATCGGGCTGCAGGGTGGTCACGTAAATATCTTCCTGCCCCTGGCCGCCCCGGCGCGTGGAGGTGAAGTACAGAGTCCGACCGTCGGCCGAGAGCGTGGGCTGCGAGTCCCACTCCGCCGAATTCACGTTGGTGCCCAGGTTGACCGGGGCACTCCAGTTGTTGCCGGTGCGCCGCGAAATGTACAGGTCGCAGTTGCCAATGGCTTTGGGCCGGTCGCAGGATGCAAAAACCAAAGTCTTGCCATCACCCGAAATTGAGCCCGCCCCCTCGTTGTAGCTCGTGTTAATAGCCGACGAAATGGGCACTGGCACCCCCAGGGTACCGTCCTTGTTCTGGCGGCTCACAAACAGGTCTTCGCCGCTGCTGGCCGCCGGGCGGCCGGTAAACAGCAGAAAGCGGTTGTCGGCGGTGAGGGCCGGGAAGTACTGAAACTTGAAGCTATTGAGGGGCGCGGGCAGCGGCACCGGAGCTTCGCCCACGGGCTCCTGCATGGCCTTGAGCGCAAACTCGCAGGTCAGCATCTGGCGTTGCGATTTGGCCATGTTGCGCTGCGTTTTGGGCGCCACTTTCATCAGCTGCTTGTAGGCATCGAGCGCCGTTTGGTACTCGCCGTAGCTCAGGGCCAAGTCGCCCAACAGCTGGTACTCCGAGGCATGAGCCGCCTCGGTTGGCACCTTGGTCAGGCCGTCGCGGTAGGCGGCCAAGGCGCCGCGGTTGTCGCCGATGGCCTTCAACAGCGAGCCCTTCAGCAGGTAGGCCTCGCCAAAAGACGGAAACTTCTGGTTGAGCTGGTTGAGCGTCTCAATGGCCTTGATAAAGTCCCGGGCCTTAACCTGCTGCTGGGCTTTTTCGAGCAGGCTGCGCGCCTTGGTGTTGGTAGGGGTCTGGACCCGAACGGGAAGCTGGCTCCAGGCCGCGTCTGCAGTAGTCAACCACAGTATAAATATAATTCCGAGGCGAAACGCCCCCAACTCGAACAGACGGTGCATAGAGTCAGCTACGGGATATCAAGGTATTTATGCGTTTGAAGCGATACCTGCCAGCGCGGGTGCTGCTTCACGTATTCTACTAATTCGGGCGTCATGCGCGCGGCCCGGCTCCACTCGGGCTGCAGATACAGGCGGGTGGTGGCGGGTACCAACGCCGCGTGTTCCTCAGCCCATATAAAATCATGCCCATTAAAAACCACCACCTTCAACTCGTGGGCCACGGCCAGCACCTCGGGCAGCGGAGCCTTGAATTTTTTTGGCGACAGGCATATCCAGTCCCAAGTGCCCGAGAGCGGATGGGCCCCTGAGGTTTCGAGCCAGGTGCGGCAGCCCGCCGCGTGCAGAGCGGCCGTGAGCGGGCCCAGCTCGTGCATTAGGGGTTCGCCCCCGGTGATGACCACGTCGCGGCCGGGGTAAGCCAGCACGGCCGCCACCAGTTGCGCCACCGACTGGCGCGGGTGCGCGTCGGCATCCCAGGAATCCTTCACATCGCACCACACGCAGCCCACATCACAGCCGCCAAGGCGGATGAAGTAGGCAGCACGGCCGGTGTTGTAGCCCTCGCCCTGAATGGTGTAAAACTGCTCCATTACGGGGAGCATAACGCCCGCCGCGGTAGCCGGCACCGCACCATTGGGTGCAACTATTTCAGAGGAAAGTATATTCACGGAAATCATAACGTAACGCGTCAGAAAGCTAAGCTTCCTGAACGCAGGCAAAGGAACACACCGTTCCCAGGGCCGGACTTTAAAAGTACGGCACGGGGTAAGGTTAACCAAATATTCCTAAATTCAGGCGCTTGCCTTCGGATAAATTTCTCCCTTGGCGGCGCGCAGGGTATTGAGCAGCAGCATGGCAATGGTCATGGGACCCACGCCCCCCGGAACCGGCGTAATAGCCGACGCTAGGGGCGCTACTTCGGCAAAGTTGACGTCGCCCTTCAACGTGTAGCCACTCTTCTTGGTAGCGTCCGGCACGCGGGTCGTGCCCACGTCGATGACCACGGCGCCGGGCCGCACCATGTCGGCCGTCACGAACTCGGGTCGGCCAATGGCCGCCACCACAATGTCGGCCGTCCGGCAAATCTCCGCGAGGTTCTCAGTCCGCGAATGACATAAAGTAACAGTACAGTTAGCGGTATCTAAGTTCTTAGCTAACAGTATACTAACTGGCGTGCCCACAATATTCGAACGGCCAATAACCACTGCGTGCTTACCACTCGTTTTGATGCCTTGCCGGCTCAGCAGTTCCACGATGCCTGAGGGGGTGGCGGGCAGCAAGGCCGGTAGGCCGGCCACCATGCGGCCGATGTTCATGGGGTGAAAACCGTCAACGTCCTTCTCCGGCCGGATGGCTTCAATCACCTTTTCGGGGTTGATGTGCGCCGGCAGCGGGAGCTGCACGATGAATCCGTCAATTTCCGGGTCGTGGTTTAGTTCGGCTACTTTGGCCAGCAGGGCGGTCTCGGTGATATCGTCCTCATAGCGCAGTAGCGTGGATTGGAAACCGACCCGCTCGCAGGCCAGCACTTTGTTGCGCACATAAGTTTCGGAGCCGCCGTCGTGGCCCACGAGGATGGCGGCCAAGTGCGGCACCTTTTTCCCCTCGGCTTTGAGGGTGGCTACTTCAGCTGCGATTTCAACTTTGATGTCTTCGGCGGTTTGCTTGCCGTCGATGAGGTTGTTGGTGGTTACGGAAGTCATAAAATATTATGTGTCATCCTGAGCACAGCGAAGGACCCTTTCACGCCTCGCGCTGCAAGTGGTTAGCAAATCTGACAAAGGCAGCCGTGATACGATGCTTTCTCAATCAGCATGACAAAACGCAAAAAAAATACGGCCCGAAAGCCGCATTTTCAATAATTAATCAATTTTCAGAACTGCCAGAAAGGCTTCTTGCGGTATCTCCACAGAACCCACGGAGCGCATTCGCTTTTTGCCTTCTTTCTGCTTTTCGAGCAGCTTACGCTTCCGGCTGATGTCGCCGCCGTAGCACTTGGCAATTACGTTTTTGCGGAGGGCTTTCACGGTTTCGCGGGCAATGATTTTCTGCCCGATAGACGCCTGGATAGCAATGTCAAACATCTGGCGGGGCAGCAACTCGCGCAGCTTCTCGCAGAGGCGGCTGCCCCACTGGTAGCTCTTGGAGCGGTGCACGATGGCCGAGAGGGCGTCCACCTTTTCCCCGTTCAGCATCACGTCGAGCTTCACCATGTCGGCTTCGCGGAAGCCAATCAGTTCGTAATCGAGCGAGGCGTAGCCGCGGCTGATGGTTTTGAGCTTGTCGAAAAAGTCGAATACTATTTCCGACAGCGGCAGCTCAAAGGTCATTTCCACCCGTTCGGACGTGAGGTAGGACTGGCCCTTAATGATGCCGCGCTTGTCCATGCACAGCGTGATGATGGGTCCCACGTACTCCGCAGCCGTAATAATCTGGGCCTTGATGAAGGGCTCTTCGATGAGCTTAATCAGGTTGGGCTCCGGCATTTCACTCGGCGCGTTGATGGTCAGCAGCTGGTCCTTGGTGCCAATGGCGTGGAACTGCACGCTGGGCACCGTGGTGATGACCGTCATGTTAAACTCGCGCTCCAGCCGCTCCTGCACAATTTCCATGTGCAGCATGCCCAGAAAGCCGCAGCGAAAGCCGAAGCCCAGCGCCACCGACGTTTCGGGCTCCCACACCAGCGAGGCGTCGTTGAGCTGCAACTTCTCCATGCTGGAGCGCAGCTCTTCGTACTCGGTGGTTTCAACGGGGTAGATGCCGGCGAATACCATCGGCTTCACATCAGCAAAGCCCTGAATGGCATCCTCGGTGGGCCGGTTAACGTGTGTGATGGTGTCGCCCACCTTCACTTCGCGGGCTTCTTTGATGCCCGAGATGAGGTAGCCCACGTTGCCGGCGCTCATTTCCTGGCGCGGCTCCTGGTTGAGGCCCAGAATGCCGATTTCGTCGGCGCCGTACTCTTTGCCCGTGGCCATGAACTTTACCTTGTCGCCCTTGCGCATGGTGCCGTTCTTGATGCGGAACAGCACTTCGATGCCGCGATAGGAATTGAAAACCGAATCAAAAATCAGCGCCTGCAAGGGCGCTTCCGGGTCACCTTTAGGGGCCGGAATCCGGTCGCAGATGGCGTTGAGAATGGCTTCGATGCCGATGCCGGTTTTGCCCGAGGCGTGAAGGATGTCGCCGGGCTCGCAACCAATCAGGTCCACAATCTCGTCGGTCACCTCCTCCGGCATGGCGTGCGGTAGGTCGATTTTGTTGAGCACCGGAATAATTTCCAAATCGGCCCCAATAGCAAGGTACAGGTTGGAAATGGTCTGGGCTTCAATGCCCTGAGAGGCATCCACAATGAGCAAGGCGCCTTCGCAGGCCGCAATGCTGCGGCTTACTTCGTAGCTAAAGTCGACGTGGCCGGGCGTGTCAATCAGGTTCAGCGTGTAGATTTCCCCTTTGTAGGGGTACTGCATCTGGATGGCGTGGCTCTTGATGGTGATGCCGCGCTCCCGCTCCAGGTCCATGTTGTCGAGCAGCTGGGCCTGCATGTCGCGCTTGGCCACGGTGCTGGTAAACTCCAACAGGCGGTCAGCCAGGGTGCTTTTACCGTGGTCGATGTGGGCAATAATGCAAAAGTTACGAATATTCTTCACAGAGGGCAGTTTTTCAGTTCGCGAAGGTACGAAGGCCGGGCGCAAAAGCCAGCCGGCGGCCATCCACCGGGTGGGCCGCCCCTGTTAACATTCTCACTGCCTGCTTAGATTTGTCGATTACCCCTTTTTGCCTGCATTGCTAGGCCGCTTATGCAACCGGAAACTGCTACCCTGCCATCCTCCACTCTGCAAACCGAGAAGGGGAAATTTTTGATTACGGCAGCCAACAGCGCCGCCATCTACGTGCTGACCTATTACCTGGTGTGGGGGCTCCAGCAGGTAGCCGAAGTGGGCGTGGCTTGGTTTTATGGCCTGCACGGCACCTGGGGGCCTAGCCGCATAGCCTACACCATGGCCGACGCGGAATGGTGGCCCGTGGCCATTATTACCGCCCACGGCATTGGGCCGCTGGTGAGCGTGCTGCTGGGTGTGGCTGCCTTTGCCTGGTACTGGCGCAGCGAGCGGGCCCAGCGCGGCCTTTTCAAGCTCCTGCTGCTGTGGACGGCGTTTCATTGCTGCAACGCCGTGTTTGGGGCGCTGCTCACGGACACGTTTGTTCAGTCGGGCTTTTGGTACGTGCCCGACTGGCTGTTTCAGGCTGGGACCGTGGTAAACACGCTGCTGGCTGTGCTGGCCGGGCTAGTGCAGGTGGCGCTGGGCTATTTTGGGGCAATGGCCTTTTTGCAGGCCCACGATTCGCGCACGGTGATGCAATTCGCCAACGCCGGCGGATGGTGGTGACCACCTTGGTAGTTCCCTGGCTTATTGGAGGCGCCTTAATTGCCCTGCTCAAGCTCTCGTACTTCAGCCTACAGGAAGGCCTGCACCTGGTAGCGATGGGGCTGCTGGTGGCCCCCATGGCTGCAGCTTGCCTTAACGAACTGTTTTCTAATACAGTACGGCGCCCGCAGCCTACCTATGTGGCGTGGGGGCTGGTGGGGCTAGCCCTGGTGTTGGCCCTGGCCTGGCGCGCGCTGCTCAGCCCGCCCGTGCTTTTTTAGGAGCTGCCGGGGCAAGCTCGGGGCCGGTAGCCTGACTTCTACAATCGTCGCAATCCTGGGCGGGTACTGTACCAAGGTGGGGCCGATGGCAAACATGCCGGGCCGAAAGTCGTTGTAAGAGGAAACCTTTTCTTTTACAAATCCAACAACACCATGGGAATTACTCTAGCACAAGCGCAGACGGCCCTCCAGGCCGCCCACCAGAAAGCCGTTGACATGAACGTCAAGATGAACATTGCCGTGGTTGACGCCGGGGCCAACCTCGTCGCGTTCATCCGCATGGACGACGCCTGGCTCGGTTCGCTGGATATTTCCATCAAAAAAGCCAAAACGGCCCGTTTCTTCGACATGCCTACCGGCGCCATCGGCGGGTTGTCGCAGCCCGGCGGCTCGCTATATAACATTGAGCATTCCAACGGCGGCCTCATCACCTTCCCCGGCGGCATCCCCATCAAGGGGCGCAGCGGAGGGGTAATGGGCGCCATTGGCGTTTCGGGCAGCAGCGTGGAAGACGACCACGCCGTGGCAGAAGCCGGCGTGCAGGCCCTGGAAGGCAAATAAGCTGCCCTAGCCGGCAGTGAAAACGTCATGCCGGGCGATGCCGGGCATGACGTTCTTTTTTTATCCACTTCATTTCTTATCCCCATCACCATGGCAAGCAACAGAGGCGTCGTTTACCTGAGTCCCGGCAAAGTCGAGGTTCAGAGCATTGATTTCCCGGAGCTGAAAAACCCCAAGGGCAAGAAAATTACCCACGGCGTTATCCTGAAGGTGGTTTCCACCAACATCTGCGGCTCCGACCAGCACATGGTGCGCGGCCGCACCACGGCCCCGGCCGGGCTGGTACTGGGCCACGAAATCACGGGCGAGGTGATTGAAGCCGGAGCCGACGTGGAGTTTCTCAAAAAAGGCGACTTGGTGTCAGTGCCGTTCAACGTGGCCTGTGGCCGCTGCCGCACCTGCAAAGAAATGAAAACCGGTATCTGCCTCACCGTGAACGAAGGGCGCGCCGGTGGCGCCTACGGCTACGTGGACATGGGTGGCTGGGTGGGCGGCCAGGCCGAGTACGTGATGGTGCCCTACGCCGATTTCAACCTGCTGAAATTTCCTAATAAGGACCAGGCCATGGAGAAAATACGCGACCTGACCATGCTGAGCGACATTTTCCCTACCGGCTTCCATGGCGCCGTGAAGGCAGGCGTGGGGCCCGGCACCACGGTGTATGTGGCCGGGGCGGGCCCGGTGGGCTTGGCAGCGGCCGCTTCGGCGCAACTGCTGGGCGCGGCCGTGGTGATAGTGGGCGACATGAACAAGGCGCGCCTGGCGCACGCCCGCTCCTTTGGCTGCGAAACCGTGGACCTCACCCTGGACGCCACGCTCACCGAGCAAATCACCCAGATTCTGGGCGTGCCCGAAATTGATTGCGCCATCGACTGCGTGGGCTTTGAGGCCAGCGGCCACGGCACCCAATCGAAAACCGAAGTGCCTGCCGCCGTGCTCAACTCGCTCATGGAAATCACCCGCGCGGGCGGCTCCATCGGCATCCCCGGCCTCTACGTGACCGAAGACCCCGGCGCCGAGGACAAAGCCGCTAAGACCGGCAACCTGTCCATCCGCTTCGGTCTGGGATGGGCCAAGAGCCACTCCTTCCACACCGGCCAGACGCCCGTGATGAGCTACAACCGCCAGCTCATGCAAGCCATTCTATACGATAAAGTGCAGATTGCGAAAGCCGTAAACGTGGAAATCATCAGCCTGGACCAGGCTCCCGAAGGCTACGCCGAATTTGATAGCGGCGTGGCGAAGAAGTTTGTGATTAACCCTCACAACCTGATTCCCGACGTGAAGCCTAAGGCAAAAGTTAAAGCTTCTGCTTAGGCATCTGCCCTAATAAACCAAAACAGCCCGGCTGCCTTAGAGGCAGCCCGGCTGTTTTGTTTATTAGTACTCGTGCTGAATTTACGCACTTTATTAAAACGTCATGCTGAGCTTGTCGAAGCATCTTTACCGCCACAGTAAACCTGATTACTTACGCAGTAGAGATGCTTCGGCAAGCTCAGCATGACGGCCATATGTTGTAACTCGCTAAACCTGCATAAGTACCTAATAATAAGCACAACGTGGGGTTACGCTACCTGCGTTTGGAAATCTTGTTGAAGGTAATATTTTTCTGCAGGGTGGATTTGAAGCGGGCGTCATCGACGGCGCTCTTGGCCTGGTGCTTGGTGGCGCGGCCCTGCACGCGGGCCCGCCACATGCGCCACGAAGAGGCTTTCATTTCCCGCCGCATCAGCTTGATGACTTCCGCTTCGGCAATGCCAAATTGCGCCTCAATGGCTTCGAACGGTGTGCGGTCTTCCCAGGCCATTTCAATGATGCGGTCAATGTCTTCGGGCGTTAGTTCGGGAGTTGTCATTTTGCTAGGGCAAGCGCGTTTGATTGTGGAATCTTTCGGTACCTAACAAGTAAGCCCGGAATTTGTCATGGCAGCACGAAGCGCGCCCTCTGCGTCACCGGGGCGTTATCCGTACCTTCGTGCACGTTTTTTATCCTCATGGCCGTGGACTGAAAGTCCGCGCTACTCCTACTTTATGCACCCTGCTCCCACCGCGCCCTACAAGCCTAAGAACCACGTTCGCATCGTCACCGCCGCCGCTTTGTTCGACGGACACGACGCGGCTATCAACATCATGCGCCGCATCATTCAGAGCAGCGGCGCGGAGGTAATCCACCTTGGGCACAACCGCTCGGCGCAGGAAATCGTGGATTGCGCCATTCAGGAAGATGCCCAGGCCATTGCCATTACCAGCTACCAGGGCGGGCACAACGAGTACTTCAAGTACATTTTCGACCTGCTGAAGGAGCGCGGCGCGGGCCACATCAAAATCTTCGGTGGCGGCGGCGGCGTGATTCTGCCTACTGAGATTGCGGACTTGCAGGGCTACGGCATCACCCGCATCTACTCGCCGGATGATGGCCGGGCCATGGGCTTGCAAGGGATGATTAACGACTTGCTGGAAAAGGCTGACTTCCCGACCGGTCAGAATTTGAACGGTGAAGCCGGCCATGTGAAGGAAAAAGATGCCCGCAGCATTGGCCGCCTGATTTCGGCGGCGGAGAACTTCCCCGAGGAGTTTGAGCGCGTTCGCGAGTTGTTAGTTGATAGTTATCAGTTATCAGCTTCGGGCGAAAATACAACCCAAAACAGCCTAACAACTGACAACGAACAACTGACAACTAAAGCCCCAATCCTCGGCATCACCGGCACGGGCGGCGCGGGCAAGTCGAGCCTGGTGGACGAGCTGGTGCGGCGGTTTCTGATGGACTTTCCAGAGAAGACCATTGCCATTATTTCCGTGGACCCCAGCAAGCGCAAAACCGGCGGCGCCCTGCTCGGCGACCGCATTCGGATGAATGCCATCAACTCGCCGCGGGTATACATGCGCAGTCTGGCCACCCGCCAGAGCAACCTCGCGCTGAGCCGCTACGTGCAGGATGCGGTGGACGTGGTGAAGGCCGCGAATTATGACTTGATTATTCTGGAAACCTCGGGCATCGGCCAGTCCGATACCGAAATCATCGAGCACTCCGACGCCAGCCTGTACGTGATGACGCCGGAGTACGGCGCGGCCACGCAGCTGGAGAAAATCGACATGCTCGATTTCGCTGATGTCATTGCCCTCAACAAGTTTGACAAACGCGGGGCGCTGGATGCGCTGCGCGACGTGCGCAAGCAGTACCAGCGCAACCACGGCCTGTGGGACACGCCCACGGACCAGATGCCGGTGTTTGGCACGATTGCCTCGCAGTTCAACGACCCGGGCATGAACCGGCTGTACCGGGCGGTGCTCAAGATGCTGGAAACCAAGACCGGAGCCATTTTCGCCTCGCACTTGGAAACCAGCACGTCGGACTCGGAGAAGATTTACATCATCCCACCGCACCGCACGCGCTACCTCTCCGAAATCGCCGAAAGCAACCGCGCCTACGACCAGCGCGTGCGCGAGCAGGCCAACATTGCCGAGGTGGCCGGCGCATTTGCCAAGCTGGAGGAGCACTACCGCGCCGAGAAAAAAGCCGACGACCCCACGGTGGAGGAGTTCAGCAAGAACAAGCAGACGCAGCTGCGCCGCCTCGATGCCGACAGCCAGGCCATTCTGGAAAACTGGGAGAGCACCCTGCAAAACTACCGCGACCCAGAGTACGTGTACTCGGTGCGGGGCAAGGAAATCCGGGTGCAGACGCATACCAAGTCGCTGTCGGGCAATATGATACCGAAAGTATCGGTGCCGCGCTACACGGGCTGGGGCGACCGGCTGCGCTGGGCCATGCAGGAGAATTTCCCCGGCGAGTTTCCGTACACGGCGGGCGTGTTCCCGTTCAAGCGCGAGGGCGAGGACCCGACCCGCATGTTTGCCGGCGAGGGCGGACCGGAGCGCACCAATCGCCGCTTTCACTACGTGAGCATGGGCCTGCCGGCCAAGCGCTTGAGCACGGCTTTCGACTCGGTGACGCTGTATGGCGAGGACCCCGACCACCGGCCCGACATCTACGGCAAAATCGGCAACGCGGGCGTGAGCATCGCCTGCCTCGATGATGCCAAGAAGCTGTATTCGGGCTTCGATTTGAGCGCCCCGAGCACGTCGGTTTCGATGACCATTAACGGGCCGGCGGCCACGCTGGCGGCGTTTTTCATGAACGCGGCCATCGACCAGAACTGCGAGAAATACATCCGTGAAAACGGACTGGAGGACGAGGTGAGCGCGAAAATGGACGCGCTGTACGCCGGCTACGGGCAGCCCCGCCCCCACTACCAGGGCGAATTGCCGGCCGGCAATGACGGCCTGGGCCTCCTATTGCTGGGCGTGACCGGCGACCAAGTGCTGCCCGCCGACGTGTACGCCGCCATCAAGGCCAAGACGCTGACGCAGGTGCGCGGCACAGTGCAGGCCGACATTCTGAAGGAAGACCAGGCGCAGAACACCTGCATTTTCAGTACCGAGTTTGCCCTGCGTTTGATGGGCGACGTGCAGCAGTATTTCATCACCGAGAAGGTGCGAAATTTCTATTCCGTCTCGATTTCGGGCTACCACATTGCCGAGGCGGGGGCCAACCCGATTACGCAGCTGGCGCTGACGCTGAGCAACGGCTTCACGTTCGTGGAATACTACGTGAGCCGGGGCATGAGCGTGAACGACTTCGCGCCGAACCTGAGCTTCTTCTTCTCCAACGGCATCGACCCGGAGTACGCCGTGATTGGGCGGGTGGCGCGGCGCATCTGGGCCAAGGCCATGAAGCTGAAGTACGGCGCCGACGCCCGCAGCCAGATGCTGAAGTACCACATCCAGACCTCGGGCCGCAGCCTGCACGCCCAGGAAATCGACTTCAACGACATCCGCACCACGTTGCAGGCCCTGTACGCCATCTACGACAACTGCAACTCCCTGCACACCAACGCCTACGATGAGGCCATCACCACGCCCACCGAGGAATCGGTGCGCCGGGCCATGGCCATTCAGCTCATCATCAACCGCGAGCTGGGCCTGGCCAAGAACGAGAACCCGCTGCAAGGCTCCTTCATCATCGAGGAGCTGACCGAGCTGGTGGAAGAGGCGGTGCTGCTCGAATTCGACCGCATCACGGAGCGCGGCGGCGTGCTCGGCGCGATGGAAACCATGTACCAGCGCGGCAAAATTCAGGAGGAAAGCATGCACTACGAAATGCTGAAGCACACCGGCGAGTACCCCATCATCGGTGTGAATACCTTCCTCTCGTCGAAGGGCTCGCCCACGGTGGTGCCGGCCGAAGTCATCCGCGCCACGGAGGAGGAAAAGCAGTACCAAATCGACATGCTCACCCTGCTGCACCAGCGCAACGCAGCCGAAACGCCAGCGCGCCTCAAGCAGCTCCAGCAAATCGCCGTGGCCAACGGCAACCTGTTTGACGAGCTAATGGAGACCGTGAAATTCTGCTCGCTGGGTCAGATTACGAACGCGCTGTTTGAAGTCGGCGGACAGTACCGGCGGAATATGTAGGGCTTCTATAAGTTATGAAAGCGTGTTACCTTGCTGAGGTAGCACGCTTTCTGTTTTTAGAACAACGTCACATCCGAAGCTATGGATTTTAATAACATAATTTGGCGGTGGTCTAATTTAAGGTGAGATTGTAATTGTCAATGACAATTTTAATGCGGGCGTTATGCATGGGCAAGGATTTGCTAAAGGAGCAGGAT
>NZ_MDZB01000151.1 GCF_001816145.1 Hymenobacter lapidarius | reverse complement strand
CGCGTCTCCACGGGCTTTGTGGAGTCGGCGGTCAACCAGGTCCTGGCCAAGCGAATGGTGAAGCGGCAACAAATGCAGTGGACTAAAAAAGGGGCGCACCTGCTTGTGCAGGCCCGCACGAAGGTGCTCAACAAGGAGTGGGAAGACTGTTTCCGGCAGCAGTATCCCGGCTTCCGGTCAGTGCCAGCAGAACCGATGCAGATGGCCGCCTAACCCCATTGACCCACACTTTTTGATGCTCTCCAGCTTTTCGTAGAGCCGGCGGGTGCTCTGCGCGTCGACCCGGCCGGTTTCGTCGAGGTGGACCTGGGTCGGGGCGTGGGCGTTAAGCGCCGCGTTGAGGTTGACGCGTTCGCGGCCGCTGACGGTGAGTAGGGCGCGTTGCTGGCCCGTCGCGCACCAGGCCCGTGTGCAGCGCGTGTTGTGGGTGGGATGGGCCGCGTCGGCGTAGTAGAGCACCGCCTCGCCCGTGGCGGCCTCGGCCAGCAGCGGGGTCAGGTTGGCCAAAAAAGTGGATTGCGCGGCGGCGTTGGCCTCGCAGGGCAGGGCCGTGGTCAGTTTATAGCAGAAGCCCAGCCGGTGCAACAGGTCCGTCAGGCCCGACACCGAGTAGTGGACCCGGCACGTTTCCAACAGCCAGGCCTGGATGCCTTTGCAGTCCACGTACAGCGTGCGGTTCACTTCCTGGCAGAGGTGGGCCAGTTGGGCGCTGGTGAGCAGGCCCCAGTAACGGGCCTGCTCGGCGGTCAGGTACGTGGCCAGCCCCTGCAGGTGGTAGAGTTGAACGTACCGGTACACCGTCCCCTCGTCCAGGCCCAGGTCTTCCGCGATGCTGGCCACGGGCCGGCCCTTATCCAACAGCAGGAGCACCGTCACCTTCACGTAGCCCGCCTCGTCGCGGCGTTGCTTTTGCAACGTCCGCAAGTGAATGCGCTTCGATTCGCACAACGTCAGATTCATGCCACAAGCTTACCGCTTATTTTCGCTTTCCACTTCGCGATGAGTATAATTCCATTTGGTCAACAGGAATCAAATTAGAGGCAGTCCACATTTTCCCATTTGTTCAGAAAAACAACCATTTACATGAACAAATATGAGCCGTGAGCGAACGTGCTAAATTTACACTAAGGCTAGAAGGGGAGGAAGTTGTAATTGGTTTTTAAGGCTTCCGCACCAAATTTTGCACATCTGCCTCCAGTACCTGGAAACCCAGATGAGACTTTAGAAATTTCCAAATTCTGCTAACGACAAAGTGTCCTCAGATGCTAGAAATGCAGCGATAAACTGATGTTACGCGGTGGATTGCGCCAATTCTTGGTGCATGGCTTCCAGGCCCGCTAAATAGAGTTGAGCTTTCAAGCGAAAATGCCCCAGCCCGTGCCGCAATTTGAGTGCTTCTAACTTGCTGTAAGCCAGTATGGAAGCAAAAAAATGATTGGCCTGGGTATCGGACTTTTTCGTGGGCGATTAGCCCATCGACGCATTCTGTTTGAGGGACTTGTGGTATTCTTCGACTTTCCACCGTCTTTGGTAAATCGTCGTCAATTGGGCTTGGTTCAGGGTCGTATCGCTGCTGACCAGGTATAGCACGCCTTGCGGGTCGTCTTTGTTTGTAAAGACTTGCCGGGTTACCAGTACCGCCGGCTGGACGGACCGCAACCAGACGCGCAGCGGTTGCTCATCGGGAAAAGGCATTGTATCGACGGCCTGAAACCGGCCTTGTGCCCGTTCGGCCTCGTTCAGGGCGACCGTGCGGGAGGATTCGAGCGCCATGACGAAGTGGTGGCCCAGGTCGAGGACGGCGTTCAGGTTCTCGGCTGAGGCGTACCAACTGTCGGCCATTAGGTAGCGGTAGGCCACCTGTTGCTGGGCCACGCGCAGCATGGCCCGCAGGTACTCGTTCTTGGTGTATTTGCTTTTGGCTTTGCTTTTCTGCGTTTTGGCATCCCAAACGGCTTCGGTTTTTTCGATGAGTTCGACGGCGATGGGCAGGGCCAAGGCCCCGGCCTGTTAAAGCAGGCTCACAAAATTGAGCCCCTTGACAAAGCGGCCCTGGCTGTGGTCCCAGTGGGTGCAAATCAGGGCGCTAGGGTCGGTGTGCGCCTTTTCCAGGATGGAATCGCCCACGATAAGCACGGCAAACTCGTCGGCCGGCCGTTGCGCTTCAGCCCGGCGGATCAGCGGCTTGGCTTGCGCCCAGACCTGCTCCGAATCCAGATAGGATGTGCTCAGCCAGCGCGTCACTTGGCCGTGGCTCACCGTCCCACCCAACAGCCGCGACAAATCCGTCGCCGACGTCTGCCCCGTGGAGCTAATCAGATAATCCGTGTACAGGTCCAGCGTGCAAGTCATGCAAGTCATGCAAGTTAAAATTAAGTCGACGACAAATTACCGCGTAACATCAGTTATAAATTTTGGTGCGGAAGCCCTAATTGGTTTCAGAGGCCATCACCATGCTGGGTATTTTTAATAGGACTTACGCACTTCAATCCCCATACATGCTGACTATCAATGCCTTAATAAAATAAGGCAAAATTCACTATCCCCTGATAATCAGTAACTTGTTATTTCAAGTGAGTAAGTCCTATTTGATTGACAACACCCGAAGAAGGCTATGGCCAGCGCGTGGCCAGACCAAAAGCTATTTGATGGCCGGGGCGGAGCTGGTAGACGCAGGCGGCGGGTAGGCCGTGGTGGGCGGGCCTAGGAAGCTGGGCGGCACGGTGCCGTTGCCGAGCACAATCTTATCGAGCACCACGCCGGGGTCTACCATCCATATTTTCAGGGTCTGGCGGCCGGGCTTGGTTACTACATGCTTGCTCTGACCCAGGGCGGCCCCACGCATGATGTTTCTAGTCCAGAGCTTGCTGTACTCGGCGGCGTCGAGGTCGATGAACTGCGGCGGGCCGTCGTTGAGGGCAATGGCGTAGCGCAGGCCGCGCTGCTGCGTAATGGCGTGCGTGGGCCGGCAGTAAGTGGTGGCTGTCCAAGTGCCGGGCGTGCCTATAAGCACGTCGTACTCCAGCACTGGGGCACCGCGCAGGGCGGCGGCCGTGGTGTCGAGGCTGGGCGTGGTGGGGGGCAGCACCGTGAGGGCCGGGCTTTGGCGGCCCAGCCCGGCGATGGTGCGCCAGGCGGCCCCGCCGTTACCAGGGCGAGCGCGCGAGTAGCTTTCGGCCTGCATCGACACGAAGTTTTCGTTCTCGACGAAGCCCTTAAATCCCGCCAGCTCGGCCGCGCTGGGGCGCACGCCGCTCACCGCAATGGTGCGGATAGCCCCGGCCCCCTGCACCGTGACGGTGCCCGCCAGTGTAGGCGTGGCGGGGGCTTGCGCCCAGTCGATGCTGACCTGTACGCGCGCATCGGCAGTGCCGCTGGCCTGGCTGAGGCGCAGCCAGGGGGCGCTGGCCTGGACCTGCCAGCTCAGGGGCTGGCTGCCGGTGTCAAACACATCGAAGAAGTGCGGCTGGGGCAGGGCGGCCGTGAAGCCGGGCAGGCGGCCCGGCGTGCCGGCGGCCAGCGCGGCGCTGTCGCCCTCCACGGCCACGCCCAGGCCCGCGCTCGGGCCGGGCGTAACCTGGCCCAGGGCCGGTAGGTCAAATACCTTCTGCTCGCGGGGGTTGTACGACACCATCTTGTTCCACTTGCCCCCGGCTACCTGGGTGTTGTAGAAGTTGGTTTCCTGCTGCACCTGTTCGAAGGCGGCCTGGGCCAGGGCGGCGTACTTATTGGTGCTGGCGCGGCCTTGGGCGGCGTAGAGGCGGCTGCGCTCGGCTTGCAGCATTTTGGTGTTCATCAGGCTGGCGCCGCGCACGGGGTACACCACCAGCTCAAAAAAAGCATCTTTCAGGCGCGGTTCCATGTTGGCATACAGGGCGTTGGCCTGGCCGACCAGCCGGGCAAAGTCATCGAGCCGGTGCTGGGCCTCGTCGCCGTAATTCACGGCGCTGAAGCCGGTGCGGGCCGCCCGGAAGTGCTCGGGGCGCACCACCGAATTGAGGCGGTAGTATTCGTTGAGCACCCGGCCGATGGCCGGGGCCTGGGCCGCCCCGAAGGTGCGGGCGGCCCACTTAGTCAGGTAGTCAAGCTGGTTGAACGTACGAAACTTGTCGGCATCCCAGGCTATTTCCAGGAAAAGCTGCATGTCGATTTCGGCGGGCTTGATGTCGCCCACGTTGGCCACCCATACCGTACGGGCCTGGTAATCATAGGCTTTCATCATTTCTTCCCAGGCCAGGGCCGGGGCGGTGGTGCTCAGCCAGAGGTAGTCTTCGGGCTGGCCCCAGTAGGAGAAATGGTAGTACACGCCGCTGCCGCCGGCGCGCTTTTGCTCGGCGGGCGTCGAGAGCTGTCGAATGTAGCCGTGGTTGTCATCAACCCACATCAGGGCCACGTCGTCGGGCACTTTGAGGCCGTTGCGGTACAGGTCGAGCACCTCCTTGTAGGGCACAAATACCTGGGGCACCTTGCCAGGGTCGGGATTAACGTGCTGGGCCAGCATCCGGCGCTGGTCGGCAAACACGGTTTCCAGCACCTTGATGCGGGCGGCCTTCGAGTTGTCGCCGGTCATGCCCTCGTCGCCGAGGCCGCGCATCCCTACGGTATAAAGGTTTTCGTAGCGCCCGTTTTCCTTCACCCGCTGGTCCCAAAAGTGGTAAATGGTGTCGCGGTTGGTGGCGTAGTTCCACGGCCCCAGGTTGGTTTTGTTGAACTTAAACTCCGACGTGTTGCGCAGCATGGGCTCGTGGTGCGACGACCCCATGACGATGGCGTAGCGGTCGGCCACCACCTTGTTGTCGGGGTAGGTGTTGAAGGCCTTGGTAACGTCGTGCATGGCCGGCCAGAGGTAGTTGGCCCGCAGGCGCAGCAGCAGCTCGCACACCCGCTCGTAGGTTTTGGGGCCAATGTCGCCCAGCTTAGGATCGTAGGTTTTGGCCGCCCAGGGCTGAATGCCCCAGTCCTCGTCGTTGATGAAAATGCCCCGGTACTTCACCGTGGGCGAGACCTGGCGGTGCGCGCCGGCCTTCACCCAGAGCGCCGCCCGGCGGGCGGGCGTCACATCGGCCCACCACTGCCAGGGCGACACGCCCAGGGCCTCGGCCAGCGTAAACGCGCCGTAGGCTGTGCCGCGCCGGTCGCTGCCCACCACCACCAGGCCCTGCCGCACGCCGGGGGCGGGGTTGGCCACCGTCAGCACCGCATAGGATTCCCACTTGCCTTTCAGACCCACCACATCCAGCTTGTGGCTGGCTACGAGCTTGTCAATCAAGGGGCTATTGCCCAGTGTGCCGATGAATACGGCGTAGGCCAGCGGGCCGGGGACTTTGGTCGAAACCGAGGGCCGGGTGCCGGTTATGTTCTTGATGTCGTTGGCCAGGGCCTGGGCGGCAATCTGCACCACGGGCGCATCGGCGGCGGCCGTAAAAATGGGGGCCACCTGCCCGCCCTGCGCCAGCCGAAACGCCGTGGCACTGCCGGTGGCGGTCACCACGATGGGGGCCATTTCGGTGGCCTGGGCGCGGCCGGCCAGCAGCAGGCACACGCCCAGGGCCAAGCGGGGGAGCACGGAGTGGGATGGGGAGGGGAGGGACATAGAAGCAGCGTACTACTAATAGAAAAGGAGAGACGAAAGCCAGCAAGGAAATGTCTCTGTTCCCGCGGCAAATGACTCCGGCGAAGGAGTAAAGGTGCTTTTCGGGAGTTAGCAAAAGCGGTTGTTAGCCTGAGTTAGGAGTTCTTTCTGTTGGGCGGATTTACATTTTTTGATAATCTCCAAAGCAACTGCTCTTTGAGGCAGCTACTTTTTTTATTCTGGGATGAAGTCACAAGGCTTGCCACTGTCCAAAGGCCCATTCAGCGGGGTCGCACTATGCTTCCTCCAAGCGGGGCTGAACCCAACCCCCGGCGCAAAAACAAGCCGCATTCAGACCCACTAGCCTACCAGAAACGATATCACATCGAACATACATTCTGTAGGATAAAGCAATTTCGGCGCTTAGCCACGCGCTACGACAAGCTGGACCGGACTTTTGATTTCGCTTTTATACTTGTGTGTTATTACACCTCACCTGAATTGAGAACAGCTCTCAGTGTACTATCACCAGCTTCGCGTGCGTGATTTGGCCGGTCGTTGTCAGCTGTAATGTATATACCCCGCTGGGCAGGGAGCCGCCCTCCAGCACATAGTCGCGGCTGAGGCCCTGTGTGCCGGCGCCTTCCAACAGGTGCCGCACCAGGCGTCCTTGTCCATCATACAGGTCCAGCACCAGCCGGCCGGTTTGGGGCGGCGTAATCAGGCAATGCACCTGGCCGGAAGCTGGCACCGGATACACCTGCAACGGGGTAGCCTTGGCGGCCGGCTCGCCGGCCGCCAGAACGCTACGGCCACTGTTTAAGGGGACGGGCATCAAATCCAGCTTCCAGCGCTGGGCGTCGTTGCCGTTGTCGGTGTATTGGTGCACGCCGGTGCCGGGGTTGGAAAGATTGTTGTCCACGTCGATGCAATGAGTCGTGCCTTTGTGCACCAGCTTCACATACCCATCGCCGAGGGAGACAATCCGCCAGCGCTGCGCGTCGTTGCCGTTGTCGGTGTACTGCTGAATGGTGGCGCCGACGGCCGTGCTGTTGCCGGCCACCTCCAGGCACTGGGTCGTATTTCGGTGGCGGATTTTATAGTAGCCGTCGGTTTCAAGGGTAATGACCCAGCGCTGGGCATCGTTGCCATTGTCGGTATATTGCGTTATTGCCGTGCCGGGAGCTGCGGAATTACCCGGCACTTCCAGGCACTGAGTGGTGCCCTTGTGGGTGAGCCGGTAAGTACCGCCCGACACGATGGGCAAGGCCATCAGGTCCAGCTTCCAGCGCTGCGCATCGTTGTTATTATTGGTGTACTGCTGCACGTTGGTGCCAGCCGCGGCACTGTTGTCTACCACGTCGAGGCATTGGTTGGTGCCTTTATGCGTGAGCTTGTGGTAGCCGCCAGTCTTGGCTTCCAGGCGCCAGCGTTGGCCGTCAACGCCATTATCGGTGTACTGCTGCACGTTGGCCCCGGCGCTGAGACTGTTGCCGGCCACGTCCAGGCATTGATTCGTGCCTTTGTGCGTGAGCTTGTAGTTGCCGTCGGCCTCCATCGTCGCCACCCAGCGCTGGGCATCGTTGCCGTTATCCGTGTATTGGGCCACGTTGGTGCCCGGCGCGGCGCTGTTGCTGGCCACGTCGAGGCATTGGTTGGTGCCTTTGTGGGTGAGCTTGTAAACACCGCCCGATACGACATTGCCCACCGGGCAATTGCCGCCGGGCACCCGCGGACTCACCCCGTAGTTGGTCATGTTCACCTGCTGAATAGAGCCATCGGCCGCGAAATACAGCCGGTCAATGGCGACATAACGCATCGAGAAGTCGTTGTTCTGGTAGCGGTGGTAGGTGATGTAATATTCATCACAGCCCGGAATTCTGGTGATGGAATGGTGGCCGGCGCCCTGGTTCTGGACATCTGACGACAACACCGAGCCGCGATACGTCCACGGACCCAGCGGTGACGTGCCGGTGGCGTACTGCACGTTGTAGCTGGCGTTGGTCCACGACCCGTTGGAGTACGTCATGTAATACGTGCCGTTGCGTTTCACCATGTACGGGCCTTCCGTGAAATTCTGGGGCGTGATGTTGACCGGGGCATCGGCCGTCAGGCTCACCATATCGGCGTTGAGCTTACGGGCCACCAGCTTGCTGCCGTTCGAGCCGCCGTAGTAGATGTACGCCTGGCCGTTATCATCCACGAATACGTGCGGGTCGATAATATCCACAGTGTAAGGGTCAGTGCTGATAAGGGCGCTGCCCTTGTCAATAAAGGGACCAATGGGCGTGTCGCCTACGGCTACTCCAATCTTCACCTCGGCCGAGTAATAGAAGTAGTATTTGCCATTGCGCGCTACTACGGAAGGTGCCCAACCATTAAAATCAGCCCAGCTACAGTTCGGGCCTACATCGAAAACCACCCCATCGTCGCGCCAGTTGGTGAGGTCAGCCGAGGAAAACGCGTGGAAGTCCTGCCCGCCGGTTCCCTCATTGGTGGTCGGATAGATGTAGTACCGCCCGTTGAAAAAATTCATTTCCGGGTCGGCATGGTAGCCGGAAAGAATAGGATTGCCGCTGGTTTGGCCATAAGCTGAGCCCGTCCAGAGGAAAAGGAGTACGGCAAAGGCCCACGACAGGCAATCAAACGTTCGCAGACACGGGAGCAGGCGTAATGATTTCGACATCATGGGAGCGGGTGAAGTTGGAATGTTAAGGAGTTAAGCTGCTTGGGCTGCCGGAACGCAGGTTGACATTGCCCGCAGTTGGCCAGCAGCAATGGCCGGACCCGAAGCAGTAACGGAGCCCTGCTTAAAAGTAGAAAAAGTTATTGGTTAAGCAAACGATTGCGTAATTAATTTCAAGCGGCTATCCTTGGTTAGTTGGCTTATTAAAACCCCTATGACCTGTGATAAGTCAGTTTAGTATTTTTTCCCAACGATGGATAGTATGTACCAGATAATCGCCAAATTTGCATTTCCACACGCAAACCTTTGCATAGGTACATCGTCCTCTTTTTGACTTGCGCTTGTTCATCGCTACTTGTAAACCCTATGTTATCAACTACCATCAGCGATTCTTTTCTGGGTCGTTATGGCTACCCACCGCTACTGGTGCGGGCGCCTGGAAGAGTCAATCTCATTGGCGAACACACCGATTATAATGGCGGCTTCGTCTTGCCGGCGGCCATCGACAGAGAAATACTGTTCGCAGTTGGCCTCAACGGCTCTACCACCGCCCGCTTATTTTCCCATGACAAGCAGGAGGCCCACGAAGTGGAGTTAACTAAGGGCGTACTCGCCCCCGGTAAGCCCATGTGGGCCAATTATCTGACCGGCGTCATGGCGCAATTTCAGCAGCGGGGAGTGGCAGTACCAGGGTTCGACTGCGTTTTTGGTGGTAATGTGCCCATGGGAGCGGGACTGTCCTCGTCGGCCGCGGTGGAGTGCGGGTTGGCCTTTGCTCTCAACCAGTTGCTGGACACCGGCCTGAGCCGCCTGGAGCTGGCCCGGCTCAGCCAGCAGGCTGAACACGAGTTTGCGGGGGTGCGATGCGGCATCATGGACCAGTTTACGAGCCTGCACGGCCGCGCCGGCCATGTCGTGCAACTCGACTGTCGCTCGCTGGAGTATCAATACTTTCCCTTTAACTCACAAGCTTATCATTTGGTGTTGTGCAACTCCGGCGTGAAGCACGCGTTGGCGGATTCCGCCTACAACACCCGCCGCCAGGAGTGCGAGCAGGGCGTGGCCATTATCCGACAGTACTACCCGGCTACGCAGAGCCTGCGCGACGTGACGCTGGCTCAGCTGGAAGCTTACCGCGCTGCGCTGCCCCCCGTGGTCTACCGCCGCTGCCGCTACGTGGTGGAAGAAAACCAGCGGGTGATAGCCGCCTGTCAGCACCTGGCCGCTGGCGACATGGTAGCCTTTGGGAATCAGATGTTTGCCTCGCACGCCGGCCTCCGCGACGATTACGAGGTAAGCTGCTCGGAGTTGGACGTGTTAGTGCAGATTGCGCAGGCCCATCCCTCGGTGCTGGGAGCCCGCATGATGGGTGGCGGCTTCGGCGGCTGCACCATCAACCTACTGCCCGCCCACGCGGTGGCCGACTTTGTGCTCGCCGCCACGGTAGCGTACCAGCAAGAACTCAACCGCCCCCTCGAAACCTACCAGACCACCATCGTGGGCGGGGTATCGGTGCTGGGACCTGTGCTGGCAAATAACTGATATCCATGGCCGATTCAATGCCTGTTTTCGACCTGACGCAACACCCCCACCGACGCTACAACCCCCTGAACGGGGAATGGCTGCTGGTGTCGCCCCACCGCGCCTTGCGGCCCTGGCAGGGCCAGGAGGAAGAGCCTGATACCGCCGCCCGCCCGCCTTACGACCCCACCTGCTACCTGTGCCCCGGCAACGGGCGTGCCAACGGTACCCACAACCCGAAATATACCGGGACTTTCGTGTTCGATAACGACTTCGCCGCCCTGCGCGACGATGTGCCAGATGGCCAGCTCAACAAGCGCGAGTTATTGCGGGCCGAAGCTGAGACCGGTCTGGGCCGGGTCATCTGCTTTTCGCCGCGCCACGACCTGACCTTGCCCGAGATGGACGTGCCCGCCATTCGGAACGTGGTGGACGTGTGGACGGAGGAATACCGCACCCTCGGGGCAAGGGCTGACATCGGCTACGTGCAGATTTTTGAAAACAAAGGGGCTGCGATGGGCTGCTCGAACCCGCACCCGCACGGCCAGATTTGGGCGCAGCGCACCGTGCCCGGCGAGCCCGCCAAGGAAGGCGCGCAGCAGTTGGCCTATTTCCAGGAACACGGCCGCCCCTTGCTCGCCGACTACTTGGCCGTGGAACTGGAGGAAAACCAGCGCGTGGTGCTCGAAAACGAGCACTGGGTGGCCCTGGTGCCGTTTTGGGCGGTGTGGCCCTTCGAAACACTGCTGCTGCCGCGCCGCGCCGTAGCCGACCTCACGCAGTTGAGTGCTGCCGAGAAAGATGGCCTGGCCGATGCCCTGCGCCGCCTCACCATCCGCTACGACAACCTGTTCAACACCTCCTTTCCGTATTCGGCCGGCCTGCACCAGAGCCCCACCGACGGGGAAGAGCACCCGGAATGGCACCTGCACATGCACTTTTACCCGCCGCTGCTACGCTCGGCCACGGTACGCAAGTTCATGGTGGGCTACGAACTGCTCGGGGAACCGCAGCGCGACATCACCCCGGAATGGGCGGCCGAAAAGCTGCGCAACCTGTCCGAAGTGCATTATAAGCAGCACACCTATGCCCTCACCAATCCTTAACCATGACCTGCCTGCCCAGCGCCGAACGCTACCATGACCTGACCCTGACTTACCGCCGCTGCGGCCGTAGTGGCCTGCGGCTGCCGGCGTTGTTGCTGGGCTTGTGGCACAACTTCGGCGATGTGGACGTGCGGGCCACTGGCCGGGCCACCCGGTGGCTGGCTTTTGACCGCGGCCTTACCCATGTTGACCTGGCCAATAACTACGCCCCCCGCCCGGCTCGGCCGAAATCAACTTTGGCCGCGTGCTCCGCGACAATTTTGCCAGCCACCGCGACGATTTGATTGCCTACACCAAGGCCGGCTACCGCCTGTGGGACGAGTTCTCCGGCTAACGGGGCTCGCGCAACTCGCCGGGCTTCCTAAACAGCCAGCAATTCGGCACCGACGAGCTTGCCCGGATAAACCAGATTCTGGCGGAATAGCACTTTATTTCCCCTTCAATTTCTTACTCAGCTTCTTCAAAAGAAAATCAGCCCCGCGTTATGTCCAACCGACTTACCACTCTTGACCTCCTGGTTTTCCTATTTTACCTCGTGGGCGTGTCGGGCTACGGCTACTACATCTACAAGCGCAAGCAAAGCTCGGAGATGAGTACGAAGGACTATTTCCTGGCCGAGGGCTCGCTGACGTGGTGGGCCATTGGGGCCAGCATGATAGCCTCCAACATCTCGGCCGAGCAGTTCATTGGGGCGTCGGGGGCCGGCTTTTCGCAGGGCTTAGCCGTGGCGGCTTACGAGTGGGTGGCGGCCATCGTCCTCATTTTCGTGGCCGTGTACTTCATGCCGATTTACCTGCGGCAGAAAATCTACACCATGCCGCAGTTTCTGGAGCAGCGCTACAACGCCACGCTGAGCCTGATTATGAGCATTTTCTGGCTCTTCCTGTACATCGCCGTCAACTTGACGGTCATTCTCTACCTCGGGGCGCTGGCCATCAACAACTTGGTGGGCAGCACCGGCAGCGGCACCTTCCACCTCATTCTGGTGGGGCTGGCCGTGTTCGCGCTCTTCATCACGCTCGGCGGCATGAAGGTGGTGGGCTACACCGATGTTATTCAGGTGGCTGTACTGCTGGTGGGCGGCCTGGCCACCAGCTACCTGGCGCTGGTGCTAGTGAGCCAGAAATTTGGGCTGGGCAGCAGCGCCATCGCCGGCTTTCAGGCGCTGATGGGCGCGGCCGACGACCACTTTCACATGATATTCAACAAGCCCACGCCCGACTCAACGCAGACCTACGTGAGCAAATACCTGGCCCTGCCGGGCCTGGTGATGTACACCGGTGGGCAGTGGGTAGCCAACCTCAACTACTGGGGCTGCAACCAGTACATCACGCAGCGGGCCCTGGGCGCCGACCTGAAAACGGCCCGCACCGGCATCCTGTTCGCGGCTTTGCTTAAGCTGATTATGCCGCTGGTGGTGGTGCTGCCCGGCATTGCGGCTTACGTACTGCACCAGCAGGGCAGCCTGCAGGCCGAGATGAGCGCCGGCGGCGCGGGCGTGAACCCCGACAACGCCTACTCGGCCATTCTCACCTTCCTGCCCAACGGCCTGAAGGGCCTGAGCCTCGCGGCCCTCACCGCAGCCATCGTGGCCTCGCTGGCGGGCAAGGTCAACTCGATTTCGACCATCTTCACCCTCGACATCTACCGCCGCTACCTCAACCCCGGGGCTACGGAAAAAAAGCTGGTGTGGGTGGGCCGTGTTACGGTGCTGGTGGCCATGCTGCTGGCCGTGGCCTTCACCTGGGAGGATTTGCTGGGCGTGGGCGGCAACGGCGGCTTCACCTTCGTGCAGAAGTACACGGGCTACGTATCACCGGGCATCGTGGCCGTGTTCCTGCTGGGCATGTTCTGGAAGCGCACCACGGCCCCGGCGGCGGTGGCCGGGATGCTGGCGGGCTTCGGCTTCTCGCTGTTTTTCAACGATTTTGCCACCCGCCTCTTCGGCCCCGAAACGCTGTTCTACTCGGCCTTCCGCAACGCCAAAGGCGTGTTCGAAGTACCGTTTCTGGTGAGCATGGGCTGGTCGTTTTTCCTCACCATCGCCCTGATGGTGGTCATCAGCCTGGCCGGGCCGGCGGTGAACCCCAAAGCCATTCACCTGGAGCAGGGCATGTTCCGGGTTGCGCCCCGGCAACTGGCCCTGATTACGGCCATCATCCTGCTCATCACAGCGCTATACGTGAAGTTCTGGTAACACCTGACGGTAATTAGAACTAGTGCTTAGTCAAGTGAATTAGGCAACAAAATAAAGGGGGTTGAAGTTGGGGACCTATGCCTCGTCCCATTACTCCCTTTGCCCTGCCGTCGGCTGA